>NZ_BBWK01000016.1 GCF_001463765.1 Aureimonas sp. AU4 | reverse complement strand
CGGGGAGGGACTGACGTGACGGATCATATCTCCACCCCCGCCGGTGCCCTTCGCCACCCGTCCGTGCTGCGCTCCGCGGCCGGCACGGGGTACCCGAAGGGCCCGCGATCGACCGTTCGGCGCTAGCCGCCCGCCCTCGATCTCCCCGGTGTCGCGGCCTCTTTCGTAAGGCTCCGCACCCGTTCCTGCGTTTCCGGCCGAACGACCTGTGATGGGTCCTCGCGTCGCTATGGGAGACGGTCGCCCCGCACGGCGCCGTTCTTGGCCTCATGACCGTTCAGACCATCGAGACCGATCGCGTGGGCGCGATCCGTCGCGTCCTCGCCTATACCGTCCGCAACTGGCGTTCCGAAAAGCCGCGCGTCGCCATGGTGGCGGGCGCGATCACGCTCGCGACGCTCGCCGACGTCTTCATTCCCTTCTTCGCGGGGCGCCTCGTGGACGCGCTGACGACGGACGGCGCGCGGCCGGACGCGCTGGTCCGGGCGCTGGAGGCGCTCGGCGCCATGGCGGTGCTCGGGCTCCTGTTCGTGGCCTTCCGGCATCTCGCCTGGGCGAGCGTCGTGCCGATGACGCTGCGCATCATGAGCCGCGTCGGCGGGCGCACCTTCGCGCGCGTCCAGCACTTCTCCTCGGACTGGCATGCCGGCAGCTTCTCGGGCTCGACGGTGCGCCAGATCACGCGGGGCATGTGGTCGCTCGACCTCCTGCACGATGTGCTCCTGCTGGCGCTTCTGCCCTCGGTCGTGGTGCTCGTCGGCACGGTCGCGCTTCTCGCCGCGCAGTGGCCGCTGATGGGCCTCGTCATGGGGCTCGGCGCGGTTCTCTACGTGCTCGCGACCGTCTGGCTGTCGGTGGCCTACGTCGCGCCGGCCTCGCGCCTGTCCAACAAGCTCGACACGCGGGTCGGCGGCGTGCTCGCCGACGCGCTCGGCTGCAACGCAGTGGTGAAGGCCTTCGGCGCGGAGACGCGCGAGGAGGAGCGCCTGTCGGACGCGCTCGGCGACTGGCGCCGGCAGACCGCGCGCACCTGGATGCGGCATACCTGGGCGGGCACCGCGCAGGTCGCGGTCCTGTGGGCGATCCGCGTCGCGATCGCGCTGGCGGCCCTCCACCTCTGGCGGACCGGCGCGGCGTCGGCCGGCGACGTCGCCTATCTCCTCACCACCTACTTCGTGGTGCACGGCTACCTTCGCGACATCGGCATGCACGTGAACAACCTCCAGCGCTCCGTCAACGAGATGGAGGAGCTGGTGGATCTCGAGCGTGGCACGCCCGGCATCCGCGACGCCGAAGGGGCACAGCCGCTCGTCGTGCGGGAAGGTGCGATCCGCTTCGAGGCGGTGCGGTTCCACTACGGCGGCCACGACACGCCGCTCTACGAGGACTTCACGGTCGCGATCCCCGGCGGGCAGCGCGTCGGGCTGGTGGGGCCGTCGGGCTCGGGCAAGACGACCTTCGTGAAGCTGATCCAGCGGCTCCACGACGTGAACGGCGGGCGCATCCTGATCGACGGACAGGACGTCTCGATGGTCGCCCAAGGCTCGCTGCGCCGCCAGATCGCGATCGTGCCGCAGGAATCGGTGCTCTTCCACCGCACGCTTCGCGACAACATCGCCTATGCCCGGCCCGACGCCACACGAGAGGAGATCGAGCGCGCGGCTCGCCTTGCCAGCGCCGACCGCTTCATCGAGCAGCTTCCCGCCGGCTACGACACGATGGTGGGCGAGCGGGGCGTCAAGCTGTCGGGCGGCGAGCGGCAGCGGGTGGCGCTGGCCAGAGCCTTCCTGGCGGACGCGCCGATCCTCGTGCTCGACGAGGCGACCTCGGCGCTGGATTCGGAGTCCGAGCGCCTGATCCAGCTGGCGATGGAGCGCTTGATGCGCGGGCGCACCAGCCTCGTCATCGCGCATCGCCTGTCCACGGTGCGCGAACTCGACCGCATCCTCGTCTTCGACCGGGGGCGGATCGCCGAGGACGGCAGCCACGCGGAGCTGATGGCGCGCGAGGACGGGCTCTACCGACGCCTCAACCGGCACGACGGGCTGGGCATCCGGTAGGCGCAACGGGCGGCGCACTGGACGCGCCGCCCGCCGGCGGCCTAGAGCGACGCGCATGGAGTCGATCCCGATCCGCGTCATCAACCTCGACCGCGCCACGGCGCGCCTCGATTTCATGGCGCGGCAGCTCGCCGGCCTCGGCCTTGCCTTCGAGCGGCGGCGGGCGGTGGAGACGGCCGACATCGCGCCGGATCTGGAGCGTCGCATCAACCGGCGCTGGGAGCGGCCCTTGAGCGGCCCCGAGCTCGGCTGCCTCCTGTCGCACGCCGCGATTTGGCGCGAGGTGGCAGCGGGCGCCGGACCGGTCCTGGTGCTGGAGGACGACGCGGTGCTCTCGCGCCGCCTGCCCGAGGCGCTGCGCGCGCTTCCGCAGGTCGAGGCGGAGATGGTGAACATCGAAAGCTTCGGCCGCCGGCGCTTCGTGTCGCGCCGCCGCGTTCCGGTGGGAGAGGGGCTCTCGGTCCGGCGCACGCATCGCGACAAGTCAGGCTCGGCCGCCTACCTCCTGTGTCCGGCGGGCGCGCGGCGGCTGCTTGCCTCGCTGGAGCGGCGGGGCGCGGCGCCGGCCGACGCCTTCCTCTTCACCTGCCCGAACCTCCAACTCTTTCAGGCCGAGCCGGCGCTCGCGATCCAGGCGCATCTCTTCGCCCGGCTGACGGGCCGGAGCGCGGGAGTGGACGGCGCGACCATGATCCACCAGCCGCGCGCGCGTCTGCCCGTCGCCCGCGCCAACCTGCCCTTCCTCGCGCGTCGCATCGCGGCGCAGGCGCGGCTCCTCGGCCACCATCTGGCGCGGCTCGGCCCCTCGACCTACCGGCGAACGCCCGTGGTCGCGGCCGACTTTCCCGACCAGAGCGCCTCGTAGACCGCCTCGATCTGAAGCGCCTCACGCTCCAGCGGGAAGTCGCGCAGCGCCGTTTCCAGCGCCACCGCGCCGGCCCGCGCGAGCGCGGCCTCGTCGGCGAGGAAGGATCGGATCGCCGCCGTCATGGCGTCGAGGTCGCCCGGCGGCACGATGCGGCCGGCGCTTTCGGGAACGACCTCGGCGAAGACGCCCGCATCGGCCGCCACCACGGGCACGCCGCAGCTCATGGCCTCCAGCGGCGTCAGGCCGAAGCCCTCCCAGCGCTGGGGCGCGACGAAGAGGTCGAGCGCCCCGTACCACCGTTCGATGTCGCGGTGTTCGCCGACGAAGCGGATGCGCCTCTCGAGCCCCGCGGCCGCCACGCGAGCCTTCAGCTCGCGCTCGAACCCCTCGTGCTCTGCGGTGGCGCGGCCGGCGATCACCGCCTGCCAGCCGGGATGGTCCGGCAGGAGGCGGATCATGGCGTCCACGAAGAGATCGGTGCCCTTCTGGTGGCGCACGCGCCCGAAGCAACCGGCGGTTCGCAGGTCGGGAGCAAGGCCGAGCGCCCTGCGCCGCTCCGCGCGGCCCTCGGGCGCGGGCCGGAAGCGCGACTGGTCGATGCCGTGCGTGACCACCGCATGGGGAACCGTGAGATAGGCGCCGGTCTTGGCCGAGGTCGCGATCACGGCGTCCATCCGGCCGATCAGCCAGCGCGTGTAGCGCGTGTGGCGGCGCTGCGAGGCGGAGGTGAAGACGAGCCGGATCGGCCAGCGAAGGACATCGCGCAAGAAGATGCCCGGCAGCATCTCGACGTTGCGCCGCGCGTGCCAGATGCGGAAGGGACGATCGGCCGGGGCGCGCGCGAGGCGCAGGAGACCGCGCCAGTCGAGCCTCGGCAGATGCGCCGGCAGGCCCGGCCCGAGCGCTGCGACGCGCAGACGCCGCGCGTGTTCGGGCACGAGCTGGACGATGGTGGAGGTGACGCCGGACAGTCGCCGCTTGAAGTTGGGCGTGACGACGTGCGGGTCGGAAACGGTCATCAAGGGATCAGGCGACGTGTTCGGCGGCCGCGACGGGCATGGGATCTGACCCCGGGCAATCGCCTCGGGGAGTTCGATCCCATGCTCTGCGCTTTTCGCCCTCGCTCCGGATCAGATCGGACGAGGGCGGCGCGGGATCAGGCCCAGCGCAGCTCCAGGATCTCGTAGGAACGGGCGCCGCCGGGGGCCGCGACCTCGACCGTGTCGCCTTCGCCCTTGCCGATCAGGGCGCGCGCGATGGGCGAGGAGATGGAGATGCGGCCCTTCTTCACGTCGGCTTCCTGGTCGCCGACGATCTGGTAGACCTTCTCCTCTTCCGTGTCCTCGTCGACCAGCTTGACGGTCGCGCCGAACTTCACCTTGTCGCCCGAGAGCTTGGCCACGTCGATCACCTCGGCGCGCGCCGTCAGGTCCTCGAGCTCGGCGATGCGGCCCTCGTTGAGGCTCTGGGCCTCCTTGGCGGAGTGGTACTCGGCATTCTCCGACAGATCGCCATGGGCGCGGGCCTCGGAGATGGCCTCGACGATCCGCGGGCGCTCCTCCTGCTGACGGCGGCGCAGTTCCTCCTTGAGGGACTCGAAGCCAGCGCTCGTCATCGGCACCTTGTCCATGCCCGTTACCTCTTCGACTTGCGGCCCCGGCCGGAGCCGGAAGCGCGGCGCCGGCGGCCCGCCGACGCGAAAGAAGACCGGTCCCCGTTCTGAGGCGGGAACCAGCCGGTGATTCTTGCGGGCAACCTTTTGCAGGAGAGCCCTTGCGGCCCCGGAACGGAGCCGCCCCTCGCGGGATCAAGCGTCAGAGAAAGTAAGACTGAAGCGGCCGCACTTCAAGGTTGCCGGCCCGCAGCGCGGCGATCGCTTCCGCAGCCGCCTCCATGCCCGCCAGCGTCGTGTAATAGGGCACCTTGTGCATCAGCGCGGCGCGGCGCAGCGAACGCGAGTCCGACAGCGCCTTGGCCCCTTCCGTCGTGTTGAGCACGACCTGGACCTGCCGGTTGCGGATCGCATCCTCGATGTGGGGACGCCCTTCCAGCACCTTGTTGACCTTTTCGGCCGGCACGCCGTTCTCGGCGAGGAAGCGCTGCGTGCCCTCGGTCGCGGAGATGCGGAAACCGAGCTCCGCCATGCGGCGGGCGGTCGGCAGCATCTCCTGCTTGTCGTCGTCGCGCACCGAGACGAAGAGGGTGCCGTCGCGCGGCAGGTCCACCGAGGCGCCGAGCTGCGACTTGGCGAAGGCCACCGCGAAGTCCCGGTCGAGGCCCATGACCTCGCCGGTGGAGCGCATTTCGGGGCCGAGCAGCGTGTCGACGCCGGGGAAGCGCGCGAAGGGGAAGACGGCTTCCTTGACCGCGATGTGCTTGAGGTTCTTGACGTCCGGCTTGCCGCCATAGGCCGCGAACGCCGCCTCCAGCGTCTCGCCCGCCATGATGCGTGCGGCGACCTTGGCGATCGGCGAGCCGACGGTCTTCGCGACGAAGGGCACGGTGCGCGAGGCGCGCGGGTTCACCTCGAGGACGTAGATCTCCTCGTCCTTGATGGCGAACTGGACGTTCATCAGGCCGCCGACCTTGAGAGCGAGTGCCATCTCGCGCGTCTGGCGCTCCAGCTCCGCCACGATGGAGGAGGAGAGGGAATGCACGGGGAGGGAACAGGCCGAGTCGCCGGAATGGATGCCGGCCTCCTCGATATGCTCCATGATGCCGGCGATGAACGTGTCGCGACCGTCGCACAGGCAGTCGACGTCGACCTCGATCGCCTGGCTGAGATACGAGTCGATCAGGACCGGCGACTTGCCGGACACCACCACGGCCTCGCGCATGTAGCGCTCGAACTGCGTGTCGCCGCGCACGATCTCCATGGCGCGACCGCCGAGCACGTAGGAGGGGCGGATCACGACGGGATAGCCGATGCGCTCGACGATGACGCGCGCCTCCTCGACCGAGCGGGCGATGCCGTTCTCGGGCTGGCGCAGCGACAGGTCGTGCAGCAGCCGCTGGAAGCGGTCGCGGTCCTCGGCGAGGTCGATCGCGTCCGGCGAGGTGCCCAGGATCGGGATGCCGGCCCCCTCCAGGGCTTCCGCCAGCTTCAGCGGCGTCTGGCCGCCGAACTGCACGATCACGCCGTGCAGCGTGCCTTGAGCCTTCTCGACACGCAGGATCTCCAGCACGTCCTCGGCGGTCAGCGGCTCGAAGTACAGGCGGTCCGACGTGTCGTAGTCCGTCGAGACGGTCTCGGGGTTGCAGTTGACCATGATGGCCTCGAGCCCCGCGTCGCGCAGCGCAAAGGCGGCGTGGCAGCAGCAGTAGTCGAACTCGATGCCCTGTCCGATGCGGTTCGGGCCGCCGCCGAGGATCACGACCTTCCGGGCGTCCGACACATCGGCTTCGGAGCGCACCTGTCCTGCGAAGGGCCGTTCGTAGGTCGAGTACATGTAGGGGGTGGGCGAGCGGAACTCGGCGGCGCAGGTGTCGATGCGCTTGAAAACGGGGTGGACGCCAAGGCGCTCGCGCAGCGCCTTCACCTCGGCCTCGGACTGGCCGGAAAGCTTGGCGAGGCGGGCGTCGGAGAAGCCGGCCGACTTCAGGAACAGGAGGTTGTCGCTATCCTGCGGCAGGCCGTGCTCCTGCACGCGGCGCTCGAGGTCCACGATCGCCTGGAAGCGGTCGATGAACCAGGGGTCGATCTTGCAGGCGCGGTGGACGGCCTCCTTGGTCGCGCCCTCGCGCAGGGCCTGGGCGACCATGCGCAGGCGATCGGGCGTGGGCGTGCCCAGCGCCGCGCGGATCGCGTTCTTGTCGTCGCCCTCGCCGAGGCCCGGGATCGTGATCTCGTCCAGTCCGTCGAGGCCGGTCTCCAGTCCCCGCAGCGCCTTCTGCAGCGACTCCTCGAAGGTGCGCCCGATCGCCATGACCTCGCCCACCGACTTCATGGCCGTGGTCAGCACCGGCGAGGCGCCCGGGAACTTCTCGAAGGCGAAGCGCGGGATCTTGGTGACGACGTAGTCGATGGTCGGCTCGAACGAGGCCGGCGTCGCGCCGCCGGTGATGTCGTTCTGGAGCTCGTCCAGCGTGTAGCCGACGGCGAGCTTGGCCGCGATCTTGGCGATCGGGAAGCCGGTCGCCTTGGAGGCGAGCGCGGAGGAGCGCGACACGCGCGGGTTCATCTCGATCACGACGAGGCGACCGTTCTCGGGGTTCACCGCGAACTGGACGTTGGAGCCGCCGGTCTCGACGCCGATCTCGCGCAAGACCGCGATCGAGGCGTTGCGCATGACCTGATACTCTTTGTCGGTCAGCGTCAGGGCCGGGGCGACGGTGATCGAGTCACCGGTGTGGACGCCCATCGGATCGACGTTCTCGATCGAGCAGACGATGATGCAGTTGTCCGCGCGATCGCGGACGACTTCCATCTCGTACTCCTTCCAGCCGAGCACCGACTCCTCGATCAGCACCTCGGTCGTCGGCGAGGCGTCGAGGCCGCCCTCCACGATCTCGAAGAACTCCGAGCGATTGTAGGCGATGCCGCCGCCCGTGCCGCCCATGGTGAAGGAGGGGCGGATGATGGCGGGCAGCCCAACATGCTCCAGGGCTTCCGCCGCCGCGCCCATGGCGCGCGCCATGTAGCGCTGCTTGCGGTCGGTCTCGCCGTTGTTCCACTCGGTCTCGAGCTTCGCCAGGGCGGCCTCGCGCTCGTCGCCGGCTTCCGTTTCCCGGATCGCGGCGGCGCGGCGCTCCTCGTGCTGAAGGCGGTCGGCGCCCTTGGCCTCGGTGGCGTTGGCGAGGAAGCTCTTCGGCGTTTCCAGCCCGATCTTGGCCATGGCCTCGCGGAACAGGGCGCGGTCCTCGGCCTTGTCGATGGCGGTGGCGTCGGCCCCGATCATCTCGACGCCGTACTTGTCGAGAACGCCCATGCGCTTCAGCGAAAGCGCCGTGTTCAGCGCCGTCTGGCCGCCCATGGTCGGCAGGATCGCGTCGGGACGCTCCTTGGCGATGATCTTGGCCACCACGTCCGGGGTGATCGGCTCGATATAGGTCGCATCCGCCAGGTCCGGATCGGTCATGATCGTCGCCGGGTTCGAGTTGACCAGGATGATCCGGTAGCCCTCCGCCCGCAGCGCCTTGCAGGCCTGCGTGCCGGAATAGTCGAACTCGCAGGCCTGCCCGATGATGATGGGGCCGGCGCCGACGATCAGGATGGATTTGATGTCGTCGCGTCTGGGCATGGGGCGGGTCCGTTGTGGCTGTTGCGCCGAAGGCCCCGGCCGCCGGGAGGGGCGGACGAGGTCGGGCAGGGTCTGATCGTCAGGCTAGAAGCGGCTTATAGGCGAGGGGGCAGCAGTGGGAAAGGGCGCATTGCGCGCCCCCTCCCTCAGGCCGCCGATCGGGTGGCCCGGTGCTCGTCGATGAGGTCGAAGAACCGCTGGAACAGGTAGTGCGAGTCCTGCGGTCCCGGCGACGCCTCCGGATGGTGCTGCACCGAGAAGACCGGCTGGCCGGCGACGCGCAATCCGCAGTTCGTGCCGTCGAAGAGCGAGACATGCGTCTGCTCGACGCTCGAGGGCAGCGAGGCGGGGTCCACCGCGAAGCCGTGGTTCATCGAGACGATCTCGACCTTGCCGGTGGTGAAGTCCTTGACCGGATGGTTCGCGCCGTGATGGCCCTGATGCATCTTCACGGTGCGCCCGCCGAGCGCGAGCGCCAGCAGCTGGTGGCCGAGGCAGATGCCGAAGATCGGCGTGCCGGTGCGCGCGAGCTCCGCGATCACGGGCGCTGCGTATTCGGCGGTCGCGGCCGGGTCGCCCGGCCCGTTCGACAGGAAGATGCCGTCGGGCTTGTGGGCCATGATCTCGGCCGCCGTGGCGTCGGGCGGCACGATCACGACGCGCGCGCCGTGCCCCGACATGAGGCGCAGGATGTTGCGCTTCGTGCCGTAGTCGATCGCGACGATCGTATAGTTCGGATTCTCGTGGGCGCCGTAGCCCCGGTCCCAGTTCCAGGGACCCTCCGTCCAGACCTCGGTGCGCGAGGAGGCCGCGTCCTTGGCCAGATCCAGGCCGACGAGACCCGACCAGCCGCGCGCCTGCGCGAGCAGCGCATCGCGGTCGAACACGCCGTCCGGCGCGTGCGCGATCACGGCGTTCGGCATGCCGTTCTCGCGGATGAGGGCGGTCAGCGCCCGCGTGTCGACGCCCGAGATCGCGACGACGCCGCGGCTCTTCAGCCAGGCGTCGAGGCCGCCCGCCGAGCGGTAGTTGGAGGGAGCCGAGACCTCGGCGCGGAACACCGCGCCCACCGCCCCGACCGAGTTCTCCGGCACGAGGTCTTCCACGTCCTCGTCGTTGGCGCCGACGTTTCCGATGTGGGGGAAGGTGAAGGTGACGATCTGCCGGGCGTAGGAGGGGTCCGTCAGGATCTCCTGGTAGCCGGTGAGCGAGGTGTTGAAGCAGACCTCGCCGACCGCCGAACCTTCCGCGCCGATGCCGTCGCCCTCGATGATCGTGCCATCCGCCAGGACGAGGAGGGCGGTCGGGCGACGCGGGGTCCAGGGCTCGCTCATGGGGCAACTCCAAAACGCGACGGGGCATGGGCCGGCATCTCGGACGAGGCGGCGTTGTCGCTTTCGGAGCGTTCCTATCGCCGCTGGCGCGCGGGAGCGCAACCCCCACCCGCCGCATGGCTCGTGTGCAGCCTACCCCGTCGCCTCGCGCGCGGCGGCCTCGTGGTAGCGGATCACCTCGCGGATCACGAAGGCGAGGTACTTCTCGGCGAAGTCGGGATCGAGCTCGGCGTCGCTCGCCAGCTTGCGCAGGCGCTCGACCTGCCGGGCCTCGCGCGCCGGGTCGGCCGGCGGCAGCCTGTGCGTCGCCTTGAGCTGCCCGACGCGCTTGGTGCAGCGGAAGCGCTCGGCGAGGAGGTGCACCATGGCCGCGTCGATGTTGTCGATCGAGCGACGGATCTCGAGGAGTTCGGCGGGAACGGCGGGCTGGTCCATCGGCGGGTCCTCCTCCAGGGCATGACGGGCGAGGCCTCGATAGGCCGGCTCGGGCGGCAGGTCAAAGCATCGAGGCCGACCCGATGCGTCGTCCCGCCCCGGCCGCTGGTTCGCGGAGCCTGTGGACAGGCGTGGATAACGGGACTTGGACGCCTGCGAAACTGGCAATCGGCTGCGCTCGGGACGATATGATCTCCATGCGCTTCTCTCCCGCCTTTCTCGACGAGATCCGCGCCCGCGTCCCGATCTCGGACGTCATCGGGCGCCGTGTGACGTGGGACCGGCGCAAGACGCAGCCCTCGCGCGGCGACTGGTGGGCCTGCTGCCCCTTCCATGGCGAGAAGTCGCCCTCGTTCCACTGCGAGGACGCCAAGGGCCGCTACCACTGCTTCGGCTGCGGCGTATCGGGCGACCACTTCCGCTTCCTGGTGGAGCTGGAGGGCATGAGCTTTCCCGAGGCCGTGGAGCGGCTGGCGGGCGAGGCGGGCGTGCCGATGCCCGCGCGCGACGCCGATGCCGAGCGGCGGGACCGGGAGCGCGCGACGCTCGCCGATGCCGTGCGTCTTGCGGCCGAGTTCTTCCGCCAGACGCTGCAGGAGGCCGACGGCGCGAAGGCGAGGAGCTACCTGCGTGACCGGGGGCTCCATCCCGTCACGCAGAAAACCTTCGGGCTCGGCTATGCGCCCGACTCCCGCAACCGCCTGAAGCAGTTCCTGGCCGATCGCGGCATCGGCAAGGCCGAGATCGAGGGCGCCGGGCTGGTCGTGCACGGGGAAGGGATCGCCGTCAGCTACGACCGCTTCCGCGACCGCGTGATGTTTCCGATCCTCGACGGTCGAGAGACGCCGATCGCCTTCGGCGGCCGGGCGCTGTCGTCCGATGCGCCCGCCAAGTACCTCAACTCGCCCGAGACCGAGCTCTTCCACAAGGGCAACGTCCTCTACAACCTGGCCCAGGCCCGGCGCGCCTCGAAGGCTTCCAACACGCTGGTCGTGGCGGAAGGCTACATGGACGTCATCGCCCTCCACCAGGCGGGCGTCGAGAACGCGGTCGCCCCGCTCGGCACGGCGCTGACCCAGAACCAGCTGGAGCTTCTCTGGCGCACCGTGCCCGAGCCGATCCTCTGCTTCGACGGGGACGGGGCCGGCATCAAGGCGGCCAACCGCGCCGCCGACCTCGCGCTTCCGCACCTGAAGCCCGGGCGCTCGCTGCGCTTCGCGCTCCTGCCCGAGGGCAAGGACCCCGACGACCTGATCCGATCGGGCGGGGCGGAGGCCATGCGCGCCGTTCTGGAGCGCGCCCGTCCGCTCGCCGACCTGATCTGGATGCGCGAGGCGGGCGGCGGCGGATTCGACACGCCCGAGCGGCGCGCCGAGCTGGAGCAGCGCCTGAAGACCACGCTGCGCCAGATCGGCGACGAATCCCTGCGCCGTCACTACCTGCAGGACGCCGAGGAGCGCCTGTCGGCCTTCTTCGGCGTGGGGAAGGCGACCCAGAGCTACGGCCGCGGCGAGCGCGGGCCGCGCGGCGACAAGGGCGCGCGCCGGGGCGGCGGCGGCGAGGGCGGTCGGCCCGCCTTCTCGCGCAACCCGGCGGGCAGCGCGGGCATGCAGCGCGGCTCGGACCGTCTGACGCGCACCAAGATGGTAGGCGCCGCCCACACCTCGCAGGCCTACCAGCGCGAGGCCTCGATCGTCGTCGGCTTCGTGAACCATCCCGCGCTGCTGCGCGAGGCCTTCGATTATTTCGCCGACCTTGAGCTGACGGACCGCGAGCTCGAGCGCGTCCGCTCGGCGGTGGTGGACGTCTATGCCGACGAGCAGCCGCATTCGCGCGACGACATCCTGGCCGAGCTCGGCCGGCGCGGCATGGGGGAGATCTTCGCGCGCCTCGAGGAGGGCCTGCGCCTCGTGCGCCTGTGGCCGGTCCTGCCCGAGGCGGCGCTGGAAGACGCGCGCGAGGCGGTGCGTCAGGCGCTCCACTTGCAGCACCGCGCCATTTCCCTAAATAAGGAACTCAAGGCCGCCGAGGATGCCCTGGCGCGCGGCGACGACGATTTCGCTTTGGCGCAGGTCGTTGAAATCAACCGAGAGATCAACAATCTAGCGGGAACCGAAGCCCTCATCGACGGGTTCGGGGTCTTGTCGGGTCGCCCTGCAAAGGGCATCTGACGTCCCCAATTCGCCGGCGTGGGAGGGTCGGTTCCGTGTTCGCCGGGCACCGTCATGGGGCAGCAAGCTCTTGACAGGACGTCGGGAAACCAAAAAACACCGCCGCGACGGGTGATGTCACGGCAAACAGCTGCCGAGCGGCGAAGGGCTGCGACGAGTTTCGAGTAGGCCGAGCGACCGCGCGAGCGGACGGTCATCATGGTTAAGCGGTCGTTTACGGCCGCTCATCTACTAAGACACGCAAGGTCCTCGGCGCGCGGCGCGCGAGGCCCCGGGTTCTCCGTGGGAACGCCCGGCGCGAAGTGGAGACGTACGGGAATGGCGACAAAGGCCAAGGAAGGCGAGGCGGCCGTCGAGGAGCGTCAGGAGACGCCGGACAGTCCTCTGCTGGACCTGTCGGACGACGCCGTCAAGAAGATGATCAAGGCCGCCAAGAAGCGCGGCTTCGTGTCCATGGACAAGCTGAACTCGGTGCTCTCCGCCGAGGACGTGACCTCGGAGCAGATCGAGGACCTGATGGCCATGTTGAACGACATGGGCATCAACGTCGTCGAGGACGAGGAGGCCGAGGACGGCGAGGAGAAGGAGGGCGAGTCCGAGGGCTCGACCGAGGTCGCCGAGACCGGCTCCACGGCGGTCGCCGCCGCGCCCAAGAAGGAGGCGGGCGACCGCACCGACGATCCCGTGCGCATGTACCTGCGCGAGATGGGCTCGGTGGAGCTCCTGTCGCGCGAGGGCGAGATCGCCATCGCCAAGCGCATCGAGGCCGGCCGCGAGACGATGATCGCGGGGCTCTGCGAGAGCCCGCTGACCTTCCAGGCCATCATCATCTGGCGCGAGGAGCTCAACGAGGGCAACATCATGTTGCGCGAGGTCGTCGACCTCGAGGCGACCTATGCCGGCCCCGAGGCGAAGATGCCGCAGGCCGCCCCCTCCGAGGGCGAGGCGGCGGCCCCCGTGCCCGGCGAGCTGCGCCCCGGCGAGGATGACGACGACGACGAGGACGATCTCGAGAACTCCCTGTCGCTCGCCGCGATGGAGGCCGAGATCCGCCCGCAGGTCCTCGAGACCTTCGACAAGATCGCCGAGAACTACCGCGACCTGCGCAAGCTGCAGGACCAGCAGGTCGAGAGCCAGCTCGTCGAGGCGACCGTCGCCCTGTCATCGGCGGAGGAGCGCTCGCGCAACCAGCTGAAGGACGACCTCGTCGCCCTGGTGAAGTCGCTCTCGCTCAACCAGAACCGCATCGACGCCCTGGTCGCGCAGCTCTACGACATCAACAAGCGGCTCGTCGGCAACGAGGGCCGCCTTCTGCGCCTCGCCGAAAGCTACGGCGTGAAGCGCGACGAGTTCCTCAAGGTCTACCAGGGCTCCGAGCTCGACCCGAACTGGCACGAGAAGGTGGCCCAGCTTCCCTCCAAGGGCTGGCAGCGCTTCGCGGGCAGCGATCCGAGGGGCGTTGCGAACCTGCGCCAGGAGATCCAGAACCTCGCCACCGAGACGGGGCTCGAGATCACCGAGTTCCGGCGCATCGTGTCGATGGTGCAGAAGGGCGAGCGCGAGGCCCGGCAGGCCAAGAAGGAGATGGTCGAGGCGAACCTGCGCCTCGTGATCTCGATCGCCAAGAAGTACACGAACCGCGGCCTGCAGTTCCTGGATCTCATCCAGGAGGGCAACATCGGCCTCATGAAGGCGGTCGACAAGTTCGAGTACCGGCGCGGCTACAAGTTCTCGACCTACGCCACCTGGTGGATCCGGCAGGCGATCACCCGCTCGATCGCCGACCAGGCGCGCACGATCCGCATCCCCGTGCACATGATCGAGACGATCAACAAGATCGTGCGAACGAGCCGCCAGATGCTGCACGAGATCGGCCGCGAGCCGACCCCGGAGGAGCTGGCGGAAAAGCTCGCCATGCCGCTCGAGAAGGTCCGCAAGGTCCTCAAGATCGCCAAGGAGCCGATCTCGCTCGAGACCCCGGTGGGCGACGAGGAGGATTCGCACCTCGGCGACTTCATCGAGGACAAGAACGCGATCCTGCCGATCGACGCCGCGATCCAGGCGAACCTGCGCGAGACGACGACGCGGGTGCTGGCCTCGCTGACCCCCCGCGAGGAGCGCGTGCTCCGCATGCGCTTCGGCATCGGCATGAACACCGACCACACGCTGGAGGAGGTCGGCCAGCAGTTCTCGGTGACGCGCGAGCGCATCCGCCAGATCGAGGCCAAGGCGCTGCGCAAGCTCAAGCACCCCAGCCGCTCGCGCAAGCTGCGCAGCTTTCTGGACAGCTGAGCGGCGATCCGACGCCGAACGAACAAGAAGGGGCGTCCCGCAAGGGGCGCCCCTTTTTCGTGGCGTCTCGTCTCAGACCTGCTGGTAGCGCGACGGGGCGGCGGGCTCGACGGATGCTGCGGCGCTGCGCGCCGTCTCGAGGCGGTGGGCGAGGATCGCGGCCACTATCAGTCCGCCGATCACCGTGACGTGCTCGGTCGCGGTGTGAAAATGCACGATCGCGGCCTCGCCCTCCAGGTTCCAGAAGTGATGCACGAGCGGGATCGTGAGCGCCGTGAAGACGCCGAGCGCGCCGGCGCCGAGCCAGGGCTTGATGCCGGTGATCAGAAGAAACGAGCCGACGAGCTGCGTCGCGATCACGAGGACCGTGATCGGGGCGGCGGGCTGGATGCCGAAGAAGGCCGTCTCGGCGACCGCGGCCTGGAAGTCCGCGAGCTTGGCGAGGCCCGCGCCCCAGAAGCAGAAGGTGAGGAGGACGATGGCAAGGCGCGTGAAGAGGGCGGATTCGAGAAGGCGGGCGATGGGACGGGGCATGGCGACCACTCCGGTTGAGACGAGTGCCATCTTCCGCCGGGATCGTTTCGTGGCGATGTCGTCGCACTCCGCTCCCTGAACGCGCGCTGAATGCGGCGCTCGGGCCACGTTCAGTCCGGCGCGGCCATTCTGCGGTTCGGCTTCCATCCCACCGAAAGGACCTTACGCCATGGCCGCCCCCCTTCGCTCCGCGCTCCTGGCCGCCGCCACGCTCGGCGCCGCTCTCGTCGGAGCCGCTCTTCCCGCTCGCGCACAGGCGCCCGCCGCCTCGCTCCTGACCGAGATCCAGTATCGCGGCGACTGGGACGGCGAGGGCCGCCATCATCGTCGCGACTGGGACGATCGCCGGGACTGGGGTGACCGACGCGACCGGGACGGCTGGCGGGATCAGGGGATCTGCCGTCCGGGCCTTGCGCTGGAGAAGGCCCGCGCCTTCGGCCTGCGCGGCGTCGACATCGTCGATGTCGGGCGCCGGCGCGTCGTGGTGGAAGGCTTCCGCCGGGGCGGGCGCCCGGTGCTCGTCACCTTCGCGCAGGCGCGCGGCTGCCCGGTGATCGACCGCCGCTGAGACGGCGCGTCGCCGTCCGGCGGAAAGGCCCGGAAGCTGGCGCTTCCGGGCCTTTCTCGTATCCATTGATGGTTCCGGCCGTTTCTCGTGCGCGAAACGTCACCGGGGGCTCGCAGCCGAACGGGCATGCCCTTCCGGCGGTGGTACCGGAAGGGCCTGTCCGCCTAGTTCTCCAGTGCGAAGACCAGGCGCACGCTGGCGCTCGCCATCGTCTCGCCGGCGGCCACCGGCACCTTGGGCGAGGCGGGGGCCGCCATCATGCGCATCTCGGCCAGGGGACGCGGCGGCGCGGCGCCGGTCGCGCCGTCCTCGATGCTGATCAGCGCGCCGAGCCGCAGGCCCGCCGCCGCGGCCATGGCCTCCGCGCTGGCGCGGGCCCGCTCCACCGCCTGCCGGCGCGCCTCGTTCTGCAGGGCGGACGGGTCCTCCGCCGCGAACTCGATCGACCCGCCATCGTTGACGCCAAGCGACACGGCCCGGTCCAGGATTTCGCCGAGCCTGTCCACCGCGCGCACGCGCAGCGTGATGGTGTTGCGCACCTCGTAGCCGACCAGCGTCGGCGGGCTCTGCGTGCCGTCCAAGGCGGTGTCGTAGCGATATTGCGGGGCGATCGAGAAGCCCGAGGTCTGGACGTCGCGCGCCTCGAGACCGAACTCGGGCAGCGCGCCCTGCACGGCCGACATGGCCGCGTTGTTGTCGGCCAGCGCCTTCTGCGCCGTCTCGCCCTGGCGCATGACGGTGAGCTGCACGAGCGCGAGGTCGGGCGCGCGCGTGGCCTGTCCCTCGCCCGTAACGGCCAGCCGCCGCGGCTCGGAGGGCTGGGCGGTGGCGGGCGGAGCGGGCGGCGTCTGCGCGAGGGCAGCCGAGGAGAGCCCCAGCGCCAGCACGAGAAGGGCAGGGCGGGCGAGGCGGCGGGAAGCGGACATCGGAACTCCATCTCAGAGGCTATGGCCAGAACCACCTGCCAAGCGAATGCGGCGGAAGCTTTGCCGCCCCAACCTTTGCTTGAGGCGGCGTCCCAGTTGGGTTAACGCTCACGCGGCGGGCCTGTAGCTCAATGGTCAGAGCCGGCGGCTCATAACCGCTTGGTTGCAGGTTCGAGTCCTGCCGGGCCCACCGTAAAACTAGTAAGCTGTCGCTTCCAAATTACAGCGACCTTATTTCCAAAAATCCTGATTTTTTTCCAAAAAAACTGACTTTGATCGTGACTTCACAATGACGCAACACGCCGATAAGTGGTTGATTTCGCTTGATCCAGAATTTTTTGGTGGCGTTCTTCGGTAGACAATTCCACCATTGCCACATTCTCGCCCAACCAGTGATTCCGTAACGTTGCAGATGCTGGGTGAAATTGAAACGACTGCTCGCGAACTATCTCCTGAAACGAAGTCAGGATTTTTGGAAGGTTCGCGAATCGTCGGCTGGCCAGCTTGGCGGCCGCCTGGAAGGGACTGCCAAATCGCACCGCGAGGAACGCATAACCAAGCTCGGGACCTTCGCCATGAACTTATGCGCCGAGGTGTACTGACACCCTGACACCGGGCCGTCTACATGCGCCTCGACGACACGACAGAAGACGTCCGTCTCGAAAATATCGGTCGCGCCGGATGCGGTGTTGTCCCTGTGAACCTTGCAGAGGACTCGGCCTCACAGTAGCGGGTCCGCTGACGACCGAAGTGGCGGCCGTGGCCAGGATCGCGGCCACCTCCTTGAATGCCACGAACGCCGCCCCCGCGGCCTCGGCATAGGCATGGCGGAGTTGGTCGGCGTGAGTCGTTTCGTCCGGCTGCGTGCCATTGGGGACTTCCCCCAAGGCGCCTTCTCGGATGGCAGGTGGATGAACTTGTAGATCGCGGGGCCGGCGGTCGGATTTTTCACGATGTCCAACGTCACGATCGCCGACATACATGAGAAGTCGAAACCGAGGATCGCGTCGCGGATCGGCGGACGTGACCATGGCGGCGAAGTCGGTCCGCATCCGACCCCCACCCCACAGGCCCTTTGACCGACTTCACCTCCTGCGGTAGCGTCCGCGGGCGCGACCCACACCTTCTTGCGCCGCACCCCGCAATGCGAGGCGGCGCAGCGCCTTGGCGACGTCCCAGGCCAACGCGTCCAACGCGTCGCCGACTTCGGCCGGCCCGACATCCCTGTCGAACGGAACGGCTTCCAGGACGGCATCCTCGAGCGCCGGGTCGTAGGCAGGCTCGACATTGCCGTCCTCGAACCGGTCGCACCATAAGATGGTGTCCCTCCAGACGATGAAGTGGCTCTTGCACCCCCCGTCGAGCCAGACCGACGGGTAAACTGTGGTGGAGTTCTGACGCCGGTCCAGCCGCCACGCCTTGCCCGAGCGGGGATCGAGGTTCACCACCAGGGTCTCGCCGCAACCGTCGGGGCACCTCAACACCATCGCGCGTGTAACGCCTCTCTCGACGAGGGATGCATCGCCAGGTCGCTCCAGGAGGGCTTCCGCCTCCTCGCGGTAGGGAGCGGCTCCGACCAGTCTTAGCCGTCTTGCGGGTTCGCTCATCGGACGGACCTTCCGTTTTGTCGTTTCGTGGGGCGGCGACCGCTGTTGGGCGCGCACCGTCCCGCGTCGGGCGCCGGCAAGCCGATCGGCTGAGGTCTCGCGACGGGCAACGGTATCGGACATCCCGCCGGAACGGGCCGCTCCGGGGGATCGTCCAACGATTCCTCCCGCATGCTGCGATCCGGATCACGGGACCGTTCCGTTCCGGCACGCGAGGGTGCGAGGCGAGCCGCGGCGGCGGGCGCTTCCGCGCAGGCCTCAAGCCGCAACGCGGCCTCCCGCCGGCCTTGTCGGAAGGGGCCATTGCGAGCCCCGTGCCAACGCGCCGTCCGGCGAACAGACGATGCAGTGGGGATGGGACCTGGCGACGGTCGGGCGCACCGTACCCCTGATGCCATCGTAGAGAAGGAAGCGCGCGGTGGACGGCACGGGCGTGACCGCGCCAAGGAACATCGTTACGGCGAGGGAGGCCATCGTCGTGTTGAGCGATATGACGGCGGGCTGCGGCTCGTGCACGCCTTGAACGTAGGGGTCCGCCGCACGCTGCTCCGGCGTCAGCATCTCCTGCCGGATCCGTTCCGCGTCGAGGGCCCGCGTGCAGGTCAGGCAGGTCATCCCGGGAGCCAGCATCTGAACCCGGCCGTTGACGTGCTCGACGCCTTCCGCGCCGACCGTGATGCTGACGCCCATGTCGATGGTCGGCACCAGATGCTGGTAGGCGGCTTGGTTGACCACCGCGCGGCTGGCATGGGAGTCCGTGCAAAGGAACGCGAAGTCGAAGCGGGGCAGGATGGCCGCCGTCGCATCGTCCACGATGTCCGCCCGTATCGCCTCGACCCGCGCTCGAGGGTTGACGGCCAGGACGGCGCGGCGCGCGACATCGACCTTGGCTGAGCCGACGTCCCCGGGACGGGCTCCGACGAGGCGGTTGAGGTTCGTCGTTTCGACGACGTCGGGATCGACGACGGTCAGGTGATGAACCCCGAGATGCGCCAGTTGCTGGAGCACGACCGAACCCGTGCCCCCGGCGCCGACGACGACGACATCCAGGTCTCCCATGATCGCCTGGCCCAACGCGCCGAACGCGCGGACCTGGCGATCATGTTCCGTGGAGGGGGCGGCGGTGCCGCCGAGGCCCGAACGCAGGATGGCATTCTCGCCGATCTCCCAGACAGGCACGTCCCCGCCCGTCCCCATCAAGCGACAACGGCAGCCCAGTGGGCCGACCACGAGCGCCAGGTGTCCGCCGACGGGGGCGCGCCGACCGAGGAACGTGGCCATCTCCCTCTCGCCGGCATCGTCGACGGGCGAGAAGCGCGGCGTCCCGACGGCGTCGGGATGCGTGTGGGCGAGGACGAGTGATAGGCCCCGCGTCCGCGAGCGGTTGGCGAGGTCCGCGAGATAGGCTCCGCGGAGAATCGCCGAGACCCTGTCGCGCCGCTCGTATGCCGCCTCCGGCGCCATCTCCCAGTCGGAGACGACCCACGAGGACGCGTCGCGGTTCCAGCGGGCGAAGACAGCGGCGCAACCCTCGACCGTGCTGTCCGCGAGGAGCGCGGCGCGGAGGTCGCCGAAGCCTGGGCTGGAGAAACGTAGTCCGCTCATGTCGCTCTCCTCATGCGTTCGAGCACGGAGTTCATCCAGCCCGACAGGGTGTCCCGGTTCGGGTCCCAGGCGCCCGTGAGGTGCCAGGAGAACCAGAGAAGGGGTTCATGCGGCACGCCGGGTATCGGGTTGATGGCCGTGTTCTGCGGAGCCACGCCGGACGCGAGCGTGAGGCTCCCGTCCGTCCAGAAGCAGTCGAGTGCGGCGAAGGGATACGAGGCCGGCACGACGAACAGGACGTTCGTCGTGCCGGCCGACCAGCCCGGGGGGAGGGCGACGTCGTGGATCCTGACGAGAACGGAACCGTCGGGGAGCGGCGTCGCGTCGACGGTCGCGAACCGCTCCCCCAGGTCCGCCAACTGGCGTTCCGTGACCGCGTGCATCAGCCGAAGTTCGCCTTGGGAACCTGCGAGAAGCGAACCGGGCCGTGCAGTTCGGCAAGGTCGACAAGCTCGTCGTCCGCGACGACGCGATCTGGTTCGTTCCCGTGGCCCTCGAGCAGGAGGTCGTGCTCGGGGTTCCAGTTCTGGATCAGGGCCTTGATCTGCGCCCCGGTGAGGCGCGGCTCGGCGCTCTCGTACCGCTTCCCGTTGAATACGAAGACGTAGCGCTTCGGCTTCGGTGCCGTGATGAACGCCTCGGTGCCGTTCGGGTTCAGGTCGGCGTGCCCGCCCTCGGGGATTAAGCGGTCGGTGCCGCCGCGGATCTCGAGGAAGACCGCCTCGTCCGGGCCGACGCCCGAAAGAAGGCGGAGGGCGCTCTCGGGAATGGTCCCAGCTCCCCAGGCGATGACCCGCCCGTTCAGCGTCGCGCGGAAGACGCGGTCCGTCGAGAAGGCGACGAGCCGCTCGACGCCGTCCTCGCGCAGGTCGAGCTCCTCGTCCGGGCGCACGTCCTCGAAGTCGCCGCTCGGGAGGATGTTGAACAGGCTGAAGGATTCCGGCGGCCGCAGGCCGCGCTTCTCGAGAACCTGGCGTCCGAGCAGGATCGGATCGTTCGTTTCGAGTGACTTGAAGTCCACCGAGTCGACGGCGAGGAGGAACTTCATCTTGGATTTGGGGCCGCGTCCCTTGCCCTCGTCGCGGTCCGGGCGGTCGATGTCGTCTTTCATTGTGTCGTTCCTTCTCCGCGGCCGCTGTTGGAGGAAGGTTTCGGCCGCTTGTGAAGGATCAATCCCCGGGTTCGCCCCGACCCGGGAAAGGTCTCAAGCTTTTTTTTCCAGCCGTCCGGGCGGCAGCGGGCCGCACACGAAGAGGCATGGGCACTTCGGGCATTGGTAGGCCGAGGGTTTGGCGGGGAAACGGCCAGCCAGGATGTTCGCGACCTCGGTCTCGATCTCCGCCATCCGCTTGGCAAGTTGCCTCGGCCTGGGCGCCACGGGTTTCACCGCCCCGTCGGAGAGGTAGACGATCTCCGTCCGGCTTCCCGGCGAGGCACGGGAAGCCGCGATCGGAAAGGCGTCGTGCGCCTTCAGTTTGGACGCCGTCGACGAGTGATGTCCCGTCTGGATCCTCCTGTACGTCTTGCCGCCGTCGTTCGACGTCTCATCGGCGTCCACGGTCACCGTTGCCGTCCCGGCGGCGAAGCTGAGCCGTTCCGGTGGACCGCTCGTCCGCCCGGCGCGGCTGAGCAGGAAGAACGCGAGCAGCTCGTCGGCGACCCTCCGGTACCCCGCCTCGACCGGAATCGCCGAGAGGGGCGACGCGGCCCAATGAAGGTCGAGCAGCGTCCGCACCGCGTCGGCCGTCGACGGGAGCGCCGGGTCCGCCGACAGCGTCGAGGTCACCTTCCGGACCACCTCGTGCATGTCCATGAAGGCCGTCGAGACCCGGCGTCCGCCCACGCGCAGGACGTGCGTGTAGAAGTAGCGCCGAGGGCATCGTTCGTAGAGCGCGAGTTGCGCCTGCGTGATCGTCAATCCGGGGTTGAACATAACGTCCACGGGGGCGACGGTCTCGTCGTCCACAATCCTGGGAGGATGCGCCTTCGTGCGGTCGAGGGCCGCCCCCAGCCGCTCGACGAAGGGCGATCGCGGCCGGGATGCCCCGTCCGACCTCCTCTCCGCCGCGTAGAGCACCAGACGGTCCCGAGCGCGCGACATCGCGACGTAGAACAGGCACTCCTGCTCTTCACGGTGCTCGCGGTCGGTGACGTCCCGCCCGCCGGACGCCGCGCCCTCCACCATGCCCACGGGCGGCGGGCAGGCCGGTGCCTTCGGGGGGCGCGGGAGCGTGTCGGAGTTCATGCCGGGCAGGTGGACGACCGGGAACTCGAGTCCCTTGCTGCCGTGCATCGTCATGAGCCTGACCGCGTCGATGCCGTTCGCCGCAGCCGGCAGGTTGCGCAGCTCGCGGTCGTCGGACAGGAGGGAGATCCGCCGTATCCTCTCGAGCAGGTGTTGCACGCGCGGGCCGCCGCCGGGTTGGGTCCGTGCGAAGTTCATGAACTGCCAGACCGCGATGGCCTTGGAGCGCCCGGACACGCTTTCGTCCTCGGACAGCGACGCGGCAAGTCCGCTGCGGTCGAGAAGGAGGAGGGCGGTTGCCGTCCAGGGATCCGATGTCGGGCCCAAGCCCCGGGAGATCCGCTCGTGGTTCTCGACCGATCCCCGCGCCCGCTCGCCCAAGCCGTCGGGAGGCGTGTCCCTGCACCAGTCGAGCGGTTCCCCGTCGCGGTCACGCGCATGGTCCAGGACCCTTGCGACGTCAGCCAGGTCCATGGCGAGCGCGGGAAGGGGCGATACGCGCGCCAGCCCCATCGCACGCGGATCGCAGAGAAGCGACAGCCAGGCCAGGAGATCGCGCACCTCGGGACGCTCGAACACGTTTCCCAGGTACAGGACCGGGACGCCGCGCGCCTCCAACCCGGCCGAGATCCTGGAAAGGCGGTCGTTGCCTGTGCAGAGGACCGCTTGGTCGCGGTAGGACCGTCCCTCGGACCGGAACGCCTCGATCGATGCGGCGAGTTCGTCGATCTCTGCCGTGCCGTCGCCCGCGACCAACCTGAACTCGACCGGAACGCCCGCCGGCCCGCGCTTGGCCTCCATGGCGTGGCCGTCCGAGCCCTCGACGGGCATTCGGTCGGCGAAGGCCGAATAGGCGTCGACGATCTCCTTGTGGGACCGGTGGTTCAAGGTCAGCCGAGATCCGTCGGCGCCGGGAAAGTCGACGCTCTTGAACCGCCCCATGTTGAAGGAGGAGGCCCCGCGGAAGCGGTAGATCGACTGCCGCACGTCGCCGACGCACCACAGGTTGCGCCCTCCGTCGGTGATCAGCTTGAGCAGCCGGACGCTGGCCCGGTTGACGTCCTGGTACTCGTCGACGAGGACGTGCCGGATCCCGGAGCGCACGCTGTTCCTGATGTCGTCGCGTGCCTCCAGGAACGTGACACAACCCGCCACGAGGTCACCGAAGTCGACGCGCCCCTGTGCCCGCTTGAGGTCGTCGTAGCATCGATACACCCTCGCCACCTCGCGCACGCGCTCCGCAGCCGCCAGCGCGTCGGGATCGGTGCCGGCCCTTCCCAGCATCGTCTCGGCGAGGACCTCGTACGCCGGGGCCGACATGACCTCGTCCTGCGCGCGTGATACGGCGCCGAGAATGTCCCTAAGGTCGGCGGTCGGATCGTAAAGGTCCCGATAGTGCCGGAGGTCCAGCGCCGCGATCCGTTCCAGGAGTTGCGCGATAGCGTCGGTGCGGTCGATCAGGCGCGGCTCGCTCCGGAACCCCATCTCCGCATGGAAGCGCCGCATGAGGTTCAGGCCGTAAGCGTGGAACGTTCCGATCCAGATCGCGGCTGCGGCCTCCGCGTCCGAGGCCGCAAGCCGGGTCGAGAGTTCCGCGGCTGCCCTATTGGAGTAGGTGAGGACCACGATGGACCGCGGATCCGCTCCCTCCGCGACGAGGCCCGCGACCCTTGCGACCAACGTCTTCGTCTTGCCAGTGCCGGGACCCGCTTCGAGGAGGTAGGCGCCGCCGCGGTGACCGGCGGCCGTCCGTTGCTCCTCGGTGAGGGGTGCCGGGGCTTCCGGCGGCGGGGGCGGGACCTGCGCCGGAAGCAGGAGGGCATCCAGAAGCTGTTGGGCAACGACGTCGAACGGCGCTCCCAGCCTCTCGGCGATCCGGGTTGCAGTCAGGCGGTCCGCCAGATGCAAGCGGCGGGCCCTCGGGCGAGGAAGGAGGAACTCCCGGGCGAAGAGGTCCATCTGGATCTCCCGCCGGGCCTTGCGGCTGTAGTCGGCGACGCGCTCCTCCCCGACGGGGGCGGCCTCCGCCGGCCGTGCCATGTCGACCGACCCGACCTCGTCGTGGACGCTGTCGTCGCCGAGCGCGACGTGGCCGAGTTCGTGCGCGACGAGGAACGCGTCCCCGAAACGGCTGCCCGTCCGCTCGTGGCGGATGCTCCGCGTCGCCGGATCGAAACTCGCTCGGGCGCCGGCCAGCAGCGGGCTCCCCGCCCTGATGGGGTTGACCTCGACTCCGCGCCGTTCCGCCTCCGCCATCACCATGGCAAGCGGATCGTCGGGATCGACCCCCTTCGCGACCAGTTCATCATGCAGCCGGGCCGCGGCCTGCCTGCCGAGCTCGATGGCGTCCAAGGCTCAGTCGCCTTCGTCGAGCAAGGCGTCCAGCCTGTCGCCGGAGATGTCGGCGTCCGCCAGCACCGAGGCGAAGGGGATCTTCTCGGGAGGTGCCGCAGGGGCGCCGTCAGCCTTGTAGGAGACCGCGGCAGCCAACCGGGGCGGTCCCTTCAGGAACGCCGCCAGCTCCGCGAGGCCCACGCCGAGAAGTCCAGCAAGCCGGTCGAGGAACGGCAGCGGGACGCTGGCGGGCGTCACGAGCCGGTCGCGGAACGCGGTCAGCACGGAGGAGGGCACGTCGAGTTCCCTGCGGGCGGCTTGGTAGTCGGCGCCGCTCAAGCGGGCGAAGGGATCGACGGCCGTCGCCTGCGCGAGCGCGGCCACCTGAGCGGCGATCCAGGCCTCGTCGTCGGCGGTGATCGCCGCTTCGTCCCTGCACGCGGCCTGGAGCTCGATCTCATGGGCGTAGGCCACGAAAGATCCGGCGTGGCCCGGGTGAAGCGCGACGTAGCGCTGCAAGGCCTGCGGGTCGTCGAGGTAGGCGGACGCGAACGCGTCCATCAGGTCCGCCGGGAGGGCTTGCGCACTCAATTCAGTTCTCCCGCGGCCAGCATTTCTTGGAGGCGCTTGACGGCACGCCGTCTGCGATATCGAACCGTGCTGGGGTCGCATCCCAGCAAGCCGCTGATGCACGCAACGTTCGGATCGCTGGATTCGGTCGGGATGTTGGCAAGCGACATCAGCATGACCTCCCTTTGTTCTGGTTTCAGGTGGTCAATACCCCGCCTCACTCGCTCCCGGTGACTCGGGTCCGAAAAAAAGTCCTCGGCACCGTCATCGAGGCTTCCGGCAGCGCGCTCGACGGCGTCCGGCAGTTCGCCGCTCTCGGGATCCGTCTCAAGCCCCACCGTTCGTGCGGCCCTGGCGCGAAGCCGGCCCCAGGCCTTCATCCGCAGGCCGGCCACCGCCTCGTCGAAGTGGACCTCGTAGAAGTCCATCCTGTCGCCCCCGGCCCTGTCCACGGAGACGAGGTTCACGAAACGCACGCGAACCGCGTCGATCAAGTCCAGCCCGAAGGCGTCGGCCGCGGTTCCCGCTGCCGTGCGTCTCTCCCCGCGCGGCAGGGCGAGGAGGAGGCGGCGCAGGACGAACGGGAAGAGGGCGGTGAACCGCCGCTCGGTATTGTCCCGTCTCGTTGCCCGCAGGAAATGCATGAGCGTTTCGGGCCGCAAGAACTCCGGATCCGTCCGGGACGTCACCGCCGCCCTGCGCAGGACTTCCTCGAAGCCCATCTCGGACAGCACCGCTATCTGCTCCTCGACGACGTCCATCCTTCGGTATGACTCGCCGCTGGGGTACGTCTTCGTCAGCGGCGGGGTGGTGGATGCCATCGTCGTTCCCTGAAGGCCGCGGCACGCCCGGCGGCAGGGGGCGGGATCACCGCCGTCGAAGCCGAATCCTGAACCGTCCGTCGACGCGTCGAAGGACCCACTCTCGCAACAAAGGATTGGGCAGGACAACCGCCGCACGATGCGGCCGCGGGTTTTCCACACGCCTGGCGTCCAGGGCCCGGAAGCACAGTGGGGCAACGGTCGTCCCCCGCACCGACCGCCCTGCGGGGGACATCGGCGAACGGTGCGCAGGCCTATCAGTCGAGCGCCGACACGACCTTCCAGAACTGGGTGTTCGACCCGAGGGGCCGATAGACCTCCGCCTCGGACTCGAACGGAAACGTCCGCGCGATCTGCGCCTTGAAATTTTCCAGGCCAGGCGTTCGGTCAGGAAGGACTTGGCGCATTCCAGCTTCGCGTCGTCGGCGGTCACCTCGATGAACCCGTAGCTTCGGATCGTCGTGTGCTTTCCTAGATGTGCATGGCCGAAGGCGGCGTCGCGTCTATGAGGCTGCGCGAAGGGTGATGCGCGTGATCTCGGGCGGCTTGCCCAGGCGCAAGGCGAAGCCCGGCCAGAGCCCGGTGCCGTTGCTGAGGTAGAGCGTCATGTCGCCGACCCGGTAGGCACCTGACGCAAAGCCGTTGTTGGCGCGGGCGACGAGGTAGTCGAGGCCTGCGATCATGCCGCCATGGGTGTGGCCGGAGAGTTGGAGGTCGGCACGCGTGGCCCGCTCCGGAGCGTTGCGCGGCTGATGTTCGAGGAGGATCACGGGCGCGCCGGCCGGGGCCCCTGCCATCGCAGCGTCGAGGTCGGGGCCGTCGTGACCGTTCGCGGGTGCACGAAGGTCCGCGAGGCCCGCAACGACGAGCTCGGCCCCGTCGCGGCGGATGACTGTGTGGCGGTTGGTGAGACCCCGGAGGCCGAGTTCACCGAAGCGGCGCATCCACTCGTCGTAGCCGAAGTAGTATTCGTGGTTGCCCGGGATCATCCAGACGCCGTCCGGTGCCCGCAGGTCACGCAGAGGCTCGACATCGGCGCGACGGGCCTCCACCGAGCCGTCGATGAGGTCGCCCGTCACCAGGATCACGTCCGCCCCTTGTGCGTTGGCCCGCTCGACGACCGCGCGCGCCCAGTCTGCTTGGAACAGGCGGCTGAGATGAAGGTCGGTGAGCTGCACGAGCTGGTAGCCGTCGAACGCGGGCGGCAGATCCCGGATCGTTACCTCCACGTCCTTCGGCTCGGGCAGGCGCGTCGCTTGGTAGACGGCCACAGTGGCCAGAACCATCGCCGTCACCGCCGCGCCATAGCGCAGCTTGGTCGACACGATCGGGGCGGGACGGCGGAAGGGCAGCGTGGCGAGGCCGACGACGTCAAATGCGAGCTGAAGGATCGCAAGGAACAGGATCGCGCCGAAGGCCCAGTTGAAGGCGATCACCACCCCTTGCGGGAACTCTGGCGAGAAGACCGAGCCCGACGACAGACGGTTCCAGAGATGGAACTGCGAGGCGAAGAGCAGGAGGGCTCCGGCGGCGAGCTTCGATCGGGTCGACCAGGGCAGGGGCAGCAGGACCCGTGCCAGCACGTAGAGGCACGGGACCGAGAAGTTCAGGTGGAACATGCGGGGCTTTCGGATGTGCGGAGGCGTGCCGCCGGCCCCGGGCTTCTCTCCGTCCGGGGCTGCGATGGCGTGCGAAGGGCCGGGATCAGGCCGGGAGGCTGACGGCGGCGCTCAATCCCGGCGTACGGCGCCGTAGGAGAATGTCGCCGCCGTGCTGACGGGCGATGGCGCGGGCGATGGACAGGCCGAGCCCGGCCCCGCCCGTCTCGCGCGAGCGCGACCCTTCCAGGCGATGGAAGGGTGCGAACACCTCCTCCAACTTGTCGGCCGGGATGCCGGGCCCGTCGTCATCGACGATGATCTCGACGCCGTAGCGGGTGGCCACGAGGCGCACGTGCGCTTTGCCGCCGTAACGGACAGCGTTCTCGACGAGGTTGCGCACGGCCCGGCGCAGGCCGTCCGGGCGGCATCGGTAGGTCAGGCGGTCGCAGGAGGCAAACGTTACATCGTGTCCGAGCTCGGCAAGGTCCTCGCACGTGCTCTCGACCAAAGCACAGAGGTCGATCGTGCGCGTCGCCTCCGCCGTCGTCTCCTGCCGGATGAGGGCCAGCGTCGCGTCGGCCATCGCCTGCATCTCGTCGATCGTCGAGAGCATCCGCCCCTGGAGGTTCTGGTCCTCGACCAACTCCGCGCGGAGGCGCAGCGTCGTGAGCGGCGTGCGAAGGTCGTGGCTGATCGCCGCCAACATCCGCGTCCGGTCCTCCACGAAACGGTGGAGCCTCTCCTGCATGCGATTGAAGGCTTCCGACGTGCGCCTGATGTCGTCCGGGCCGCATTCGCAGAGCGGCTGGACGGCTTCGCCGCGTCCGAGGGACTCCGCGGCCTTCGTCAACTGGCGAAGCGGGCGCGCGATCCGCCGCGCCGTGAACGCCCCGGCCAGGGCCACAAGCGCCGCGGTGAGCGCGAGCGTCAGCGGGAGCGGCGTCGCCCAGATCGAGGGGGCGAGATGCTTGTAGAATGCGACGTTGAGCGCGCGTCCGTCGCTGAGAGGCACGATCACACCTGCGCCGTCCATGTCCGCGTAGTCCAGGTAGCGGGCGCGGGCGGGAAGGTCTGCTTCTCCGGCGTTCGCGGACGGCGTACTCCACCGCGCGCCGTTCAGGAACTTCGCGACGGTGGCCTCGGGCGCGAGGATGGCGCCCGAGGCCGGACTGCCGACGGGCGTGGCGGCGACGCCGACCCCGAAGAGGTCACGAAGCGGGACGCGGAAGCGTGCAAAGGCCTCGTCGAGCCAGGCGTCGAGCTCCGGGGCGGCCTCGGCCGAGATCCAGAAGCGTGTGTATTCCGTGCCGCTGACGCGGGCGAGCTCGCCCTTGAGGTCGGGCGGAGCGACCTCCACCAGCCGCGCGACCGCGGCAGCGCGGCTGTGCAGCTCGGTCCGCGCCGCAGTCTGGATGGCGCCCTTGTAGCCGTCCCAGGAGATAGCGAGCGAGATCGCCTGGCTCGCGAAGAAGGCCAGCAGCATCGAAGCGAGGAGCTGGGCCGCGAGGCTCTTGCGCCACCAGTGGGTGACCCGCCACTGCCCCGCGGCGTCGAACCAGCGGACGGTGTGCGGGTGTGACTTCGACGTCCGCTCGCTTGCGAGGGTCATGGCGCGATCACCTCCGGGACGAAGCTGTAGCCGCCGCCCCAATGGGTCAGGATGATGGTGGGGTTCTTCGGGTCGTTCTCGACCTTCTTGCGCAGGCGGCTGACCTGGTTGTCGATCGCCCGGTCGAAGGGCTCGGCCTCGCGCCCGACGGTGAGGTCGAGAAGCTGGTCGCGGGTCAGGACGGCGCCGGGATGGTCGACGAACACCTTGAGGAGGCGGAATTCCGCCGTCGAGAGAGGCACGCCGACACCGTCCTCGTCCTGCAATTCGCGTCGGCTGACGTCCAGCGTCCAGCGGTCGAAGCGCAAGGTGGACTGCCGCCGAACGGCGCGCTGCGGTCCCGCCGGCTTGGCGCGACGCAGGACGGCCTTGATGCGGGCCAGGAGCTCTCGCGAGGAGAAGGGCTTGGTGAGGTAGTCGTCGGCACCGAGTTCCAACCCGATCACCCGATCCGTCTCCTCGGCGCGCGCCGTCAGGAAGATGATCGGCGTCTCGCCGACGGCGCGGATCTCGCGGCACATGGTCAGCCCGTCGTCGCCCGGCATCATGATGTCGAGCACGATCAGGTCGGGCATGCCGCGATCGAGAAGGCGGCGCAGCGCCGCGCCGTTCTCGGCAACGCTGACCCTGTATCCCTGCTGTTCCAGGTAGCTGCCGACGAGGTCGCGGATGTCCTGATGGTCGTCGACGACAATGATGTGGGCTACGCTGTCCATCGGTTGGTCCAAAACTTCGGGTTGGCGGCCATCATAAAGCCACGGTGTCGGAAAATCGCGCGGAAAACTGTATCAACTTGTCGCAAGACCGATCGTTGCTTCGGATCGACTGCTCGATCCGATACACTTTTGGGACAATTTCAGACGGTTGCGGCACAGCGCTGCGACAGGTCGCGGCTACCTTGATCCTCGTCAAACACGGGGAAGCGGCGCATCGCCAACTCCCGCGGCTCCACGGCCCGACGTGGCCCATCAAGGACAACCCTCATGACCAAGATCCGCATTCTTGCCGCCACCCTTCTCGCCGCCGTCTCCCTCGGCACGATGTCCACCGCCAATGCCGTGGTTCCCGGCTCCGACACCTACGAGCGGGCCGCCGAGAACCGTGCCATCCAGTCGGTGATCACCGGAGAGGCTGCCGGTCGAGGTGTCGTTGCGGGCGAGACCCGAGCCTTCGGTTATCCGAACACCCGTCAGTCTGGCCAACAGCTCGTCCCTGGATCGAGCTACTTCAATGACGAAGCCGACTCGCGCAGCCTCAACAGCGTCATTCGAGGCATCCCCGAGGGCATAGTCGGAACCCCCACCGCCGAGCGCGGTCGCCTCGTCCCAGGCTCCGACAGCTACTGAGGGCGGCCGCGGGACGGGCATCGTTCGAAAGGCACGCTGTCCGTCCCGGGTCTACTGGCAGTCGTCATGGCAGCATGTTGCCAACTGCGGATAGCTGGGCCTTGGCTTACGACTCAAGGGTCTCAAGGCCGGCGGCCACCAGCCGGTGACCCCGGCGACGGGAAGCGGCGGACTAGGGTCCCCGTTCAACGATGGACGCTTCTTCTGGGCCCGCAAGCTTGGCTCCCCGCCAACGCCGCAACCTAGCGTATTCAAATGCACCTACTCGCGATTGCCACCTTGGTGATCGTCGCCATAGCCGCGGCTGCACAAGCCCCGGATCAGCAGCGCGTTGCACCGCTCGTCGCACCGGAGATCGTCCGGTAGACTGTTCCTCCGTTGGCGGGCTGCACGGACGAAGGCTTGTTCGCCGACCTGTGGGCGCGCCCCAGGCTGTCGCCTTGCGATCGCAGCCTCAACATGTCCTCAGCCGTGGTACGAGGCGGGTCCACCGCCCAGACGCGCGGCCATTTCAACCGGGCGCTCGACAACGGCGTCACGCTTGCCGAACTCGGCGAGACCATCACGTATTTCGGCTGGTCGAACGCGTTGCTGCCGGTCGCGGACACCCGGGAGGTGTTCATGGGTCGCGGCATCGTGGCAGCCGCCCTTGTCGCAAGCCCGACCGTGCCGCTTGCCGTCACTCAATACCGGGAACTGGTCGACTCACCATCCGTCGACGTCAACGTGCGTCCGGCGAGGCATGCGCTCGCGAACTACACCGACCGTATCTCCATGGCCGATCTAACGCCGAGGTCGCAGCTTGCGCTCCGCAACCGGAGCCTCGCCGTCGTCGCCATCAAGGTCCCGGGCGTCCGGTTGCCCAAGGCCGTGCTGGCCTTCTCGGACGTCGACGTACCGCCGCTGGGTTGACGATCCAGGCGGTTGCGGCGACGTCCCACTCGCAACTCGGCTGGCGGTCGTATCCCTACCAACGTCTATGTCGCGCGGAGCCCGCGATCGGCTGGGCAGTCGGTCGAGTGGCCGACATGGCCGCACTCCCCTTGGTATTCTCAAGGTACTCAGACCATGGGCTTAACCAGAGACTGATGCGGTCGTCGTCGATGTCGTGGTCTTGGCCATAGCTGACCGCGCCATCTCGTTCTCCCATCGACGAAGCCTTGCGCGGCTTCGCGAGCGAGATGGTCAGGCGTCCGTTGGCCGATGGCGCGGCTGAAGAAGATGCCATGGGCGTCCCAGAATTTTGGGGCGTACCAGGGCGAGATGGTTCCACCGCGCCGCTTCGTTTACGGCCGAGTCCAACGGATCAAAACTTCCGCACTCAACTCTTCCGAACGTTCTCAGATGCGGCACGACGAGCGGCGGGATGGTGGCAACAAGTTCCGATCACCGACCAACCTCGACATGCGCTCGCACTGGCTTGGAGGCAAGAGCAGAAGAACGACTGCCAACTTCTTCTTCTGCGAAAAGGTCGAACATAAGAACGGCCTCACTCGGGCAGCGGTTCATCCTTGAACCAGTAACCCTGGCCGACGTGGCGGTACTCGTTCGACGCCCACACGATCTTGCCGACACGCTTGCCGGGATCGGCGGCGCCGATCTCGATGCCAACGTCTCGAAGATGCGCAAGTATCTCTACCCGGTTCATGGGCCGTCCCTCGCGACGAATGAGTTCGCGCGTGGCACGGCGTACGGTCTCGGCTAGGCTCGCCGCCCGAACCCGCCGCGGGCGAGGGGAAGGCCGGGTCAACGACCGCAGCGTATTCGACGCAACCGCAGTGGCGACCGGTCGCGTGACGCTGCCAGCGATCAGGTCGCGCGCCTGGGTCAGCGCCGCGATTTCCCGTTCGCACTCCGCTATCAGGTCCCGGCGGGACGCCAGCTCGGCGTCGAGCTCCGCAAGGATCCCATCGATGTTCGAACCCCGCGCCAACCGACCGGAGATTTGAGGAAAGGGGTCCACTACAGGCTACCTCCAGCCGGACGACAAAATTTGGGGTTCCCTTCTTGCGGGGTCCAGGATTGAAGTTATAACATTACCGAAAGGCACCTCTGAGGAGATGCCGCACCGAATTGGCGTCCTTTCGAAGCTTAGCGTTCGAATCAGGCAAGGTCTATGGTGTCCGACCGTTACCTCACGAGTCCTTCAGTTCTTGCCGTGCGCGGCAACTGTACTGTGCCTCCGGACGGCCTGTTGCTGAAAGCGTCACGTGACCGAGCCTAGATCCCGGGTGGCCGAAAACGACCTGGTCGACCCGCGCAGGGTGTTCGCCCGGATTGTGTCGTCAAGAACGGGTGGCCCGCTCCGAACCATCCAAACCACCGGCGGAAGTAAGCCAACTGGCACGTTTGTCTCGTTAAAGGCGAAAGCGAGGGCGATGCCTTGGGAGTCGCGAGACTGCGAGAAACCCGTCATGCAGCTCGCGGAATTTTGCGGTGCCGTCCACAGCCTGCTGTCGCAGCCCCATCGATTGGAAATGACGGTCAGAGGCGCATCGCGGCCTCTCGTCTACTTCCCGGACCTGATGCTGGTCGTCGACAGGGCGTTCGAACACAGCGTCGCGTCGGGGACGCCGTTCGCCGCTGCGGCTGTGGACTGGATTCCCCCAACGGGTCCCGCTGCAACGCGAACGCTGATCATCGAGGTCAAGGATGATCGGGACCCGAGGCGAGCGGATCCGGACTACGTCGCGAAACTGGAACTTGCCTCCGAAGTCTACGAGCGGGCCGGAATGACGTTCGTCACAATTCTCAAGTCCAAGGACCTCGACTGCGTCGACATGGCGCCGATCCGCGATGTCCTCATGGACCGCTTCACCTCGATCCGAATGGCGGACGTGGCCGCGGCTCGTGAAGCAGTCGAACGTGCCGGCGAGGCGGCAACCGTGGACGTCGTCGCGAAGGCTCTCGGCGATGGCGCCGCAGCCCAATGCAAGGTCGCGGCGCTGAACGTTCGCCGGGTCCTTTCGATCGGATTGGGCAGCGGGTGGTCTGGGGAAAGCCCCGTCCGTCTGATCAACGACGGGAAGGCCATCCTGGGTCGGGGCCGATGACGGGTCAACCCGACGTCGATGTGGGGCAAATCTTCCTCTACGGGACGGCGGACCGGCAGGTAGCCCTCGAGTTCAAGCGCTTCCAGTTTGACGGGAAGCTTGAGTTTCGGAAGGCGGACGGCAGCGGCAAGCGGACCATGTCCGCGGACGAGTACGAACGGGATCGCTCCGAGGGGCTGCTTGTGCGCGTCACGCAGCTTCTCGATGGTGATGGCGTCGACCAGGACCTCGATCCGGCGTTCTTCGCGGACCCAGAGGAGCCTGGGATAAAGCCGGTCGAGAAAGCCCATAGGCAGGCGATGCGGCGGAGGCTGTCCGATGCGCGGACGCTTCGTTTCCTGTGCATGCGCCATGACGAAACCCCGGGCCTGACCCACGGCCAGGTCGAACTGCGCAACTTCATCGCCGAACATCGCGCGGCGGCAACCGAGGCGGGCTTCGACTGGTGTCCGTCGCCGAGCGCCCTCAAGCGGGCACTCGAGAAGTATGGCACTCCCGGAAGCCGGCCGCTCGGTCCTTTCCTGACACGCGGAACGAAGGGCAAGACCGAGCGCTGGGACAGGCGCATGCTTGAGCTGCGCGACGCCATGATCAAGCATTACTGGTCCGCAAGGGGCATCAGGAAGAGCGACGCGGTCAACAAGTTCATGACGGGAGCAAAAGAGCTCCAAGAAAAGTGCGAGCGTGAATTAGAGGCGGTACCGAAGAGACCCGAACGCTCGATCCTCTACAAATGGATCGACGACAGCGAGAACTACGAGAACTACAAATCCAAGCACGGGAAGTCTGGCGCCGACGCCCGGTTCCGCGGTCGTCAGCGGGGTATGGTCGCGGAGCGCATCCTACAATACGTCCTGATCGACGACACGGAGGTGGATGCCTGGGCGCTTTTCACGGACGCCGAAGGCAACGTCGTCAACACGGCACGCCCGACCCTGACGCTCGCCATCGACCTGTACTCGCGCATGATACTGGGCGCGGTTCTGACCTACGACGGCCCCTCTCTGGTATCGGTCATGGAGTGCCTGCGGCAGGTCGTCCGGCGGAAGACGTTTCTGGAGAGTCGCTGGGGACCCCACAAGGGCGCGACGGACGGATGGGGCAAGCCGGCCGAGATCATCGTCGACCGGGCCTGGCAGAACGTCGGCATCTCATTCAAGGCCATCTGCGAGGCCGCAGGCATCGACGTCCATTGGGCACCGGTGAAGACCCCGACCTACAAACCCTACGTCGAACGCGTGATCTCGACGTTGAACCAGCACGTCTGGCATCGGTTGCCAGGCGGCATCCCGCACGACGGCCGGACCATGTCGAAGCTCGGCCTCAACCCGCGTCCAGCCGCCGACCGCAACATAGAAGCCATGGCGGACGACATGTGGGGTGCCATCGTCACCATCTATCACGTCGAGCCACATAGCGGCATCGACATGGCGCCGGCCCGTAAGTGGGCGAAGGGCCCAAACCGCAAGCGTCCGACCATCGACGATCCGAAGTCGCTCGACCGCATGTTCGGCAAAACACGGCGGGCCACCCTGACTGCGGAGGGTATCTACTACGAGGGCCATCGCTTCCATGATCCGGCGGTGACCAGCCGGACGCTCGACAGTCTCCTGCGCCTTGCGGCCAAGCGTGCACAGCGGAAGGGTCCTCTCAGTACTGGAACCGTCAAGGTCGCCATCGTCTCGGCGGACGAGGACTGCTCGGCGATCGAGGTATGGGACCCCAATCGTCGGATGTTCGAGCGGTTCCCCAACTGGGACCCCTCCTACCGCGGTCTCAGCTTCAAGTCGGCGGGTGAGCTCAAACAATACGTCAAACGGCAGAACCTTGCCTTTCACTCGCGCGATGAGACGGTCGCCGCACGCGCCGCCTACATCGCCACACTGGGGCCGCGGTTGCGGGCCGTCGGCCCGCGGTCCCGCGGCAGGCGTGCCGAGGTCGCTTCCCTGCACCGGGAGACCGCGCGCCTTGGCGAGGGTGACGTCGTAGTGATGGCGACCGAGGAGCCCAGCCCCTCTGGCTTCAGCGACGGCTCCGTACCGAACGCATTGCCGGCCTTCGAGCGCGAGGACGACCGGATCCCACCGAAGGACGCAAGGCGAGGGGGCAAGAAGGCCACGGCGAAGGCTGTGGCGACCCGAAACCGGAACAAGGACGCGGCGAAGCAGGCAAACGGGACGAAACCGACAACCCATGCCGGAGGGCGCGCAAGCATGGGCGCGGCGCCGTCTTCCAAGCCTCTCAACGCGCCCGTCCACGTCACTGAAGAAAGTCCGGACTCAGTAGCCGAACTGGACCGTCTCGAGCTCGAGTTGGCAAGGGAAAGAGCTTCATGACAAGCAGGGCCGACATATGGGCTGCGTTCAGGACAATGCGGATCCAGCATCCCCGGTTGCACGACGTCGCAGGGGTGATGTCCGACCTGCGCGAGTGCAGGCGCCGAACCCCTCATTCCGAGCAGGGGTGTGCGTCCCTGTTTGCCGATACGCAATCTGGCAAGTCCACCGCGGTCAAGCACTACATCGAGACCAAGGTCCTCGACGATGTCATCGCCGCCGGTGAACTCAAGGGAGATGGGCTCAATCGCGTCAAAGCGGCCACGTTGCAGAAGCGCGTGCTCCACGTGACGCTGACCGACAAAGCCACGCCCAAATCCCTTGCCTGCGACATACTGGACGTGTTGGGCGCGAAGTACTCCGCAGGCAGCAGTACGCCGTTGCTGATGCGGCAGGCGTATGTCCTGTTGAAGGGATGCAGAACAGAGCTTTTGGTCGTCGACGAGATCCAGCACCTCTCGCTCACCGCTCTTCGTCAAGGGACGAGGGCAAGCAGCAGCAACCAGTTCGAGACCAGCGCGACCAACACGCTCAAACTGATGATGATCCGTGGCTTGGTTCCCATACTGTTCGTCGGAAAGACCGAAGCCCGTCATCACCTCTTCAACGACGAGCAGCTCGCCGCGCGGTGTGTCAACGAGATCAACTACGGACGCCTTCGGCTGGAAATCGCCTCGGAATACAAAATTTTCAAAGACTACCTCGGCAAGGTGGGATTGATGCTGCGCGAACACGGGCTGTTTCCGGAGTGTTCGAACTTTCTAAGCGGCGACATCCCCGCTTGCGTGTTCGAAGTCGCCGGCGGGAGGCTCGGAATGGCGTCGAGGTTGGTTGAGGCAGGTGCCGAGAGGTCCCTTGAGCGCAAAGGGACAACGGTCAACCGCGACGACCTCTCGCAAGCCACCGATGAGTGGGCGATACCAAAGGGTCACATCGACTACAATCCGTTCCGGGACGGTGTCCGGCGGGCCATCCTCAAGTGAACGCCCATCCAGAATCCCTACCGTCGGCGACCAGCGTTCCGGCCCTGGTCATTCCGGTGCAGCCCATCCCAGGGGAGGGCATACCGGAACTGCTGCAACGGGCCGCCGCCGTGAACGGCTACCGGAATGTCGTCGACGTCATGCGCATCGCCGATCCGGGTTGGGGGGTGCCAGCAAGCGCAGGGACGAGCGTCATTGGGCGGGAGAGCATGCTGGCAAGGGCGCTCGGCATCGTCGGCGGCGCGGAAGAGATCGAACGCCTTGCCTATCGTTCCGTACCCGCCAGGACGGGTTGGCACGACTTCTTCGGCACGCCTCTCCGCAGGGTCCACCGGGAGGTGCGCTACCGCCGCGTGTCGCCACGGGCTCTGCGGGCGTCCCACCACGGCCGGGCCGTTTGGTCGGTCAAGCTGCTCGGTTTCGATCCGTCCACGCGTGAGCGACTGCTCGAGGAGTGCCCCGGCTGCGGGCATCGCTTGACCTTCCGCACCACGCTAGGGATCGAGTACTGCGACTGTTGCCTGACGTCGGATCGATACGGGATGCCGATTGGCGCGGTAGATTTGAGGGATCTTACCCAACCTTTGGTGGAGGTTGGCGACGAGGAAGCGCTCGACTTCGCGGCCGCGTTGCTCGACCCCTTGCAGGATGCGCGTCGCTTCCTGCCTGCCGGCTCCCCGTTCGGGTCCGTCGAGCCGGGGGATACGTTCGAGTTCGTCTACGCGGTCGCTTGCACTATCGTCGCCGCCAACGCTGGAAGGTCATCGTCCTGGCGAGCGAAGTCGCACGCGGAGTTCTCCTCGGTTGGCCCCGACGTCCTGGCCGAAGCGGGCCGGGTAGCGCTAGGGTGGCCGTCCTCCTTTCACGACCTCGGCGAACGCCTGCGCGCCGCGCGCGTCGATCGTCCCCTCTATTTCGGCGTGGCAAAAGAACTCGGACCGATCACCGACCTGTCCGTGGATCCCAACCTGTCAAAGGAAATCCGTTACTTGGTGCAAACGGCGGTACGCGCCAACATGGCGGCGTCCGCCTTCGAGCCGGGGTTGGTCCGGAGGTCGGAGAACCGTCACCGTTCCGACCTCGTGACGATGCAGGAAGCCCACAAACGCTTCGGTTTCAACCGTCGGCGTTGGGCGGATTTGGCTGCCGACCCTCGGGCAGGCGCGGTTCGGGCGCCGGGGGCATCGAAAGCTCCCGTCCTGCTACCTTTGGAAAACGTCCGGACGATCGTCGAGGAGGCGCGCGACCTCCAATCGGCAAGCGATCTCGGTGCCCGTTGGGGCGTACCAACTTGGGAGGTCGAGCTCCTGTCCCGCCACGGTCACGTGACGGCGGCGCGCGGTCCGGGAGTGCTGCTTCTGGGGAAGGGGACCTTCTACACCGGAGCTAGCGTCCAGGCCGCCGAGACAGCCCTTTCGGCGCTCGTCATGGCTGGCATCCCGACAGCCGACACGGTCACGCTCGGCGCGGCGGCCGACGCATTCCGGCGTGAACTCGGCCAGCCTCTTATTTCGATCGCCAGCGCCGTCCTGTGCGGGGACATCGAGGCGTGGCAAGGCACCGATGGGGGCATCCTGTCTGGACTGCTCGTATCCGCGTCGCTCATCCCAGCCGACATCAATGTCCGACATTCTCGAACGCGCGAGGTCGGGCTGACCCAAAGGGAGGCAGCGGCTCTGCTGCATGCGTCCGCCGTCACCGTCTCGGAGCTCGTCGCGGCGGGCCTGCTGGCTCCGCCCCTGACCCTGTCGGGTCTCGAGACCTTCTCGCGTCGCTTCGCTTTGACAACCGAGGTTCACATGATGGATGGCGCGCGGACTCGCGGCCTGCGGTTGCGCGATGTCCCTAGCTATCTCCAATCGCGCGGCATCGCGCCCTGCCATGAGTTCGGGTCTCGCGGCAAGCTGCTGTGGGAGAGGGAGACCGTCACGTGCGTGCTGGCAGCCGACCGGAACACTGCCGCCCGAACCGCATCACATGCGGCCGACTAGCGGCCCGCAATTTTCTGACGAGCACGCTCATTTCCCACCTGGGACGTCGGATTCAAACTGTTACGACGAATCTACGATACGCAGGTTTGTCTCCCAATTTTCCAACACCAGACAGGGGGTGCCGGGCAACTGTGACGATCAGGGTGTTGTACGGCTGGTCTCGATCCAGCGTGATCGCCTCGCCTCGGATGTCGCACCGCTTCAAACCTTGAACCGCTCGCAAGCCGTCAACCGTTGGACGTGCGCTCCCGTGAAGCCGCCATAGATCTCTTCGCGAAGAAACGTGTCCTCCTCGTCGAAGGCGTCCTCATCGACGTCTCGCCACCAAGCCTTCGCTTGGCCGCCCAAGCCGTCCGACCAACGATAGCCGCGCGCCTTCAGGATGTCCTTCGTATGGAAGGGCGAGCCGAGCGCATGTATCCGCAACCGTGTGCGTCCAGCGGACGCGAGCAACTGCGGGAAGGGGGCGGGAACGCCGGCGACCCGCGAGGCGCACGCGAGCACTTCCAGCAGTGCGTAGCAGTCGTCGACGGCGCGGTGGCCGTTGTGGAAGTGGCCGGCCTGTCCGATGAGGTAGCCGAGCTTGGTTCCCTCGAACCCAAGCGCCGTCCAGTCGACCTCCGACACCGAACACGCCCAAGGCTTCACATCGAACCCGCGTGCCAGCTTCTCGCAGAACGGTCGGTCGAACTTCGCGTTGTGCGCGATCACGAGATCCGCCGGCTCGACGAAGCGCTCGACGGCGTCGAGGTCCAGGACCTGTCCTCGCACCATCTCGTTCGTGATGCCCGTGATCCGGGTGATGTCGGGCGTGATTGGCTGCCTCGGTTCGCTTAGGCCGGAGAATACGCCAACGACGTCATGGATCCCTCCGTCGTCGTAGGTAAAGGCGACCATGCCGATCTCGATGACCTCGTGGGCCGTGTGGTCGAGCCCCGTTGTCTCCGTGTCGAGAACAATGCCGAGCTTCAGCTCCAGCGGCCACGGGGACGGCGTTGGCACAACGGGCCGAGGCACCAGTTGCCGGAGTACGCGGTAGCGCCCCGTTTCCTCAAGCTGCCTCGCCATATCGTCCTCAGACAGACGCGTCGGGGCCGCGGCCGGCACGGATCGTCCTCTGGCGGTTGACCTGACGGTCGCGGGAAAAGCGCTGTCATCATTGGCCGGGAAAGCGGCGAAGAGGTCGGCCTGCCGTTCAGAGTTCGTCGACGAAGTCCTTCCCATCAAGCATCCCTTCCGGGACGGACCGGACGCAGGTCGCGAAGATCGGGTTGCGGACGGATGGGCTCCATGGCCCACACTATGGTTGGTCCGCTTGCAGGCACGCAATCCGTCGGTCCCGCGCTATCCCCCGGGAATCCATCCGATGTGCATAACCGTGCCCCCGCCACCCTTGCGGCGCCTCCCGGTGATGCTAGCCTCGGCTCCTTCCTTCAGGGCCACCCATGCGCTCGATCCGAGTCCTCCTCGCCACCGCTTTTTTGGCAACGGCGCCTGCGTCGGCGATGACCTTCTCGCTGGACGGCGATACGGTGCGAGCCGCCGGACCGATCGGGCAGGGCGACGCGGAGCGTCTGCGGTCCTTCCTCGGCCGCCTCCAGCATGACGAAATGAACTACCTCTCTGTGACGGTCGCGCTCGACTCGCCCGGCGGCAACCTCATGGAGGGCATGCGCCTCGGCATGGCGATCCGCGAAGCAGGGGTGCCGACGCTGGTGCGGCAAGGGGAAACATGCGCCAGCGCCTGCGCCGTCGCCTTCCTGGGTGGAGAAGCGAGCGGAGTCACCTCCGACGCGGTGTCCCGCAACCTCGAGCCCGGCGCCCTGCTCGGATATCACGGCTTCTTCACGGGCGGCGACCAAGTGCGGGTGGTCGATGAAACGCTGAGCGAGGCGCGCGTCATCAACGCCATTCTGATCGAGTACGCAACCCGGATGGGCTCGGTCGACGTCGGCCTCTTGTCCCGACTCCTGACGACACCCCCGGAGCGGGTCGAGTCCATCGACACGCCGCGGGAGATCGCCGGGCTCGGCATCCGGCTGGCGGGCGAACCCATCAAGCCGCGCAAGGGATGGGCCCGACATGCGTGTCGTCTGGCGGTCTCGGAGATGCTCAACCCTCTCGACCCGATCGGCGTCGACGAACGTGTCGGCGGCGAGCCCGAGCCGATGGCCGACCTCGACGCGTTCCGCACGCGCTTCCTCGACGACAAGTTCCCGATCGACGCGAACGACCCGGCTATCCGCGAGGCGCTGATGGGTCTCCCGGCGTCGAGCGCCATCGACCTCCTGGCCGGGCAGCCGATCGACACGCGAGCGCCGAAGGTCGGGGCTTGGCGTGTGGGCGTCAGCCGGGGTGCGGGGTTCTACTACGATGCCTGCTACGCGGTGACGGACTTCACGACCATCTGGACGAGCGTCGTTGAAGGGACGACCGGAATCGCGGTGACCACGACCCGCGACGCGTTGGCCGGGTACGACCGCGACACACCGCTCTGGTGACCTATTCGGGTGGTATGCGGACTGTCCGCTTCGGACGACGGCGCGACGAAAACGGACGCGTGTTTCAGGACGTTGGCTTCAGGCAATCCACGAAGGCGCGAAGAGCCGGCGACATATGACGCTGCTGGGGATAGCAAAGGAAGAAGCCGGGAAACGGCGCTGACCACGCCTCTAGCAGCGGCACGAGCTGCCCGTCGCGAACAAAGGGTGCGACCGCCTCCTCGATCGCAAAGGCGATGCCGACGCCCGCCGCGGCGGCGGCGATGCCGAACCCGCGGCTGTCGGCGATCAGCGGCCCGTCGACCGCGACCGTGAACCAGCGCCCCTCCTCGTGGAACTCCCAGGCGTAGGGTGCCCCGCGGCCCGGCCAATGCCAGCGGATGCAGCGGTGGTGCAGAAGATCGTCTGGCGTCGATGGCATGCCGTGCTCGGCGAGATAAGCGGGCGAGGCGACCGCGACCTGGCGAAGGTCCGGGCCGATACGGATCGCGACCATGTCGCGCTCGATCGTCTCACCAAGCCGGATCGCAACGTCGAAGCCCCCGGCCACGATGTCCGAGATGCTATCGTCGAGCGTGACGTCGAGAATGATCTCCGGGTAGTCCCGCGTGAACTGCGCCAGCATCGGGGACAGGAACAGATCTGCGGCGACGCGAAAGGCTTGGACGCGAACCGTTCCTGCGGGCCGTCCTTTGGTCGAGCGCACGTCTTGCACGGCGGCGCCAAGATCACCCATCGCCGGCCGGATCCGGTCGAGCAGCATCCGGCCCGTTTCCGTCAGCGAGACGCTGCGCGTGGTGCGGTTGAGGAGACGCGCCCCGACGCGATCTTCCAGTCCTTTGACCATTTGACTGAGCGCCGACGGCGACACGCCGAGCGTCTGCGCTGCACGGCTGAAGCTCGACGCCTCGGCGACCGCTGCAAAGGCGCGAAGAGCGCCGTAGTCGCTACTCGACAGCATGTCCGCATCCTCGATTGGTGAGATCAGCTTACAACCGAATGTAGCAGACCGCCGATTATCCTGTGGCAGCGATCCCGTACATGTCCGCCCGAGGAGAACGGACATGACACCGAACAAGCTGAATCTAGATGGCCAAGTGGCCGTCGTCACGGGTGCGGCCCGCGGGATCGGACGCGCCACCGTCGATCTGATGCGCGCTCGCGGCGCGCGGATCGTCGCCAGCGACATCTCGGACACCGTGCGCGAACTGGAAGGCACGGACGTCGCGACCCTTGTCGGCGACGTCGCCGACGAGGGTATCGCGAGGCGCACGATGGCCCTTGCCGCGGAGCGTTTCGGACGGCTCGACATCCTCGTCAACAATGCCGGGCGCACGCTCAACAAGTCGCTTCTCGACACGAGTGCGGCGGATTGGGAGGCCGTGATGGCGACCAACGCACGTGGCGCCTTCGTTCAGTCGCGCGAGGCGGTTCGGGCCATGGTGGCGAGCGGCCGAGGCGGGGCCATCGTCTCTGTCGTGTCGGTGGTCGCCGCGGTCGCCATGAAGGACCTGTCCGCCTACGCCGCCTCGAAGGGCGCGATCACTCAACTCGTGAAGGTGATCGCCGCCGAGTACGGCGCCATGGGGATTCGTGCCAACGCCGTCGCGCCTGGTGTGGTCGAAACCGACATCCTGAAAGGCATTGGAGTCGCAGATAGCCGCGCGACGCTTGCCTCCTATGGTGGCGTCCACCCGATCGGCCGCGTCGCGCAGGCCGACGAGATCGCCGAAGTGATCGCCTTTCTCGCCTCGCCGGCCGCGAGCTTCATGACCGGCGCGCTGGTCATGGCCGACGGCGGCTATTCCGCCATCTGAGACCCGGAGACTTGCATCATGTCCAAATCTATCCTGATCATTGGAGCCGAGCGCGGCCTCGGTCTTGGCCTTACCGCCGAGTTCTTCGAGCGCGGCTGGCACGTCACCGGAACGGCCCGGCCCGGCATCGATACGCGTGAACTCGTGGCCGTCGGATCGGGCAATCCTGCCCGTCTGTCGACCGCCACGATCGACGTGACCGATCGCGACGGCATCGATCTTCTGCTTGCCGAACTCGGCGAGCGTCGGTTCGACGTCATCTACTTCAATGCCGGGATCTTTGGCCCGCTGCATCAGAGCGTGACCGAGGCAACGGATGCCGAGTTCGCCGAGATCATGCTGACCAACACATTCGGTCCGATGCGGCTCGCCCATCGCTTGCTAGAACGGTTGGCATCGGACGGGACCTACGCCTTCATGTCCTCGCACCGCGGCAGCACGGCGATCAATTTGGAGGGCGGCCTCGAGCTGTACCGAGCCAGCAAGGCGGCGCTCAATATGCTGGCCCGTGGCCTCTGGGCGACGAACCGGGCGCGAGGAACGAATGGCCTCACTGTGTTGTCCATTCACCCGGGCTGGGTGCGAACGGCGATGGGCACGCTGGACGGGACGGTCGAGCCGGAGATGGAGTTGCAGCCGAGCGTGCACGGTGTAGCCGCCGTTGTGGAACGGCACTTGGGTTCCGGCGAGAACCTCTATCGCGACTGGCAGGACGCGCCACTCCAGTGGTAAGCGAAATGGTGGCGAGAACGTCCGCTTGTGGGTCGATAGAGACCCATGGCTTCCCGTCACCAACGGGTCGATACCGGATGGACCGCTTGCAGGCGTCCGCTTCCCCAACGCTGATCGGCGATCTGGGGTGGAAAGGAGATAGTCCGCTTCCGGCAGACAAAGGCACGAAAGCGGCCACTTGTGGCGGGGAACTGTCCGTAAAATTAGACGTCGTGCTTCGCGAGTGCTTCGGGGTTCAAACGGTATCCAACCCCGTCCACGTAGCGGACACTTGCCATAGGCTCTCGGCCGCGTCTGGGTCGCATGCCCACGGGCTGACGCCCTTCCTTCCCACGCTCGGCTCGTTGACGACCGCGACGTCGCAGTCCTCGCAGTATACCCCACCCATGCCGTTGAGCTGCCGGCTCGTCGCGCACCAGACGCTCGTGGCAGCGCCTTGCTCCACGGTCTTCATCCCCCGCGCCGGATCGACGACAGGACGGCCTACCTCGTCCAGTGCGTCGAACGAGGCGATCTCCTCGGCACTGAGGTGCCGGGCCAGATCGGTGAGGATCTGGCCGGGATGCAGCGAGAAGGCCCTGATGCCATGGCCCTGTCCTCGGCGGTCGAGCCCCATCGCGAAGAGGGCGTTGGCCGTCTTCGACTGCCCGTAGGCGAGCCACTTGTCGTAAGGGCGAGCCCGGAAGTCGATGTCTTCGAAGTCGACCCCGGCTATCTGGTGGCCGCGCGATGAGACGCTGACAACGCGTGCCCCCTTTGCGGCGACGAGGGCTGGCCAGAGGCCGAGCGTGAGCCGGAAGTGGCCGAGGTGGTTGGTTGTGAACTGCGCCTCGTGTCCGTCGGCATCTCGCGTTTCCGGCGTCGCCATGATGCCCGCGCTGTTGACGAGGATCGACACGGGCCGGCCGGCGGTTATGACCCGACCAGCGAAGGCAGCGACGGAATGCGGATCGGCGAGATCCATGAGTTCGACCGCGGCGCCGGCGAGCCCGCGCAAGGCGGTGCTTGCACGCTCGGGATTGCGCGCCGGCACGATCACCTCGGCCCCCGCATGAACAAGAGCGCGCGTCGTCTCGAGACCGAGCCCCGAGGCTCCTCCGGTTACAACGGCAAGCTTCCCCGAGAGATCGATCCCGGAAACCACCTCCATTGCCGTGCTGGCAGCACCGAAGCCGGAGCCGATGGGCGTTTGCTGGGTCATGCTGCTGTCCTGGGTGGTTGAGCGCGTCCAGCGGAAGCAGAGAGCGCTTTGAGAGGTTGGGTTTGCGTGAGGCGACCCGCTGGTCGCGCGCTACCCGATCACTGTGTCCGCGAGGTCGGGTCCGGCTCCGCCGCGAGAGCCTGCGCGATGTGGCGAAGCTTGTCGGGATTGCGCGTGATGTAGATCGCGCTGATCCGGCCGTCCTCGATGGCGAGCGCCGTCGTCTGGAGGACGTCGCCACGCTCGCGGCTGACATAGCCGGGAAGCCCGTCGATCCAGACGGGCTCGAGCATTTGCGCCCAGCCTTTTCCCCATTTGCGCTGCACGGTCTCGTACAGCCGTAGGAGGCGGTCCAGTCCCATGATGGGGTTGATGAATGCCAGGACCTTGCCGCCGCCATCCGAGCGCAGGACGGCGTTCTCGGCAAGGAGCATGCGCAGCGTCGCGGTGTCGCCGCTGGTCGAGGCCGCGAAGAAGGCACGCGCGATCCGCTCGCCCTCCTCGCGCGCGACCGGGAAACGTGGCCGGGCGGCCTGAACGTTCCGCCGCGCCCGCACGGCGAGTTGGCGCACGGCCGCGGCTTCCCGGTTGAGCGTGTCCGCCACCTCGCCGAGCGGCACGCCGAAGACGTCGTGGAGCAGGAAGGCCGCCCGCTCGAGCGGCGACAGGCGCTCCAATGCCATCATCAGCGTCAGCGTCAGATCGTCCTCATCCACGCCATCCTCCTCCGCTTCCACCAGGGGCTCGGGCAGCCAAGCGCCGACATAGGTTTCCCGGCGGGCGCGGGCCGACTTCATCTCGTCGAGGCAGAGCCGGGTGACGACGCGCGCGAGGAACGCGTAAGGGGCGGCGACACCAGAGCGGTCGGCGCTGACCCATCGCAGCCACGCGTTCTGCACGATGTCCTCGGCCTCGCTGCGCGAGCCGAGCATGCGATAGGCAATACGCAGGAGCCGCGCCCGATGCGTCTCGAAGATGACCGTGGCGTCGTCTGCCTGCCGCATGTGTGTGTCCTCGACGATGGTTCCGGTACCTCAGCGATGGTGGCCAGGGATGAGCCCTGCTGCCCAGAATACATGGGTTCCCTACGGACGATCCGGCATCGTCAGCTTGGTGTCGTCCGTATCCACGACGAAGACGGCGAGGAGCTTGGAGGACTCGACGTTACTGGCGTTGGCGCTGACGCCGTGATGGTCACCTGGCATCTCGACGAAGCTCTCGCCGACATGGAAGACCTTTTCCGGCCCGTCGTTGATTCGGCTGCGCACCGAGCCCTCGATCACGGTTGCCGTGATGAAGGCGGATGCGGCGTGGGTGTGGGACGGCGAGGAGCCGGCCGGGCCGTACTCGACAAGGACGCCACGTAGGCTTTTGCCGGGAACCGAAGGCAGCGGGTGGTCGAAGATCGTCGTGACGCGGGCTCCGCCTCTGGCGACGTCCGCGGCCATGACGGGGACGGCAGAGATGGCAAGGAAGGTGCCCAGCAGGATTGTCCTGAACATGGATGAGGCCTTTCTTCATGGACTGGAGAAGTGCATCGGGCTCAGGCGGCGGAGAGCCAACTCTCAAACCGCATCGGCCCGAGCCGCGCTGCGCTCGCATGCTCGGGAACAAGCGAACCCGTCTCGAGCGCGGCGCCGAAGTAGAGCGCCGCCCTGTCGGCCTGCACTTCCCGGTGGTCGCCGCCGGCGGCGATATGGCGGGCGACGAAGTCGCGGAACGGCAGACGCTCTGGCCCGGCGATCTCGATCATGGCGTTGCGCGGCGGAGCGAGCGCGACATCGGCGAGTGCTGCGGCGACATCGATAGCGGCGATGGGCTGGAAGTCGGCATCCGGAACGACAAGGCGACCGCCATCGATGGAGGCTTCGGCGATGGTGGCGACGAACTCGAAGAACTGGGTCGCGCGCACGATGGTGAAGGGCATACCAGAGTCCCTGATGAGCCGCTCCTGGGCGACCTTGGCGCGGAAGTAGCCGTTCCCCTCGAGGCGATCCGTGCCGACGATGGACAGGGCGACGTGGTGCTTCACCCCCGCCTCGCGCTCGGCGGCGAGGAGGTTGCGGCCCGAGCGCTCGAAGAAGTCGAGCACCGCCGCGTCCTCAAAAGAAGGCGAGTTCGACACGTCAACGACGACGTCGGCTCCGTTGAGGACGTCCGCAAGGCCTTCGCCCGTCAGCGCGTTCACCCCGCTGCTTGGTGAAGCCGCGATGGCTTCGTGCCCTTGCCGCGAGAGTTCGGCTGTCAGGTGCCGACCGATGAGCCCGCTGCCGCCCATCACCACGATCTTCATGGGTTTCCGTCTCCTTGCTCGAGAACGGACCGGGCGACTCCATGCCGCGCTCTCGTGTCCGTCGAACAAAGGACGAGGCGGGCTGGGCCTGATGTGACATGCCTTGGAGAAAAAACCATCGACGTGATGCGCCGAACTGCGGTCAAGGATGGATCGACATCGGCAGAAGCAGGACGGCGCTGGCGCCGTCCCGGATGTTACGACGGAATCGATTAGGCTTTCGCCTGGACCGGGAGGCGGAACGGCGCGCCGAGACGGTTGAACGCGTTCATCGCAGCGATCGTGATCGTCAAGTCGACAAGATCCTTGGGCGTGAAGGTAGCGCTCGCGGCTGCGTAGGCCTCGTCGGAGGCGTGCGTCTCGCTGACCCGCGTGACTTCCTCCGCCCAGGCTAGTGCCGCGCGGTACTGGTCGGAGAACAAGTGGGGCACCTCGGCCCAAACCGGAACCAGGACCACTTTCTCGAGCGGCATCGTCTTCAGCAGGTCCCGAGTGTGCAGATCAATGCAGTGCGCGCAGCCGTTGATCTGCGACACCCGCAGGAAGACGAGGTGGATCAGCTCGTTCGGCAGATCGGTGCCCGTCGTGATGTAGTGGTGGATGCCATAAAGCGCCTTGGCACCCTGCGGCGCCACTTCGTTCCAGACCAACCGTTTGTTCTCGCTCATGTCCCGTCCTTTTGCTCGGAACGCCGAAGATCGACGTTAGAAGGCAGGACGAGCCGAGCGAGCCGGCTGTGACATGCCAGCAGCATTTCCAGTCAAAGGACCTCGTATTTCAGGCGAACGCATCTACGTCCGCTTCCGATTAGGTTGAGCAGGTCGTTGGCCGACCGATTTGGGTCGAAAGCGGCGGTATCAACTCCGGACGTCTGAGCGTTGGAGAGGGTTGCCAATCCCACCGATGAATACGTGGTGGCGGGAGGGTGCCGCGGCTTCGACATTCTGGTCGTGTCAGGCGGCAGATCCCGACTACTCCATAAGGGAGTCGTGCCGAACTTCAGCGCCTCGGTTGGTTCCGCTCGCAATGCGGGTGCCACACGCTACGAGAAGACCCTGTCGGCCTGATCGCTTCGTCCGGAACTCAGCAGTTTTAGAGCTTGACCCGCTGGATTTTCGAAAGGCCGCTCGATTGAGCGGCCGATCGAAGCGAAAGGGAGGCGGAGGTTCCAGATGGGTAGTCGCCGCGGGCGGCGACCTCAGTCCTTCGGTGCCTCACCCTCAGGCTCGCCGAGCGAAAGCATCAGCCGGTTGGCCCAGTTGAAGAAGGCGCTCGCGAAGACAAGGTCGGCTACTTCGTCGTCTCGCAATCCAACCTGCCGCAAGCTGACAACCGCATTCACGCCAAAATCGGTCGGCGTCCGCGTCAGGTGCTCGGCTGCGGCGATGACCGCATTCCATCGTGGATCGAGGTCCACCGACACCCCCTCCTCGAGCAACCGGTCGATGTCCTCGCGCCGGCCCGAGTGCCGGGTCGCGAAGCGGGCGTGGACGGAGGCGCAGAAGATGCAGCCGTTGACGCGCGAGACGGCGGTTGCGGCCAGTTCCCGTTCGGCACGCGGTAGGCCACCGTCCGCGTTGTAGAAGATGTCCTTGTCGGTGCGGGTGCGCGCGCCCAGCACCTCGGGATCGCGCGCGAGCAGCCGAAAGTAGGGGGACTGGGCCCGGCTTTTCTCGCTCAGGCCCTCGTAGTGCCGATCTGTCAACTCATCGAGCTTGAGGGGCGCGAGGGCCGGCAGCCAGTTCAATTCGTCCTGCGTGAAGCGGCTCGGTTCGCGATTGTCCGGATGGCTGATAAGAACGGAGGCATCCGAAGCGGCGACGGGAGCGTTCATGTGGCTTCTTCGGCTTGGATCAGCGCGCGCAGTCCGATCGCAGCGCGGATCTGAAAGGCAAGAAACGAGACGAGTTGCGACAGGGTGACGATCCCGTCCGCACTCCAGCCAGCGGCGACCAGCCGGCCCAGCGCCTCGCCCTTTGCGTCGCGCGGGTGGAAGACCAGAAGATGCGCGTGCTCCAGCGCGGCAGCGAGACGAGTGCCGAGGCGTGCCCGCGCGTCCCCGCCCGCGTGATAGACCGGCCCGTCGTGATCCTCGCCGGTCAATGAGCCCGGCGGGTAGTTGCCATAGGGACCTTCGGCTGATGCCTCCTGCACCTCCGCTTCGATCGCGCGTCTCAGGTCGGGCGCACCAAGGAGATCGACGTAATGCCGGGCGATAGGGTCGTCCCGATGGAGAAGCGCGACGAAGGCGGCCACGGCACGGCGCTCCTCGAGGCTCATGTCGCTCGGATCGGCGGGATGGAGCAGGAGCTCGTAGCTCCGCTGCGCATTCTCTCGCGCGACGGATCGCTTGGCTCGGATGGCGTCCAGCGCGGAGCCGGCGCGAACGCCGGCCAAGATGTCGATAGTGTCGGCGGATGGTTGGCTCATAAGTATCTCGTGATGGTTCGGATGTCAGACGGCGCGGGCTAGGACCGGACGCGGTCTGTCCCGCCAGCCCAGCGCAGGAGCGACCTCCGCGGCAAAGAGCTCGATCGAGCGCAGGATCGACGCGTGCGGCGGATCGATTGAATGGACCTGCATTGACACTTCGGTCGCATGCTTGAGCGTCGCATCGCGTGACAGACTTTCCGCCACCTCGTCGGGCGTGCCGACATGGCTGTCGAATGTGCGCAGGAGATCGTCGAGACTGTCGCCGAGCAGCACGTGTCCGTGAGCCGCGAAGTGAGCCGCTACCCGCCGCAGGCCGATCTCAGCCAGACGCCGCGCCTCGTCGCGCCGGTCGGCGACGAAGACGCTGCGCGAGGCGAGGATACGCGGCGCGACGCCCGGCGGAAGGGCGGCGTGATAGGCCTCGATGATCGGAAGCTGAAGTTCGGCGAGCGCCAGATCCGGTCGGCCCTCGGGGCGCGGCTGCGTGCGCGACAGGAGCAGCCCGTCGCCGGCCTCGCCCGCGCGCTGGCCGCCCGGCGCGGAGAAGGTCGCCTGCCAGACGCGCCGGTCGAGATCGCCGGCCGAGGGGTAGAGCCGGTTGTCGCCGCCCAACGCTTCGCCGCGCAGCGCCCGGCGAAGCGTCTCGACCTTGCGCCCGAAGATCGCGCCCCGCTCCGCGCTGTCGAGAGCGAAGGCGGCGAAGGACGACGCGGTCCCCCCGGAACCAAGGCCCAGTTCCAGCCGTCCGCCGGACAGGGCGTCCAGCACGGAGGCATCCTCGGCGACGCGAACCGGCTCGTCGAGCGGCAACGTCACGATGCCGGTTCCCAACCGGATCCGGGAGGTCACCGCAGCCACGTTGGCCAGGAACACGAAGGGCGAGGGCTGGCCGCCTTCGTCGCGGTTGAAGTGGTGCTGCGCGATCCAGGCCGTGTCGAAGCCGAGACGCTCGGCATGAACGATCTGCTCGCGGGCCAGCCGATACCGTTCAGCCGGCTCGGCGTCGTCGAGAATGCGGGTGAAGAAACCGATGCGCTTGGTCATGTGGATGCGACCTCATGGGAGGATGTCGGTCGGGCGCGACCCGGGATGGCGTCGATGAGCTCGCGCGTGTAGGCAGCGGAGGGACGAACGAAGACGTCCTCGACGCACCCTTCCTCGACGACCTTTCCTGCCCGAAGGACGCTGACGGTATCGGCGATCGCCCTTACGACGGCGAGGTCGTGCGAGATGAAGAGGTAGGTGAGCCCAAGGTCGCGCTGCAACTCGTCGAGGAGCCGCAGGATCTGTGCCTGAACGGTGACGTCGAGCGCCGACACAGCCTCGTCGAGCACGAGGACGCGGGGGCGCAGGATCAGCGCGCGAGCGATCGCCACGCGCTGGCGCTGGCCACCGGACAGGGCGGCGGGATACCGCTCGGCGAGATCGGCGGGCAGGTGGACACGCTCGAGGATGGCGGCCACCCGACCACGGCGTTCCGCGCGGGGAACGGGCTCGAAGTTCAGAAGCGGCTCCTCCACGATCTCGCGCACGCTCTGGTGCGGATCGAGCGAAGCGAAGGGGTTCTGGTAGACAAGCTGGATCGTCCGCCGGAAGCTGCGCAACGCCGCTCCCCTCAGTTTCGCGACGTCCTGGCCGGCGACCGCGACGCGACCCGCGGTGGGCTGGAGCAGGCCGAGCACGGCGCGGCCCGTCGTGGTCTTGCCGGAGCCGGACTCGCCGACGAGAGCGTGGGTCGTACCGGATGCGATGCGAAACCCGATGCCGTCGACGGCTCGGGACCGCCCGTGGCTTGTCGGGAAATCATGCACCAGCCCAACCACCTCAACGATCGGGGGCTCGTCGATCCGAGTGGGGGGCCGCCGCGTCGGCGCAGCGAAGGCCGGCGCGTCGCCGAGCAGGCGCTGCGTATAGGTTTCGCGCGGCGCGGCAAGGAGAGAGCGTGCGTCCCCCTGTTCGACGATCCGGCCGCCGCGCATCACCACGATGCGGTCGGCCCGGTCGGCCGCGACCGCCAGATCATGCGTGACGAGAAGGACGGCCGTCCCGTGCTCGCGGCGTAGCTCGTCGATGAGGTCCAGGATGCGGCGCTGGACCGTGACGTCGAGCGCGGAGGTCGGCTCATCGGCGATCACGAGGCGCGGCTTCAGCGCCAGGGCGATGGCGATCAGCACGCGCTGCTTCATGCCGCCCGACAGCTCGTGCGGATACTGTGCGAACCGCAGTTCCGGCTGGGACAGGCCTACGCGCCGAAGAAGGTCGAGCACCTCGGCGCGGATGGTGCGTCTGTCGCGATGCCCGTGGAGGCGGAAAACCTCCCCAAGTTGCGTTCCGATCGTCTGCACAGGATCGAGCGAGGAGCCGGGGTCCTGAGGGATCAGGCTGACGACCCGGCCGCGCAGGGCGGACAGGCGGCGGTCCGACCAGCCGGACACATCCTCGCCGCCGAGGAGTACGCGGCCGCTTTCGACGCGCCCGTTGGCCGGCAGGAGGCCGATGACGGCCTGGGCGGTCGTGGTCTTGCCGGATCCCGACTCGCCGACCAACGCTACGACCTCGCCCGGCCGGACCGCGAAGTCGACGCCTTGGATCACCGCGCGGCCATCGTAGCTCACGCTCAGGCCCTCGATGCGAAGGGGCGGGATGCTTGCGTGTGCGGCGCTCACCGGCCGCCTCCCGACAGGGCGCGGCCGACGCGGTTGGCGGCGAGCACGACGACGATGGTGGCGAGACCCGGGAAGACCGTGAGCCACCACGCGCGGGCCATGTAGTTGCGTCCCTCCGCGATCATGAGACCCCATTCGGGGGTCGGCGGCGGTGCGCCGTATCCAAGGAAGCCGAGCGCCGAGATCTGGAGGATCGCCCAGCCGAGTTGGAGGGCGGCATAGGCGAGAACCGTCGTCATCGAGTTCGGCAGGACGTGGCGCCACAGGACGGCGGCGAAGGTGCCGCCCGAGCCGAAGGCGGCCTCCACGTAGTCGGACCGCCGGACCGTCATCACCTCGGAACGCACGAGGCGCGCGAAGCTCGCCACCGACGTGATCCCGACGGCGACCGCCACCTGCACGTGGCCGAAGCCGAGGATGACGATGAAGGCGAGCGACAGGAGCAGGGTCGGGATCGCCAGCATGACGTCGACGAGACGCATCAGCACGCCGTCCGTCCGGCCGCCGAGCGCACCGGCCAGGAGGCCGATCAACGTTCCCAGACCGAGGCCGATCCCGACCGCGATCGCGGCGCCGGACAGGGAGTAGCGGGCGCCGTGGACGATCCGGGCGTAGACGTCGCGGCCGAGTTCGTCGGTTCCGAGCCAATGGGTGAATGAGGGCGGCTTCAACTGCTGCCCGGCCAAGCCCGTGACTGCGCTGTGCTCGCTGAAGAGCGAGGGCGCGACGGCGAACAGGACCGCGATCGCCAGCATGGCTGCGGACAACAGGAGAGCGATCGGCGGGCGCCGCAGGCGGCCCGGCCGGAAGGTTCGGGGCTTGGCATCCCGGAGCGGTGCGACGGAGGACACGGTGCTCATGCGGTTGCCTCGGCAACGCGGCGAAGGCGGGGATCCACCAGGGGGTAGAGGAGGTCGACGAGGAGGTTGACCGCGACGAACCCGAACGCCGCGACCACCACGATCGCCTGGAGGACGGCAGCATCCTGGTTGCGCACGGAGCGCTCGGCGAGACGGCCGATGCCGTTGAGGCCGAACACGGTCTCGGTCACGACCGCGCCCGCCAGAAGCTCGCCGAACAGGAGGCCGGCGATGGTGAGGACGGGCAGGAGCGCGTTGCGCAGCGTATGGCGCAGGAGGACCTGAGGCCGCGTCGCGCCCTTGGCGCGGGCGACGGTGACGAAGCCCTGGGTTGAGAGGGCATCGAGATTGCGCAGGAGGATCTGCGCGATCGGCGCGGAGATGGGAACCGCGATGGCCGCGACCGGAAGGATCAGGCGCTCCCAAGGTCCCGGGGCGATGACCGATACGAGTCCGAGTCGGAAGGATACGATCTGCACGAGCACGATGCCGAGCCAGAAGACGGGGATCGAGACGAACAGGCCGGGAAGCCCCGCGAAGGTATCCCGCAGGAAGCGGAAGGGCGTCAGCGTCGCGAGAAGCGTGACCGCCAACGCGAGGGTCACAGCCGCGGCGAAGGCAAGGCCCGAGAGCCAGAGGGTCGCGGGTAGGTTGGCTGCGATCTCGCCGGCGACCGAGGCGCCCGAGGCGATCGAGAAGCCGAAGTCGCCCGCGAGGAAGCCGACGAGCGTGCGCAGATATTGGGTCCAGACCGAATCGTCCGCGCCGTAGAAGGCGCGGATGTTCGCCACCGCCTCCGGGCTCAGCCCCATGTCGCCGCCGACGAAGCGGATCAGCACCGCGTCGCCCGGCATGAGCTGGAGCAGCACGAAAGAGGTCGTGAAGGCCGCCCAGAGGACGAAGGCCGCCTGTGCAAGGCGACCTAAGACGAGACGTCCGGTCATTTATCGAGCCAGACGCCGTAGAAGCTCGGGCGACCGACGGCCTCGAAGGAAATGCCCTTCACGTAGGGCGCCGAGCCGTAGACTTGCGGCTCCTCGAAGATCGGGATCGCGTAGGCCTCGTCCACGACGTAGCGCTGGACGTCGCCGGCCAGCGCCAGGCGCTTCTCCGGATCGGTCTCCGCCGCGATGCCCTCGAGCAGTCCGTTCAGCTTGTCGTCCCGGAAGCTCTTCACCTTATCGCTGACGCCGCCGGTCTGGAGGAGGACGTTGCGGTTCTTGGGGTAGTACTGGCTCTTCAGGACGTCGGGATCGGCGCGGCCCACCATCGCCGGCGAGACGGCGGTCTTGGCGGGATCGAGGTTGTCGGCGACCGCCGAGCCCGCGTCGCCGCCGAGCACGTTCAGCTTGACGCCGAGCGTCCCCCATTGTTGGGCGACGAGCTGGAGGGCCGCCTTGTTCTGCGGCTGCGGCAAGGACTCGTAGGCGGTGAGTTCGAGGCGCTGTCCGTCCTTCTCGCGCAGACCTGACCCACCGACCTTCCAGCCGGCCTCGTCGAGAAGGGAGGCGGCCTCGGCCGCATCGAAGCCGAGCCTGTCGGAGAGGTCGACGTAGCCGAGCGCGGTCGAGGCGATCACCGAGGTCGCCACCGGGTAGTTGGGCGAGAACAGGGTTTGGACGATGGCCTGGCGGTCGGTCCCGTGCAGCAGCGCCCGGCGAACCTTCGCGTCAGCCACCAAGGGGTTGTCCGGCCGGAAGACGATGGAATTGTTGACGCCGCGCGTCGAGGGAGCGGCGATCGTGAATCCCTGCGATGTCAGCCCCTCCTCGTCATAGGCCTGGATCTGCCGCACGACGTCGCCCTGTCCCGCGGTGAGGGCACCGATCCGCACCCCGTCCTCGGGTACGATCACGTAGCGGATCCCGTCGAGGTAGGGGCGACCCTGATGCACGAGCTTCGCGGGACCCCAGGCGTAGTCCTCGCGTGCCTTCAGGGCGAGCTCGGTGCCGAGCGTCTCGCTCTCCACCACGAAGGGGCCGGAACCGATGATCAGCTTGGCGTCGCCGAGCTCGGCGAAGTTGCGCTTGAGGGTGGCGGGCGCGACGAGGCCGGAGCCGATCACGGAGGTGCCCTGGAGGAAGCCGGGGCTCGGCGCCTTGAAGCGGAAGCGCACGGTGAGTGGGTCAAGAACCTCGGAGCGCTCGTAGTTGTTCACCACCTCCGAGACCGGGAAGTTGCGCTCCTTGTTGCCGAGGCCGAACGTGTCGAAGTTCAAGGCGACGGCCGCGGCGTCGAGCGGCGTGCCGTCGGAGAAGGTGACGCCGGGTCGCAGGTGGAACGTGTACTCAGTGTAGTCCGCGTTCACCTCCCAACGCTCGGCGATCCAGGGTTCGATCTCAAGCGTCTCGGGGTTCTGGTATGTCAGCTTGTCGGTGATCTGATTGAGGATCCCGCCGTTCGGATAGAAGCCGCCGGCCGGAGGGTAGAGGACGGTGTGGGGTTGCTGCTCGAGATAGATCAGCGTTCCGCCGGTCTTCGGGGCCTCCTGTGCGAGGACCGTGGACGAGGCCAGCGCTAGGACCATGGCCATCATGCCGAAGCCGCGGCGGGTCAGGACGGGGAAAGGGCTTCGGATCATGTCGGCGTTCCTTCGAAAAGACTGTCACTCTGGGCATCGGCACCGCCGACCCCGGCCCAAATGTCTATTCTTTTTGTAGATTGAAAAAGCACGTCGTTGCTGACGTCGCCCCGAGATGGGAAAAGACATTCCAGTTTCCGCTGCAAAGCATCGAACCCTGCGGCTGGCCGAACGCTCTCGCGATTGGTCGAACCCTTGCGCCGTTCCAAAAATGACCGCGCCTGCCGTCACGATCCGCGCTCGGTTGCGATCACCCGAGCCATGGGCGCCCTATCCGCTGCCGCAAACAGGTCAACTTGAACCCGCTCAGATCGCGTCAGGCGGGAGGCCGTCGATCGAGGCGCCTGAGTCCTCCCTCTGTGAGAGAAGGGGAACAGTTGTCTGTCCTGAAGCACGAGGCGGCGGTACGTTTCGGGCGTCGATGCCTTCCTGCCGCGTCCGAACCTTTACGGCATGGGTCGACCGACGCCCTCGATCATGCGTTGGAAGATGGGCTCGCCGCTGACCGAGACCGGCTCGTTCGCACGCTTTCCACCAACGTCGCGGCAAGCTTCCCGCACTGGACTCGGATGTCGGGGACGGCCGTAATCTCCCAGAAACGCGCCCGCGTCACTGGCCCGACGGCGAATAGGCGTGACGAGGGCGTGCCTTCCTCGTCGATAACCGAACCGTCCTCTTGCACATCGATCCCGATGCCGAGCGGGTCGAGGCGAGCGCGACCTTTCTGGATCAGCTCGGCAACGAGATGGCCGCTGCCGGTGGTAGGATCGCGAAGGATACCGGTGCAGTCGATGATGCGATCCGCGGGAACCGTTCGCGTTTCTCCTCCGCGCTCGGTCAACGTGACGCGGGATCCATGTCCTGTAAGCGAACCGGGATGGATGCGACCTGCCACCACCCGCAACTGTCCCGATGCCATGGCATCGCGGATCATGCGGGCGGCCTGCGGCGCCATCCGATGACGGTGGACTTCCCAGAACGTGCGGCCATGGCGCAGGAAGCGGCGTCTCGTCTCGATCGGCATGGACTGCCAGAGAGTGCCCATGTGGGGGCGCAACGCGTCCACGACGCCGCGCCAGTCGCCGCCGTGTTCGGACGCAATCCGAGCTACGTCGCGCAGCCAGCGTGTCAGCTCCGAGAGACGGGCGCCGAAGGGGACGTCGGCGGCCTCGATCCGGATCGTTGCCGCCGATGCGTGGATTTGAGGCAACAGGCCCCGGCGCGATACCGCGGTGATCGGCCCGCGATGGCCTCGGTGTCTCAGAAGCGCGACGTTGTCGACCATCGACAGTCCGGTGCCGAGTATGAGAACCGCATCGTCAGGAGCGATCGACAGTTCGTCCGCGCTGCACCAAGGACCAGAGATGCGGGCGCCGGATGCATGCCGGGGCTCGGCATGTCCCGTCGCGAGCACGACTGCGTCGGCCTCCTCCTCGCTCCCGTCCGCAAGGATCGCGCGGATCGCTCCCGGCGTCTTCTCCAGCCGGACGCACTGGCCATGTACGACGCGAAGGCGACCGTCGCTACGATTCGCCCAGGGATCCAGGAGACCGCGTAGATAGTCCCGGTAGACGCGGCGCGGGACGAAGCCGGCGGGATCGAGAAGGTCCTGCGTATGGTCTTGGCTGTTGTCGCGAAGCCAGCGGAGGAAGTGATCCGAATCGTCGGGGAAGGCACTCATGCCCGCGGTGCGGGTGTTGAGGAGAAGGTCGGGATGATCGGTCGAGTAGGCGATGCCGGCGCCAATCTCGGCACGGCGCTCGATGATCGTTACGGCAACCTTATTCGTATCAAGCCGAAGGAGCTGCGCTGCCAGCAAGACGCCGCTCGCGCCCCCGCCGATGATCAGGATCCGTCCGGCCAGCATCTCGTCAGGCGTCGCCGCGCGATGCCGAGGGAACCACAACAGTCCCCATGTCCGACTTCTGCATATGCCCTCGCTCACCAATTCGGCACTGATCCTCCTTATTTATCTATGAAAAAAATAGACTGTCGAGCTTGCAGTTCGTTGCATTGCCCGGTCTGCGGTTGCGTCCTCATGGCGCGTGTCATGTGTCGCCAATACCTTCCGGTATTGGCCCAGGGTCGCTGCCAAGATCATGCGATCTCGGCATCCTTTTCCCGTCGGGAACGGGCGGACCATGCATGCCGCGTGGCCGAGCATCCTTTGCGGCTCGCACCGAATGAAACGCGTCGTACGATCTGATTGCGACGCGCGCGGTCAAACAGGCATCTCCGACCGCTTTAGTGCTGCGATCCCAGGCCCGACAGAAGATGGCGTTTGAGTTCGACCAGTTCGGCACCGTTGCGGTCGCGGGGACGGGGCGCGTCGACGGCAACCGTCTCGACGATACGTCCGGGTCGAGAGGCCATGACGACCACGCGATCGGCCAGGAATAGGGCCTCCTCGATGTCGTGGGTGACGATGACGATCGAGACGGCGCGACGTTCCCAGATCCGGAGCAGTTCCTCTTGCAGGCGCATGCGGAGGAACGAGTCGAGGGCGCCGAAGGGCTCGTCCATGAGGATGACGCGCGGCTCGGTCACGAGCGCCCGGGCGATGGCCGCGCGCTGGGCCATGCCGCCCGAAAGCTGGCGGGGATAGGCTCGTGCGAATTCGGTAAGGCCGACGAGGTCGAGGTGGCGCCGAACCCGTTCGCTCCGCTCCGCCGCGTCAAGGCCGAGGCTGTCCAGCGCTAGGTCGACGTTCTCGGCCGCCGTCAGCCACGGAAACAGGCGGTGGTCCTGGAACACGAGGCCGCGGTCGGTGTCGGGCCCTACGATGTCGCGTCCCTCCGCTCTCGCGCTTCCGGAATAATCGCGGTCGAGACCGGCGACGAGTCGCAGAAGCGTGGACTTGCCGCATCCCGAAGCGCCGAGGATGGCGACGATCTCGCCCTCCTGCACGTCGAGGTTCACCCCTCTCAGCACGGGGACCGGCAGGCCATCCACCCGGTAGTCCTTCGTGACGCCGCGAAGTTCGAGCGCGCTCATCGGGACGCCTCCAGCCAGGGAAACATTCGGTTGAATGCCACGCGCGATAGCGCGTGGAGCGAAACGCCCACCCCGGCTAGGACGATGACACCGACCGCGACGAGATCCATGCGGAACTGGTCGCGCGCGCTGGCAAGGAAGCTGCCGACGCCCCGTCCGTTGCCGATGGCGTATTCGGCGCCCGCCGTGCCGATCCAAGCCGAGATCAGCGCCACTTCGACGCCGATGCGGATCGAGGGAAGTGCTGATGGCAGGACGAGCTTGAGCAGACGGGTCCGGCGCCGGAGCGCGAGCGCGTGGCCGACCTCCGCCAGCCGGGGCAGGACGTCGTGCATGCCGCGTTCGGTGGCAAGAAAGATCGGAAAGAAGCACGAGAGGGTGGTGAAGGCGATCTTAGTCGTCTCGCCGTTGCCGAACCACGCCGTCAGCAGCGGGATCCAGGCAAAGAGGGCGACCTGCCGCGCGGCGTGGAGCGAGGGCGACAGAGCACGCCCTGTGGAGCGGGAGAGTCCGCACGCGGCGCCGACGGTAAGACCGAGCAGTCCCCCCAGCACGCCTCCAGTCGCCACCCGTGCGAGGCTCTGAACGAGTGCTTCCCAGACCTGCCGTCCGTTGGGATCGAGGAAGGGGGCAAGGACGACGTCGACAGGCGAGACGGCCAGCGGTCCTGACCAGATGCCGGACGCGACCGCGGCGATCCAAAGAAGGATCACTGCTGCGGGAACCGCGGCGCCCCGGACGTATCGGAGACTTGCCGTGGTGGCAGGCGTCGGTGGGGAAGCGATCTCAGACATCGGCGCCATACCGACGCGCGACCAACCGCTCCGCATGGCGCAGGAAGGAGTCGATCGCAAAACCCGTCGCGCCGACCACGATCATCCCGGCGATCACCAGATCGAGCTGGAAGAGCGTGCGGCCCCACACCATTAGATAGCCGATGCCGTCCGTGCCGGCGAGCATCTCCACCACGACGAGCGACACGAAGGCCTGACCGACCGAGAGGCGCAGGCCGCGGAACAGGAACGGCGTGGCGGCCGGAAGCGTCAGCCGGCGGAACCGGGAGAGGGGCCGCAGGCGCATGACGTCGGCTGCCTCGGACAACTCGCGCGGGACGGCCCGCCCGCCCTCCATGGCGGCGATCGCCATCGGAACGAAGCAGGCCTTGGCGAGGATCACAATCTTCAGCGACTCCTCGATGCCGAGGACCAGGATCAGCACCGGAATCCACCCGAGGGACGGGACGGCGGCAAGGGCTCGAAAGGTTGGGCCGAAATAGTCCTCGAGCCGTTGCGATCGGGCCAGCGCCAAGCCCAAGGCAAGGCCGAGCGGCGCTCCGATTGCGAGCCCGAAGAGGATGCGCCGCGCCGATAAGGCCAGGTTAACAAACAGGTCGCCCGCTTGCGCGAGATCGACCAGGGTCTCCCAAACCAGGGACGGCGGCGGCAGGACTTGCAACGACATGAGTCCCAGACCGCTCGCCGCCTGCCACAGGCAGAGGATCGCAACCGGACCGATGAGGGTCAGAAGCCAACGAACCGCCGCCGAGTCCTTCAGGCGCAAGGGCGGGCGCCAGCGCGCTGCCGACGCCCTTTGCCTGCGTGCGGTCGTGACCGCCTTGGTCTGGAGCGACATCGCGCCGCCTCAGTTCTGGAGGGCGGCCGGCGCCGATCGTTGCGTCCAATAGTCTTGGAGAGCGAGCGACTTCAGCGACGCGTCGAGGAAACGGGAGTCGACCCAGGCGTCGAGGTCCACGTCGGCGCGGATCAGTTTCTGCTCGCGATCGAAGGCTATGCCGCTCCGGTAGCGAGCGAGGAAGAGGTTGTCGAGGCGCGGGTCGTACTTGTCGCGGAGGGACGATCCCTCGTTCGCCTTGCGGATTATCTCGACGGGGGTTCCCGCCCGGCTCCAGATCCGGAACGCCTCCTCGCGGTTCTCGTCGTGACCCAGCCACTCGGCGGCGCGAACGAGGCCGTTGACGACCTTCTGGGTCGCTTCCGGATACGCCTCGGTGAAGTCCTGCGTTCCCAGGAAGGCGCCGAAGCCGTCGCCGGAAGCGCCTTGGTCCGAGGACTTGTAGAAGACCTTGGCCAGACCCTTGGCTTCGAGTGGCAGGAGAAAGTCAGCGCCGAAGGCCGCGTCCACGCTGCCAGCGCTCAACGCGGCAAGCTGGTCGGCGTTCTTCAGGTCGACGATCGTCACGTCCTTCTCGGTAAGGCCCGCGGACTTCAGAGCCGAGATCAACCCCCAATGGATGATGGTCGCCTTCTGGATGGCGACCTTGCGGCCCTTGAGATCGGCAACGCCCTTGATGTCGATGTCGGGGCGCGACACCCCGAAGATCGTCGTGCCGCCATAGGAGGCGAGGATCCGGGTCGGAAGCCCGCGCGCCTTGCCGATGATGTTGGGCACCGCGCCGTAAGAGGCGAAGTCGAGTTGGCCGTTGGAAAGCGCCTCGTTGATCGCCGGTCCCGTCCCCGTGAAATAGGTCCATTCCAGCTTGACCGGCGTGCCCTCGAACTCGTCGGCAACGAAACCCTTGGCATCGGCGATGGCCTGGAGTCCCACACCGAAGGGTGTGCCGAAGCCGAAGCCGACGTCGCCCAAGCGGATCACCTGCGGCAAATCCTCGGCGGAAGCAGTCGCCTGGAGCGAGGTCGAAAGAAGGGCAGCGAGCGCGATGCTCGAAAGGCTGCGACGCATGGATTGGGTCCTTTGGGATGTCTGGGACGGGGTCATGGCACGATCGTGCCGGCTTCGAAGATGCGGTAGCTGAGGTCGTCGCTGGTGCCGTGGGGCTTGGCGTTGCGCCAACCCATCTCGCGCCGGAAGCTGCCGAGCACCCCGCGCGCGACGAGATCGGCCTCCGACACCACGTCGCGCTCATAGGTCAGCGGCGAGACGTAGAGGGCGTCGACCGGGCAGTAGAGCTCGCACAGGAAGCAGGTCTGGCAGTCGCCCTGCCGTGCGATGACGGGCGGGGCATCCAGCACCGCGTCGAAGACGTTGTCGGGGCAGGCGGCGACGCAGATGTCGCATTGGATGCAGCGATCGTGACTGACGAGTTCGATCACGATGCAAGCCTCCGTTCCGCGCCCGGCGTCTCCGACACCCAGGCAGCCCCGATGCCGCCGGCAAGAAGGCTGCGGGGGCCCCTCAGGTCGGCATCGGGAAAGTCAGTCCGACGCTGGAGTCCCCGGCTCTCGCGACGGGCCAGCGCGGCCGCCGTCGCCCAGCGCGCCGTCGCCAGAAGCGCCTCGGCTTCCCGGGTCCGTCCGGGCCCTCTCCAGGATCGGTCGCGCCACAGCGTCTCGAAGATCGCGGCGCTTTCCGTCAGGCTCGCCTCGTCACGGAAGAAGCCGCGGTCGAGCGGCTGCATCCGCTCCTTCACCGCCTCGATCACATGCGATGGGTTCCGCTGTTCGCTCCCGTCGTTTCCGCCAGCCGGCACGGCGGTCCGGGTATGCTTCCGGGTGCCGAGCGCCGAGGCGAACGCCGCAGCGGCCTCTCCTGCCCAAGAGCCCGTCGCCATGGCGAAGCTCGAGTTCGGACCGCCTCCACCGCTCACCGCACCGGACATGCGTTCCCGCGAGCTCGCGTCGCCCACGGCATACAGCCCGGGAACCGTCGTCCGCCCGCGGTCGTCAGCCAAGAGGCCGCCGGTACCGCGCACCGTGCCCTCGTGGCGCATCGTGACCTCGAAGCGTTGGGTGAAGGGGTCGATGCCCATCCGATCGAAGGGCACGAAGATGTTGGGCTGGCCCTTCCGGAAGCCCTCGCGCAGACGCGGCGAAGCCTTGTCGAGGATGGCGAAAACTGGACCGTCGAGAAGATGCCGCGCGATGCCGTGACGGTTTCCGGCAAGGTCGAGCGCTTGGCCCGACGCGTCGGAGAAGGTCGCCCAGAAGTATACGACGCCTTTCGTGACACCGGAATTGGCTGGCGAGATCCCGTATTGCGCCGAGAACTCCATGCCGGAAAGGTGCGCTCCCGCCTCGGCCCCAAGCAGGTAACCGTCGCCGGTCAGGTTGTTGGTGCCAAGCGCGCCGCTGAGGAAGGCGCATCCTCCCGTTGCGATCACCACGGCGCCTGCCCGGACCGTCCAGCGCTCGCCCGTTCGGCGATCGTAACCCGTTGCCCCCGAGACGATGCCATCAGAGACAAGAAGACCATCGGAGGGGCATTGGTCGCGCAGTGCAACGCCGCCCTTGATTAGGCGTTGTCGCATGAAGCGCAGGTAGTCGACGCCACGCAGCATGCCGCGGTACGGCCGGCCGTCCTCGTAGGATGGGAACGGGTAACCCCAGTCGGCCAGTCGGTCGAGGTTCTCCTTCGTGCGGTCGAGGACGCGCTCGATGAACGTGGGGTTGGCAAGCCCTTGCCCCAGGCGCACACGCTGCTCGACCGACATGCGGCGCTCGGCCGTACCCCGCGCCGTGTAGATGATCGTCGTGTTGCCGGAGGCGGTCGCACCACCCGTGCCGACGTACCCTTTCTCGACCAGCATCACCGAGGCGCCGGCTTCCAACGCCGACATGGCTGCCCAGCATCCGGCGGGGCCGCCCCCAATCACCAGTACATCAACCAGTTCCACCACGATCTACCCCTTCGAACTGCCATCAATCTACTCATCTAGTAGACAGTCAGGCCAGGGATTCCCGTGTCGATCTATGCCATCGATTGAGAAGGGATTTTCGTCGATAGCCTTAGTAACGGCTCAAACGGATTGGCCCGCAGTTTCGCTCGCCGCGACCTTCTTGGCACGCTCGATGCTCCTGCGGTGGGCATCGAAGCTCTGCGCCTCGATGAACACGCGCGTCACTTCCGGGTGCGCCCGCTTAACGCCGCGCTCGATGGTGGTGACGGTGTCCTCGACCGAGGCGGCCTGCATGCGGTTGTTGAAGTCGAGGCTGAGGGCGACGAGAACGTCGCGCGGACCGAAATGCATGGTCAGGAGTTCGTTGACGCGCTCGACGCCGGCGCCCCCCGCGGCGATCGCACGGATGCTGCGCCGGACCGGCGGCGCCACACCCTCGCCCGTGAGAAGGCCCTGGCATTCGTAGGCGAGGAAGGCCGCCGTCGCGCCGAGGATGAGGCCGATCACGACGGACGCGACCCCGTCGAGGACGGGCATGTCGAGCGCCTGCGAGAGGTAGATGCCGACAAGGGCGGCCAGGAGCCCGAGAAGCGCCGCGGAGTCCTCGAACAGGACCGTGAACACCGTCGGATCCTTGCTGGCCCGCACGGCCTCGATCCAGCCGCGCTCGCCCTTCTCGCTCCGGAACGCCCGCAGCGCGACGATCCAGACGCTCCCCTCGAAGAGGATGCCGAGCCCCAGCACCACGTAGTTCACCCAGGCGTCCTCCACCGGGTGCGGGCTGCGGATCTTGGCGATGCCCTCAAAGATCGACACGCCGGCCCCCAGGCCGAAGATGAGGACCGCCACCACGAACGCCCAGAAGTACAGGCGAAGTCCGAAGCCGAACGGGTGATCGGGGGTCGGGGGCTTGGCCGACTGCCGCAGGCCGTAGAGGAGGAGGATCTGGTTGCCCGTGTCGACCACGGAATGGACGCCCTCGGACAGCATCGCGGACGACCCGGTGTAGGCCGCTGCGGCGAACTTGGTCGCGGCCACCAGCGCGTTCCCCGCCAGCGCCGCGTAGATGACCGTCTTCGAGCCATGAGATGCCATGGGTTCCCGTTCCGGGCTCGCGCCCTCTGTCGAGGTCGGCCCGCCGGGGAAGGGGATGGCTGACGTCTGCGTGATCCGTCTTCATGTGTGGCCAGCGACAGCGATGTCGAGTGACCTACCTAACGCACTCTCTGCAACCCGTTGGGACCTCATGAAGCGTCTTGTTGCTCTGTTCCTCCTGCTGGCCTGCGTCCCAGCCTCCGCCCGCGACATCGGGGAGGTGTCGACGGCCTTCAAGCTCATCGGCCCGAACCACAAGATCGTCGTGACGGCGTTCGAGGACCCGAAGGTCAAGGGCATCAGTTGCTACGTCGCTCGACCCCGCACGGGCGGCCTGCGGGGTGCCGTCGGGTTGGCCGAGGATCCCTCGATCGCCAGCGTGTCGTGCGTGCAGACGGGACCGATCTCCTACCTCGGACCGATCAGCGGCGACGAGGAGGGCGAGCAGGTCTTCGACGAAAGCCGTTCGCTGATCTTCAAGTCGCTGGAGATCGATCGGATCCTCGACCGGGAGAACGGGAGTCTCGTCTACGTCGCGCGGACCACCCGACTGATCGACGGGTCGCCCAGCACCTCGCTGTCGGTCGTCGCCCCGATGGCCTGGAACGGGACGCAGCCGGCCGCTCCCCAGGTTCGCTGACTGGATGCATCAGCTACCAATCATTCCGCGACCTCAGGTGCTGGCGTCATTCTCCTTCAGGGGTTGCAGATGGATGTCGGCGATCGCCGACGATCCGACCTTGAACGCGGCCTGATAGTCTGGGTCGGCCACCATGTCGGCGAACGCCGGTCGACGTGGGTACTGAACCAGGACGACCGCATCCCAGGCTTCGTGCGATCCGGTCGTCAGAACGGGCAGACCGTCGCCGCCGAACAGGATCCGTGCGCCGAACCGTGCGAGGATCGGCCTCGCCATCGCGATGGACTCCCCGTACCGCTGCCGACCCCCATCGGGCTGGAAGCGGATGAGGTTCAGCATGACGACAGGAGTGGCGTCCGCTTGCCGCCATCAGCGCGCTCGCGCCGACACCCGGAGCCCAAGTCGCCGCCCCCAGACTGATCTGCACCGGTACCGTGATGTTGCCGCACGTCATCTCCGCCCCGAACTGGCGCTGCATGCGCTTGGTCGCCACCGCAACCGTCCCCTCCGTTGCGGCCGACACGATGGCGGTGAACTCGTCGCCGCCGATCCGCGCCAACTGGTCCGTCTCGCGGATGCCGTCCCGTAGGCGTTCGGCCGTTTGCCGCAGCACCTCGTCCCCGACGCCGTGGCCGAAGCGGTCGTTGATCGACTTGAACTGGTCAAGATCGGCGAGGATTATCGAGAAGGGCCGCTGGGTAGATCCGGCCTGTCGGAGCGTCAATCGACAAACAAAATTCACCCAAGAGGAAGTCGACGGGTACCGATCAAGCGATCTGGATGTCACGCTCATCTGACAGTTCCTTCGCAACACTCTCGACTTCGGCGCGCCGCCGTTGGACATGCGCCTTCGCCTCGCGGAGGCACTTCGACAACAGTTGCTCAACCCGTTCCGCAAGGCCCAAGACATCGTCTTCGGCAGGCGACGTACCCATCGGCACTGACGACAGCCGCTTGCCAAGACCCAACGAGCGCTCCGCCGACCGCGCGAGTTGCGTCGCCCTGACGAGGTCTGCGTCCGCCGCTCCGCCCGAGCCGACACCCCGGGAGCCGAGCAGAACCTCCTCGGCCGCCACGCCTGCCAACAGCATGACGATGGTGGCCTCAACGCTCTCGCGAGTCGTGTCGAACCCCTCGATGACGTTCAGCTCGGTCCGAAACTCGTCACCGTTACGCATCCAGCGCCGGACGGTCGCCGATGCAGGCACGAGGCCGGAAACGGATGCTAGTTCGCTGCCGACGATGACATGCCCCGCCTCGTGGACACAGACGCGCCGGAAGGCCGCCTCGGACAGAAGGATGCCCTTCGGCACGGCGTCGGCGAGGTCACTCTCCCGCAGGGCCCGTCCGGCTCGCCGTGCCGCGGCCCGGGCCTCGCGGACGAGTTGCGCCAGGACCGCTCCCGAAACCTCGCCGATGTCCTCGGCAAGGCTGGTCAGGTCGACTTCGACGAGCTCGCCGCGCAAGTGATGCCGTAGGATGCCGACCCGTCCCTCGGCGTCGGGAAGCTCGACCCGGATGTGCCGACCGAGCCGTCCCGGACGTAGCACCGCTGTGTCGATGGCGGTTAGGTTATTGGTAGCTCCCACTACGACGACACCGGCGCGGCCGACAATGCCGTCGAGGCATTCAAGGAACCCGTTGACGACCTGGCGCTGGTAGGAGGCGTGCTCGCCCAAGGGCTCTTCGCGACTGCCGACGGAGTCCAGCTCGTCGACGAAGAGGACGCACGGTGCGGCCTTCCTCGCCTCATCGAAGGCTGCCCGCATGGCCTTCAACATGTCTCCCAAATGACCCTTGGCCTGCCAAGCGGCGACCGAGTGCGACAGGAGCGGCACGCCGCACGATCCAGCCAAGGCTTTCGCGAACAACGTCTTGCCTGTCCCCGGTGGGCCGAACAGGACAGCGCCATTCTCGATGTCACCCCAAGTCAGCGTCTTAGCTCGGTACCGCGCAAGGTCCGCGGCCAGCGACAGGCCCCAGCTCCGCGCCTCGCCCATCCCCGGCATGTCCTCGAGTCGGTCGGGCCGGTGGTCGGCCGCAGCGGCAACGGGTGTCTTGGCGGCGACACGGCGTTCGTTCTTTGCCTTGCCCTTCCTGCCGTCGCCCATGTCGACGACCCGGCGCAGCCGTCCGGCGACGGTCCACATCCGCTCCCCCGTCACACCGGGCCGCAGGACCAAGTTGAGGTGGGTCAGCGGCAGGTTCGCCAAGCGCGCAACAAGCGCGTCGTCGGGATGAAAGCCCGCGACCCGCTCGACGCATGCGGCGATCGGCTCCCGCCGGTCCGCGAGCGGCAGCACGGCGTCGGCGATCGTCGCGATCACGGCGGGGACCTGCGAGCGGGAACCGCAGAGGACGATCATCGGACGGGTGGCGACGCTGACCTCGAGCACCAACCGCTCGACGTAGTTCGGCCTCTGGCTTCCCGGGTCCGTCCAATCGTACACCTTGGCGTCGACCTGGAAGAAGTCGTCATCGCCGCCGCCGATCATTTGCTGGGCGGAAAGGTGAAGGGCCGCCGCGTCGACCGGGCGGATGCCGTAGACGACGACCAGACTGGCCTCCCGCTCCAGGGCCTGCGCGAAGCCGCCCTGTACGAACGTCGTCCGCAGGAGTTCATCGCACAGCCGCGCGGAGGGCGTCAGCCGTCCGGCGATCGAGGCGGACGCCTCGTCGAAGTCGAGACGCTTACGCATCGGTCCGCTCCGTTGCGGGTCTGCCGAGGCGATAGAAGCGGCTTTCGGTGCGGGCGAAGCCGTCCTCAAGCGAGAGGACGCGAAGCGGCGAGGTGGCGGCACTGCGACGACCTGACAGGTGGGGATGGCTATGGGGCCGGCCGACGAGGCAGGCGACAGAGCGGAGGGCAGGCGACCAGCCGTCGAGCAAGGGCGCTCGTTCCAGGACACAGGGCGGCGGCATGGCGTGGTCGCGCAGGTAGCGAAGGTCGCGCAGGAGTTCGGCGGTGCGCTCGATCTCTTGATCGAGCTCGTCCGACCACCCGACGAACGGGAGGATGACGGTCATGTGCGATGGCTCTCGCTGTGGCCGCGGCATGGCGGCATGGACTGACGTTGGGGTCGGTGTCAGTCGCCTCGCCGTATCGAACTCCCCCGCGACTGGACGACCCCATTCGGCGACAGGAGGGCAGAACGGGTTTCAGTTTCCGCGAACTGCTGCCCGCTAGTTGACGAGGCAGGTTCAGGGAGCGGCGAGGTTTCGGCGACGCATCGCCGGATCCGAGCCTCGAATTCGGTGGCAGTCCGTTGCACGACAGCCGTTGCGATGCCGCCCGGTTCGACGTTGCCCCCTCCCTGCCGCGATGCTCTCAAGTAGGCGGTTCTAAGGAGCCATCCCAGGCTTTGCCAAACGACGTCCGCCCCGTCCCCCTCTGCCTCCCAATCCTGAAAGTAGGCGATCCTTACCGCGTCGAGCGCCACTGCCAGAGCGGCCTTCTCTGACCCGAGGTGCGCGAGGTAGACACGGCATCGAAGGAGCGCGCCTAGCAGTTCTGGGTGCTGCTGTGTCCCTGCGTCGGGTCCAACGGCATCGGCCAAGCCTTGGACGGCTCTTGGGGTAGGGCCGTCCAGGAGCCTGACCAGCGCCGGGCGAATTCGTTCCGCGACCGAAGGGTCCTCTAGCGCCGCGCACCAAGCCAGCAACTCCCGCGCGAACTCGACCGAATCCTTGGCGATCTCGCCGGACGCGAACGGGAACCCGCGCAAAAGTTGCTCGACCGAGGGAAGGTGGCTCCCCTCAAGGGTCCGCCTTCGCAGTTCGGCGTCGGCAAGCCGACAGCGCGTCCTGACAGCCGGTCCGGGACCGGGCAAGCTCGTCGGGGCTTGCTGCTGTGCGTCCGTGATCATCATCGATTTGCCCTGGCGTGCGGCTGGTTGCCGCTCGAGAACCGTGCGCCGGACCCGAATCAGCGTGGCCCCGCCCCGCCGGGAACATTGCCAGGATACGGTATGATAGACAACATGTAATCCTTCGGGTATGTTGTATGATACTTGTCGGCTAATTGTTGACAAGGTCGCCCATGGCGGCACCTTGGTCCGGTGAGCGGGGACCCGAACATCCTGAGGGCTGCGAGGCTCCTCCTGTCGATCTCGCAGGAGGAACTCGCGAGGCTGTCCGGCGTCAGCACCCCGTCGATCAAGCGGATCGAGGGCGGCGACCGGCGCGTCCTGCTGTCGAATGTGGACGCGCTCAAGCGAGTCCTGGAGGAGCGCGGCATCGTTTTCCTGGGCGCGACCGAGACGATGGGGCCGGGTTTCAGGGTGTCTCTATCGCTCGCGGACGGCTGGGAGAGCGGGGTGCCCAAGAACTGATTCTCCTTGGGCTCGCGGATCCTATGTCGATAATGACGGCTTGGTTGTAGCCGGACGTAGGTTGCCGCCTATCGCCCGCGACGGCCCATAGGGTAGGTCGGCTTGCATGCACTTTCGCAATGGCGTTCGGCCCTAGCCGCGGTCCAAAAGGTTACGGTGACAAGGGACGCGAACTCGGCGCGATGCAACGCGCGGTGTCTGGCGGCACGATCTAATCAAGCATTGGAGATCGGTGCGAGCATTCTGTGCGGTTTATTAAGTTATTGAAAGAAAGAGCTTTTTCCGATTTGAGATCAGGCTTCTTGGATAATCGATTTCAGGATTTTTGGATGGGTTAAGTAGAATCAAGCGGTTAGCGGCATCGCGATTGATTGGAAACGACATATGTGGTCCCCCGCAAAGGGGTCTATCAGTACGTCCGCCGTGTGCCGGACGACATCGCCGACGCGTTCGCGTCTCCTCGCATCCAACGCTCGTTGCGAACGCGAATCCCCGGTGAGGCAAGGGTACGTGCAGCCGAGATCGACCAGGATATCGAGCGACAGTTTGCGGACGCACGTCGCCGGAAGGGCATCGTATCTCAACTATTGCCGACGGCTGGCTGGACTTGGGGCGAGTGGAGCCGCGTCGTCCAATGGCTGAAGGCGACTTGGCTACGCGACGATCAGAGGGAGCGGTCGAAGAAAGCGTCGGGAGCTACCTTTTCGAGCGACCGACGCGCCAAGGCGCTATTGTTGGATGATGCATCGCTGCGAGCAAAGATGGCGCTGCACAAACGTCTCCTCGCCTCCAGCATGGACTCGTACGCTCGCGAGCAGGGGGCTCGACTGAACGCATCGCTGGCAAGCATCGGTCTCATGCTTCCGCATGCCGATCCGTATCGCTCGGAGTTTATGGCAGCCTGCCTTCAGGCGGACGTTGAGGCGTTGGAGATCATGTTCCGACGGGAAGGGGGCGAGCGTATCGACCATGCCCACCCTGACAGCGTCGAGGGTCCATGGCGTAATCTCATGCCTGTTATCACGCCTCCGCTGCGTCAACTCCAACTCGCGCACGACATCGGATCCAAATTAGAACCCGAGCCGGCAGCTGTGGCGGTTACGAGCACCCCGCCGGAGGTCCAGCTCCGTTCATTGAGCGATTGCATCGACGAATGGATCAAAGAACGCCTGCGGTTGAAGAAGAAGGTGGACAGCCACCTCGTCAACGACATGCGAGCGACCACGGCATGGTTCGGCAAGTTCTCCAAGATCACATCAATCGAGGAGGTCCGTCGTCGTCATGTCATCGCGTTCCGCGACCATCTGTTCGACAAGGGTGAGTACAAGACCGCAACGATCAATAAGAAGGTCGGCTACGTGACGTCGCTGATGTCGCTGGCAGCGGGGAAGGGTTGGGTAGAGAGCGCCATCGAAGGCGGGATCTACATCGAGATCCCGAACGACGAGGACAAGCGCGACTCCTACTCGAGCGACGAGCTGACGACGCTGTTCGCGAGCCCGGTGTTCACTCACAACCAGCGTTCTGCATCCGTGAAGGCCGGCGGTGAGTTGCAATTCTGGCTGCCCCTGATCGCGTGCTGCCATGGGATGATCTCATCGGAGATCCTGCAACTCGGTCCCGACACTGTGGTGCAGCATCCCGAGGCCGAGGTTTGGTGCTTCCGGGTGACGAATGCCGGTGGGCGCATGATCAAGACCTACGCTCGTGAGCGCTACGTGCCAATCCGGCAGGAACTCATCCGGCTTGGCATCCTCGATCTGGCGGAGCGTGCCGGTAAACAGAACTGGGCGACTCTCTGGGAGGCGATGGAGCAGCCCGGATGGACCGTCTCCAACATGTCGAACTACTTTTCGGCTTACTGGACAACGTTCTCCCGGAAGCAGCTGGGAGCTGCCCCGGCTAAAAAATCCCTTTATTCGTTCCGGCATGCGTTTAAGGACGAACTTGACCGTCAGAAGGCTCCGTTGGAGATCAAACAGGCTCTGATGGGCCATGCCGACAGTGGTACGACGGGGCGTTACGGGACGAAGAGCGCGCCGAGACCTGTCAACATTCAGGTGTTGAGGTCGGTGATCGATGCAATGGACTGGAAATTCCTGACGGAGGTTCGGCACAAAAGCCGCGACACGCAGCGTTGATTGGCGTCCTGGCACCCAGGGTTCCAGCAACCTCCTATCACATACGCAGCGTCACTCCTCCCGGAACTCAGCCGGCACCTCGCCGAAGCGGCTGAGCACGACTGGCTCCTTCAACACCTCGCACGTGTCGGTATCAACCGTGTGTTGGATCGCGACCACGCCGACCGCGGCCTGCGACGCTCGCTCGGCCCGTGCCACCGCCTCGTCCGCTGTGCGGAAGTCGAGCGCTCTGCCGCCGATCAGGCGCTTCCCGCTGCGCTCGAACAGTTGCACGATGAAGAGCGTCTTGGCGGGCATCGTCGTCTCCGGGTCGGGGCAGGATGAGACGTGTTCGTGATGCAGTAGGATGGCAAGGCTGCGTTGCCGGTTACCCACATGTCGTCCACAGGCGCGCCGACGCAGGTTGACCCGTCCCGGCGTGAGAACAGATAGTGAACGTATCGCCGGACCGATTCGGGTCCGTCGGCGTC
>NZ_BBWK01000015.1 GCF_001463765.1 Aureimonas sp. AU4 | reverse complement strand
CCCTAGGAGAGGTGGAATGACGAAGATCGAGCGCATGGCTAATGCGAGCACGCCCGCGGCTTCCGATCCGCTCCTGTCGGCCGACGACGTCATGGGGCGGCTATCTGTCAGCAGGACGACCCTGTGGCGCCTGCAGCATGACGAGGGGTTTCCGAAGCCGATCACTTTCGGACGGCGCCTCAAGCGGTGGCGGTCTTCACAGATCGAGGAATACCTATCCGTCCAAGGACGGTGACAGCTCTCCAGACGTTTCCACAAGTTCCGTCGGCGCCGTCCAAGATCCGTCCAAGGACTAGGTCGGCGCCTTCGATTTTCCGTCTAAGTACCTGAAATCGTTGGAGCGGGCGATGGGGATCGAACCCACGACATCCAGCTTGGGAAGCTGGCGTTCTACCGCTGAACTACACCCGCGCTCGACCGGGAGAGTGCGACTATTCGGGGGGCGGCGTCAAGCGCCTTGCTGCCGGGACGGGCGGGATCGGGATACCGGCTCACGTCCCGCCCGACAGGGTGCGCACGAAGCGGATCGTGCGCGGGTCGGCGGCTTGGCGGAACAGCCGGTCGGGCGATCCCTCCTCCACCACCACGCCGTCCTGCAGAAAGGCGACGTGATGGGCCATGCGGTCAGCCAAGCGCAGGTCGTGGGTGGCGATCAGCATCGTGGTCCCCTCGCCGGCCAGCGCGCCGAGGACCTCGACGACCTCGGCGGCGAGCTCGGGATCGAGCGCCGAGGTCGGCTCGTCGCACAGAAGGAGCTTCGGCGAGGCGGCGAGAGCGCGCGCGATCGCGACGCGCTGCTGCTGGCCGCCAGAAAGCGTCGCTGGATAGCTCTCCGCCTTGTCGGCGAGCCCGACCTTGGCCAGAAGCTCGGTGGCCCGCGCCCTGGCCCTCTCCTGCGGCCAGCCGAGCACGACCACCAGCCCCTCCATGACGTTGCCGAGCGCCGTGCGGTGGGGAAAGAGCTGGAAGTTCTGGAACACCATGCCGGTGGAGCGCCGGATCGCCAGAACCTGCCGCGCGTCGAGACGGCGGCCCGGCTCGAAGCGGATGGGCGCTCCGTCGAGTTCCAGCTCGCCGCCATCGGGAGCCTCCAGAAGGTTCAGGCAGCGCAGGAGCGTCGACTTGCCCGAGCCCGAGGGGCCGATCAGCGCGGTGACCCGGCCCTCCCGCACCTCGAGGTCGATGCCGCGCAGCACCTCGTTCGATCCGAAGCGCTTGCGGAGCCCTGAGACGCGGATCATGCGCGGGCCTCCGCAAACGCGCCGAAGCCCGAGAAGCGCCGCTCCAGCCGCGACTGGAGGGCCGACAGGACCGAGGAGAAGACGAGGTAGAGAAGCGCCGCCTCGATGTAGAGGATCAGCGGCTCGTAGGTCACGGCGACGATGCGCTGCGCCTCCTGGAAGAGTTCGGGCACCGTGATCGCCGCGGCGAGCGACGTGTCCTTCACGAGCGAGATGAAGGAGTTCGACAAGGGCGGGATGGCGACGCGCACGGCCTGCGGCACGACCGTGCGCCGCAGCGCCTGGCCGCGCGTCATGCCGATGGCGTAGGAGGCCTCCCACTGACCCTTCGGGATCGAGGAGAGCGCGGCGCGGATGATCTCGGACGTGTAGGCTCCCACGCTCAGCGAGAAGCCGATCAGGGCGGCCGGAAAGGCGTCGATCAGGATGCCGGCGCTCGGCAGGCCGTAGAAGATCACGAAGAGCTGGACCAGAAGGGGCGTTCCCCGGATGAACCAGACGTAGAAGCGCGCGACTGCGGCGAGCGGCCTGGGCGCGAAGAGCCGCGCGACCGCCGTCAGGAAGCCGAGCGCGAGGCCGAGGGCGAAGGAGAGGATCGCCAGCGGGATGGTGAAGAGGAGCCCGGCGCGCAGGAGCGGCCAGGCCGAGTCGAGCATGAGCTCCAGGAAGGGCGGCAAGGTCCGGCGTATCCCTCGGGCGGGCGACGGCTCCGGCCGTCGCCCTCATGTGTCTGCGTTCGCGGCGATCAGCGCGAGACGTCGGCGCCGAAGTACTTCTGCGAGATGCGCTCGTAGGTACCGTCCGCCTTGATCTCGGCCAGGGCCTTGTTGATCGCGGCGACGAGGTCGGGATTGTTCCGCTGGACGATGATGCCCGAGGCGGCGGCATCGTCCTGCGAGGCGACGACCTCCACGGGAGCGTCGGGCTTCTGCTTGCGGAAGTCGAGGAAGGAGAGGTTGTCGTTGATCGTGGCGTCGGCGCGACCCGTGAGAACGAGCTGGATCGACTGGTCGAACCCATCGGTTCCCACCAGCGTCGCCCCCGCCCCTTCCGCGATGCGGCCGTAGTTGGAGGTGAGCGACTGCGCCGCGCGCTTGCCCTTCAGGTCGGCGAAGCCCTTGATGTCCGCATTGCCCTTCTTCACGATGAGGACGGCGCGCGAGACGATGTAGGGATCGGAGAAGTCGAAGCGCGCCTTGCGCTCCTCGGTGATGCCGACCTGGTTGATCACCGCGTCGTAGCGGTCGGCGCCGAGGCCCGCGATCAGGCCGTCCCACTTGCCCTCCACGAAGACCGGCTCGACGCCGAGTCGCTTGGCGACCTCGCGGCCGATCTCGACGTCGAAGCCGACCAGCGCGCCCGAGCCGTCGTGATAGGTGAAGGGCGCATAGGTGCCTTCCGTGCCGATGCGCAGCGCTTTCGCCGACTGGACGTCCTGAAGGCTGCCGGCGAGCGCCGGCCCAGCAAGAACGGCGACGGCAACGGCGGCGAGAAGGGCGAGACGCTTCATGGGTTGGGCTTTCCGGCTCGTTAGATGGCCGGACAATTGGGACAGGGCGGCCCGATCCTCAAGGAACGGCTTGGCGCCGAACCGGCCGTGGCCGAACGATTTTTCCGATGCCGCCCTTCCCGGTGCGGGCGGGCAGCGGGGAAAGACCCGCCCTTCGCGGGGCCGTCAGCAGTTGGCGGCGATGCCGGCCGCGTCGTTGGCGCCGCGCGCGGTCTGGCAAGCGGCGCCGCGCGCCAGATCGTTCAGGCCGTTGCGCGTGGCGTCGAGCGCCCGCGAGCCGGCGTCCTGGGCCCGTTCCAGCGTCGGCGCGGCGGCGTCGCGCACGTCGCGCGCGGCCGAGGACGCGGCCTCGCCCACCTCGCGGCCCGCATCGCGCAGGGCCTCGCCGGCCTCGCGCGCCTCGTCGGCGGTCGTGCGCTGGACCGGTGCCGTGGTGGTGCTCGCGGCGCCGGCGGCCGGCGCGGTGCTCGTGTCGTCCGTGCAGCCGGCGAGAAGGGCGAGCGTCAGGAGAAGGGGCGCGATCGGGCGCATGGGGAATGTCCGTTGGTGGAAAGCCGATGGTCGCCCCTAGATGGTGAGCCGCCTCGGGGCGACGAGGGGGCGTCAAGCACGCTTCGATCACGAGAGCTTGCACGCCGGGTCGACCGGCCGGCCCGCTCGAGGTGTCCCGGTTCCGCCGAACCCTTTTCCGCCCGCGATGGTTAGGGGGCCGATGCACCGCCACGCGAAGGATCGAGGCCCGATGTCGAGGGACGACGCACTGCAAACCCGGGCGATCGAGATCGTCCACGAGGGGCGAACGCTGCGCGGGACGCGGCACGGACCGGAGGCGCCGAAGGCCCATGTCCTCTTCGCGCATGGCTTCTCCGCCAACCGAATGGGTTCGGGCCGGATGATCGTGGACTTCGCCCGCCTGCTGGCCGCGCGCGGCTTCGCGGTCGTGGCCTTCGATCGCGCCGGGCACGGCGAGAGCGACGGCGCGTTCTTCGACGTCAACGTGCCCGACGAGCTTTCGCAGCTTGCCGCGATGGCCGACGGCGTGGCGGGTCCGCTCCACCTGGCGGGACACTCGCTGGGCGGGATGGAGCTTGCGACGCTGGCCGGCCGGAGGCCGCAAAAGGTCGCGAGCCTCACGCTCTGGGCCCCCGCCGCCGCCAGCGCCGACGAGGTCGCGAGGGGCGAGATCCTCGGCCGGCCCGCCGGCCGGATCGACGCCGAGCATCCGTTCGACGTCGAAGGCCAGGCGCTGGGTCCGGCCTTCGCGGCCGGATATGAGGGTTACGATCCCTACGAGGGTCTCTCGGCCTACACAGGCCCCGTCCATCTCCACCACGGCGAAGGCGACGAGGTCGTGTCCCCGCAATACTCGCGGCGCTATGCGCAGGCATGGCCACAGGCCGAACTGACGCTCTATCCGGACACGGATCACGGCTGGTCGCGGCTCGACGCCCGTCGTGACCTGATGGCACGCAGCGCGAAACAGATCGAAGCGGCCTCGATACGGTAGAGGCGCCGGAGCGCCACCATTCGCACGCCCCGAGCCTCACCCCCTCCGTGTCTTTTGACATTCCGATATACGAAGCATATACGATCCATATACCAACAAAGGGAGCGGGCATGGGTCTCGTGAAGATCGGCGACGAGCTGCACGAAGAGGTTCGCCGCGCCAGCGCGGTGATGTGCCGCTCCATCAACGCGCAGGCCGAGTTCTGGATGAGGATCGGCATGCTCGCGGAGGCCAATCCCACCATGGCCTTCAACGACATCGTCCGCGAGCAGCTCGCGGCGGCCGCCGTGCGCCTGGACAGGGCGGCCGCCGCCTGACCGACCGCCGTCAGCAAGCAGCCCGGACCGGATCATCATGACGTTTCATAGCGACATATCGGCCTTCTTCGCCGACTACGTGGACGCGTTCGCGCGCCGCGATGCCGATGCCCTCAGCGAACTGTGGGAGCCGGTCGGGCTGTTCCCCTCGCCGGGCGGCAACTTCGCCATGCCGCGCGAGGCGTTCCGGGCGCATTGCGTGACGTTGATGGATTTCTACCGCCGACAGGGCGTGGCCCGCCCGACGGGAGAACTTCTGTCGGCTGGCGAACTCTTTCCCGGTGTCGCCGAAGCCCGAATGGCCTACCGCATGGAGGGCGAGGCGGGCGAACTCATCGCCGAATGGGAGCATGTCTACATCCTGCGCCGCAGCGATCGCTGGCGCGTGTCCCTGACGATCGCCGACGGCGAGATGGCGGCATGGGCGGCCCGTGGGGCAGGGCTCTGACGCCCTGAGGCTCGCTGCCGCGCATGTCTGCGGCGGTGGCGGGGCGATCACGAAACGGTTCCGGCGGATCAACGAAGCGGAAACCATCGATCCCTAGCGTCGTCCTTCATGACACGCCGCCCGACGCTCCTTCTTCCGCTTCTCGCCGCGATCGCGCTGCCGGGATGCGCCTCGGCGCCCCGCAACACCGGCAACACCTGCACGATCTTCGAGGAGCGCTCCGGCCTCGTGACAAACTGGCGGCGCGATGTGACGCGCGTCTCCGCCGAGTTCGGCGTGCCGATCCCGGTGCTGATGGCGACGATCCAGGCCGAATCGAACTTCGAGGCGCGCGCCCGTCCGCCGCGCCGATGGATCCTCGGCTTCATTCCCGGCAAGCGGCCCTCCACCGCCTACGGATTCGCGCAGGCGCTCGACGGCACGTGGAGCGAGTACCAGGTCCGCACCGGCCGCATGGGAGCGCGCCGCGACCGCTTTTCGGACGCCGTCCACTTCATAGGCTGGTACCATGCCGAAAGCGCCCGGCGCCTCGGCATCGCGCGGAGCGATGCCTACCGGCTCTACCTCGCCTACCATTCGGGGCATGCGGGATTCGAGCGCCAGGCCTGGCAAGGGCGCCCCGAGGCGCTGCGCGGCGCCCGGCGCGCCGCCGACATGGCCCGCCGCTACGCCGCCCAGCTTCCGCGCTGCTGAGCCACGCTTGGCATTCCCGTCTCCCCCGTGTTTCCTGTTGCCATCGGGCGGCCGGTTCACCGTGTCGTCTCAGGGAGGATGAGCATGTTCGAGACCGAGCGACGCCTGACGGCGAAGGATTTCCCGCCCGAGCTTCTGGAACTCTACGACGGCTACGCGCACGGGCGCGTCAGCAAGCGCGAGTTCCTGGACCGGGCCGCCAGGTTCGCGGTGGGCGGGCTGACGGCTGCCGCGATCCTGTCCGCCATGAGCCCGAACTACGCGCTGGCCTCTCAGGTCGAGTTCACCGATCCCGCGATCGTGCCGGAATACGTCACCTACCCCTCGCCCGACGGCCACGGACAGGTGCGCGCCTATCTCGTTCGTCCCGCCAAGGCGCAAGGCAAGGTACCCGGCGTCGTCGTCGTACACGAGAACCGCGGCCTCAACCCCTATATCGAGGACGTGGCGCGGCGCGTCGCCAAGGCCGGGTTCGTGGCGCTCGCCCCCGACGGGCTCTCATCGGTGGGCGGCTATCCCGGCAACGACGAGAAGGGTCGCGAGTTGCAGGAGACGGTCGATCCCGAGAAGCTGATGAACGACTTCCTGGCCGCGATCGACTTTCTGGCCGCGCATGAGGCGACCACCGGGAAGGTCGGAATCACGGGCTTCTGCTATGGCGGGGGCGTCGCCAACATGGCGGCGGTCGCGCGGCCCAAGCTGGCCGCCGCCGTTCCCTTCTACGGCCGCCAGCCCAGAACCGAGGACGTACCGCGCATCCAGGCGCCGCTTCTCCTGCACTATGCCGAACTCGACACGCGCATCACGCAAGGCTGGCCAGCCTACGAGGCGGCGTTGAAGGCGAACAACAAGACCTACGAGGGCTACGTCTATCCCGGCGTGAACCACGGCTTCCACAACGACTCGACGCCGCGCTACGACGAGGCGGCCGCCCGCCTCGCCTGGGATCGCACGATCGGCTGGTTCCGCAAGCACCTCGCCTGACGAACAGGCGTCACGCCCGCTCGATGGCCGCCGCGATGCCCTGACCGACGCCGACGCACATGGTGGCGAGCGCGCGGCGTCCACCGCCGATCTGAAGCTCGAGCGCGGCGGTCCCGAGGAGGCGCGCGCCCGACATGCCGAGCGGATGGCCGAGCGCGATCGCGCCGCCGTTCGGGTTCACGCGCGCGTCGTCGTCGGCGATCCCGAGCTCGCGCAGCGTCGCGAGCCCCTGACTGGCGAAGGCCTCGTTCAGCTCGATCACGTCGAGGTCCGCGGGCGTCAGGCCGAGACGGGCCATGAGTTTGCGCGAAGCGGGCGCAGGGCCGATGCCCATGACACGCGGGGGGACGCCGGCCGCGGCCCCGCCCAGCACACGCGCGAGCGGCGTGAGCCCATGGCGTTTCGCCGCCGCCTCGCTCGCCACGATCAGCGCCGCCGCCCCGTCGTTGACGCCCGACGCGTTGCCGGCCGTCACCGTGCCGCCCTCGCGGAACGGCGTGGGGAGTTTGGCCAGGGACTCCAGTGTCGTGGCGCGCGGATGCTCGTCCCGGGCGACGATCACCGGGTCGCCCTTGCGCTGGGGAATGGCGACCGACACGATCTCGCGGGCGAGACGCCCGTTCGTCTGCGCTGCGGCCGCCTTGTCCTGGCTGCGCAAGGCGAAGCGGTCCTGATCCTCGCGGCTGATGCCGTAGTCGGCCGCGACGTTCTCGCCCGTCTCCGGCATGGAATCCACGCCGTACTGCTGCTTCATCAAAGGGTTCACGAAGCGCCAGCCGATGGTCGTGTCGTGGATCTCGGCATGGCGCGAAAAGGCGGTTTCGGCCTTCGGCATGACGAAGGGCGCGCGGCTCATGGACTCGACGCCGCCCGCGACCACGAACTCGGCCTCCCCCGCCCTGACCGCGCGCGCGGCCGTCAGCACGGCGTCCATGCCGGAGCCGCAGAGGCGGTTGATCGTGGTGCCGGGCACGCTCACCGGAAGACCGGCGAGCAGCAACGACATGCGCGCGACGTTGCGATTGTCCTCGCCCGCCTGGTTGGCACAGCCGAGGACGACGTCGTCCACCGCCTCCCAGTCCACGCAAGGGTGCCGCTCCACCAGCGCGCGCAGCGGCACCGCGCCGAGGTCGTCGGCCCGCACGCCTGACAGGGCTCCCCCGAAGCGGCCGATCGGGGTGCGGACATAGGCGCAGATGAAGGCGTCGGGCATGGGTCAGAGCTCCGGGGCGACGAGGTCGCCGATCGCGTCGGGCAGGACGAGTTCGGCGCCGGTCAGCGCCTGGAGTTCGTCGAGAGAAATCTGCGGCAGCTTCTCGCGCAGGACGAAACGCCCGCCCTCGACGTCGACGACGGCAAGGCTGGTATAGACGCGGGTGACGCAGGCAACGCCGGTCAGCGGCAGCGAGCAGCGCTTCACCAGCTTGGGCTTGCCGTCCTTGGTCACATGGTCGGTGATGACGGCGACGCGCTTGGCACCGTGGACGAGGTCCATCGCCCCGCCGACGGCCGGAACGCCCTTGGGTCCGGTCGACCAGTTGGCGAGGTCGCCCGTCTCGGCCACCTCGTAGGCACCGAGGATCGCCACATCCAGGTGCCCACCGCGCACCATGGCGAAACTGTCGGCATGGTGGAAGAACGCGGTGCCGGGCTTCTCGGTCACGGCCTTCTTGCCGGCGTTGATAAGGTCCCAGTCCTCCTCGCCCGCCGGCGGCGCCTCGCCGAAGCCGAGAATGCCGTTCTCGGTGTGGAAGATCGCCTCGCGGCCCGGCGGCTGGAAGCGCGCCACCATCTCGGGCAGGCCGATACCGAGATTGACGTAGGCCCCGTCCGCGATGTCCTGCGCGGCGCGCCAGGCGATTTGCGCATTCGAAAGGCGCGCGTTCATGCGGCGACCTCCGGGTAACGCGCTCCCGCGCGGTTCAGCACCTCCTCCTGCGCGGGTTCGCTCACCTCGACGACGCCGGCCACGAAGATGCCGGGCGTCACGACATGCTCGGGATCGATGGCGCCGGGCTCGACGATGCGCGCGACCTGCACGATCGCGCGCGTGGCCGCCATGCACATAAGGGGCGCGAAGTTGCGCGCGGCCTTGCGGAACACGAGGTTCCCGAGCCGGTCGCCCGCTTCCGCCTTGACCAGCGCGACGTCGGCTCGCAGCCAGCGCTCCTGGACGTAGGGTCGGCCGTCGAACTCGGCCGTCGGCTTGCCCACCGCGAGATCCGTGCCGTAGGCGGTCGGCGTGTAGAAGGCGGGGATGCCGGCGCCGCCCGCGCGGATGCGCTCGGCCAGCGTGCCCTGCGGCACGAGCTCCAGCTCGATCTCGCCCCGCTGGTAGCGTTCCGTGAAGACGCGCGGGTCGGCCGAGCGCGGAAAGGAGCAGACGAGCTTTCGCACCATGCCCTGACCGATCAGGGCGGCGAGACCCACATGGCCGTTGCCGGCATTGTTGTTGACGACCGTCAGGCCCTTCGGCGAGCCGGTCGCGAGGAAGCGGTCGATCAGCGCGTGGATGAGCTCGATCGGTGCGCCCGAGCCGCCGAAGCCGCCGATCATCACCGTGTCGCCGTCGCGCACGGCGGCGACCGCCTCGCCCGCACTGCCGATCGTCTTGTCCAAGGCCCTCTCCCTTCCCTCGCCGCACGCCGCCCTGATCTAGCCTACCGGCGCGCCGCGTTCACGGGTGGCGCGCGCGATGGCGTCGTTTGTGCGCGCCGTGTAAAGATGTGTTCGCATGGCGAACAAGCGCGACCGTATCGAGTCTCTGGCCAAGGGTCTTCGCGTGCTGGAGGCCTTCGGGGCGGAGCGTCCGCGCCTGTCGGTCAGCGAGGCGGCGGCGATCGCCGGGCTCGACCGGGCCGGCGCGCGGCGCTGCCTTCTGACCCTCCACGACCTCGGCTATGCCGACTACGACGGCAAGTATTTCTCGCCGACACCGCGCGTCCTGCGTCTCGGCCTCGGCGCGCTCGCCGCCCTTCCCCTGCCGCAGCTCGTCCAGCCCTGGCTCGATCAGCTGTCGGAGCGGATCGGGCAGTCGACCTCGGTCTCGATCCTCGACGAGACCGAAATCGTCTATCTCGCGCGGGCCGCCCAGCGGCGCCTCATGTCGGTCGGGCTGATGCCGGGCTCGCGCCTGCCGGCGCACTGCACATCGATGGGACGGGTGCTCCTGGCGAGCCTGCCGGAGGCGGAGGCGACGGCCCTGGTCGAGCGCTCCGACCTGTCGCCCCGCACGCCCCGCAGCCTGACGGCGCCGGCCGATATCATGGCCCGCGTGAGGGAGGCGCGCCGGCTCGGCTACGCGCTGATCGATCAGGAGGTGGAAACGGGACTGCGGGCGATCGCCGTTCCGCTCCACTCGGTGCACGGGCGGGTCGTCGCCGCGCTCAACACCGGGTTCGCCGCCGGAGAGCGGGAGGCGGAGACGCTCGTGCCCCTTTACCTGCCGGAACTGCTGCGGGTTCAGGATGGGCTGCGGCGCGTCCTGCGCTAGACGCTCTCATGACCCGGGAACAGAGATTGTATCGCGTCAGCCGGGGGCAGTCCGCGAGGAGGTGCGAGCGGCCCGGACCGGTGGTCCGGATCGTTCGGACCGACACGGCGGATGCCCTCGGCTCACCCGCCTCTACGGGACGGGCGGCACAGCCCTTGTCCCTGGGTCACAAGAGCCTCTAGGGCTTCTGGAACCGCGCGCCCCGAAGAAGCTCGTCCGCGATGCGCAGCGCGGCGCCCGATGCCTCCGCCATCTGCGGCAGCACCATCCATTCCAGCGTCCAGGCCGCGCCCGAGCGCTCGTTCTCGTGGATCAAGGACTGAGCGAGAAGACCCAGCAGCCCGGCGTTGAAGCGCCCGAGCGCCACCAGCGCCTCCGCGCCCACCGGGTTGCTCTTGTGCGCCATGGCCGACGACCCGCCGCCGCCCGCCAGGCGGATCGCCCCGCGATCGCTCTGGGCGAGCAGCGCCAGATCCTGCCCGATCTTGCCGAGCGTGCCGTTCAGGAGCGCGAAGAGCTGAGCCATGTCGAGGATCGGCGTGCGGTCGCTGTGCCACGGCGCGGCATCGGCGAGCCCGAGGCGGCCGGCGAGCTCGGCGCGAAGCTCCGCGAAGCGCGAGCCGAAGCTGTCGCCGGTGCCGATCGGCCCTCCGAGCTGAAGGGGAAGGTGGCGCGCCCTCTCGTCCAGACGTCGCAAGACCCCGGCGAGCGGGGCGCGCCATGTCGCGATCTTGTCGGACGCGGTGAAGGGCAGCGCGGCCTGCATGCGTGTCTGCGCCATGACGGCGATCGTTCCGTCTCGCGCCGCAAGGGCGTCCAGAGACGCCAGGAGCGTGCCGAGGCGTGTCTGCAACTCGGCCAGAACGGCGCGCAGCCGCAGCATCAAACCCGTATCCACCACATCCTGGCTGGTCGCGCCGCCATGAACGAAGGCGGCGTGCGGCTCGTCGACCGCCGCGCGCAGCGCGCGCACGAGAGCGGGCACCGGCACCCCGTCGCGTGCCATCCCCTGCTGGACTCCGGCTGCGGCCGAGGGCCAGGACAGGTTCTCGATCGCGCGTCCGATGGCCGCCGCGGCTTCCGCGGGAACGAGCCCGAGCGCCGCCTGCGCCTCCGCCAGCTCCCGCTCGAAGCGCAGCATCGCGGCAAGTTCCGCCTCGGCCGCGAAATGCCGCGCGATTTCGGGATCGCCCGTCAGGTCTTCGACCAGCGGCCGGGTGCTGGGCTCCATCGGCCCTCCTTCGCAAGCCTGAGTGCTCACATGTCCAGGAAAACGGTCTCGCGCTCGCCCTGGAGGCGGATGTCGAAGCGGAAGACCGCCCGTCCATCCCGCTCCGAGCGCTCGGCCACGAGGGTGGCGCGGCGTTCCGGCTCCGGGATGCGGTTCAGAAGCGGATCAGCGGCGTTCGCCATCGCCTCGTCGGCGAAGTAAAGGCGCGTGTGGAGCCCGACATTGATGCCGCGCGCGACGATCCAGACCGTGATGTGGGGCGCCTGAGGGCGCCCGTCGGGATAGGGCACGGAGCCGGGACGAACGGTTTCGAAGCGGAAGCTTCCGTCCTCGGCCGAGAGCGGCTGGCGGCCCCAGCCGGAGAAGTGGGGATCGGCCCGCCCCCGTGTTTCCGCCGGCGAGGGGTAGAGGCCGGCCGCGTCGGCCTGCCAGATCTCGACCAGGGCATCGCGTACGGGCGCGCCGGCCCCGTCCGTGACGACGCCCTCGACGAGGATACGCTCGCCCCGCGTTTCGGGGCCGACCAGCACGAGGCCGAGATCGTCCCGCCAGACGCCGGTGATCTCCACCCAGTTCGGGTTGGTGCCGATGTGGACGTAGGGTCCCGCCGTCTGCGAGGGCGACTCGGGCAGGTAGTCGAGCGGCAGCGTCATCAGTTGCCCTCCGGCCGGTTCTCGAACATCGTGGAGCGACGGCCGCGCAGGACGATGTCGAAACGGTAGGCGAGCGCGTCCATCGGGATCGTGGCGCGCCGGTCCAGGAGCGCAACGAGTTGCTCGATCGCGGATGGGTCCGGGATCGTGCGCACGATCGGGCACTGCCAGATCATCGGGTCGCCCTCGAAATACATCTGCGTGACGAGACGCTGCGCGAAGGCGTGGCCGAAGACCGAAAAGTGGATATGGGCGGGACGCCAGTCGTTGACGCCGTTCGGCCAGGGGTAGGCGCCGGGCTTCACCGTGCGGAACGCATACCGTCCCTCGTCGTCGGTGATGCAGCGGCCGCAGCCGCCGAAGTTCGGGTCGAGCGCGGCGAGGTAGCTCTCCTTCCTGTGTCGGTAGCGACCGCCGCTGTTGGCCTGCCACACTTCCACGAGCGCGCCGCGCACGGGACGGCGCTCCTCGTCCAGCACCCGGCCCGAGACCACGATGCGCTGGCCGATCGCCTCGCCGCCGTCCTTGCCGAAGTTGCGGATGAGGTCGTTGTCGAGGGCACCGAGCACGTCGTGGCCGAAGACGGGGCCGGTCTCCTCCGAGATCGTGGTGGGCAGCGAAAGGAGCGCGTGGCGGGGCGAGCGCAGGACCGAGGTCTTGTAGGCGGGGGTGAAGGCGGGCGGATGACGCTCGCGGTCGCGCTGGAAGTAGCTCATCGCCCGGTCTCCCCGGTTTCGTCCCGCATCTCGGCGAAGGTGCGCTTGGCGATCTTGATCGCATGGTTGGCCGCCGGCACGCCGGCATAGACGGCGACATGCATCAGCGCTTCGGCGACGTCCCGCTCGCTCGCGCCGGTGTTGCGGGTGGCGCGCACGTGCATGGCGACCTCCTCGTCCTGGCCGAGCGCGGCCAGGAGCGCGATGGTGACGAGCGAGCGCTCGCGCAGGGTCAGCTGGTCGCCCGCCCAGAGCGTGCCCCAGGCCCCTTCTGTGATGAAGCGCTGGAACGGAGCGTCGAACGCGGTGGTCGCCGCGCCCGCGCGCTCGACATGGGCATCGCCCAGCACGCGACGGCGCATGGCCATGCCCGCGTCGAGGCGCGGGTCCGGGGAGGTCGTGTCGCTCACGGGCGGCTCCTTTCGAAATGGGCGGCGAGCAGCCCCGCCGTCTCGCCCGGCCGCTCGACCGGCGGAAGGTGGCCGACGCCCGGAAGGATCTCCAGGCGGGCCGAGGCGATGCGGGTCGCGGTCGCACGCACGAGTTCGGGCGGGGTGGACTGGTCCTCGCCCCCGACGATCGCCAGCGTCGGCGCCCGGATCAGGGCGAGGCGCTCGGTCAGGTCCGCGTCGCGGATCGCGGCGCAGGTCGCCGCGTAGCCGGCGGACGGCGTGCGGGCGAGCATGTTGCGCCAGCCGGCCACGGCCTCCGGCTCGCCCGAACGATAGTCCGCCCCGAACCAGCGGGCGATCACGCCGTCCGCGATCGCCGTCATGCCGCCCGCCTCCACGGCGGCGATGCGCTCGTTCCACGAGGTCGCGGTGCCGATCCGCACGGCGGTGTCCAGAAGCGCGAGCGTCTCGACGCAGGCCGGAGCGCGTGCGGCGATCTCCTGCGCCACCAGACCGCCGACCGACAGCCCGACGAGATGGACGCGCTCCCAGCCGAGATGGCCGAGAAGACCGAGCGTGTCGTCCGCCAGACCCGCGATCGCGTAGGGGCCGGCGGGCGCATCCGACAGGCCGTGGCCGCGCATGTCGGCGAGAAGGCATTCGAAGCGGTCGGAAAGGCGCTCCGTCAGCTGGTCCCAGATCCGAAGGTCGGTGCCGAGCGAGTTCAGGAACGCGACGCGCGGCCCGGCTCCCACGGTCCGGTAATGGACCAGACGTCCCTCGATGCGCGCGAACTTCATCGGCTCGTTCTCCTGACCCCGATTTCCGTAGAAGGCGGGGTCCGGTCATGTAAATTGACGTTTCGGCCCCAACCCATAACCGGGAGGTTCACATGGTGGCGCTCGATCCCGCCGTGCGACTGCGCCACCTCGCCACCTTCGTGGCGGTCGCGCGAGTCGGCTCGGTGTCGCGGGCGGCCGAGCGGCTCCATGTCACGCAGCCCGCCGTGTCGAAGACGCTGCGCGAGCTGGAAACGCTGCTGGGTGCCGCGCTCTTCGAGCGCTCCCACCGCGCCGTCACGCTGACGAGCTTCGGCACCCTCTTCCTGCGCCATGCGGAGGCGGGCCTCGAGGCCTTCGACGAGGGCGCGCGGGCGCTCAAGGCGGCGCGCGATCCCGCCTCGCTGCCGCTGCGCATCGGAGCGCTGCCGACGGTCTCGGCGCGCCTCATGCCGATGGCCATGCAACGCTTCCTCGCCGAGGGCGTCGGCGCGGTGCCGCGCGTCGTGACGGGACCCAACGACTACCTGCTCGGCCAGCTGCGCGAGGGCCAGCTCGACGTCGTGATCGGCCGCATGGCCGACCCGGAGGCGATGGACGGCTTCCTGTTCGAGCCGCTCTATTCCGAGCCGCTGTGCCTGGCCGTTCGCCCGCACCATCCGCTCCTCGCCACCCCCGCCTTCCGTCCGGCGGCGATCGCAGGCTGCCTCGTCCTCGTTCCCCCGCCCGGCTCCGTGATCCGATCCGTCGTGGACCGCTTCCTTCTTTCGGCCGGCATCCCGGCGCCGGCGCGCGTCGTCGAGACCGTGTCGCTCGCCTTCGGGCGCGCCTTCCTTCTTGATACGGACGCGGTGTGGATCATCTCGGAAGGGGTCGTGGCGCGAGATCTCGCGGAGGGCGCGCTGAAGCGTCTGCCGCTGGACATGGCGACGACGCGTGGCGCTGTCGGCGTCACGCGCCGCGCGCGCGTCGCGCTTCCCGCCTCGGCGGAGATCTTCCTCGCCAATCTCCAGGAGAGCGCCCGCGCGCTGACGGGTCCCGCCTGAGGCGGGCTCAATGCAGCGAGCCGATCCCGACATAGCGCTCCACCAGCGAGGGCTCGAATGCGGATGCCCGCCCGTCCCAGGCGAGCCGGCCGCGTTCCAGGACCAGGATCCGATCGGCGAAGGCGAGCGCCGACTCGACGCGCTGCTCGACGAGGAGGATCGTCATGTCGCCGCGCGCGGCCAGGGCCGCGAAGGCCCCCATCAGTTCCTCGCAGACGATCGGCGCCAGACCTTCCAGCGGCTCGTCGAGAAGAAGGACGCCGGGACGGCCCAGAATGGCGCGCGCGGTCGCCAGCATCTGCTGCTCGCCGCCCGAGAGCTGGTGCCCGAGATTGCGCCGCCGCTCCCGGAGGCGGGGGAAGAGCGCGTAGGCTTCGTCGACGGCCGAGCGCTCGCGGCCCTTCAGGCCGACCAGCAGGTTCTCCTCGACCGTGAGCGAGCGGAAGACGTCGCGGCCCTGCGGCACGTAGCCGAGCCCGCCCAGCGCGCGGCGCGAGGTGGGCAGCGATTCCACCGCGTCCTGGCCGACGCGGATGCGCCCCGACCGTTGGCGCGTCAGACCCATGAGGCTGGCAAGAAGCGTCGTCTTGCCCATGCCGTTGCGCCCGAGGATCGCGAGACGCTCGCCGGCCTCTACGCGGAACGACACGTCCTCCAGGATCACGGTCGGGCCGTAGCCGGCGACGAGCCGGTCCACCTCAAGCTCCAGCGCGGGCATCGGCATAGCTCCCGAGATAGGCCTCGCGCACGCCCCGGTCCGAGGCGACGCTTGCGGCGGGTCCGGAGAAGATCACCCG
>NZ_BBWK01000014.1 GCF_001463765.1 Aureimonas sp. AU4 | reverse complement strand
GTCCGGAGAAGATCACCCGTCCCGCCGCGAGCACGACGACCTCGCGGGCGAAGCGGAACACGAGGTCCATGTCGTGGTCGATCATCAGGACGGCGAGGTCGGCCGGCAGCTCCGCCAGCGCCTCCTCGATCAGGCGCGTCTCGCCCTGGGGCACGCCGGCGGCGGGCTCGTCGAGAAGCAGAACGCGCGGGCGCAGCGCCAGGGCGATCGCGAGCTCGACGAGACGCTGCTGCCCGTAGGCGATCTCGGCCACCGGGCGGCGGCCGATCTCGGCCAAGCGCAGGCCGGCGAGCAGCGCATCGATCTCCGTTGTCAGCGCGGAGTCGCGCTCGTAGTGGCCGAACATGCGACCCGAGCGGTTCTCGCGCTGCAGGATCGCGAGCGCCAGATGGTCGCGCGGGCTGAGATCGGGAAAGAGCCGCGTCACCTGGAAGGAGCGCACGAGGCCGGCGCGGACGCGCTCCACGGTCGGGGCGCGCGTCACGTCGCGCCCGCCCAGCGTCACGGTTCCCGCGTCGGGCCGGAGCTGCCCTGTCACGAGGTTGATCAAGGTGGTCTTGCCGGCCCCGTTCGGCCCGATCAGCGCCGTGCGCGCGCCCGGCTCCAAGGCAAGGTCGACGCCGTCCGTGACGGCAAGGCCACCGAAGCGCTTGCGCAGCCCCCGGATGTCGAGGAGCGGGCTCATGAGCGCCGCCCCCGCGCGACCAGCGATCCATAGAGCCCTTTCGGGGCGAAAAGCACGACCGCGATCAGGAGCGCGCCCACGAGGGTCAGCCAGTGGAACGGGTTGGCGGCCGAGACGACGTGCTCGAACCACAGGAAGACGAAGGTGCCGACCAGCGCACCCCAGATCGTGCCGACGCCGCCCAGCGCCAGCATGACCAGCGCCTCGGCCGAGCTCGTGAACGACAGGGAGTCGAGCCCGACGACCCGCGTCGAGACGGCGGCGATCGCTCCGCCCAGACCCGCCACGAGGCCCGAGATGCCGTAGAGGCGCAGGAGCACGGGATAGACGGGCGAGCCCATGGCCTTGACGCGCACCGGGTCCTGCCGGATCCCCCGCACGAGGAGACCGAAGGGCGAACGCACGAGACGGCGCAAGATGAAGACCGTCAGGACCAGGACGGCAAGCGCGAGCCAGAAGCCCGTGCGCCCGAAGAGGTCGAAGCGGTAGAGGCCGAAGAGCGGGCTCGGGCGGATGCCCGAGAGCCCGTCCGAGCCTCCGGTCCAGCCGCTCGCCTTGTTGGCGATCTCGACGGAAAGCTGCACCACGGCGATCGAGAGCACGAGTTGCGGCAGGCCGTGCGCGCGCAGGATCACCGCGCCCGAGACGAGACCGGCCAGCCCGCCCGCGACGGCCCCGACGAGAAGCAGGAGAAGCGGGTCGGCGAGACCGAAATGCACCGCCGCGATGCCCGCCCCGTAGGCGCCCGCTCCGAACAGCGCGGCATGGCCGAGCGTCGCCACCCCGCCGTAGCCCGTCACGAGGTCGAGCGAGAGCGCCAGGAGCGCCAGCGCCATCAGGCCGGTCAGGAACGACAGGCTGGTCGGAAACAGCCAATAGCAGGCCAGCCCCACGAGAAGCACGGCAAGTGTGCCCGCGCAGTCGGCGAGGAGGCCGGTTCGGGTTCCCGCATGACGGGCGGCGCGCAGGCGCGGCAGCGTCAGGCTCATGCCGAGCGCCCCATGAGGCCGCGCGGAAAGACGAGGATCACCCCGATCACGGCGAGATAGAAAAAGAACTCGCCGAAGTCCGGCATGAGATAGCGGCCGGTCGTGTCCACCGCGCCCAGGAGCAGGCTCGCCAGAAGCGCGCCGGGGATCGAGCCCGCTCCGCCGACGCAGACCACGACCAGGAACGTCACCATGTAGCGCAGGGCATAATACGGCTCGATCGGCAGGAGCTCGGCGCCGATCACGCCGCCCAGCGCGGCAAGGCCCGTGGCGAGCGCGAAGCTCACCGCATAGACGCGCTCGGTGCGCACGCCGAGGGCTGCGGCCATCGCGGCGTTGTCGACGCTGGCGCGCAGGCGCACGCCGAAGTTCGTCCGTTCCACCACGAGCCAGAGCGCAGCCGCGATCGCGAGGCCGGAGAGTATCGCGAAGATGCGGTGGGCCGAGACGGTGCGAAAGCCGAGGTCCACGGGCGCGCGAAGGGCGTCGGGAAGCGGGATCGTCTTCAGCGTCGGCCCGAGCAGCCAGTTGGCGACGCCGATGACCAGAAACGTGATGCCGATCGTCATCAGGACCTGCGTCAGCTCCGGTCGTCCGTAGATCGGGCGGTAGAGAAACCGCTCCAGCGGCAGGGCGAGCGCCACGGTGAAGAGAACGGCGCCCGCGAGCATCAGCGGAAAGGGCACGCCCATCGCCGTTCCGAGCCACGAGGCGGCATAGCCGCCGACCATGGCGAAGGCCCCGTGGGCAAGGTTCACGACCCGCATCAGCCCCATGGTCAGGGACAGGCCGATCGAGATCACGAAGAGCACCATGCCATAGGCCAGCGCATCGACCGCGATCGACAGGACGAGCTGCATATCCCCTCCCTGCGGGCTCCCGACGCCCTTACTTCTTCCAGCCGAGATCGGGCGTGTCGGGGAAGCTCTGGATCTCGCGGTTCACGAAGCCGTCGCCGGCCTTCGCCACCTCGCGAAGGTAGATGGTCTGGGTGGGCGAACGCGTCTCCGGGTCGATCGTGACGGGGCCGCGCGGGCTCTCGAAGCGTATTCCCTTCACCGCCTCGACGGCCGCCGCCGCGTCCTGCTCGCCGCCCGTCGCCTCGATCATCTTGGCGATGACACGCATGCCGTCGAAGGCGCCGACCGCCGGGAAAGTCAGGAGCTTGGGGTCGCCGATCGCCTTTCCGGCCGCCTCGACGAACGCCTTGTTCTCGGGGCCGTCGTGGGCGACCGAGTAGTGGAAGGTCGTGAGGAACCCTTCCACGCTCGTGCCCAGCGCCGGCAGGTCGGACTCCTGCGTCAGGTCGCCGGTGGACAGGAAGGTGACGCCCGCACCCTTCAGGCCGTTGTCGTTGTAGGCGCGGGCGAAGGCGAGCGTCGGCGGCCCCGAGGGCAGGAACGCGAAGAGCGCGTCGGCGCCGCTGGCGCGGATGCGCTGCATGATCGGCGAGAAGTCGTTGGTGGCGAGCGGCATGCGGATCTTCTCGACGATCTGTCCGCCCTTGGCCTCGAAGGCGGCCGAGAAGGCGCCCTCCGCGTCGGCGCCCGGCCCGTAGTCGCTGACCACGGTGACGACACGCTTCAGGCCACGCTCTGCCGCGACCGTCGCCATGGGCGCCGAGGTCTGCGGCAGCGTGAACGAGGTCCGCACGATCAGCGGCGACTGCTTGGTGATGGCCGAGGTCGCGGCGTTGAAGATGACGAGCGGGGTGTTGGCCTCTTCGAGGAGCGGGGCGATGGCCAGCGCGTCGGGCGTGAAATAGATGCCCGCGAGGTACTGGACGCCGTCCGAGACGACGAGTTCCTGGGCCAGCGTCCGCGCGCGCGCGGGATCCGCCGCCGGCAGGTCGCGGTAGACGACCTCGATCTCGTCATCGCCCACGGTCTTGCCGTTGAGCGCCATCCAGGCGTCGATTCCGGCCTGGAAGTTGCGGCCCTGGTTGGCGAAGGGGCCCGAGAATGGGCCGATCACGCCGACCTTGATCGTGTCGGCGAGCGCGCCCGTGGCGAGAAGCGCGAGGGCGGATGCGGCCAGGAGGCCGAGCGGCAGACGTGTCACGAAACGGTATCCTCCCAGAAACCACCGATGGCGTCCCGAATCGGCCCCCTTGCGTCCGCCTCGCGCCATCCTCGACTGTCAGGTAACCGCCGGCCAGCCGCGCCGTCTAATCACCTTCGCCGGCTCTAGCATAACCCTCGGGTCATGGGTGAGCGCCGAACGAGCCGTCGGCGAGCTGGCGGAAGGCGAGCGGCGCCGTGCCGACGCGGGCCCGGAAGAAGCGGCTGAAATAGGCCGCGTCCCGAAAGCCGAGCCGATAGGCGATTTGCGCGACCGGCAACGCGGTATAGGCGAGGAGGCGCTTGGCCTCGACCAGACGCCGGTCATGGATGAGGAGTCCGGGCGAGCGACCGGTGACGCGCCGGCAGGCCCGCGTCAGATGCGGCGCCGAGACGCCGACCTCGCGCGCGTAGCGGCTCAAGGGCCGCGTCTCGGCATAGCTCGCCTCGACGCGGGCGAGGAAGCGGCGCACGATCGGCACCAGCGGCTCGTCGCCGCCTCCCTCCCCCGCTTCCGACCGGCGCGCGACCCAGAGCGCGAGAAGGGCGGCGCGCGCCGAGAGGGCGGCCTCTCGCCCTGCCGCGAGGTCGCCGTAGTCGCGCAGGAGCGTGCCGGCGAGGAAGCGCGCCTCATCCCAGTCGCCCTCCGGCAGCGCGCCGCCCAGCGTCAGGAAGCCGCCGAGCCGCCCGAGAACGGCCGGGGCGAGAGAGAGCCCGCCCTCCAGGATCACGCTCGGCACGCTCACCACGATCCCGACCGTAGCCGGCGTGAAGTCGTAGGCATGGACCACGAGCGGCGGGACCCAGGCCAGCGCGGGCGCGGCAAGCTCGACGCGCTGCCCCTCGGCGCTGGCGCTCGCACGCCCTTCGAGGACGAGCAGCGCCTGATAAAGGTGCGAGTGGCGATGGGGCGCGATGCGCCAGTCGAGCCCGGACGAGCGGCTGGAGATCGTTTCCGCATGGACGCCCGCCGCGAGCCTCTGCCCCTCGGCCTCGCCGTAGAGCGCATAGACCGGAATCGGCAGGCGGGAGGGCGAAGCAGGGTTCATGGCGGGAGGCGGGCCGAGGATCGAATCGTCCAAGTCTTTGCGCGGAAGCGCGTGTACGACAAGGGCGGCCACGCCGCTAGAATCCGCCTTCGGAAGGGCGGCGCGGGAGATCGCCGCTCCGGCTTCGGGAGAGCGGTCGCCCTTGCGCAGACAGGTCGTCATCATCGGCAGCGGACCGGCCGGTCTGCTTCTCGGCCAGCTCCTGGGACGGGCCGGCATCGACACGCTGATCCTGGAGCGTTCCACGCGCGAACACGTCCTGTCGCGCATCCGGGCCGGCGTTCTGGAGCGCGGGACGGTGGCGCTTCTGGAGAAGGCGGGGGTCGCCGAACGACTCCACCGCGAGGGGCTCGTGCATTCCGGCGTCGAGCTCGCCTTCGACGGCGATCGCCTGCGCCTCGACCTCGCCGCCCTGACGGGCGGGGCCGGCGTCTCCGTCTACGGACAGACCGAGGTGACGCGCGACCTGATGGAAGCGCGCGAGGCGGCGGGAAGACCCACCGTCTTCGAGGCCGGGGATGTCGAGATCCGCGACATCGAGACCGCGTGCCCGTCCGTCTCCTTCACGGTGCATGGCGAACGACGGACCGTCGCCTGCGACTTCGTGGCCGCCTGCGACGGATTCCACGGCATCGGGCGCCGCTCGGTGCCTGAGGGCGCGCTGCGGACCTTCGAACGCGTCTATCCCTTCGGCTGGCTGGGACTCCTCACCGATGCGCCGCCGGTCACCGACGAGCTCGTCTACGCCAACCATCCGCGCGGCTTCGCGCTCCTGTCGATGCGCTCGCCCACGCGCTCGCGCTACTATGTTCAGGTCCCGCTGGAGACGCGCGCCGAGGACTGGAGCGACGAGCGCTTCTTCGACGAGCTGCGCCTTCGCCTGCCTGCCGGGATGGCGAGCCGTCTGCGGACCACGCCCTCCATCGAGAAGAGCGTGGCGCCGTTGCGCTCCTTCGTCGCCGAGCCGATGCGCTTCGGCTCGCTGTTCCTGGCGGGCGACGCCGCCCATATCGTGCCGCCCACCGGCGCCAAGGGACTGAACCTTGCGGCCGGCGACGTCCACTACCTTTCGTCCGGCCTGATCGAGCACTACCGAGAAGGAAGCGACGCCGGGCTCGATCGCTATTCGGAGCGTGCGCTCGGCCGCGTCTGGAAGGCGGAGCGCTTCTCCTGGTGGATGACGTCGATGCTCCACCGCTTCCCCGGCACCGACGCCTTTGCAGAGCGCATGCAGCGCGCGGAGTTCGACCATGTGGCCAGCGTGCGAAGCGCGGCGGCGAACGTGGCGGAGAACTACGTCGGCCTGCCGTTCTGACGAAGCGGGGCGATGGGCGGCTTTTCAGGGCGGCCGCCGCCGGGCAAAGCTCGGCGCCTGATCCGAACGGGAGGAACGGCATGGATATCGGCCTGATCATCGCGGGACGCGACGAGGCGGCAGCGGGCGGGGAAACGTTCGAGCGCGTGGACCCCGTGACGGGCGTGGTCGCGACGCGCGCGCCCTCCGCCCGCAAGGCCGATGTCGACAGGGCCGTCGAGGCGGCGGCCGCGGCCTTCCCGGCCTGGTCGCGCACCGGCCCGACCGAGCGGCGCACGATCCTGAACCGCGCCGCCGACATTCTGGAAGCCAAGACCGCGCGGTTCATCGAGGTCGCGCGCGCCGAGACGGGCGCGACCGGACCCTGGATCGGCTTCAACGTCATGCTGGGGGCCCGCATCCTGCGCGAGGCGGCCGCCATGACGACGCAGATCAAGGGCGAGGTCGTGCCCTCCGACAAGCCGGGGACGCTGAGCCTGGCGTTCCGCGAGCCGATCGGCGTCCTTGTCGGCATGGCGCCGTGGAACGCGCCGGTGATCCTCGCCGTGCGGGCGATCGCCATGCCGCTCGCCTGCGGCAACGCGGTGGTGCTCAAGGCCTCGGAGACCTGTCCCCATACGCACCGCATGATCGTCGAGACGCTGCACGAGGCGGGCCTGCCGGCGGGCGTCCTCAACCTCGTGACCCATTCCGCAGCCGATGCGCCCGAGGTCGTCGAGGCGCTGGTGGCGCACCCCCGCGTCAAGCGCGTCAACTTCACCGGATCGACGCGCGTCGGCCGCATCATCGCGATGGAGGCGGCCAAGCACCTGAAGCCCGTGCTGCTCGAGCTCGGCGGCAAGGCGCCGCTGGTCGTGCTCGACGACGCCGACCTCGAGGCGGCCGTGAACGCGGCCTCGTTCGGCGCCTTCCTCAACCAGGGCCAGATCTGCATGTCGACCGAGCGCGTCATCGTCGACGAGCGCGTGGCCGACCGCTTCGTCGAGCTCTTCGCCGCCAAGGCAGCCTCGCTGCCGCACGGCGACCCGCGCGAGCCCGTGGTACTCGGATCGGTGGTCTCGCACCGGGCGGCCGAGACGGTGGCTGAACTCGTGGAAGACGCCGTGCGGGCGGGCGGGCGCGTCGTGGCGGGCGGCAGCGCCGCCGCGACCACGATCATGCCGGCGACCGTGGTGGACGGCGTCACGCCGCAGATGCGCCTCTTTCGCGAGGAGAGCTTCGGTCCCGTGGTCTGCGTGGTGCGCGCGCGGGACGCCGACCACGCGGTGGAGCTGGCCAACGACACCGAATACGGCCTGTCGGCCGCCGTGTTCGGTCGCGACGTCTCGCGCGCGATGGAGGTCGCCCGGCGGATCGAGAGCGGCATCTGCCACATCAACGGCCCGACGGTGGGCGACGAGGCGCAGATGCCCTTCGGCGGCACCAAGGCGTCGGGCTACGGGCGCTTCGGGGGCACGGCCGCCATCGCCGAGTTCACCGAGCTGCGCTGGATCACGGTCGAGGACCCCGGCCAGCACTATCCGTTCTGACGGGCAGCGCTCAAAGGTCCGTGGCGCCGGCGGGCGCGTCCCCCGCGGGGTCGTCGTCGCCGGGAGGCGGCGCGACCGGGTCGGGGCCCTTCAGCATCGTACCGTTCACGCTCACCGAGCCGTCCGCCCCCGCTTCCACGATCCATTCGAGGCGCCCGTCGTCGCGCGGACGCCCGATCCCCTTGGCGAACTGCAGCATGCCCACCGTCTGGAAGAGGTCGGGCTGCGCGGCGGCCGCGCCCTGCAGGGTCGCGATCGCCCTGTCGAGGCCGCCCACATCCAACGCGATCCGGGCTTCGGGCTTGGCGTCCTTGACGGTGAGCGCGCCGCTGAAGGCGATGTCGTAGTCCCGGGCGCGGATCGAACCCGGCTTCAGGACGCTGCGCAGGTTTTCGAGATCGAAGGCGGCCGTGACGCGCGCCTGCGCGTCCGGCGACAGGGGTGGATCCTGCCGGAAGTCGACCTCGCGCAGCGCGATGTCGGCGGGCGCGGCGAGGTCGATGCCCGACATCGCGAAGCCGAGCTTCATCTCCTGCGGCAGAAGCGTCGCGGTCCAGGCCGGAAGAAGCGGGCTCGCGACGTCGATCCCGGACAGCGTCACGTCGAGGTCGAAGCCGGCATCGCCCTCGACGCCGGAAAAGCGCAGATCCTGCCGTGCTTCACCCACCGTGAGAATGCCGTAGGGGGAGGACAGGCGAAGGGCGTCGGCCGAGGCGGAAGCGGACAGGTTCGCCCAGACGGGCAGCACCTCGCGCAACGCGCTCTTGAGCTCGGCTCCGAACGGGCCGGCCAGCGCGAGGTGCGGATCCGCCTCGAGCGCCTCGGCGTTGCGAAGAACCAGCGCGTAGAGGTCGCGGATCGCGGGCGAGCGCACGCCCTCGATCTGTCCCTCTCCCTGTACGCCGGCCGCGTTCACCTCGAGGCCGATCGACTGGAACGGCGTTCCCGCGGCTTCGGGGACCTGGATCGTCGTGGTCTGCTTCAGACCTTCGTAGCGCTGCCGGAACTCGATATCCGCGCCGCCCGCCGCGTTCGGGCGGGCGCTCGTGGTGAAGGCGGTGGAATCGATCGTGGCGACCGAGCGGGACACGGCGTCGTTCTGCTCGTTGCGCGTGCCCGAGGCACGCAGCTCCCCTTCCAGGAAGGCGGCGAGCGAGGGCGAGAACACGCCCCGGAAGCTCTGGCTGTCCTGCCGGTAGAGAAAGGTCTGCGTCCGGCCCTGGGCGGCGGGGGCGGTCTCGATGTCGATCGCGTCGCTGCCCGCGACATCCCAGTTTCCGTCGGAACGCTCCGCGAGCACGAAACGCAGCGGGCGGAAGCGTACCGGCGAGCCGAGAAGATCGGTCAGGACCGGCGCGGGATCGATCGTCAGGCGCTGGCCGGCCGGATCGGTCTCGAGGCGCAGGAGGCCGCGCTCGAAGGGAACGGCGGTGAGATAGGCTTCCAGCGTTCGGCGCAGCGCCGCCACGCCCTCCGGCGGCTTGGCCGCGTCGGATCCCGCCGACGCGATGGGCGCCGGCGCCTGCGCCAGGGCGGGGGGCGCTGCGAGAAGCCCCAGAGCGAATGCCGACACGACACGACGCCGAACCATCGCGAAACTCCCGGTTGTCCTGAGCTCCGCCTTATACGGGAACGCGCGGCCCGACCCAAGCCCGTCCCGGCGGCAGGCGGTGCCGCCGGGACGCGATCGCTGCGCTCAGTTCAGCTGGCTCGGCGAGTAGTAGCCCGAGTCGATGACCACCTTCTGGAGGTTGTCCTTGGTCACCAGAACCGGCGTGAGGAGCTGCGAGGGCACGACCTTCGCGCCGTTGTCATAGGTCTTGGTGTCGTTGACGGGCGGCTCGCGGCCGTTGCCGATCGCGTCGATCATGTCGACCGTCGTCTTGGCGAGCTCGCGCGTGTCCTTGAAGACCGTCGAGGTCTGCTGGCCGGCGAGGATCGCCTTCACGGACGGCAGGTCCGCGTCCTGGCCCGAGATCACCGGCATCGGCTTGTCGCCCGAGCCGTAGCCGACCGCGGTCAGAGCCGAGATGATGCCGATGGCGAGGCTGTCGTTGGGCGAGAGGATCGCATCGACCTTCTTGTCGCCGTAGTAGGAGGACAGGAGGTTGTCCATGCGGGCCTGCGCCACCGCCGGGTCCCAGCGCAATGTGCCGATGCGCTCCATGCCCTTCTCGCCCGAGACGAGTACGAGCTTGCCCGAGTCGATGTAGGGCTGCAGCACGCTCATCGCGCCGTTGTAGAAGAAGGTCGCGTTGTTGTCGTCGGGCGAGCCGCCGAACAGCTCGATGTTGAAGGGACCCTTGCCGTCCTTGAGGCCGAGCTTGGTCTCGATCGAGCTGCCCTGCAGCACGCCGACCTTATAGTTGTCGAAGGTCGTGTAGTAGTCGACGTTCGGCGAGTTGCGGATCAGGCGATCGTAGGCGATCACCTTGATGCCCTTGTCGTGGGCCTGCTGGAGGACGTCCGTCAGCGTCGTGCCGTCGATCGAGGCGATGACGAGGACCTTGACGCCCGCCGACACCATGTTCTCGGCCTGGGAGAGCTGGGTCGGGATGTCGTCCTCGGCATACTGCAGGTCGGTGCGGTAGCCGCGCTCCTGCAGCGACTTCACCATGTTGTCGCCGTCCTGGATCCAGCGCTGCGACGACTTGGTGGGCATGAGCACGCCCACGGTGCCCTTGTCCTGGGCCTGGGCCTGCGACCCGGCCAGCATGAGGCCGAGGGCGGCGCCCGCGAGCAGCATGTGTCTGCGATTCATGTGATCCTCCCCGGCCCCCAACGGCCTACGGGTGAGATACGTACCTCAGGTTTCGCGGTTTGGACAAGGGGCGCCATCCCGGCGTGCACCGCCCCAACTCAGACGTGTTTCGGTCCGTATCATGGCTTGCCGAGCACCTTGCGGCGTGCGGCCGCCTTGCGGGTGTCGCGCTCGATGCGCGCGGTCTTGTCGCGCTCGGCCTGGAGGCGCGCGGCGCGCAGCCGCTCGGTCTTCTCGCGCGCGGTCTCGCCCGCCTGGCCTGCCGTGTCCCGCTTGTCGGTCATCGCCCCCTCGCTCCTTTGCCACGTGACCGAAGGCATCGCGCAAGGTCCGTGCCTTCGCAAGACCCTCCGCTCGCGCTCTTTTGACAGGCGGGATCGCCCGGGTCTTAAGGCCCGCTGATTGACGGGCCCCCTTGTCGCGCCACCTTCGGCGCAGACAGACAGGGGGACGAATGACCATCGACGCAAGCCCAAGGGGAGGCTCGGCCGCCGACCTCTTCCCCGCTCACATGTACGGCCGGCCCGAGGTGCGCGAACTGCCGCCGGCGCCCCTCGACACTCGCCGTCTGATCGGCCCGGGCATCGTGGCGGCGGGCGTCGGCCTCTCGTCGGGCGAGTTCATCCTCTACCCCTATATCGCGAGCCAGGTCGGGCTGGTCTTCGTCTGGGCGGCGCTGGTGGGCGTCGTCACGCAGTTCTTCCTCAATATGGAGATCGAGCGCTACACGCTCGCCACCGGCGAGACCGTGCTCACCGGCTTCAGCCGCTTCTGGCGCCACTGGGGCCTCGTCTTCGCGGTCCTCACCTATTTCGCCAACCTCTGGCCCGGCTGGGCGACCTCGTCGGCCACGCTCCTGTCCTACATCGTCGGCGGCGAGCCGCGCTGGATCGCCATCGGAATGCTGGTCGCCATCGGCCTCATCCTGACGCTCGCGCCCGTGGTCTACGTGATGCTGGAGCGGCTGCAGATGGTGAAGGTGGCCGCCGTCGGCCTTCTGATCCTGATCGCCGCCGTCTTCGTGATCACCGCCGAGGACTGGGCGGCGCTGCCGCAGATCGCGACCGGCGCGACGATCCCCGTCGACCTCGGCTTCGCGCTGCTTCTCGGCGCGCTGGCGTTCGCGGGCGCGGGCGGCGGGCAGAACCTGTGCCAGTCCAACTGGATCCGCGACAAGGGCTTCGGGATGGGCTCCTATGTGCCCCGGATCACCAGCCCGATCACCGGCGCGCCCGAGGCCATGCCCTCGACGGGCTACGTCTTCGAGCCGACGCCCGGCAACATGGAGCGCTGGCGGCGCTGGTGGCGCTTCGCCAACTGGGAGCAGGCGCTCACCTTCGTCCTGATCACCTTCGTCACCATCACCTTCACCTCGCTTCTGGCCTACTCCACCGTGTTCGGCGAGGAAGGGCTCGCCAACTCGGTCGCCTTCGTCCAGCGCGAGGGGCAGGTGCTGGGCGAGCGGGTCGGCCCGTGGTTCGGCGCCCTGTTCTGGTTCATCGGCGCTTTTTCCCTGTTCGGCGCGGCAACCGGCATCGTCGACTACACGAGCCGCCTCGCGGCCGACGTGCTGCGCACCTCCTACCTTCGCAACAGCAACGAGAGCCGCCTTTATTTCGGCCTCGTCTGGGGCCTCGTGGCGGTGGGCATCCTGGTGCTCCTCGGCGGCCTGACCCAGCCGCTCGTCCTTCTCGTGATCTCGGCCTGCACGGGCGGGCTCATGATGTTCCTGTATTCGGGCCTCCTGATCCGCCTCAACCGCCGCCTCCTCGTGCCCGCGATCCGGCCCGGCGGCTTCCGGGTGGCGACGCTGGTCTGGGCCTTCCTCCTGTTCGGCATCCTGTCGGTCCTGACGATCGGGCAGCAGCTGCCGAAGCTCTGGGGCGCCGGCTAGGGCGTCGGCGGCGCTCCCGGCGATCGAAGGCCGCAGCCACGCTGCGGCCTTCTTCGTTTCGCGCCGGGCGCATGGCTGCCCTTCGCGAGAGGGCAATGGAAAGCGCGGCGCCCCGCGCCACCCTTCGGGCCGTCGCGCGTTGCGGCACGAGACGTGCGGGGCGCGGGCGCCCCGCCCAGCCATCGAGGAGCCGGCCATGGCCATGACGATCGCAGACCTTCTGGTGGAAACGCTCGGCTCGGCCGGGGTGAAGCGCATCTGGGGGGTCACCGGCGACAGCCTCAACGCCATCAACGACAGCCTGCGGCGCCACGGCGGCATCGAGTGGATGCACGTTCGCCACGAGGAGGCCGGTGCGTTCGCCGCCGGCGCGGAAGCCGCGATGACGGGCGAGCTCGCCGTCTGCGCGGGCTCCTGCGGTCCCGGTAACGTCCACCTCATCAACGGCCTCTTCGACTGCCACCGCTCGCGCGTGCCGGTGCTCGCCATCGCCGCCCACATCCCCTCCTCCGAGATCGGCCTCACCTACTTCCAGGAGACCCATCCGACCGAGACCTTCCGCGAGTGCAGCCACTTCGTGGAGCTCGTCACCAACCCCGAGCAGATGCCCGAGGTCCTGACGCGCGCGATGCGGGCGGCCGTGGTCCAGCGGGGCGTCGCGGTGATCGTCCTGCCGGGCGATGTCGCGCTGAAGGAAGCGCCGAAGGGCGCCAAGGCCGCCTGGCCGAAGGTCTCGCCCCCCCGCCTCGTGCCGGCGCCCGGCGACATCGACCGCCTCGCCGCGCTCCTCAACGGTTCGGAGCGGGTGACGCTTCTGTGCGGGGCGGGCGTCGAGGGTGCCCACCGCGAGGTCGTGGCGCTCGCCGACGCGCTCCAGGCGCCGATCGTCCACGCCTATCGCGGCAAGGAGTGGATCGAATGGGACAACCCGTTCGACGTCGGCATGACCGGGCTCATCGGCTTCTCGTCGGGCTACCACGCGATGATGGAGTGCGACACGCTCCTCATGCTCGGCACCGACTTCCCCTATCGCAACTTCTATCCCGCCGACGCGCAGATCGCCCAGGTCGATCGCGACCCGCAGGCGCTCGGCCGTCGCGCCCCCATCGACATCGGCATCGTCGCCGACGTGCGCGAGGCGGCCGAAGCCCTCCTGCCGCGCATCGCGCCGGGGCGCGGCAGCCGATTTCTCGACAAGGCGCGCGAGCACTACCGCCGGGCGCGCGAGGGCCTCGACGACCTCGCCGCCGCGCGCGGTCCCGGCGAGCCGCTCCACCCCCAGTACGTCACGAAGCTCGTCGACGAGATGGCGGCCGGCGACGCGGTCTTCACGGCCGATGTCGGCACGCCCGCCGTCTGGGCGGCGCGCTACATACACACCAACGGGCGGCGCCGCCTCGTCGGCTCGTTCAACCACGGCTCCATGGCCAACGCGATGCCGCAGGCGCTCGGCATCCAGGCCGCCCTGCCGGGCCGGCAGGTCGTCTCGCTGTCGGGCGACGGCGGCTTCGCCATGCTGATGGGCGACCTTCTCACCACGCGCCAGCACGACCTGCCGATCAAGATCGTCGTCTTCAACAACGGCTCGCTCGGCTTCGTGGAGATGGAGATGAAGGCGGCGGGCTACGTCGACACCAACGTCGCGCTCACCAATCCCGACTTCGCCGCGCTGGCGCGCAGCGCCGGCCTCCTCGGCCTCAAGGTCACCCAGTCCGACGAGCTGCGCCCCGCGCTGGAGGAGGCCTTCCGCCATCCCGGCCCGGCGCTGGTCGACGTCCACGTCGCGCGCCAGGAGCTCAGCCTGCCGCCCAAGATCAAGGCCGAGCAGATGAAGGGCTTCAGCCTCTACATGCTGCGCGCGGTGATGAGCGGGCGCGGCGACGAGGTCCTGGAACTCGCCCGCACCAATGTGCTTCGGTAGCAGCGATCCGCGCGGGCGCTCCAGCCGCCACGTCGTCCTGTCGGGCTGTTCGGGCGGGGGCAAGTCGACGCTCCTGTCCGAGCTTCGGGCGCGCGGCCTGGCGACCGTTCCCGAACCGGGGCGCCGCGTGGTCGAGGAGGCCCTGCGGGGCGACGGCGCCGCCCTGCCCTGGCGCGACATGACGGCGTTTGCGCGCCGCGCCCTCGCGCTGGCGCGGGCGGACCGCGCGGCCCTGGCCGACGCGCGCGACCTCGTCTTCTTCGACCGAGGCCTCGTGGACGCGGCCGCAGCGCTTCGCCATGCGGCCGGCGTGCCCCTTGCCGACACGCTCCGCCGGGACGCGCCTTATCACGAGCGCGTCTTTCTCGCCCCGCCCTGGCCCGACATCTACCGGGGCGACGCGGAGCGTCGGCACGGCTTCCGGGAGGCCGCGGCGGAATACGAGCGGCTCGTCCTCGCCTATCGCGAGCTCGGCTACCGGGCGATCGTGCTGCCGAAGGCAACGGTATGCGAGCGGGCCGACTTCGTGCTCGCCGCGCTGGCGGCCGAAGGCGGGACGGCTTCCCGGCCCGCCGATTGAAGCGCTGCGACATCGCGAGGGGGATTGCGTGTTGTTGCGCCGGGGCAATCCGTGCACAACGGGTCCCAGGCGGAGCGCGCGTCGCTCCCGGCCCGTGATCTTCGAAGTCCCTACAGGAGCCTCCTTATCCCATGCGCAGAGCCCTTCTCGCCCTGTCGGCCACGTTCGTTCCTACGCTCGCCTTCGCCCATACCGGCGTCGGCGAGACCGGCGGCTTCCTCCACGGCTTCGCCCATCCGATCGGCGGCACGGACCACGTCCTCGCCATGGTGGCGGTGGGGGCGCTGGCCGCGGTGGTCGGCGGACGGGCTCTCTGGCTCGTGCCGCTCGCCTTCCTCGGCATGATGGTGGTGGGCTTCGGCCTGGGCGCGGGTCAGGTCGAGCTTCCGGCGGTGGAACTCCTGATCGCCCTGTCGAGCGTCGTGATCGGCGCGGCGGCCGCTTTCGGCCGCTCGATGCCGCTGGGTCTGGCCGCCGGCCTTGCGGGAGGCTTCGCGCTGTTCCACGGCCATGCGCACGGCGCCGAGATGCCGCTCGGCGAAAGCGGCGTCCTCTACGCCTCGGGCTTCGTCGCCGCGACCGCGCTTCTCCACGGCCTGGGTCTTGCCGGCACGCTCGGCCTCGCACAGCTCGCCGGCCGCCACGGTGCCCTGGCGGGCCGCGTGACGGGCGCGGCCTTCGCGGTCGGCGGCCTCGGCGTCCTCGCCGGCTGGCTGTAGGGCCCGGCTCGTCGGCCCTGCCCTTTGCGGGGGTTGGGAACCCCCGCTCGCCGTCCGGCGTCTTCCTTTCGAACCCAAGGAGGACGCCATGACCCCATCGCGCGACACCACCAACCCCATCCTCCCCAAACCGGTCGGCGAGGACGGCCTTATCCCGGACAACGGGGACAAGGCGCCGGCCCAGCGCCCGCAGCACGACCGGGACGACGACGTCTCGGCCGAGCAGGGGCGCGTCATGAGCGAGGACGAGCGCCTGGACGAGGCGCTCGAGGAGACCTTCCCGACCTCCGATCCGATCGCGCCGAGCCGCATCGACGGCCCCAGGAATTAGCGCGCGACCTTTCCTCGCCGGCGGCCCGTGGACGTCTCCGCGGGCCGCTCTATCCTCCCGTTAAACCGGGAGGATTTCCATGAGGCGCTGGATCTTGTTGGCACTGACGGCGACCGCGCTTTCGGGCTGCGTCACCGAGGATCCCGGCTACTACGATAGTCGCCCCTACCGGCCCGGTCCCGTGATCGTCGAGGACTACCGGTCCTACGACCGCTATCCCGGCCCCCCGGTCTATCGCGACTACCCGGATTATCGCCGCTACGACCGCCCCTATCGCCGCCCGCGCGCCGAGCGTTACGACCGCTACGACAATCCCGCGCTCTACGACCGCCGCGATCCGCGCCGCTACGACGACCGCCGTCCGTTCGACCGCCCCGTCGCCGTGCGCCCCCAGCCGGGTCGCCCGCCCGTGGTGGCCAACGTCCCGCTGCGGCCCGCGCCGACGGAGGACGTTCGAACCGACCTTCCCGACCAGCCGCGCTATCGCCAGTTGCGCGAACGCCAGGCGCTGGAACAGCAGGGCGCCGGGCCGCGGCCCTATATCCCGCCCGTGCCGGTCGATTGACGCGTCCGTAGCCAAGGCGACTGTTTACAATCATGGATTGCATATCGCCTCCCTTGCGTTGGTGGTCTGAGCCGGCGGCCCTCGTATAGGTTCTGACCTCGCGAGCCGAGCGCTGTCTCGGCCGCGTCGTCATGCTCGTCCGATGCGGGGAATGTCTTGGAACTGGTCCGCCTGCTCGACCCGTTTTCGCGCGGCGACGGCTTTCACCTTTCTCCCGATATCGGCAGGGTCCTGCGTGCGGTCCGCACCCACCTGAGGATGGACGTGTCCTTCATCTCGCGCTTCGAGGGGAGCGAGCGGGTGATCGGACACGTCGACGCCGGCGAGCCCACGCCGGTCGCGCCCGGAGACCGGCGCCACGAGAGCGAGACCTATTGCGGGCACATCGTGAGCGGCCGCCTGCCCGAGCTCATCCGCGACACGGCCGAGGTGGCCGAGACCGCGCGCCTCTCCGCCACCCGCGAACTCGACATCGGCGCCCATGTCGGCGTCCCGCTTCTTCTTTCGGACGGCAGCGTCTACGGCACGTTCTGCTGCTTCCGCCATGCGCCCGACCCGACGCTCGGCGAGCGCGACCTCGACACGATGCGCGCCTTCGCCGACATCATCTCCCACCGCATCGAGCAGGAGGAGGCGGAACGGCGCGAGAGCGAGGCGAAGCGCCGCCGCGTCGAGGCGGTTCTGGCCGCCGGTGGCCCGGCCATCGTCTACCAGCCGATCGTCATGCTGGACGATCTTCGCGTGGTGGGCGTCGAGGCCCTGTCGCGGTTCGCGCAGGAGCCGCGCCGCACCCCGGACCGCTGGTTCACCGAGGCCGCCGAGGTCGGGCTCGGCACGGCGCTGGAACTCGCCGCGATCCGCAACGCCATCGAGGGGTTTCGCCCCTTCTGGCGCGAGTGGCCCTTTCAGCTGAGCATCAACTGCAGCGCCAAGGTCGTGATCGAAGGGGGGCTCGAGGCGATCCTGCGCGAGGCGCCGGGCGAGCGCATCGTCCTGGAACTGACCGAGCACGACGAGGTGGACGACTACTGGCTCCTGAACGAGGCGCTCGACCCCTTGCGCGCGCTGGGCGTGCGCGTCGCGGTGGACGACGCGGGCTCGGGCTATGCCAGCATGCGCCACATCCTCACCACGCGGCCCCACATCATCAAGCTCGACATCAGCCTCACCAAGGAGATCGACCGCGACCCCATGCGCCGCGCGCTGATCGGGGCGCTGATCACCTTCGCGAGCGGCTTCGACGGCCGCCTCGTGGCGGAAGGGGTGGAAACTGAGCGCGAGCTCCAGACCCTGCGCGAACTCAAGGTCCAGGCCGCGCAGGGCTACCATATCGGCCGCCCGATGACGGCCGAGGACTTCCGCCTCTTTCTAGCAGAGCGCTAGCGCCATCGTCCCGGCGCCTCGTCCGAGGCGGGAGCGGGCTCGCGCCGGCTGGAAAGGCCTGGCGCTTCGCTCAGCTACCTCGAGGCGGCCCGCTCGATGCGCCAGAGCTCGGTGGGAAGGCTCGCCGGGGCGGCCGGCTTGAAGAAGCTCATGTCCTGAATGTGCGAGGTCGTCACGTAGAGCGTGCCGTCCGGCCCTTCCGACATCGTGTCGGGCCAGCGCAGGCGCGGGTCCTGGACGAGGATCTCGGGCCGCGACCCCGCGCCCACCTCCACGTCGCGGACCTTCACCGCGTCGTCCTGCGGGGCGGTGACGTACATGCGCCCGCTCTCGCGGCCGATCCACAGGCCATCGGCCACCCCGTTCTCGCCAAAGGCCTCGACCGCTCCCGACACGTCCTTGCCGGCGAAGCCGTCGCCGAGCAGCGTCTTCGTGGCGATGCGATGGAGCTTCGTGCCCTTGATCGCCTGCCAGTAGAGGTACTGCCCGTCCTTGGACAGGGCGATGCCGTCGGCGGAGAACTCGACGCCGCGTCCGTCGGGCCGGCGCAGGGGCTTTCCGTCGGCCTCCACCACGAGGCCCTTCTCCACCTGCGTCGAGGGATCGCCGTCGAGAACGCGCGTCGCCTTGCCGCTTTCGAGGTCCACCACGAGCAGCGCGCCCTTGGCGCCCGAGTCCGTGATGAAGGCATGGCGCCCGTCGGCGGTGAAGCGCACGTCGTTGAGATAGGAGCCCTGCGGGGCGGCCGTCTCGTCGAAGCGGATCGTCTTGACGACCTTGTTGGTGGCAAGGTCGATGCCGACGAGCTTCGCCCCGCCCGGCACGAGCAAGGCCTGGGCCGGCGCGGCCGCATCGAGCACCCAGAGCCGGTCCTGCCCGTCCGCCACCACGCTCTGGACGCAGACGAAATGCTCGCCCGCCGACAGCTCGTCCTTGCGCGCGTTGCGCCAGCTGTTCCACGCGTCGTCCGGATAGGCCTTGATCGAGCCGTCCTTTCCGACCTCGGCGACCGAGACCGGGGAATCCTCGGTCCAGCGGGGAAAGTTCACGAAGATGCGGTTGCCCGACGAGACCGTGACGCCCGTCACCTGATGGGGGAAGTCCGCGACCTTCACGACCGAGGCCGGGGGCTTGGCGTCCGCTCCGTCCTGGGCGAGCGCCCAGCCGCTCGAGGCGAGAAGGGCGGCGCCCGCGAGAAGGGCGGCGAGGCGGCGGTCGGACATGGGGAGCCTGCTCGTTGAAGGTTGTCGCGCGACCAACATCGCGGACGACCCGTTGGTTTCCGCGCCGGCGCGGCGCGGGGGCGCCGAAATCGTAGGCGACCAAATGTCCGCCGTGCCGCGCCCGCCACGAAACCGCCGCGAGCCGAGCGCGCGATGGGGTGCCGTCATGTCCGGGAAGGGTTTTTCCGATGCTCCTCAGCCGCCGCGCCGCCCTGGCCGGTCTTGCGCTCGCGCCGCTCCTGCCCCGCATGGCGCTCGCCCAGACGCCCGCCCCGCTTCCCGAGCCCCCCGATCTCGGCGGCGACTATCGCGCGGCTCGGGCGGCCTTCCGCACGAACCTCCTGCGCCGCGGACCGGCACCCGACGAGGGCGACCCGTTGAGCGCGCCCGAGGGTGCGCAGGCCCTCACCTACCGTTCGGCGGGGCGCGAGCTCGTCGCTTGGGCGAGCCCGGCGGGCGACCCGGCGAGCCCTCGTCCCGCCGTTCTCGTGCTTCACGGCGGCAACGCCATCTGGCACGGCCACTGGGCCGACCTCGCCGCCCCCTTCGTCGCGGCGGGCTACCATGCCCTGATGCCCACCATGCGCGGCGAGAACGGCCAGCCGGGCGACTTCTCGGCCTTCTACGACGAGACCGACGACGTCCTGGCGGCGGCGGACGCGCTGCGGGCCCGGCCGGGCGTCGATCCGGCGCGCGTGTTCGTGAGCGGCCACTCGGTCGGAGGCACGCTGACGCTGCTCTCGGCGCTTGCCGGCGACTTCCGGGGCGCCGCAGCCCTGTCGCCCTCGCCCGACACGCGCCTCTTCTTCCAGCGCTTCGCCGAGGACATTCCCTTCGACGCGTCCGATCCGAGGGAGGTCGAGATGCGCTCGGCCGTGTGCTTCGCCTCGGGCTTCCGCTGCCCCGTGCTCATGTCCCATGGCGACCGCGAGGCGCGCTCCAGCCGGTCGATCGACCTGACGGTGGCCCGCGCCCGCGCCGCCGGCACCCGGGCCGAACACCGCGTCGTCGAGGGCGATCACATGGGCTCGATCCCCGGCAGCGTCGCCGAAGGGCTCCGCTTCTTCACCTCGCTCTGAGCCCCGGCGGCTTGCACCCCGGTCCTTTTGCGGTGCACAAGTCGCGCGCAGGGGCGACAAGGGCTATCGGAGCGACGGCATGACGGTTCTGGTGACGGGCGGCGCGGGCTATATCGGCAGTCACATGGTCTGGGAGCTCCTCGACGCCGGCGAGGAGGTCGTCGTCCTCGACCGCCTGTCGTCGGGCTTCGAGTGGGCGGTGGCGCCGGAGGCCAGACTCGTCGTGGGGGACGTCGGCGACGGCGAGCTGACGTCGCGCGTCATCGCCGAGCACGGCGTCACCGAGATCATCCACTTCGCCGGTTCGATCGTCGTGCCGGAGTCGGTCTCCGACCCCCTCGGCTACTACCTCAACAACACGGTCGCCTCGCGCTCCCTGATCGAGAGCGCGGTGAAGGGCGGCGTGAAACACTTCATCTTCTCGTCCACCGCCGCCGTCTACGGCTCGCCCAAGACGATGCCCGTGACCGAGGACCAGACGCCTGCGCCCGAGTCGCCCTACGGCACGTCGAAGTGGATGACAGAGCTGATGCTGCGCGACACCGCAGCCGCCCATCCGCTCACCTTCGCGGTTCTTCGCTACTTCAACGTGGCGGGCGCCGACCCCAAGGGCCGCGCCGGCCAGTCCACCAAGGGCGCGACCCATCTCATCAAGGTCGCCAGCGAGACCGCGCTCGGCAAGCGCCCCTATCTCGAGGTGTTCGGCACCGACTACGACACGCCGGACGGCACGTGCGTGCGCGACTACATCCATGTCAGCGACCTCGCCAAGGCCCATGCCAAGGCGCTCGGCTACCTCCGGGCGGGCGGCAGCTCGATCGTCGCCAATTGCGGCTACGGCCACGGCTACTCGGTGCTGGAGGTGCTCGACACGGTGCGCCGCGTGGTGGGCACCGACTTCGAGGTGCGGCGCTCGGGCCGGCGCGCGGGCGATGCCACCGCGATCGTGGCCGATGCGACCGCCGCCCGCACGCGCTTCGGCTGGGAGCCGGAGCACGACGATCTGGAGGAGATCGTCGGCCACGCGCTCGCCTGGGAACGGAGCCTGGCTACGCGCAACGCGCGCTAGTTCGGCGGCGGCTTGCCGCTGCCGAAGAGGTCGGCAAGGCTCGGCGGCGCCCGGCGCGTCGCCTCGGATGGGGCGAAGCGGTCCGCCGGCCCCGGCGCGTCGGGCATGGCGAGGCTGAGATTGAAGCGTGCGACCTTTCCGGGTTCGCGCCAGAAGCGCAGCTTCGTGCCCGCCAGATCCAGCGCGATGTCGCGCCGCGCGGCGACGGCATCCGAAACCTCGGGCGGCAAGGTCCAGCGCAGGCGGTCGAACAGCGTCCGCAACAGGTCGCCGGCCGCCCGCGCGGCGTCCTCGGCCTTGGTGGGATCCAGGACGTTGAGCCGCAGCCGCACCTCGCGCAGATCGCCCTTCGCCGAGCCGCGCAGGATCAGGAAGGCGCCGCCTTCCGCCTTGCTGGAACCGAAGGCGCGCTCGCCGATGCATTCCTCGCGGTTCGGGTCGATCTCGCCCGCCGCCCAGCCGCTCATCGCCCAGCCCTCCTCGGCGATCGCCGAGCAGAGTTCCCGGGGCGGCACGCCGTCGGGATATCGCACGAGCGAGGGTGCCGTCGCGCCGAGCGGACGCGTCCAGGAACGTGACGGCGTGGCGGTCGCGACCGGCTCGGGCGGAGGCGGGGCGACCGGCAGGAGCACGGGCGCGGCGACCTGCGCGGGACGCGGGACGCTCGCCTCCTCGTCGCCGCGCGGCTGCACGATAACGAGCAGTCCGACGACGGCGCCGCCGAGAACGACGAGCGGCACGAGGCCGCGCAGACCCATGCTCAGGGCGGCCCGCAGGCCGGGGTCGCGCGGATAGGCCATCAGCGGAAGCGGAACGGGAAGCGCATCGAGCGACGAAGCATCGCCAATCGTGTCCAAAGCATGAAGTCGCGGCTCAACGTCGGCGCGAGGCGCGCTCCCAAAGGTCGGGCCGGCGCTCGCGCGTCAGGCGCTCGGCTTCGGCGCGTCGCCAGCGCTCCACCGCGCCATGGTCACCCGAGGTGAGAACGGGCGGGATCGCCAGCCCCTCCCAGACCGCCGGACGCGTGTAGTGGGGATGTTCCAGAAGGTCGCTCTCGAAGCTCTCGGTCTCGCCCGACGATGCGTTGCCCATGACGCCCGGCAGGAGGCGCACCACCGCGTCGAGGAGCACGAGCGCCGCGATCTCGCCGCCCGACAGGACGACGTCGCCGATCGACACCTCGCGAAGGGACCGGCGCTCGATGACGCGCTCGTCCACCCCCTCGAAGCGGCCGCAGACCAGCACCACGCCCGGCCCCGCGCTCAGCTCGCGAACGAGGGGCTGGCGCAGCGGCTCGCCGCGCGGGCTGAGGAGGATGCGCGGGCGCTCGTCGCCCGGCGGGCTCGCGTGGTCGATGGCGCGCGCGAGCACATCGGCGCGCAGAACCATGCCGGGCGACCCGCCGGCGGGCGTGTCGTCCACGAGGCGGTGGCGGCCCTCGCCGAACTCTCGGATCGGAACCGTCTCCAGCGACCAGGCGCCGCGCTCGAGCGCGCGGCCCGCGAGCGACGCGCCCATGGGTCCCGGGAACATGTCGGGGTAGAGCGTCAGGACCGACGCGCGAAAGGCCGTGCTCAGCTGAACGGCTCCTCGGAGGCGACCTCGACGAGCTTCAGGCGCTGCTCGACGACGGTGACGCCCTTCAGCGTCTCGCGCCAGCGGGCGATGTGCGCCGTCTGGCCGTGGGCGGCCAGCGTCTCGCGGCTGTCCCACTCCTCGTAGATGCGCACGAGCCCGGGCTCGGTCAGGTCCTCGGCGAAGGCGTAGATGTGGCAGCCCTCCTCGGCGCGCGTGGCGGCGATCGTGGCGCGCGCGGCCTCGCGCACCGTGTCGAGATCGGCGGGCGACAGGCGCAGGATGCCCGAGACGATGATCATGAAGGACGCTCCGGATGCAGAGGAAATCAGCCTTCGGGGTTAGGCGAGGCCGCGCGCGCTGTCCAGCGGCGCTTCGTCAGTCCTCGTCGCCCTCGCGCGCCTCCACGGCGTCGCGCAGGCCGGCCGCCACCGGCTCGACCAGGACGAAGCCGAGGTCGAGGTCGACCTCCGGCACGGCGGCCTCGGTGAAGGGGATCATGACGCTGGGTTTCTCGCCGTCGCCGATCTCCAGGATGTCGCCGCCGCCGAAGTCGTGGAAGGCGAGGATCTCGCCGATCACCTCGCCGGTGGTCAGGCGCACGTCGAGGCCCACGAGGTCGGCCTGGTAGAACTCGTCCTCGCCCTCCTCCGGCAGGACCGAGCGGTCCACGAAGAGTTCGCGCCCGTTGAGAAGCTCGGCGGCGTTGCGGTCTGCGACCTCGCGGAAGCGCACAACCACGACGTTCTTCTGCGCGCGCGCCGAGACCACGGTGAAGCGGTTCCCCTTGGCATCGGTCAGCGGCCCATAGGCGCCGACATCCTCCGGGTCGGCCGTGAAGGATCGCACGCGCACTTCGCCGCGCACGCCGTGCGCCCCGCCGACGGTGGCGAGAAGCACGGGATCCTGGAGCGGGGAAGCGTTGGTCACGGCGGCGACAGACCTTGGCAGGAAGGGAAGGACGGTTCGGCCTTGTGCGGCGTCCCGCCCCCGCTCGTCAACCGACCGCCGCCAGCCTTTCGCGCGGGCGGGCCTCGCCGAGCTGCGGCAGGACATGCCGACCGAACGCCTCGATGAAGCGCTCCTGCTCGCGGCCGACCTGATGCACGATGATCTCCGCGAACCCCATCGCGGCCAGATCCTGAAGCCAGGCCGCCTGCCGCCCGAGATCGGAGGAAACGCGCACGCAGGCGCCGACGTCGTCGGCCCGCACGAAGCGCGAGGCGGTGTCGAACTCCTTGGGCGAGCGCAGGTCCCAGTTGACGTCGCCCTCCAGCATGTTGGCGGCCCACTGGTCGTGAGCGTCGGCCAGCGCCGCCGCCTCGTCGCGGTTCCAGCAGACCTTGGTCTGGAGAAAGACCGGCTTGCCCTCCCCGCCGCCCTCGCGGAAGGCCTCCACCACCGGACGCAGCTTCTCGGGCTCGATGCCGACCGTCACCAGGCCGTCGGCCCAGGCGGCGACCCGCCGCGCCGTGTCGGCCGTCACCGCGCCGCCGACGAGGAGCGGCGCGCGCTCGGGGCGCGACCAGAGCTTCGCCTCCACCACCGTGACGAGGCCGCGATGGGTCACCGTCTCCCCCGCAAACAGCGCGCGAATCACGCCGGCGCATTCGGCGAGACGCTGCGTGCGCGTCGCCTTGTCGGGCCAGGGCAGGCCGGTGATGCCCTCGTTGAGGAGCTGGCCCGAGCCGAGCGCCAGCCAGAGACGCTCGGGAAACATCTCGGACAGCGTCGCGGCCGACTGCGCCAGCACCGCCGGATGATGGCGGTAGCCCGGTGCGGTGATGATGCCGAAGGGCAGATCGGTCGAGGCCAGCGCCGCGCCGAGCCAGGACCAGGCATGGCCGCTCTGGCCCTGGCGCTCGCTCCAGGGCTGGAAGTGCTCCGACGACATGGCGCAGTCGAATCCCGCCGCCTCGGCCTGCCGGACGTAGCCGAGCAGCGCGGACGGGGCGAACTGCTCGTGGGAGACGTGGTAGCCGAAACGGGTCATGCCGGGTCCTTGGGTGCGCTGATGGGGCGCCGCCGAAAGACCAGAGGCGGCTATGGGTTCCCCCGATGCGTCGACCTGCGGCCATACGCGCGGGGGACGCCCCCCGCCTCCCCTCTAGTGCGCGGCGCCGCGCGGTGCGATCGCATCGAGCCGGGCGACCGCCTCGGGCGGCAGCTGCAGAGCGCCCGCCGCGAGGTTCTCGCGAAGATGCGCCACCGACGACGTGCCGGGGATGAGCAGGATGTTGGGCGCGCGCTGGAGAAGCCAGGCGAGCGCGACCTGCATGGGCGTCGCATGGAGCGAGGCCGCGACCGCGTTCAGTTCCCCCGACTGGAGCGGCGAGAAGCCGCCGAGCGGGAAGAAGGGCACATAGGCGATGCCGTCCCGCGCCAGATCGTCGATCAGCGCGTCGTCGCCTCGATGGACGAGGTTGTACTGGTTCTGCACACAGGCGATCGGCACGATCTCGCGCGCCTGGGCAACCTGCGCGGCCGAGACGTTGCTGACGCCGACATGGCGCACCAATCCCTCGCGCTTCAGGTCGGCCATGACCCGCATCTCGCGCTCGACCGAGCTGTCGTCCGGGTTATGGCCGTCGCCGAAGAAGCGCATGTTGACGACCTCCAGCGCGTCGAGGCCTAGGTTGCGCAGGTTGTCCTCCACCGCCCGGCGCAGCTCGCTCTCCGAGGTGGCCGGAAGCCAGGAGGCGTCCTCGCCGCGCTTTGCCCCGATCTTGGTGACGATCACGAGATCGCCGCCGTAGGGCGACAGCGCCTCGCGGATCAGTTGGTTGGTGACGTGCGGCCCGTAGAAATCGCTCGTGTCGATGTGGTCGACGCCGGCCTCGACCGCCGCGCGCAGGACAGCGAGCGCCGCCTCGCGGTCCTTGGGCGGCCCGAAGACACCGGGACCGGCGAGCTGCATGGCGCCGTAGCCCAGACGGCGGACCGGGCGGTCAGCGAGCGGAAAGGTGTCGTTCGAAACGGTGGTAGACATGGGAGCGTCGCGTCCTTGGCTTGCGGTGTGGGCAACAGATACGCGAGAGATGCGCGTTCGATTAGCCGGCCCGATCCGCACGGGCCGTGCGCGGAGACGCACAATGCCGGGCGAACTCGCCGATCTCGACATCTTCGTGGCCGTGGCCCGCGCCAAGGGGTTTCGCGAGGCCGCGCGCCTTCGTGGATCGAGCGCATCCGCTCTCAGCGAGGCTGTGCGCCGGCTGGAAAGCTCCCTGGGCGTGCGCCTTCTCCATCGCACGACGCGCAGCGTCGCGCCGACCGAGGCGGGCGCGCGGCTCCTGGCGCAGCTGGAGCCCGCGCTGCGCGAGGTCGGCGCGGCGCTGGACGGCGTCCATGCGCTGCGCGACCGGCCGGCGGGCACGCTTCGCCTCAACGTACCGGTGGTGGCGGCGCGCATCGTCCTGCCCCGGATCGTGGCACCCTTTCTCCAGCGCTATCCCGAGATCCGGCTCGAGATCACCGCCGAGGACACGTTCGTGGACCTTCCGGCCGCCGGTTGCGACGCGGGCATCCGCTACGGCGAGCGGCTCGACGGGGACATGATCGCCGTGCCGATCGGCCCGCGCCAGCAGCGCACGGCGACGGGGGCCGCGCCCGGCTACCTCGCGCGGTGCGGGACCCCGCGACACCCGCGCGACCTCCTCGACCACGCCTGCCTGACGGGGCGCTTCCGCAGCGGCGTGCTGGCGCCCTGGGAATTCACCAAGGACGGCGAGACGATCGCCATCGAGCCGCGCGGTCCGCTCGTGGTCAGCACCGGCACCGCCATGGACCTCGCGATCGCGTCCGCCGTCGCGGGGCTCGGCGTCGTGCATCTCTTCGAGGCGTGGCTCGAGCCGCTGTTCGACCGGGGCGAGCTCGTGCCGATCCTCGAAGACTGGTGGGACGAGTTCCCCGGCCCCTTCCTCTACTATCCCGGACGACGGCTGGTGCCGGCGCCCTTGCGCGCCTTTCTCGACTTCGTGCGCGAGACGAGCGACCGGACCTGAAACGCAAAGGGGCCGGGCGCCCATCGGCACCCGGCCCCGACCGTCTGAAAGACGGTTCGACTTACTCGGCGTCGGCGCCGGCCGCTGCCTTCTCGGCCGCCGCGCGGGCGTCCTCCTCGCGCTGCTTGCGCTCGGCCTCGCGCTCCTGGGCCTTCTTGCCCGGCAGGCCCTTGGTCGGGTTCTGCTTGGCGTCGCGCTTGGCGAGGCCCGCCTGGTCGAGGAAGCGCAGGACGCGGTCGGTCGGCTGCGCGCCCTGGGCGAGCCAGTGCGTGATGCGCTCGTTCTTGAGCGTCACGCGCTCGGCGTCCTTGGGCAGCATCGGGTTCCAGGCGCCAACCGTCTCGACGAAGCGGCCGTCGCGGGGCGAGCGGGCGTCGGCGACGACGATGTGGTAGTAGGGGCGCTTCTTGGAGCCGGCACGGGCAAGGCGCATCTTCAGGGGCATCTTAGGTCTTCCTTCTCGTGTTGTTGTCCCGGCACCTTCTGGGCGTGCCGTGGGTCTTGAAGTGCGGGGCCTCTAGGCCCCCGGTTATTTCTTCTTGCCCGACAGGCCGGGAAGTCCTGGAAAGCCGCCGCCGGGAAGGCCGGGCAATCCCTTGGCAAGGCCCGGGGGCAAGCCGGGGGGAAGCCCGCCGCCGCCGAGGCCGCCGAGACCGCCCTTGCCCATGGCCTTGGCCATCTCTTCCAGCTGCTTGGGGTCCATCTTGGAGAGGTCGGGCATGCCGCCCATGCCCCCGCCGGGCAGGCCCATCTTGGCGCCGAGCCCCCCCATCAGCTTGCCCATGAGGCCGGCGCCCTTGCCGCCCTTGCCGCCCATGGCCTTCATCATGTCGGCCATCTGGCGATGCATCTTGAGGAGCTTGTTGATGTCGGCGGAATCGGTGCCGGAGCCCGCCGCGATGCGCTTCTTGCGCGAGTGCTTGAGCGCGTCGGGGTTGGAGCGCTCCCACTTGGTCATCGACGAGATGATCGCGAGCTGGCGGCCGAGCAGCTTGTCGTCGAGACCGGCCGCCGAGATCTGGTCCTTCATCTTGGCCATGCCGGGCATCATGCCCATCAGGCCGCCCATGCCGCCCATGCGCTGCATCTGGCGCAGCTGGTCGGCGAGGTCGTCGAGGTCGAACTTCCCCGACTGCATCTTCTTGGCCATCGCCGCCGCCTTTTCGGCGTCGATGGTCTCGGCGGCGCGCTCCACGAGGCTGACGATGTCGCCCATGCCGAGGATGCGGTCGGCGATGCGGCTGGGATGGAACTCCTCCAGCGCGTCCATCTTCTCGCCGACGCCCAGAAGCTTGATCGGCTTGCCGGTGACCGCGCGCATCGAGAGCGCGGCGCCCCCGCGCCCGTCGCCGTCGACGCGGGTGAGGACGATGCCGGTGATGCCGACGCGCTCGTCGAAGGAGCGGGCGAGGTTCACCGCGTCCTGGCCGGTCAGCGAGTCGGCGACGAGCAGGATCTCGTGCGGGGCCGAGCGCTGCTTGATCTCGGCCATCTCGGCCATCAGCGGCTCGTCGATATGCGTGCGGCCGGCGGTGTCGAGGATCAGGACGTCGTAGCCGCCGAGCTTGGCGGCCTGGGCGGCGCGGCTCGCGATCTCGACCGGGCCCTGCCCCGCGATGATCGGCAGCGTCTGGACGCCGGTCTGCTCGCCCAGCACCCGCAGCTGCTCCTGCGCGGCCGGGCGTCGCGTGTCGAGCGAGGCCATGAGGACGCGCTTCTTCTGGCGCTCCGTCAGCCGCTTGGCGAGCTTGCCGGTGGTGGTCGTCTTGCCCGAGCCCTGGAGGCCGACCATCATGATGGTCACGGGCGCGGGCGCGTTGAGGTCGACCGCCACCCCTTCCGAGCCGAGCGTCTCGACCAGCTCGTCGTGGACGATCTTGACGACCATCTGGCCGGGCTTGATCGATTTCACGATCTGCGCGCCGACCGCCTTCTCGCGCACGCGGTCCGTGAAGGAGCGCACGACCTCCAGCGCGACGTCCGCCTCCAGGAGTGCCCGGCGGACCTCGCGCAGCGCCGAGGCGACGTCGGCGTCCGACAGCGCGCCGCGGCCCGTGAGGCCGTTCAGGATGGACCCGAGGCGGTCCTGAAGGGATTCGAACATCGGCTTCCTTTCCATTCTCGAAGCACATCCGAGAATGGTGGCGGGTCGCGGCCATTCCAAGCACGAACCAACGGATCATCGCATCCGCGGGCGAAACTCGCTGGCGGATGGGGACCTCCACGCGGCTTCCGGAGGAAGGGACGTGGTCGGTGGCTCGCGGACGGAACGGACGCAAGAATGCGGGCATGAAGACGAGATTGTGGAAAAAGTCAACCGCGCCCCGCATGACATTCCGGAAAGGTGGGGTTTCTTAAGGTCGGCGCGCTACATCCGATGACATGGCCCACCGGCCGTGTCCGCAACCGCCTCCCGGCTCCCGATCAATGACCGTCATCACCTTCCCACCCGAGCGCCGCAGCGCCCGCGCCGACCGCGAGGCGCGGACGGCTCCGGCTGCGCGCGGCACCGGGCGAAGCGAGGGCGCCTGGTGCGACGAGCGGGCACGCCTGCGCCTTCTGGCCGCTCTCCAGCGCTCGCTGGTGGAGGGGCTGCTTCGCGAAAGCCCGGCGGCGGGTTCGGTCCTGAGCGCGCTGCGCTGATCCTCCCATCCCGCTTGCCGATCAACACATCGCACAGCTTGCGCAATCTTGCCGTCGTGGTATGAGAACGATCGTTCGCTCTCACGTCAGGCTTCGCCCTTGTCCTCGCTGCCCGTCACTCCCGAAGCGGACGCCCCTCACGGGACGGAATCGAAGCGCCAGCAGATTCTGAACGCGGCGCGCGTCTGCTTCAGCCGCTGGGGCTTCCATGGCGCGTCCATGGGCCAGATCTGCGCCGAGGCGCGCATGAGCCCCGGCGCCCTCTACCGCTACTTTCCGTCCAAGGACGCGATCATCGAGGCGATCGCCAACGACGAGCGCGTCGGCGCTCAGGCCTGCATGGCCGAACTCGAGGGCGAAGGTCCCCTGGCGGACCGGATCGTGCGCACCTGCATCAGCTACCTGGAGGCGGCCTGCGACCCGGAGACCGGCGGCCTGATGGTCGAGATCTGCTCGGAGTCGCTGCGCAACACCGCCGTCGGCCAGCGCTTCGCCGAGATCGAGGCGACGGTACGCCGGGCGATCCGCACGGCGCTCGAGGCCGGCATCGAAGCCGGCGAGGTCGATCGCGCGATCGATCTCGACAAGGTCGTCACCATCCTCTTCGGCATCGGCGACGGCCTCCTGATGCGCCTCCAGATGGACCGGCACGTCCGGCCCGCCGAACTCCAGCCGTATCTTCTCCGCATCATGAACGTTCTTCTCAAGGAGCCCGCGCGATGACGCCCGCCTCCCTTCGCAGCCGCGCCGTGCTGCTCGCGCTCTTTCTGTCCGCCGCCGCACCCGCGCTCGCGGAGGCGCCGGCGGCCCCTCCCCCGCCGGATGCGCCCAGCATCTCGGTCGTGAAGGCGCGCACCGGCGAACTCGTCGCGCGCACCGTGGTCACCGGCACGCTGACGCCGCGCGAGACCGTGACGGTCGGTGCCGACGTGGACGGCCTGCGCATCGAGGAACTCTTCGCCGACGAAGGAGACCGCGTCGAGCAGGGCCAGGTCCTCGCGCGGCTCGCCACCGACATCGTGGACGTCGACATCGCCCAGGCCGAGGCCAAGCTCGCCCGCGCGGAAGCCGCGATCACGCAGTCGCGGGCACTCGTCGACGAGGCGCAGTCCGCCGACACGGAGGCCTCGGCCTCGCTCGCCCGCACCCGCGCCCTGTCGGGCAAGGGCATCGTCGGACAGGACGTGCTCGACACGCGCGTCTCGGCCGCGGCGTCGGCCGCCGCCCGCCTCGCGTCCGCCCGCCAGGGCGTCGCGCTCGCCGAGGCCGACCGCGCCAGCGCCGAGGCCGATCGGCGCCTTCTCCTGCTGCGCCGCTCCAAGGCCGAGATCAAGGCGCCGACCGACGGGCTGGTGCTCCAGCGACAGGCGAGACTCGGCGCGGTCGTGTCGAGCGCGGGTGGCGCCCTGTTCGAACTGGCGCGCGGGGGCGAGATCGAGCTCGACGCGGCCGTCAGCGAGACCGCGCTCGGCCGCCTCCAGCCGGGCCAGCCCGCCACCGTATCGCTCGGCGGCTCAGCCGAGGTTTCGGGCCGCGTGCGCCTCGTCTCGCCGCGCGTCGACCGCGCGACGCGCCTCGGCTCCGTGCGCGTCACGCTCGACGCCTCGCCGCTGCTGCGCTCGGGCGCCTTCGCCCGGGCCTCGATCGAGACCGCGCGCGCCCAAGGCCTCGTCGTGCCGCGCAGCGCCGTGGTGACGAGCGGCTCGCGCGACACGATCCAGGTCGTGCGCGAGGGCCGGATCGAAACGCGCGAGGTGAAGCTCGGCGTCCAGTCGGGCGGCGACGTCGAGGTGACCGAGGGCCTTGCTCCCGGCGACGAGGTGGTCGCCACCGCCGGCACCTTCGTGCGCGACGGCGACGCCGTGCGCCCGATCCCGGCCGATCCAACGCAGACCGCGGAGGCCGCGCGATGAACTTCAACATCTCGGGCTGGGCGATCCGCAACCCGGTTCCCTCGATCCTCCTGTTCGTCGTCCTGGTGGTGCTGGGGCTCGTCTCCTTCGCGAGCCTGCCCATCACGCGCTTTCCCAACATCGACGTGCCGATCATCTCGGTCACCGTCACCGAGAGCGGCGCGGCCCCGGCCGAGCTGGAGACGCAGGTCACCAAGCGCGTCGAGGACGCGGTGGCCGGCGTCTCGGGCCTCAAGCACGTGACCTCCACGATCACCGACGGCCAGTCGGTGACGGCGGCCGAGTTCCGCCTCGAGATCAACACCGACCGCGCGCTCAACGACGTCAAGGACGCGATCGCCAAGATCCGCGCCGACCTGCCGCGCACGATCGACGAGCCGATCGTCCAGCGCATCGAGGTCGAGAACCAGTCGATCGTCACCTATGCGGCGAGCGCGCCGGCCATGACGCCCGAGCAGCTCTCCTGGTATGTCGATGACACGGTGATCCGGGCGCTTCAGGGCCTGCGCGGCGTCGGCCGCGTCGAGCGCATGGGCGGCGTCGACCGCGAGATCCAGGTGCGCCTCGCCCCCGACCGCCTCGCCGCGCTCGGCATCACGGCGGCCACCGTCAACGCGCAGCTCCGCCTCACCAACGTCGACCGCTCGGGCGGGCGCGGCGAGTTCGGCGGCCAGGAGCAGGCGATCCGCACGCTGTCCTCGGCCGGAACCGTCCGCGCGCTCGCCGAAACGCGAATCGCCCTGCCGGGCGGCCGCCAGGTGCGTCTCGACGAGCTCGGCACCGTCGAGGACACGGTGGAGGAGCCGCGCTCGTTCGCCCGTCTCGACGGCCAGCCCGTGGTCGCCGTCTCGGTCTACCGCGCCAAGGGCTTCAGCGACACGAGCGTCGCCGACCTCGTGTCGGCGCGCGTCGACGAGCTCGTCAAGGCGCGGCCCGACGTGCGCCTGTCGCGCATCGACGACAGCGTGACCTACACCTACGGCAACTACGAGTCGGCCATGGAGACGCTCGCCGAGGGCGCCTTCCTGGCGGTCGTGGTCGTGCTTCTCTTCCTGCGCGACTGGCGCGCGACGGCGGTGGCCGCGATCACGCTGCCGCTCGCCGCCATCCCGGCCTTCTGGGCCATGTCGATGCTCGGCTTCTCGCTGAACCTCGTCTCGCTTCTCGCCATCACCCTCGTCACCGGCATCCTGGTGGACGACGCGATCGTCGAGATCGAGAACATCGAGCGCCACATGGGCATGGGCAAGCCGCCCTACCGCGCCTCGGTCGAGGCGGCCGACGAGATCGGCCTCGCCGTGATCGCGATCACCATGACGATCATCGCGGTCTTCGCGCCGGTCTCCTTCATGGGCGGCATTCCCGGCCAGTACTTCAAGCAGTTCGGCCTGACGGTCGCGGTGGCGGTGTTCTTCTCGCTGCTCGTGGCGCGCCTCATCACGCCGATGCTGGCGGCCTACTTCTTCCGGCCGCACCGCCACCACGGCCCGGGCTTCCGGCGCTTGGCCTGGCGCTACCTCCTCGTGCTCGGACCGCTCGCCGGCCTCGCCTGCGGCGCGCTCTTCGCGCTCGCCCTCCTGCCGGGCTCGCCCGGGGCGCCGGGCCCCTTGCGCGAGCTGGCCTCGCGCCTGCCGCCGGTGGACCTCCAAACCGCGGCCGAATGGTCGCGCGCCGTTCTCGTCGGCGCCGGCGTCCTCGTCGTGCTGCTGGCCTATCTCAACAAGCCGCACGCGGCCGAGCGGCGCGACGGTCCGCTGATGCGCGCCTACACGCGCTTCCTGGCGGGCACCGTGCGCTTCCGCTGGCTGACGCTGGCGGCGGGCGTCGGGCTCTTCGTGCTGTCGCTCCAGGCGATCCCGCTTCTGCCGACCGGCTTCATCCCGAAGGAGGACGCCTCGCGCATCGTGGCGTCGGTGGAACTGCCACCGGGCTCGACGCTGGAGACGACGCGCCGCATCACCGACGAGGCCGCGCGCAGCATCCGCGAGTTGCCCGAGGTCCGCTCGGTCCTGGTGATCGGCGGCTCCTCGCCCACGGGCACGCTGGAGGTGCGACGCGCAGCCCTTACCATCAACCTGACGCGCAAGTTCGATCGCGAGCGCTCGCAGCAGGACCTGGAGCCGGTGATCACCGCCAGGCTCGCGGCGATCCCGGACCTGCGCTCCTACTTCGTCAACGACCGCGGCGAGCGCGACCTGTCGGTCGGGCTTCTCGGCCAGGACGGCGACAAGGTGTCGGACGCCGCCTCGCGCCTCGAGTCCGAGATGCGGCGCGACGCGATCTTCTCGAATCCGACCGCCATGGCCTCGTTCGCCCGGCCCGAGATCCGCATCGTGCCGCGTCTCGACGAGGCGGCCGACCTCGGCATCGCGCCGGACGCCATCTCCGAGACGGTGCGCGTGGCGACCATCGGCGACGTCGGGGCGAACCTCGCCAAGTTCAACGTCGGCACGCGTCAGGTCCCGATCCGCGTGCAGATCGAGGAGAACGCGCGGCGGGATCTCGCCAGCGTTCGCGACCTCCGCGTGTCGACGGCCACCGGCGGTTCCGTGCCGCTGGAGACCGTGGCCGCCATCGACTTCGGCCAGGGGCCCTCGACGATCGAGCGCTACGACCGCGAGCGCCTCGTGAAGGTCGGCACCGCCATGGCGCCGGGCCACGAGATCGGCGAGGGCACGGCGCGCATCATGGCGGGCGAGACGGTGCGCGACCTGCCCGCCGGCGTGCGCATCCAGCCGGTCGGCGACGCCGAGATCCAGGGCGAGATCTTCACCGGCTTCGCCATGGCGATGGGCGCGGGCATCATGATGGTGCTGGTGGTGCTGATCCTCCTGTTCGGCTCGGTCTTCCTGCCGATCACCATCCTCGCCTCGCTGCCGCTCTCGGTCGGCGGCGTGGTGGGCGCGCTGCTCCTCACCCAGAACGCGGTCTCCATGCCGGTCGTGATCGGCATCCTGATGCTGATGGGCATCGTCACCAAGAACGCCATCATGCTGGTGGACTTCGCGGTGGAGCAGGAGCGCCACGGCATGCCGCAGCGCGAGGCCGTGGTGGATGCAGGCCGCAAGCGTGCCCGGCCCATCATCATGACGACGCTCGCCATGGCCGCCGGCATGGTGCCTGCCGCCATGGCCACCGGCGAGGGCGGCGAGTTCCGCGCGCCCATGGCGATCGCGGTGATCGGCGGCCTCCTCGTCTCGACCGTCCTGTCGCTCGTCTTCATTCCGAGCCTCTACACGATCATGGACGACCTCGGGCATCTGGTGGGACGCCTGTTCCATCGCTTCGTGAAGCCGAACCGGGCCGACGGCACGGTGGACGAGGCGCCGGCCCCCGCGCACGCGGCCTGGACGCCCGACCCGTCCGTATCGTGGAAGCGGGTCACCGAGTTCGGCCCCCACGCCAACGACGGCGGCGGCATGGTGCGGCCGGCGGCCGAATAGGGCCGTCTCAGAGCAGCGAGGCGCCGATCAGGCCGGCATCGGCGCCGAGCACCGAGCGCACGACCAGGGGTTCGGCGGTTCGGCGCAGGATGCGGGCCCGCACCGCCGCGTCGAGCGCCGCGACCAGCCGCTCCGAGTTGGACAGGCCGCCGGCCACCGGCACGGCGCTGGCGCCGGTCAGGTTCACCACCATCGCGAGCGGTCCCGACACGAGGTCGAGGTAGAGCTCGACCGCCTCGCCCGCCCCGCGTTCGCCCTCGTTCCAGGCGTCCACGATCGCAAGGCTCGTGCGCGGTGCGCCATTCAGGAAAGCGTCGAGCCGCTCGAGGCCGCGCGCGCTTCCCACCGCGTCGAGGCACCCCGCCTGCCCGCAGCCGCACGCGAAGGGCTCCAGCGCGCGCGTGCCGACGAGCCGGCGGCCCATGACCGGCCCGTGGCCCCATTCGCCCGAGACGCCGCCCGCCCCTTCCACGATGCGCCCGTCCACCACCAGCCCGCCACCGACGCCGCTGCCGAGGATGATGCCGAAGACGATGCGCGCCCCTTGCGCGGCGCCCCGCTGCGCCTCGGCGAGCACGAAGCAGTCCGCGTCGTTGGCGACCCGAACGGGCCGCCCGAGCGCCGCCGAAAGCTCGGTCCCCAGGCGTCGGCCCGAGACGCAGGGAATGTTGGCCACCGTCGCGATCCCGCTCTCGGGATCGGCGACGCCGGCGATCGAGAGGCAGAGCGGCACGCTGGCCGGCGCCGCGCCGCACAGCTCGGCAAGGCTCGCCGCGAAGGCCGGCCAGTCGCCGGTGGCGGTGGCCACGCGCCGCTCGTCGCGCAGCGCCCCCGCCTCGTCGACCGCGGCGAACTTGATGAAGGAGCCGCCGATATCGGCGCAGAGGCGGCGGGGGGAAGCGGGTTGCGTCATGGCGGGGCTTCGGGCAAGGGCGGCGGATCGGGTGAGGCTCAAGCCTCGTCCTAGCGGGAAGCGCCCGCTCGTGCCATCCGCGAGAACCTCGATGAGCCGTCCCCTTCTGGAAATCTGCGTCGACACGCCGGAGGGCCTCGGCGCCGCGCTGCGCGGCGGGGCGGACCGGATCGAGCTCTGCTCGAGCCTGGCGCTGGGCGGCCTGACGCCGACGCCCGGGCTGATCGCGCTGGCCGCGCGCGCGCCCGTGCCGGTCTACGCCATGATCCGGCCGCGCTCGGGGCCGTTCCGCTATTCCCGCGCGGAGCTGGACGCGATGCGGCTGGAGATCGAGGCCGTGCGCCGGGCCGGGCTCGCGGGCGTCGTCTTCGGGGCGAACCGCGCGGACGGACGGCTCGACGCCGAACCGCTGGCCGAGCTCATGGCCGCCTCGGAGGGAATGGGCCGGACGCTCCACCGCGCCTTCGACCTCGCGCCCGATCTTGGCGAGGCGCTGGAGGCGGCCGTCTCGCTCGGCTTCGAGCGCGTCCTCACCTCGGGCGGGGCCTTGCGCGCGCCAGATGCCGTGCCGACGCTGACGCAGCTCGTGCAGCAGGCGGAGGGACGCATCGCCGTCATGCCGGGCAGCGGCGTTCGCGCCGGCAACGCGGCGGCCCTCCTGCGCGACACCGGCGCGCGCGAGATCCACGCCTCGGGCCGCCGGCCCCTTCGCCCCAATCCCGAGATGGCGCGCTGGGGCTTCGACGTCGCGGAGCCGGCCGACACGTCGGAAGACGAGGTGCGGCGGCTTCGCGCGGCGGTCGACGCGGCCTAGACCTCGACCGGCAGCGCTTCGACCGGTGCGTCCGTCTTGGCGGGCGCGGGCCGTGGCACGAGAAGCGCAAGGCCGAGCGTCGCGAGCGCGATCAGGAACACGCCGAGGAAGGTGAGGTGCAGCGAGGCGCCGAGCGCCAGCCGCGCCGCGCCGTCCGCTGCCAGCGTTCCCGTCTGTTCCAGAAGGCGGCGGATCTCCTCGAAGCCGCCCGCCGGCCCGCCTCCGGTCGCGAGCGACAGGCTGAACACGGCGCCGAGCGCGCTTGCCCCCAGCGTCGAGCCGAGGTTTCGCGCGAAGACGTTGGAGGCGGTGGCCGCGCCCCGCTCGCTCCAGCCCACACTCCCCTGGATCATCACGATGGCGGTGGTGTTGAGGAAGCCCATTCCGAGGCCCATCACCACCGAGCCGAGAGCGGGCACGAGCGGCGACATGCCGGGACTGAGGACCAGGAAGGCGATCGCGCCAACCGGCAGCAGAACGGCGCCGAAGACCAGCGTCGGCCGCAGGCCGAAGCGCTTGAAGTTGCGAGCGGCGATCGTCGCGCCCACCGGCCAGCCCAGCACCATCGCGGTCAGCGTGAAGCCCGCCACCAGCGCCGACTGGCCGAGCACGCCCTGCACGTACATCGGCAGGAAGGTGGTGAGGCCGATCACCGACATGCCGCTGAAGAGGGTCGCGGCGTTGACGGTGAGGATCGAGCGACGCGACCAGAGGCGCATGTCCATCATCGGGTCGGCGGCGCGCCGCTCCTGCGCGAAGAACAGCGCGAGCGCCGCAACGAAGACGACGGCCGAGACGGCGGCGACGGCCCAGTCCTGCGTTCCCGCTTCCGTCAGCGCCACCATGAGCGCGGCGACACTGAGGGCGAAGAGCCCGGCGCCGAGCCCGTCGACGCGCCGGCGCTCGTGCACCATGTCCTCGCGCAGAAACAGGAAGAAGCCCGCCGCCGCCAGAAGGCCGATCGGCAGGTTGATCCAGAAGACCCAGGCCCAGCTGAGGTTGGCGACGATCAGCCCGCCCGCGAACGGCCCGACCACCGAGGACACGCCCCAGACGCTGGCGAGGAACCCCTGGATCTTGGCGCGCTCCTCCATCGTGTAGAGGTCGCCGATGACGGTCAGGGCGACCGGCTGGATCGCGCCCGCCCCAAGACCCTGGATGAACCGGAAGGCGATGAGGCTCGTCATCGACCAGGCGAAGCCGCACAGGATGGAGCCGATCAGGAACACGGCGATCCCGAAGAGGAGCACCGGCTTGCGGCCGAACGTGTCGGCGAGCTTGCCGAACACCACCGTGGTGGCGGTCTGGGTCAGGAGGAAGGACGAGAAGACCCAGGCGTAGAGCTGGAGGTCGCCGAGCTGGCCGGCGATCTGCGGCATGGCGGTCGAGACGATGGTCGCCTCGATGGCGATCATGGCCATGGAGGCCATCACGGCGGCCAGGATCAGGGGCCGGCGGCGGACGGTGGATTCGGCATTCATGAGGGCGGAACCGATCGATCGGGCCGCGGAAGATCGCGGCGCGCGGCAAAGGCGTCGCCATCGCCGGCCGCGTGCCGGACGACGGGGATCGTCAGGGGCGCAAACTAATGCGCTTCCGCGTCGGGGAAAAGGGCCGAAGAGCGGCCCTGCGTCAGCGCGTCAGCGCCGCGTCCGCCAGAAGCGCGGGCGGGGCCTCGCGGTGGGTCGCGGGCAGCGTGCCGAAGACGAAGGCCGCGACGAGGCCGAAGGCGGCGAGCGTCAGCGCGCCGTCGCGCCAGCGGCGCAGCGTCTCGCGGCGCGAGCCGGGCACGCGGCGGCGCGAATCCGTGGCGGAGGCGGGGTCGATCGACGTCATGAACGCGATCCTAAGGCCACGGCCCCGCGCCCGCCAGAAACGGGATGCCCGGCCCCGCGGCCCCGCGCGCAACGGATGTCGCGCGCAGGGCCCTGTTCGGAGCAAACTCGTCTCAGGCCGCCGCGGGCTGCGGCAGCGCGGCGAGGAAGTCGCGCGCCGCCGAGACGTCGATCTGCGTCAGGCCGTGGCCGGCGGGAACCGTGCGATGCTCTACGCGTGCGCCCGCCACCTCCAGCTGGCGTGCTAGGCGCTCGCCCTCGCCAGCCGGCATGATCGGGTCCATCGCGCCGGACAGGACGAGAACCGGCAGATCCCGCAGATCGGCTGCGGGCGGCTCGCGCAACGGCACCATCGGGCGGATCAGCACCGCGCCCGAAAGCACGCCGGGATGGAGGAGCAGGAGGGCCGCCGCGATGTTGGCGCCGTTCGAGAAGCCGAGTGCGACCGGCGCCGCCAGCTCGTAGGCCTGGCGCGCCTCGCCCACGAAGGCGGCAAGCTCTCCTGCGCGCCGGCGCACGTCCGCCTCGTCGAAGACGCCCTCCGCCAGACGGCGGAAGAAGCGCGGCATGCCGTTCTCCAGCACCTGCCCGCGCGGCGACAGGAGGCTCGCGCCCGGCGCGACCATCTCGCCGAGCCCGAGAAGATCGGTCTCGTCGCCGCCCGTCCCGTGTAGCAGCAGAAGCGGCGCGCGCGGCACGGCGCCGGCGCGGAAGCGGTGGATGTGGGAGAGCTCGGTCATGGGTTTCGTCCGTCTCGAAAAGGCGAACCGGACGGGCGGACCCGTCCGGTGATGTCATCGCATCCTATGCGGCGCGGCGCTCGCCCAGCCCGAGGTCCGGCAGCACCGCCTCGATGGCGGCGCGGTGCGCCTCGTAGGGCGCGGGAAGCTTCAAGCTGGTCCCGAGGCTTTCCAGCGGTTCGTCCACCGCGAAGCCGGGGATGTCGGTCGCGATCTCGAACAGGACGTGGCCGGGCTCGCGGAAGTAGACCGAGCGGAAGTAGTTGCGGTCCTTCTGCTCGGTGGTGGTCAAGCCGTGGTTCTCGGCAAGGCGCTGCACCATCGCGGCTTCCGCCGCGTCGTCGGCGGCGCGGAAGGCGATGTGGTGGACGCTGCCCGCGCCCGGGCGAGGCTTCAGGAAGCCGCCGACGGCGCGAATGTCGACCACCCCGCCGACGCCGAGGTCCGGCACGGCGAAGCGGGTCGTCGAGCCCTCGCGGCCGATCTCGCGGAAGCCGAAGACGTCGGTGAGGATCGCCCCCGTCGCCCCGACTTCCTCCAGGAGGAGGCTGACGGAGTGGAAGCCGCGGATCGCGTGCTCGGGCGGAACCGCGCCGTCGCTCCAGCCGGTCTCCCGTTCGGCGCCCGGCACCGCCACCAGCGCCATGCGCATCCCGTCGCCGTCCTGGAACGAGAGAACGGTCTCTCCGAAGCGGCGCACGATCGCTTGGTGCTCGACGCCCTTCTCCAGGAAGCGGTGCGTCCAGTAGCCGATCGAGCCCTCCGGCACGCGGAACACGGTCTCCTGCGTCTCGCCGACGCCGAGCCGGCCGGGGGCGGCGTTCTCCCATGGGAAGAAGGTCAGCACCGTGCCCGGCGCGCCGGCGCCGTCGCCGTAGTAGAGGTGGTGCGTGGACGGGTCGTCGAAGTTCACCGTGCGCTTGACGAGCCGCAGCCCAAGAACGCGCGTGTAGAAGTCGACGTTGCGCGCCGCCGAGCGGGCGATCGCGGTGACATGGTGCAGGCCCTTGGACATGGCGCTTCTCCCTGGTCGTGCGAGGCTCGGTGGCGTCGCCTGACCCGAAAGCTATGCGCAATGATCGACCTTGTGAATGAGGGTAGGAATTGCGTTTTTGCAATGGCATGATTGCCGGGCGACGCAGCCGGAAGGGGTGACATGTCCAGTCCGATCGACAGCCTGTCCTGGGACGATCTGCGCCTGATCCGGGCGGTCGCGACGCAGGGCACGCTGCCGGGCGCGGGGCGCGCGCTGCGGCTCGACCATTCCACCGTGTTCCGGCGGCTGCGGCAGGCCGAGACGGCGACCGGCCTCACCTTCTTCGAGCGCGACCGGCAGCGCCTCGTCCCGACCGCGGCGGGCGCGCAGATCACCGCGCTGGCGCTGCGGCTCGGCGAGGAGATCGACGCGGCCTCCCTGCGCATGGCGGGTGCCGAGCCGGGGCTCGAGGGCGAGATCCGCGTCACCACCAACGACTCCCTGCTGCTTCACCTCCTGACGCCAGCCTTCGCGGGCTTTCGCCGGCGCCATCCGCGCATCCGCCTCGACGTCCTGATCGCCAACCAGGCGCTGAACCTGTCGCGGCGCGACGCGGACGTGGCGGTGCGCGCGACCGACCGGCCCCCCGACACGCTGGTGGGGCGCAAGGCGGCGCGCATCGCCTGGGCGCTCTACGGCGCGCGGGGTGGCGATGGCGGCACTGAGGGCGACTGGGTGGCGCTCGGCGAGACGATGGGCGCGCTGAAGGTGGTGCGCCAGGCGGTGGAGCGGGTGCCGGAAGCGCAGCTCGTCTACCGCGTCGACTCGGTGCTGGCGCTGGCGGCGGCGGTGGAGGCGGGGCTCGGCGTCGGCCACCTTCCCTGCTTCGTCGCCGACGCGCGGCCGGGTCTCAGGCGCCTCGGCGCGCCGGAGCCCGATTTTGCGACCGACCTCTGGCTCCTGACCCATGCGGACCTGCGCCGCGCGCCGCGCGTGCGCGCGCTTCTCGACGACCTGGCAGCCGCGATGGCCGAGCGCCGCGCGCTGATCGAGGGCGAGGAGCCGCAGCCAGACGGGCCTTGAGCGGACACGAAAAGGCCGGGCACCGAGGCCCGGCCTTTCCTGTCCTGTCCTGTCGAGGGGCGGCCCTACTCGGCCGGAACGGGACGCACCGCGTGCGCCTCGTATTCCGGCGCCGGGCCGTGGCCGTTCAGGGCCGCGTGCAGGCGGTCGGTATCGAGTTCGCCCTCCCAGCGCGCCACCACCAGCGTCGCCACCGCGTTGCCGACGAGGTTGGTCAGCGCGCGGCACTCCGACATGAAACGGTCGACGCCCAGAATCAGCGCCATGCCGGCGACCGGCACCGTCGGCACCACCGAGAGCGTCGCGGCCAGCGTGATGAATCCCGCGCCCGTGATGCCCGCCGCGCCCTTGGACGAGAGCATGGCGACGAGCAGGAGCAGGATCTGCTGGCCCCAGGTGAGGTCGGTGTTGGTGGCCTGCGCGATGAACAGCGCGGCCAGCGTCATGTAGATGTTGGTGCCGTCGAGGTTGAACGAGTAGCCGGTCGGGATCACGAGGCCGACCACCGACTTCTTGGCGCCGGCGCGCTCCATCTTCTCCATCAGCGTCGGCAGGGCGGCCTCCGACGACGAGGTGCCGAGCACCAGGAGGAGTTCCTCCTTGATGTAGCGGATGAGGGCGAAGATCGAGAAGCCGTTGTAGCGGCAGACCGCGCCGAGCACGACCACCACGAAAAGCAGCGAGGTCAGGTAGAAGGTGCCGACCAGCATGGCGAGGTTGGCGATCGAGCCGACGCCGTACTTGCCGATCGTGAAGGCCATGGCGCCGAAGGCGCCGACCGGGGCCGCCTTCATGAGGATGGCGACGAGGCGGAACATCGGCGCCGACAGCGCCTGCAGGAAGGAGAGGACCGGCTGGCCCCGCTCGCCCACCATGCCGAGCGCGATGCCGAAGAGCACCGAGAAGAACAGGACCTGGAGGATGTCGCCGGACGCGAAGGCGCTGACGATCGTGGTCGGGATGATGTTCTGGAGGAAGCCGACCAGCGTCTGGTCGTGCGCCTTGGCCGCGTAGTCGGCGACCGCCTTGGTATCGAGCGTGGCGGGGTCGATGTTGAGGCCGGAGCCCGGATGCACGACGTTGGCCACCACGAGGCCGATGATCAGCGCCAGCGTCGAGAAGGTCAGGAAGTAGATCATCGCCTTGCCCGCGACGCGACCGACCTTCTTCAGGTCGCTCATGCCGGCGATGCCGGTGACGATGGTCAGGAAGATGACCGGGGCGATGATCATCTTGACGAGCTTGATGAAGGCGTCGCCGAGCGGCTTCATCGCCTCGCCATAGGCGGGGTAGTAGTGGCCGAGCGCGACGCCGATGGCGATCGCGACGAGAACCTGAACGTAGAGCTGGGCGTAGAGCGGCTTGCGCCGGGGCGGCTCGGCGGCGTGGACGGGCATGCTGGCGGCCATGGTCTTCCTCCCTTTGCGGTTTTTGGGGCCGGCAGGCCGGCGGGAGCCGTCCGGCGAGGCGGACAAAGGCTCCGGTGATCATCTTGCAAGCCGCGTGCCAGTTGGTTCCCGCAGGGCAGATATGCCGGAACGCCGGGGCTCGGGACGGGGTTGTGCCGCTTTCGCGCCCCGGCGCGTGCGGCGATCCGCTCGACAGGCTCCGACCTTGTGCGATAATCCACACAGGATGAACCGTCCCGTCCCGCCGCCGGCGCCCGCTTCCCGGCCCTGGCCCTCGCCCCAGCGGATCGCGGCGCTAGCGATCCTCCTCGCGCTCGGAGGCCTTCTGACCGAGGGCGCGGGGCGCCTGGCCGAGCGCCGCGCCGTGGCGGCGGTGGCCGCGGAGGGCCAGGCCGCTTGGCCGCTCGCCTCCGCCGCGCTGCTCGCCGAGATCGACCGCCAGCGCACCGTGCCGGTCGTGCTCGCGCAGGAAGGCAGCATTCGTGCCAGTCTGCGCCTGCCGCTCGCCGCCAACCTCTCGGCCGTGAACGAGAAGCTGCGGCTTCTCGCCGGGCAGACGCGGGCGCAGGTCATCTACCTCCTGGACAAGGACGGCCGGGCGGTGGCCGCCAGCAACTACCGCGAGCCCGACAGCTTCGTGGGATCGGACTACCGCTTCCGCCGCTACTACGCGCAGGCGATGGCCGGCGGCTCGGCCCAGCAATACGCGCTCGGCACGGTCAGCGGGCGGCCGGGCATCTACCTGTCGCAACGCGTCGACGAGGGCGGCGCGCCGCTCGGCGTGGTGGTGGCGAAGGTCGAGCTCGGCGCCGTGGAGCGGGCTTGGGCCGGCACGGGACGCCCGACCTTCGTGACCGACGCGCAAGGGGTGGTCCTGGCGACGGGCGTGCCGGACTGGCGCTTCCACGCGGTCGCCCCCCTCTCGGTCGGCGACATCGCCAAGGCCCGCCTCGACCTGCAGTCGCCCGACGCCGACCTCACCCCCCTTCCCGGCGCGCGGCAGCTGGAGGACGGCCAATGGCGCCTTTCCAGCGGCCGCGAGGCCGGGCGGTTCGTCGAGACCGTCGCCCCGCTCGCCGACGGGCCGGAGGGCTGGCGCCTGCACATCCTCTCGCCGGTCGACGGGGCACGGCGCGCGGCGGGCATTCCCGCGCGTCTCGTCGCCGCGCTGACGCTGCTCCTCCTGGCGCTCGCCGCCTTTCTCCTCGCCCGGCGCCGGCGACGCGAGCAGGAGAAGCGCGACGCGCTCGCCCGCACCGCGCAGGCGCTGGAGGAGGCGGTCGCCGAGCGCACCGTCGAGCTGACCCGCGCCAACGGACGGCTGGAGCGCGAGATGGCCGAGCGCGCCGAGGCGCAGAACCGCATCATCCGCCTGCGCGACGACCTCGCGCAGGCCAACCGCCTGGCGACGCTCGGCCAGATCACGGCGGGCGTCGCGCACGAGATCAACCAGCCGCTCGCCGCGATCCGCACCTATGCCGAAAACGCCGGCCGCTTCCTGGAGCGCGCGCAAGAGGAGGCCGCACGCGAGAACCTTTCGCACATCGTCGGGCTGACGGAGCGCGTCGGCTCGATCACGGGGACGCTGCGCTCGATCGCGCGGCGCCCGGCCGGCGGGCGTGCGCGGGTCGAGCTGCGAGAGGCGCTGGACGGGGCGATGCTTATGCTCTCGACGCGGCTCGCCGAGCAGGGCATCGCCGTCGCATTGCCGGACGCGGGGGGCTCGTTCGCGGTCGAGGCCGACCGGCTGCGGCTCGAGCAGGTTCTGGTCAACCTCCTGCGCAACGCGATGGACGCGCTGCGCGGACATCCCGCGCCGCGCATTGCGATCACGCTCGAACGTGGCGAGGGCCGGGTGCGCCTCGCGGTCACGGATAACGGGCCGGGCCTCTCGCCGGAGCAGATGGAGCGCCTTTTCACGCCCTTCTCCACCACCAAGCCCGACGGGCTGGGCCTCGGCCTCGTGATCTCGCAGGACATCGTCTCCGAGTTCGGCGGCCGCCTGTCGGCCGGTCCTGCGCCGGGCGGCGGCGCCTCCTTCCTGATCGATCTGCCGCGGGCGGAAAACCGATGAGCCATTCTGCCGAACCCCGGATCCTCTTCGTGGACGACGAGGCGCACCTGCGCGCGGCCACGCTCCAGACCCTGGCCCTCGCCGGGCTGGAGGCCGTGGGGGCCTCGTCCGCCGCCGAGGCGCTGGAGCGGGTCGCCGACACGGAGCCGGCGGTGGTCGTCACCGACATCCGCATGCCCGGCACCGACGGCATGGCGCTGTTTCGCCGCCTCCACGCGCTCGACCCCGACCTGCCGGTGATCCTCGTCACCGGCCACGGCGACGTCGAGCTCGCGGTCGGCGCCCTCAAGGAAGGGGCCTACGACTTCATCGCCAAGCCGTTCGCCGCCGACCGGCTGGTGGAAAGCGTGCGGCGCGCGGCCGAGAAGCGTCGTCTCGTTCTAGAGAACCGGCGGCTGCGCGAGGCCGCCGAGGCGGTGGACGAGGACCTGCCGCTGATCGGCGAGACGCCGGTGATCCAGCGCCTGCGCCGCACGCTGCGCCAGATCGCCGACACGCAGGTCGACGTCCTGGTGGAGGGCGAGACGGGATCGGGCAAGGAGGTCGTGGCCTCGCTGCTCCACGCCTGGAGCCGGCGGCGCGCGCGCCCCTTCGTGGCGCTCAACTGCGGCGCGCTGCCCGAGAGCGTGATCGAGAGCGAGCTCTTCGGCCACGAGCCCGGCGCCTTCACGGGCGCGGCCCGGCGGCGCGTCGGGCGCATCGAGCACGCGAGCGGGGGCACGCTGTTTCTGGACGAGATCGAGTCCATGCCCCCCGCGCTCCAGGTCCGCCTCCTGCGGGTTCTGGAGACGCGCAGCGTCGAGCCGCTCGGCACCAACGAGCGGCGCGAGTTGGACCTTCGCGTGGTGGCCGCCGCCAAGGTCGATCTCGGCGATCCCGCCCGGCGCGGCGCCTTTCGTGAGGATCTCTTCTACCGGCTGAACGTGGTGACGCTTCGGATCCCGCCCTTGCGCGAGCGGCGCGAGGACGTCCCCCTCCTCTTCCACCACTTCCTCGGGCGCGCCGCGCGGCGCTTCGGCCGGCCCCTGCCCGAGATCGGCGCGGCGGTGCGGCGGACCTTGTCTGAGCACGACTGGCCCGGCAACGTGCGCGAGCTCTCGCACTATGCCGAGCGCGTGGCGCTCGGCCTGAGCGAGGAGGACGAGCCCGCCGAGGCGCCGACCCGCGATGCGGGCGGTTCGCTCGCCGAGCGGGTCGAGCGCTTCGAGGGCGAGGCGATCCGCGAGACGCTGCGCCGGCACCGGGGCGAGGTGCGCGCCTCGCTGGAGGCCCTCGGCCTGCCGCGCAAGACCTTCTACGACAAGCTCCAGCGCCACGGCATTGACCGCCGCTCCTTCGAGGACTGATCCGCGCCCGCCCTTGATCGCGGGCTCGTGCGCGCAACCTTGGATCGGTTCGGGCGCGGTCGGCGTCTCGTCCGCTCCGGGGAGATGCCAGTCATGACGAGCGCGCGGTTTCTGAGCGGCGAGGGCGAGATGGCCCGCCGCATGCGGGCGGCCGACTGGGCGGCGACGCCGCTGGGTCCGCCATCGGGCTGGCCGCGCGCGCTTAAGACCATGGTCTCGCTGATGCTCGCCTCGCGCCAGCCCATGTTCCTCGCCTGGGGCGAGGACGGGATCATGCTGTACAACGATCCCTACATCGCGCTTCTCCAGAGCAAGCACCCGGCCGCCTTCGGGCAGCGCTTCCGGGAAACCTGGAGCGAGATCTGGGACGAGATCGGCCCGCTCGTGGCCCGTGTCCACGAGGGCGAATCCGTCCACTTCGACGACATCGCCCTGCAGGTCGAGCGCAACGGCCACGTCGAGGAGGCGCATTTCGCCTTCTCCTACACGCCGGTCTACGGCGAGGACGGAAGCATCGACGGTCTCTTCTGCGCCTGCAACGAGACGACCTCCCAGATCCTGGCCGAGCGCGCCAAGATGGAGGCGCTGCAGGCCGCCGAGGAGGCGAACCTCGCCAAGTCGCAGTTCCTGGCCAACATGAGCCACGAGTTGCGCACGCCCCTCTCGGCCATCATCGGCTACAGCGAGATGCTGATCGAGGAGGCCGAGGAGGGCGCGGTGGCCGGCGACCTCGTGCGCGACATCCGCAAGATCGAGAGCAACGCCCGCCATCTCCTCGGCCTCATCAACGACGTTCTCGACCTGTCCAAGGTCGAGAGCGGCAAGATGGACCTCTATGCCGAGACCTTCGACGTCGCAGAGATCGTCGCCGACGTCGCCGCGACCGCCCGGGCGCTCGCCGAGAAGAAGGACAACCGGCTGGAGGTCGAGTTCGAGGGCGAGGTCGGCGCCATGCACAGCGACATCACCAAGCTGCGCCAGATCCTCCTCAACCTCCTCAGCAACGCCGCCAAGTTCACGCAAGGGGGCACGATCACGCTGCGCGCCGAGCGCCGCGGCGACACGCTGGTCTTCTCGGTCTGCGACACCGGCATCGGCATGACGCCCGAGCAGCTGGAGCGCCTTTTCCAGCGCTTCGCCCAGGCCGACGCCTCCACCACGCGCCGCTTCGGGGGAACGGGCCTCGGCCTGTCGCTCACCAAGGCCTTCAGCGAGATGCTGGGCGGCGGCGTGTCGGTGGAGAGCCGCCCCGGCGAGGGCAGCACGTTCCGCCTCACCGTTCCGGCGCGGCTGCCCGATGCCGCCGAACCGGACGCGGCCCCCGGCCCCGCCCAGCTGCCGCAGGGCACCGACACGGCCGGGCGCCACACGGTTCTCGTGATCGACGACGACACGGCCCAGCGCGAGCTGATGACGCGCTTCCTGGCGCGCGAGGGCTTTGCCGCCATCACCGCGCCGGACGGCCAGACGGGCCTGGCCATGGCCAAGGAGATGCGCCCGCGCGCCATCCTCCTCGACGTCATGATGCCGGGCATGGACGGCTGGACCGTGCTCGCGCGCCTGAAGGCCGATCCCGAGCTCGCCGAGATCCCGGTGATCATGGTGACCTTCGTCAGCGAGCGGGCGCTCGCCTCCTCGCTCGGCGCCTCGGACTACGTCGCCAAGCCCGTGCAGTGGGAGAGCTTCCGGCTCGTCATGGACCGGTTCCGCGAGGAGGCGGGCGACGTCCTGGTGGTGGACGACGACGAGGACGCGCGCGATCGGCTGCGCCACGCGCTGGAGCGCGACGGGTGGAGCGTGTCGGAGGCCGGCAACGGCCGCGAGGCGCTGGACCGCGTCGAGGCCGCGCGGCCCCGCGTCATCCTGCTCGACCTCACCATGCCGGTCATGGACGGCTTCAGCTTCCTCGACGCGCTGCGCAGCCGGCCCAGGGACCGCGACATTCCCGTGATCGTCCTGTCGGCCCGCAGCCTGACGCAGGAGGAGCGCACCCGCCTCGAAGGGGCCGACCGAGTGATGACCAAGGGCATGGTCTCCTTGAGCGAGGTCGCCTCCAACGTGCGCGCGGTGACGCAGTAGCGAGGGATCGCGCCGCGCCCGTCAGGCCGCCGAGCCGTGCCGGGCGAGCGCCCCGCGCCCGGCTTCCAGCCGCTCGGGGCGGCCGATCAGGAAGCCCTGCGCCGCGTCGCAGCCGACCGCGGCGACGAGGTCCATCTGCGCCTGCGTCTCGACCCCTTCGGCCAGGATCTCGATGCGCATGTCGCGCGCGATCTGCGTCATGCCGCGCAGCACCGCCAGCGAATGCCGGTCGCTGTCGGCGGTCGCGACGAAGAGCGGGTCGATCTTGATGCGGTCGAGCGGAAAGTCGCGAAGGTGCGCCAGCGACGAGTTGCCCGTGCCGAAGTCGTCCATGGCCACGCGCACCCCGAGCTGGCGGACGGCATGGAGCACGCCCGCGACCTGCGCCCCGTCCTCCACGATCGCCGTCTCGGTCATGTCGATCTCGAGGCGCGAGGCCGGCAGTCCGCTGCGGTTGAGCGCCTGGGTGAGGTGCGACAGGAAGAGCGGCGAGCGCAGTTGCACGGCCGAGACGTTGACCGAGACGCTCAAGCCCTCCTGCCAGGTCGAGGCCTCGCGGCACGCCTCCTCGAGGACCCATCGGCCGATCTCGATGATCTGGCCGGTCTCTTCGGCGAGCGGCACGAAGCGCGCGGGCTCGACGGCGCCGTGGAGCGGGTGCTCCCAGCGGATCAGGGCCTCGCGGCCGCTGACGCGATCCGCTTCGAGCGACAGGATCGGCTGATAGGCGAGGTGCAGCTGGCCCCGCTCCATTGCCGTGCGCAGGTCGTTCTCGAGCACCTGCTGCTCGGCCACCGCTTCCAGCATGCCGATGCGATAGCTGGACACGCGCCCCCGTCCCCGGCGCTTGCTCTCGTAAAGCGCGATATCGGCCCTTTGCAGCAGCTCCGTCGCGTCGCGCGCCTCGGCCGAGCCGCACAGGCCGATGCTGCAGCCGATCGAGACGCTGAACCCGTCGACCACGAAGGGCCGCGCGACGGTCTCGACGATGCGCGCGGCGATCTCGACGGCGCGCGCCGGCTCGTCGTGGACGAGGATGGCCAGCTCGTCGCCGCCCAGCCGCGCGGTGAAGCCCGACGCCCCGACCACCGCCAGGATGCGCTGCGCGACCTGCACCAGGAGCGCGTCGCCCGCCCCGTGGCCGTAGGTGTCGTTGACGGCCTTGAACCGGTCGAGATCCACCATCAGGAGCTGGAAGCGCTGCTTGGGGTGGAAGTTCTCCTCCATGCGCTGCTGCAGCGCGCGCCGGTTGGCGAGGCGCGTGAGCGGGTCCTGGAACACGAGCTCGGCGATGCGGCGCTGCGCCTCGCGATCCTTGGTGACGTCGTCGAAGGTCATCACCACGCCGCCCGTCGCCACGGGCCGCAGCTCGATCTCCATCGTGCGGCCATTGTCCATCACGTAGTCGAACAGCGTCTGATGGCTTCCGCCCATCCATTCCTCGGCCCGCGCGCAGGCGCGCAGGCGCCGCTCGGCGCTCCAGCCCTTCGCGTCGCCGATCGCGCCGATCACCTCGCCCGGCGACATGCCGAGGCGAAAGACGGCGGCGTCAACCTCGAAGATCTCGGCGTAGCGATGGTTGAAGAGCTGCAGGCGGCTGAGCTCGTCGAAGTAGAGGAGCCCGTTCGACATGTTCTCGAGCGCGGTCGACAGGATCGCCGAATGGGCCCGCTCCTGCGCGTCGAACCGCTTGGCGGCCAGGATCGTGACGAAGGCGCCCAGAAACAGGACGGCCGCGCCGATCGCGGTGAAGAGGCTGAGGAGGATGCCGTGGTCCGCCCCCTCCCGCGCGCCGTCGATCGCGGTGATCGTCGTGCCGGCGAGCGAGGCGAAGTGGGCGCCGGTCACCGCGAGCGTGAAGAGCGCGCAGGTCCGCCAGCGCGAGCGCCCGATCGCGGGCCGTCCGCGCGCGAGCGCCAGACAGGCGGCGCCCAGGCCCGACGCGGCCACGCTCACGGCGATCGGCGTCTCGCGCAGGCACCCCTCGATCGCCGCCATGCCGGTCTGGTGCATCACCCCGATGCCGAGCCCGGCCAGGGCGCCGAGCGCGGCCCGAATCGCGAAGTGCTCGACGCGGACCGAGAGCGCGAGCGGGACGCCGACCCCCACGATCGCCGCGATCGCCGAGAGAAGCGTGGTCGCCCCGTCGAAGCCGAGCAGGAGATCCGGCCTGTAGCCGAGCATGGCGATGAAGTGCGTCGTCCAGACCGTGACGCCCGCGACCAGCGCCAGCCCCGGTAGCCAGAGCCGCTGGTAGCGCGCGCGCGTCGCGCTCGCTGTGCGCATGATGTCGGCCAGAAGCCAGCCGCCGACGAGGCAGATGGCCAGGGCGGCCGCGACGAAGCCGAGGGAATGGTCGGCGGCCAGGGAGACGAGCGAGGCGATCATGACGCAGCGCACGCTAGGGGAATGATGTGACCAAGCCCCTCAGGGACATGGTTGATCAAACGTAAGGCCGCCGAAAGCCCGGCTTTCGTTTTCCTGTGCAGACCGGATTTCCCGTCCGGCCCCAAGCGGCGTAGTATGGGTGCAAACGGTCGGGCACGGCAGGACGAGCTTCGAGAATCCGCATATGCTGAATTCGCCCTTTCCGGCCGATCGACGCGAACCCGCGCGGGCCCCTCGCATCCTCATCTACAGCCACGACACGTTCGGGCTCGGCCATATCCGGCGATGCCGCGCCATCGCCAACCGCCTGGCCCCCGGGCTCGGGCGGCCCTCGATCGTGATCATCTCGGGCTCGCCGATGATCGGCAGCTTCGAGTTCGGCGACGGCATCGACTTCGTGCGCGTGCCGGGCGTGGTGAAGCTGCCGGACGGCACCTACTCGACCTCCAGCCTCTCGCTGGACCTCGAGGAAACGGTGGCGATGCGCGCGGCCGTGATCATGGCGACCGCCCGCAGCCTGCAGCCCGACATCCTAATCGTCGACAAGGAGCCGGCGGGCTTCCGCGACGAGCTGCTCGACACGCTCGCCTACCTGCGCGCGGCGGGCACGCGCATCGTGCTCGGCCTTCGCGACATCCTGGACGAGCCGGAGGTGATCGTGCCCGAGTGGCGGCGCAAGGGAGCGCTCAACGCGCTGGAGCGCTTCTACGACGAGATCTGGATCTACGGCCTGCGCGAGATCCACGAGCCGCTCGCCCCCTTCGACCTTCCCGAGGCGGTGGCGCGGCGCATCAACTACACCGGCTATATCCGCCGCGAGCTGCCGCCCCGCCCCCAGACCACGCGCTATCCGCGCCTGACGCGCGAGCCCTTCGCGCTGGTGACGACGGGCGGCGGGGGCGACGGCGAGGAACTCATCGACTGGGTGATCTCGGCCTACGAGGCGGACGGCGAGATCCCGCTCGGCGCGCTTCTGGTGTTCGGCCCCTTCATTCCCCGCTCGCGCCGGGCCGCCTTCATGGAGCGCATCGCGCAGCTTCCGCGCGTCGACGCGATCACCTTCGACACCAAGATCGAGTATCTCATGCAGCGCTCCGAGGGCGTGATCGCCATGGGCGGCTACAACACGTTCTGCGAGATCCTGTCGTTCGACAAGCGCGCGCTGATCGTGCCGCGCCGCACGCCGCGCCTCGAGCAGACGATCCGGGCCGAGCGCGCCGCCGAGCTCGGCCTCGTCGCCATGCTGGACGGCGCCATGCTGGAGCCGGGCGGGCGGCGCGACCCGCGCGTCATGGCCGAGGCGATCCGCGCGCTCGCCCGCCAGCCCCTGCCCTCGGCGAGCTTCCCGCCGGGCCTTCTCGACGGGCTCGACCGGATCGAGGAGGCGACCCATGCCCTCCTGCATCCCGAAACGAAGCGCGCCGGGCTGAGCGCCGTCCGCGCATGAGGGCCGAGAGCGACGCCGCCCTGCCGGGCGCGCCGGCGCGGCATCTGGCGGTCGTGGTGAAGGGCTATCCGCGCCTGTCGGAGACCTTCGTCGCGCAGGAGATCCTGGCGCTGGAGGCGGCGGGCTTCGCGATCGAGATCTGGTCCCTGCGCGAGCCGACCGACGGGGCGCTGCACGAGCTGCACCGGCGCATCCGGGCGAGCGTCCACTACCTGCCGGAATATCTCTACCGCCAGCCCTTACGCGTCCTGCGCGGCCTCCTCCACGCGCGCCGCCTGCCGGGATGGCGCGCCTTCCTGCGGGCGGCGCTGCGCGATCTGCGGCGCGACCCCTCGCCCAACCGGATGCGCCGGCTCGGCCAGGCGCTGGTCCTGGCGCGCGAGCTCGACCCCGCGCTTCCCCATATCTACGTCCACTTCCTCCATACGCCCGCCTCGGTCGCGCGCTACGCCTCGCTTCTTCGCGCCGGCACGTTCAGCTTCTCGGCCCATGCCAAGGACATCTGGACCACCTCGGACTGGGAGAAGCGCGAGAAGATCGCCGAAAGCCGCTTCGGCGTGACCTGCACGCGGCAGGGATTCGAGGAGCTGCGGCGCCTCTCGCCGCCGGGCGACCCGGACCGCGTGCGCCTCGCCTATCACGGGCTCGACCTGTCGCGCTTTCCCCCGCCGCCCGAGCGCGCCGCGGCGCGCGACGGGCGCGACCCGGCCGACCCCGTGCGGATCGTGACGGTCGGGCGCATGGTCGCCAAGAAGGGGTTCGGCGACCTTCTCGGCGCGCTGGCAAGCCTTCCCGCCGACCGGCACTGGCGCCTCGTCCATGTCGGCTCGGGCGAGCTCAAGACGGCGCTGAAGGCGCAGGCGGACACGCTCGGCCTGTCGGATCGCATCGAATGGCGCGGCTCGCAGCCGCAGGACGCGGTGATCGCGGCGCTGCGCGAGGCCGACCTCTTCGCGCTCGCCTGCCGCGAAGGGGACGCGGGCGATCGCGACGGGCTGCCCAACGTCCTGATGGAGGCGGCCAGCCAAGGGCTCGCCATCGTGTCGACGCGCTACGCGGGCGTGCCGGAATTCGTCACCGACGGCGAGACCGGCCGGCTCGTCCCGCCCGCCGAGCCCGAGGCTCTCGCACGGGTGCTCGGCGAGACGATCGCAGACCCGGCGACGCGCGAGCGCTTCGGCCTCGCCGCGTTCGAGCGCCTTCGCCGCGACTTCTCGCTCGACACGGGCATCGCGACGCTCACGCGGCTCCTGGACGAGAGCCTCGCCGCCACGCCGCCCGTCAGGCCTTGACGACGCGACCGAGGTCGAGCCCGCGCCTGGCAAAGGCGTTGCGCGTATCGAGGCCGAGCCGCATGTGGCGGGCCACCAGCGCGTAGTCCACGTCGTCGTGGTCGGTGGCGACGAGCACCGCGTCGAAGCCGGCCACCGTCTCGGGCGTCAGCTCGACCGAGCGACGGCCTGCGAGCGCCGCGTGCTCGCGCGTCGGCCCGATCTCGGGCACGTGGGGGTCGTGGTAGCGCGTCACGGCGCCCCGGTCCTCCAGGATCTCGATCAGGCGGAACGAGGCGCTCTCGCGCGTGTCCTCGACATTGCGCTTGTAGGCGACGCCGAGCACGAGGATCTCGGCCCCGTTGAGCCCGCGCCGGAATCGCCGGTCGAGCGCTTCGGCCAGGCGGTCCACCACGTGGCGGGGCATGGCCGTGTTGATCTCGCCGGCCAGTTCGATGAAGCGCGTCGGCACCTCGAACTCGCGCGCCTTCCAGGCGAGGTAGAAGGGGTCGATCGGGATGCAGTGGCCGCCCAGGCCCGGCCCCGGCTGGAAGGGCATGAAGCCGAAGGGCTTGGTGGCGGCGGCCCCGATCACGTCCCAGATGTCGATGCCCATGGCGTCGTAAACGACCTTCAGCTCGTTCACGAGGGCGATGTTGACCGAGCGGAAGATGTTCTCGGTGAGCTTCACGGCCTCGGCGACCGAGGGGCTGGGGACCGGCACGGTGGAGGCCATGGCCGCGCCGTAGAGCGCGTCGGCGAGAAGAAGCGCGTCCGCGCCGTCGCCGCCCACGATCTTCGGGATGTCGCGCGTGCCGTAGTCCGGGTTGCCGGGATCCTCGCGCTCCGGCGAGAAGGCAAGGAAGAAGGTTTCGCCCGATCGCTCGCCGCCCCGCTCCAGGATCGGCTTCACGACCTCGAGCGTCGTGCCGGGCCAGGTGGTGGATTCCAGGACGACCAGCTGGCCGGGCCGCAGCACTTGCGCGATCTGGCGGCTCGCGCGCTCCACGAAGCCGAGATCGGGCTCGCGCTGGCGCGTGAGCGGGGTGGGCACGCAGATCAGGACGGCGTCCGCCTCGCCGAGGCGCGTAAAATCCGCCGTCGCCTCGAAGCGGTTCTCGGCGATCGCCTCGCGGATCGCGTCGGAGGCGATGTGGCGGATGCCGCTCTCGCCCCGGTTCAGGAGCGCGACGCGGCGCTCGTCGATGTCGAACCCGAGCACCGGAAAGCCGGCGCGGCAGAGCGCCAGCGCCAGAGGCAGGCCGACATAGCCGAGCCCGATGATGCCGACGCGCGCCTCGCGCCGGCGGATGCGCGCGAGAAGCTCGGCGGCATGGGGGTTCGTCGGGGCCTCGCTCATCGCGGCGCCTCCTCGTGTGGGGGTTGGAGGTCGAACACCTCGCGGGCGTCCGCGAACCGCGCGCCGGGATGGGCCGCCAAGCGCTCCAGAAGTTGCTCCGCGAAGCGCCAGACCGCCGGGTCGTGGACGAGATGGTGGGTCAGGAGACCCACCGGCTCGTCGCGAGCGAGATCACGGGCAAGCTTCCGAAGCGTTTCCGCCTCGTCGGCCAGCCCTCGCCCGCCGTGCCAGAGGATCGGGTCGCAATGGGTGTTGGCGACGGCGAGCCCGTCGCGCGAGGCCCCGGATCTCGCGCCGAAGGTCGAGAGGCCGCGATAGCCAAGCGCGGCCAGACCCGGCACGAGCCCTGCATCGATCCGGTTCCAGGGCGGCACGAGGACAGGCAGCGTCCGCGCGCCGAAGAGTTGGCGGAGCGCGGCGAGCCCTTCGGCGAGCTCGGGCAGGATCTCGTCGGCGGGACGCCCCCCCAGCTCGCGCCGCTTCTCGCCCGGCGGCGCGTGGTTGAGGTGCGCTATGCCGTGGGCGAGGATCGCCGCGTCCTCGCCCTCAAGTCGCCGGGCCAGGGCGTCCGTCGCAAGGTGCGGGCTGACGGCGAGCGCCAGCGGCACGCCTGTCCGGCGATGGAGGGCGAGAAGCGTGTCCAGCGCCATGGTGGGCTCGGCCGCGTCGTCGTCGCGCCACCAAAGGGTCGCGGGGCGCCCGGACGCCGCTCGCTCGTCCAGTGCCGAGCCGAGCGCGACCCAGGCTTGCGCCGTCTGCTGCGCGCGCGCGCCGGCCGCCTCGACCAGCGCGACGCTGCGCGCGACGCCCTCCGTGTTCACCGACGCACCGGCGCCTTGCGGAAGTTCGCGAGCCGTCTCCACCGCGCGGACCAGCGCCTCGGGCGACAGATCGGCGGCGGGCAGGAGCACGGCGCGTCCCGACGCCGCCAGCCCCTCGGCGCGCAGGCGCTGCTCTTGCTCCGAGCCCTCCTCGAAGGGCACGAGGACGGCCGGCGTGCCGGCAGCGGAGAGATCCAAAACCGTGTTGTAGCCGCTCTGGCTGACCGACACGGCGGCGCGGGCGAGAAGCGCCGGGAAGTCGGGGCGCGCGCGCTCCACCACGAGCCGCTCGTGGGCGCCGGCGGCCAACGCGGCGAACTCGGCCTCCGGCACGCCGTGGCCGACGAGGACGCGCCAGGGCGGCCCTTCCCCGCCGCCGAGGCGCGAGGCGGCGACGGCTGCGCGAAACAGCGGCAGGCCGGCGGTGCCCCCGCCGCCCGAGACCACGATCTCCCGGCCGCGCGGCCCGCCGGGCAGCGCGGGGCGGTCGGCGACGTAGCCCGTGTAGAGGAGGCGCGGGCGGAGAGCCTCGCCCACCGGCCAGGACCGCTCCAGCGGCACGGCGCTTGGGTCGCCGTGGACGAGGACGCCGTCGTAGCGCTCCGCAACGACGCGCTCGGCCCACGCCGCCTTTTCCGGCCTGGAGGGCGGGTTCAGGATGTCGCGCACCGATGCGAGGAGCGCCGGGCGGTCGGGCCGGTCCCAGGCGGCCGCGACCAGCGCCTCGAACTCGGCTCGCAGCGACCGGCGACCGAAGGGATAGGTTTCCGTCACCACCACGTCGGGACGGGTGCGGTGGAAGGCGCCGAGCAGCGCCTCGCGCCGCGCGCCGCGCAGCGCATCGTCCAGCACCTGGCCATCCTCGCCCCACAGGACGCGGAAGTCGGCGTCGCGGCAGTGGACGGGGGGAAGCTGCACGAGACCCAGGCCGGAAACGTCGAGGTTCGGGACCGGTCGGCCGCCGCTGGCGAGGCAGACCTCGTGGCCGGCGGCCACGAGGCCCCGACCGAGGAGCGCCGCCCGGGCGAGATGGCCGACGCCCAGGAGATGGGTAACCGCGATCAGGACGCGCATGGGACGCCTCGCGACAGGAGCGGCGCGAGCGCTTCGCGCAAACGCCGCGCGGCCGCCTCGAAGCCATGGAGCGTCCGGACCCTTTCCCGCGCGCCGGCCCCGAGCCGGGCGAGCCAGGCACGGTCCGCGGCCAGACGATCCAGCGCGGCGGCGTAGGCGCCGGCGTCCTCCGGCTCGACGAGAAGGCCCGACACGTCGTCCTCCACCACGTCCGGCACGCCGCCGTAGCGCATGGCGAGCGCCGGACGCCCGTGTCGGGCGGCTTCCAGATAGGTCATGCCGAAAGCCTCGTTGACACCCGGCCAGACAAGGAGGTCGGCGCCCTCGACCAGCGCGGCGAGCCGGACGGGATCGGCGACGAGGCCGTGGAAGCGCACGCGCTCTCCGAAACCGGCGAAGGCCGCCTCCACCTCGCCGCGCGCCGAACCGTCGCCGGCCACCTCCAGCCTCCAAGAGCAGCGCGCGCGCGCCAGCGCCTCGGCAAGGAGCCGGTAGGAACGGAGCTTGTCGCTCGGCCGCATCATGGCGACCGTCACGAGGCGCAGCGGACCCGCCGCGAAGAGGGGCGCGGGCTCGCCCGATCCGGCTTCCTCCACGAAGGGCGGAAGGAACACGATCCCCTCCCCGTCGCCCCGCAGGCGGCGCAGGGCCGTTTCGTCGCGGCGGGCAAGAACGAGGTGGAGGTCGGCCGCCCGCGCCGCGTCCGTCGCCTTGCGATGAAACATGTCGAAGGGGCCGCCCGCGCGCTTGTCGGCATGCGAGGCCTCAGCGAGAACGTAAGGGATGCCGAGCCGGCGCGAGACGGCGGGGCCGAGGAGGTCGGGCGCCTTGTAGTAGCTGTGATAGGTGAACCAGAGGCGCGGTCGTGAGCCGACGGGGCGGCCCGAAAGGTCCCCCGCCACCCGCTCCGCCTCCCCGGCCCCGGCGGCGGCGAGCTCGGCCTGCGCCGCGCCGTCGCCGGAAAAGGCGCTGAAGCGGCTCGCCACCTCCGGCGCGAAGCCCGCCCGCTCGAGCGCTGAGAGAAGCAGGCGTGCCATCGTGCGGTCGCCCGAGGGCACCGGATCGTCCGGCGACTTCAGGGGCGCGTAGAAGCTGATCGGCGGGCGAAGCGCCGGCGGGACGGATGGCATCGCTTTGAGCCGCGCGGTTTTCCAAACGGGTTCGCCCGTGGCCTAACGCGGCCCCCGCCGCCCCGCAAGCGCCGCGCCTCGGGGGCGGCTCTCCGCTTGACGCGGCGGGCGCTTCCTGCGCTCCTCCGGCCAATAAGTCCTCGTGCCTATTCCGGAGCGGCGCCGAGCGTTCATGGCCACCTCCCTCTACCGCTACGTCTGGCGCCACACGCGCCGGGAACAGATCTGGATGCTGGTGGTGGTGCTTCTCTCCATCATCCCGCTCTTCCTGTCCCTGAACCTGCCCAAGCTCATCATCAACGGACCGATCCAGGGCGAGGGCTTCGAGGGCGCGGGCGCGAGCCTGCGCTACTTCACGCTGACGCTCCCGCTGCCGGCCTTTCTCGGCGGGCCCGACCATCTGGTTCTCCTCGACGGCACGTCCCTCCAGCGCATGGAAGCGCTGTTCGTCCTGTCGACGCTGTTCCTGTTCTTCGTGATCGTGAACGGCGCGTTCAAGTTCTACCTCAACACCTACAAGGGACGACTCGGCGAGCGCATGCTGCGGCGCATGCGCTACGAGATGGTGGACCGGGTGCTGCGCTTCCCGATCCGCCAGTTCCGGCGCGTGCGGCCCGCCGAGGTCGCCTCCATGATCAAGGACGAGCTGGAGCCGATCGGCGGCTTCATCGGCGACGCCTTCGTCCAGCCGCTCTACCTCGCCAGCCAGATCCTGACGGCGATGGTCTTCATCTTCCTGCAGAGCTGGACGCTCGGGGCGATCGCGCTCGGCGTGACGCTGTTCCAGGCCGTGTTGATCCCGCGCATGCGCCGCCGGCTCCTGATTTTGGGGCGCGAGCGGCAGCTGACGGCGCGGCGCCTGGCCGGCACGGTCGGCGAGATCATCGAGTCCATGCCCACGATACGCACCAACGACACGTCGAACATCGTGCGGGCGCGCATCTCGGAGCAGCTCGGCCGGATCTTCCTGATCCGCTTCGACATCTACCAGTGGAAGTTCTTCGTCAAATTCCTGAACAACTTCCTGAGCCAGGCGACGCCCTTCATCTTCTACATGTTCGGCGGCTACTTCGCGATCAAGGGCGAGATCGACATCGGCGAGCTGGTGGCGGTGATCGCGGCCTATCGCGAGCTGCCCTCGCCGCTCAAGGACCTGATCGACTGGGACCTGATGCGGCTCGACGTCGACGTGAAGTACGAGCAGGTCGCCCAGCAGTTCGAGATCGGCGGCCTCGTCGACCCGGCCGCGCAGGCGGCGGGCGCGGCGGGCGTGTCGAAGCTGGCGGGCGGGTTCCGGCTTCTCGACGCCACGATCCGCGACGACACGGGCGCCGTTCTGGCGAGCGGCGTGACGCTGGAGCTCCCCTTGCGCGAGCGCGTCGCCGCGCTCGGCCCGCTCGGCGAGGGCGCCGAAAGCGTCGCCGAGGCGTTGGTGGGCCTTGCCCCTCCGGCCACCGGCGAGATCGAGCTCGCCGGGCGCCCGCTCGCCAGCTGGCCGGAGGCGGTGACGGGCCGGCGTCTCGCCTATGCGGAGGCTGCTCCCTACTACCCGCAGTCGACGCTGCGCGAGGCGCTGCTCTACCCCTTGATGCACTATCCCGTGCCCGGCATGCATCCGCCCGAGACGCGCCTCGAGGCACAGATGCGGCACGAGGCGGCGGCTTCGGGCAACACGACGCTGGACGCGCGCGAGGACTGGGTCGACCGCTCCGTCCTGCCCGCCCAGCCGGACCGCGAGATCGCGCTGATCGAGGAGGCGATCGCGATCGTCGACCTCAAGCGCGACGTCCGGCGTCTGGGGCTGGCGGGGCGCGTGCCAGACGCCCATGCGCCCGAGGCCGGCGAGCGGGTCCTGGCCGCCCGGGCGCTATTTTCCGCGCGGCTCGCCGAGGAGGGCCTGGGCGGCGCGGTGGAGCGCTTCGACCCCGGCAGCTTCCTTCGCCACGCGACGATCCTCGAGAACATCGTGTTCGGGGCCTCGCGCGAGGACGAGGCGGCGGCGACCCGCCTTCTCGTGCGCTCCGACGCGCGGCGCGTCCTGCAGCAGACCGGCCTCGGCGACACGCTGGCCGCGATGGGCCTCCAGATCGCGACCACGCTCGTCGAGCTCTTCGGCGAGATCGGCTCCGACAACCCCCTCCTGCGGCGCATGGACATCATCCGGCCGGACGAGATCGACTTCTACCGGCAGCTCGTCCTGCGGCTCGGCACGCCGACCGGCCCGATCGAGACCGGAGAGGACCGGGGCTCGCTGATCCGCCTCGCCCTTTCCTATGTCGAGCCGCGCTACCGCCTCGGCCTCGTGGACGAGAGCCTGCGCGCGCGCGTCGTCGAGGCGCGGACCCTCTTTCGCCAGATCGCCTCGCCGCTCGTGCGCGAGACCGTGGTGTTCCACGATCCGGACAGCTTCAACCCGGCCGCCACGCTCCAGGACAACATCGTCTTCGGGCGCGTGGCGGACGCAACGCCCAAGGCCTCGGCGCGGATCGACGAGCTCCTGGCCGAGACGATCGGCGAGTCGAACCTCGGCGCGGTGGTGCTGCGCACCGCCTTCGAGTTCGATCTCGGCGCGGGCGCCAAGCGCCTCAGCCTCGGCCAGCAGCAGAAGCTGACGCTCGCCCGCGCCCTCCTGAAGGCGCCCGACTACCTCGTCGCCAACCGGTGCCTGTCGGCGCTCGACGCCGACACGCAGGCCCGCATCGTCGCCGCCGTCCTGGAGCGCGCGGCTGATCCCGCGCGGCCCTTCGGCCTGTTCTGGGTCGCCTCCTCGCCGGGCCAGGGCGAACCTTTCGACCGCATCGTGCGTTTCGAGCGCGGACGGGTCGCGGACGATGGTCTTGCGAAGTCGCGCGAGCCCATCCTATCGTCACCAGCGGACGCGCGATGACGGCCGGAGGCGGCCGGTCGCGACGGAGCCTTGAGCAGCCATGAGCCTTCTTGCGGACGAGGTGGAGATCCTGCGGCGCGTGCCCCTGTTCCAGGGCATCGAGCCGAGCCGGCTGAAACTGATCGCCTTCACCTCTCAGGCGATGCGCTTCTCGGCGGGCGACACGCTGTTCCACCAGGGCGACATGGGCGACAGCGCCTACCTGATCCTGTCGGGCGAGGTGGCGGTGCTGGCGAGTTCGCCGATCGGCGACATCGAGCTGGCGCGCTTCGGCCGCAACGACATCGTCGGCGAGATCGGCATCCTGTGCGACATCCCCCGCACCGCCAGCGTGCGCGCGCTGACCGACGTCGCGACGCTGCGCATCGGCAAGGAATGCCTGTCCGACATGCTGGACGCCTTCCCCTCGATGGCGCGCATCATGCTGCGCGAGATGGCGATGCGGCTGAACCGCACCTCCTCCGAGCTCGTGGCGGCCCGCGCGGCGGCCGCCCTTCCCACGTGACAGCCGAGCCCGCGGCCCTGCGGCTCGAGATCTGGGGTGCGCGCGGAACGCTTCCCGTCGCCCCCGACGACCCCTCGCGCTTCGGCGCCAAGACCTGCTGCGTCTCGGTCGAGGCCGGCGGGCGGATGCTGATCTTCGACGCGGGCACCGGCATCGTGCCGCTCGGCAACCGCATCCATGCCGAGAAGCGGCGCGAGATCGACCTCTTCCTCGGCCATGCCCACTACGACCACGTGATGGGCCTGCCCTACTTCGCGCCCTTCTACGATCCCGCCTGCCGTATCCGCATCCACGCCGGGCACATGCAGGACGGCAAGACCTGCCGTGAGCTTCTGGCGGACTTCCTCCGCCCCCCCTTCCATCCGGTGGGCCTCGAGAAGTTCAAGGCCGAGATCGACTACGTCACCTTTCGCCCGGGCGACCGGCTAGATCCCGCGCCCGGCATCACGGTCGCGACCGCGCCCTTGCGCCATCCCAACGGCGCGGTCGCCTACCGCGCGGCGGCGGGCGGTCGCTCGCTCGTCTATGCGACCGACCACGAGCACCTGCCGGGAAGCCGCGACGAGGCGCTGGAGCGCTTTCTCCACGACGCCGACCTTCTCGTCTACGACACGACCTACACCGACGCGGAAATGCCGCTTTTCAAAGGGTATGGACACTCCTCGTACGAGGAGGGGATTCGCCTCTGCCGCCGGGCTGGCATCGAGCGGCTCGTCCTGTTCCATCATTCCCACAAGCGGTCCGACGCCGACCTGGCGCGGATCGAAGCGCAGGCGCAGGCCGCCTTCCCCGGCGCCGTCGCCGGCCGACCGGGCCTTCGCTTCGATCTCGCACCCGTGGCGGACCGCCTGCCGGCCTAGAGGCTGTCATGGTGCTCAACACGTCCAAGATCCTCGAGGTCGGCGACTGGCTCCTGCGCCAGGCGCTGGCCGAGAAGCCGCCCGAGGTGATGCTGGAGGCGCTCGCGCGAAAGCTCAACCACGTCGGCATCCCGATCGACCGCTGCCGCATGGCCTGGTCGACGCTTCATCCCCTGTTCGAGGCCGAGACGGTCCTCTGGACGGCGCAGAACGGCATCTCCACCAACCGCTTCCCCCATCAGGAGGAGGACTCGGAGGAGTGGCTGCGCAGTCCCATCAAGTGGATGTTGGACCATCGCGAGACCTTCATGCGCGCGCGCCTGGACGGCCACGGTCCCCTGCCCTTCGATCTCTACGAGGAGCTGCGCGCGGAGGGCTACACGGACCTCATCGGCCTCCGGAACGAGATGTTCACGGAGCGCTCGGTGCTGCCGCTGCGCTCCGACGACCTAGGCCTCTACGTGACCTGGGCGACGCGCGCGCCGGGCGGCTTCCACGACACGGTCGTGGAAACGCTGCGCCAGCTGCAGCGCTACATGGCGCTCCTGTGCAAGCTCAACATCTATCCGCGCCTCATCACGAGCGTCGCCGACACCTATCTCGGCCCTACCGTCGCGCACGAGGTGCTCAGCGGGCGCATACGGCTCGGCAGCGGCAGCCAGGTCCGGGCGCTCGTCTGGTTCTCGGATCTTCGCGACTCGACGGGCCTGGCCGAAGATCTCGGCGAGGACCGCTACCTCCACCTCCTCAACGATTATTTCGACTGCGCGGGCCGCGCGGCGGTGGAGGCGGGCGGGGAAATTCTCGCCTTCATCGGCGACGCGGTGCTCGCGGTCTTCCCGATCCGCGACGGCGAGGCCTCGGAAGCGGAGGCGAGCCGGCGCGCGGTCGCGGCGGCCAGGGCCGCGCGCGAGGCGCGCGAGGTCGTCAACCGGCGGCGCGCGGCGGCGGGCGAGGTGCCGATCGAGTTCGGCATCGCCATGTGCGTGGGCGACGTGCGCCTCGGCAATATCGGCATCCGCCAGCGGCTGAGCTTCTCGGTGATCGGCCCCTCGGTCAACGAGGCGGAGCGCATCGAGAAGGAAACCAAGCGCCTCGGCGTTCCGGTGCTCGCGACCGACGACGTCGCGCGCTGCGATCCCGCGCAGTGGCGCCCGATCGGCCGCTTCACGCTGCGCGGCACCCACCACGAGACGGTGCTGCACGGCCTCCTGCCGCGCGAGAGTGCCGCGTCCTTAGTCCGACAGGGGATCGAGCGCGTCGCGTAGGCCGTCGCCCAGGAACGAGAAGGCGAGCACCGTCGCCATGACCGGCGCCATGGGCAGAAGCAGCCAGGGGTAGAGAACCACCGCCTCGATGTTCTGCGCCTCGGTGAGCAGCACGCCCCAGCTCGTGATCGGCGCGCGCAGGCCAAGGCCGAGGAAGCTCAGCGCCGTCTCGGCCAGGATCATGGTCGGGATGGCGAGCGCGGCCGACACCACGATGTGGCTCATGAAGTTCGGCAGGAGATGGCGCGAGATGATGCGCGCCGGCCCCGCCCCCATCATCTCGGCCGCCGCCACGAAGTCCTCCTCGCGCAGGGACAGGAGCTTCGAGCGCACCGCCCGCGCCAGGCCCGGCCATTCCAGGAAGGCCAGGATCGCGGTGATCAGGAAGTAGACGAGAAGCGGGTCGAGCGTCACCGGCAGCGCCGCCGAGAGCGCCAACCAGATCGGCAGGTGCGGCAGCGAGCGCAGGATTTCGGTCGCGCGCCCCAGCCAGAAGTCGGCCCAGCCGCCGAGATATCCGGCGAGCCCCCCGAAGAGCAGACCCAGCGCCATGGTGAGCGTGACGCCGACGAGGCCGATCGTCAGCGAGATGCGCGCGCCGTGAACGAGCCGCGAGAGCATGTCGCGCCCGAGCCGGTCCGAGCCGAGCAGGAAGGCGGTGCCCCCGTCCGGCGCGCAGTAGAGGTGACGTTCGCCCTCGACGAGGCTCCAGAAGCGGTAGGGCTCGCCCCGGCAGAAGAAGCGCAGCGGCAGCGGCCTCGTGCGGTCCTCGCGGTAGCGGCGCTGCAGCGTCTCCATGTCGAGCGAACCCTCCCGCGCGTAGACGAAGGGCCCGAGGAAGCGCCCCTCGTGGAAGAGATGCAGCGCCTGCGGCGGCATGAAGATGTGGCGCGTGTCGCGCGTCGCGACGCCGGTCGGGGCGACGAACTCGGCCGCGGCGGCCACGAGATAGGCGAGCACGAGGAAGACCAGCGACAGGACCGCGAGGCGATGGCGGCGCAGGCGCCACCAGAAGAGGCGGCGCTGCGAGGCGCGCGCATAGGCCGAGCTGACGCTCGTGTGCTCGCCCGCAAGCCGCTCGGGATCGAAGGGCTTCTGCGACACCCAGTGGACGACGGCCTCGCTCACGACGCGCGCTGCCCGGTGAGGCGCACGCGCGGGTCGATCAGCGCCAGCGCGATGTCGGAGACGAGCATGCCCGCCACGGTCAGGATCGCCAGGAACATCAGGAAGGAGCCGGCGAGATACATGTCCTGGCTGCGCAGCGAGGAGAGGAGCATCGGCCCGGTGGTGGGCAGCGACATGATCACCGAGATGATCACCGAGCCCGACACGATCTGCGGCAGGAGATCGCCGATGTCGGAGACGAACGGATTGAGCGCCGAGCGCAGCGCGTATTTGCGCAGGACGAAGCCGTCCGACAGTCCCCGCGCGGTCGCCGCCACGACATAGGGGCGGCGCAGCTCGTCGAGGAGGTTGGCGCGCAGGCGCTGGATCATGGCCGCCGTTCCCGACAGGCCGATCACCACCACCGGCACCACGAGATGGGCGAGCACCGAGCCGATCTTTGCGGCCGACCAGTCGGCTTCCGCGTAGGCGGGGTCCATGAGGCCGCCGATCGAGACGCCGAACAGCCAGTTGGCGAGGTAGAGAAGGACGAGCGCGAGCAGGAAGTTGGGCGTCGCCAGCCCGAGATAGCCGGCCAGCGTCAGCGAGCGGTCGGCGAAGCTGTGCTTGCGCCGCGCGATGAACAGTCCGAGCGGAAAGGCAACGAGATACACGAAGAGGACGGTCGCGAAGTTCAGGACGAGCGTCAGGAACACCCGGTCGCCGATCACCTGCGAGACGGGCGCGGCATATTCGAACGAGTAGCCGAAGTCGCCCCGCACGAAGCCTGTGATCCAGCGGAGGTACTGGACCGGGAGCGGCTGGTCGAGGCCGTACTGCTCCCGCAGGAAGGCGACCTTCTCGTAGGCCTGCGTTTCGCCCTCGGCGCGCAGCTCGCCGATATAGTTGGTCAGGTAGTCGCCGGGCGGCAGCTGGATGATCGTGAAGATCAGGACGCTGGCGACGGCGAGCGTCGAGACCATGGTGACGAGGCGGAACAGGAGATAGCGCAGCATGTCGGCCTACCGCGATCCCGAGGCGAGCGTCGCATCGTCGGCGAGAAAGAACGTGTCGGGACGGTAGGAGCCGAAATAGGCCCCCGGCTCGAAGTTCCAGCGCCCCGTGCGCGGCAGGTTGCGAAGGCGCCGCGAGGCGACGATGATCTGGTCGACGTCGGCCACGATGCCGATGCGCGGCACCTCGTCGGTGTCGAGCCGGAGCATCTCCTGCCAGACCTGCCGCTTTTCGGCCGGGTCGAGGGTGCGCCGCCAGCGCCCGTTCAGCTCGAGCTGCCGCGAGGCGAAGGGGAGCGCGGGCGCCTCGCCGAGCTTGCCGCCGCTCTCGTAGTGGAGGCCCCAGGCCGGCCAGGAGGGTTGCGAGGAGTCCGTCGGGGCGAGCGCGGCCGGGCTGTCCTCGGCCCGCGCCGCGCCGTTCTCCAGCCCGCTTCCCACCGTCATGACCGGCGAGCCGGCGGACAGGCGCGAGGCGAGCGAGTCGCGCTCCACGGCCTTGAACAGCATGCGCACGCCGATGCGCCGCCAGTCCTCGGCGATGAGCTGGAGGACGTCGGTCTGCTCGCCGTCCTCGCCTGCGAACTCCACGACGAGGTCGAGCGGCCGCCCGTTCGCCATCCGCCGCGTGCCGGCGCTGTCGCGCCCCGTGAGCCCGAGCCCGTCGAGAAGACGGTTGGCCGCGGCAGGATCGAAATGCGCCCAGCGCGTGGCGAGGTCCGGCTCGAAGAGCGGCGAGGCCGGCAGCACCGTGTCGGCGGCCGGGCGCGCGAGGCCGTAATAGATGGCCTGCGCGATGTCCTCGCGGTTGATGCCGAGCGAGAGCGCGCGGCGGAAGTCGCTCGTCTGCAGGAGAGCGCGCCAGTCGGCATCGCCGGCGTTGAGGTCGGGAAACAGGACCATGCGCGAGCCCCGGCCGCTCGGCCAGCGCAGGACGTCGTAGTCGGAGCGCTCCTCGGCGGCCTTCACGAAGGCGTAGTTGCCGAGCGTCAGAGCCGTGGTCTGGAGGTCGGTCTGGCCCGAGGAGGTCATGGCGGGGATGAGGCCGGCGCTCGAGATCCCCATCGAGACCTCGTCGATATAGGGCAGCTGCCGCCCCTCGCCGTCGACGCGGTGAAAGTAGGGGTTGCGGCGGAACAGGAAGCGGTCGGCGGGCGGACGCGTCGCCAGCACCCAGGGCTGGAGCGAGGGCAGGTCCGGATCGGTGTTCTTGTAGCTCTGGTCGTGCTTGAAGTGGAGCGCCTGCCAGTTGCGCTGGCCCTCGTCCTTGAGGCGCCGTTCGAGCGCCGCCGCGTCGGCGTAGCGGGCGTGGAACTGCTTGAGGTAGTGGGCGGGCCGGAAGATCTCGAGCGGCAGCGAGGCGGCGAGCGAGGGCAGGAAGTCCGGATTGGGCGCGGCCCATTCGTAGCGGATCGTTTCCGCGTCCGGGAAGGTGACCGCCGGCCCCTTGCCGTCCACCAGGAGCTGGCGCGGAAGGCCGTTCTTGCCGAGCTTGGGATCGTTGGCGACGTCCTCCCAGTAATAGCGGAAGTCCTCGGCGGTGAAGGGCTCGCCGTCCGACCAGCGATGGCCGGGACGCAGGTGGAAGGTAAAGATCCGCCCCGCCTCCACATCGACGCTGCGCGCGACGTCGGGCTCGATGCGCCCGTCCGGCGTGTAGCCCACGAGGCGGGCATAGCCGAACACCACCATGCGGCGCGTGTCGCGCGCCTGCGTCTCGATCAGGCGCAGCGTGCCGCCGTAGCGGCCGGGCTCGCGGTTCATGGCGGAAAGGTCGGTGCGCAGCGGCTCGGCGGGCAGGCGCTTGGCCATCGGCGGCAGCGCGCCGCTCGCGACCTCGCCGGCCAGAAGCGGCGGCTCGGGCAGGGCCTGTGCCGGGGAGAGGCCGGGCGCGAGCAGCCCGGCAAGGAGAGCCAGGGCCGGCAGCAGGCGACGGATCGGGTTCGGGCGCATCGGCGGGGCGGGCCTGAAACGGGTCGGGCACGGCCAGGGTCGCATGGGCATCAAGGCTCGCATGGCGCCAGCGTCCCCGCAACCGGGCGCGCGCCGAGGTCGCGCCGCCCGTCCTCGAACGCCTGGACGAAGTGGCCGCCGCCCAGATCCAGAAGGTCCGGCTCACCCGTCCCGTCCCGCGCCACGAAGGGCCACCCCCAGGCGGCACGGTCGCGAGCGCGGCCGGGCTCGAAGGCCGAAAAGTCGATGGGGCGCGCGGGATCGGGCTCGGGGATCGAGGCGATCAGGCGCCGCGTATAGGGGTGGACCGCTTGCGAGAACAGCGCCTCGCGCGGCGCGACCTCGACGACGCGCCCATCCGCCATCACGGCGATGCGGTCGGCCAGATAATCCACCACCGCGAGGTTGTGGGAGACGAAGAGATAGGTGAGGCCGAGTTCGCGCTTCAGGTCGGCCAGGAGGTTGAGGACCTGCGCCTGCACCGAGACGTCGAGCGCGGAGACCGGCTCGTCGAAGAGGATGAGCTCGGGTTCGAGCGCGAGAGCCCGCGCGATGCCGATCCGCTGGCGCTGCCCGCCCGAGAAGCCGTGGGGAAAGCGCGAGAGATGCGTTTCGGGCAGGCCGACGAGGGCGAGCAGCTCGCGCGCCCGCTCGCGCCGCGAGCGCGACGTGCCGATACCGTGGATCTCGAGCGGCTCGGCGAGGATGCGCTCGACGCTCATGCGCGGGTCGAGCGCGAGATAGGGGTTCTGGAAGACGTACTGGACGCGCCGACGCCAGCTTTTCAGCGCGGGGCCGCGCAGCGCGAGGACATCCTCCATCGCCCCGCCCGCCCCCCGCATGGCGAGGCTTCCCCGGTCCGGCGTCTCGTCGCGACCGAGGATGCGCGACAGCGTGGTCTTGCCCGAGCCGCTTTCGCCGACCAGCCCCAGGCACTCGCCGCGCCGGATCACGAGATCGACGCCGCGCAGGGCGTGGTGCGGCGGGCCGCCTCCGAAGCCGTGCGAGCGGAAGGTGCGGTCGAGGCCGCGCGCTTCCAGAAGCACCTCGCCCTCGCGCCTCTCCCCGCTCCGGCGCCGGAAGCCCGCCATGGCGTCGGCGACCTGGATCTCGCGCAGCGGTCGCAGGCGCTCGCCGCGCGGGCGGCCGAGGCGCGGCACCGAGCGCATCAGCGCCTTGAGGTAGGGGTGGCGCGGATCGGCGAAGAGCTCGGGCACCGCGCCGCTCTCCATCGCCGCGCCGTGGTGCATCACCACCATCTCGTCGGCCATGGTCGCGACGACGCCGAGGTCGTGGGAGATCAGGAGAAGCGCGGTTCCGTGCTCGGCCTGGATGCGGCGCAGGAGGCGCAGGATCTCGGCCTGGACGGTGACGTCGAGGGCCGTGGTCGGCTCGTCCGCGATGATGAGGGCCGGCCGGCACAGGATCGCGATGGCGATCATGGCCCGCTGGCAGAGCCCGCCCGAGAGCTGGAAGCTGTAGGCGGAGGCCGCCCGCTCCGGGTCCGGGAAGCCGGTCTCGCGCAGCGCCTCCAGCGTCGCGGCGCGCACGCCCGCCGCATCGAGCCCCGGGCGGTGGCGGCGCAGGACGTCGCCGATCTGCTCGCCGATCGTGTGCATGGGCGAGAGCGCGGCGGTGGGCTCCTGGAAGACCATGGCGATGCGGTCGCCGCGAATGGCCTGGAAGGCCGGCGCGTTGCGTGGCAGCGCGGCGAGGTCGACCGGGGCGCCGCTTCCCTTCGGGTCACGGAACAGGATGCGCCCGGTGAGACGATGCGCCACGCCCGGCAGGAGGCCGAGGATCGTCTGCGCGGTGACCGACTTGCCCGATCCCGACTCGCCGATCAGCGCGAGCGTGCGGCCGGGCCTCACCGCGAAGGACAGGTCGTCCACCGCGCGAAGCCGCCCTTCCAGCGTGCGGAACTCGATCGACAGGTTCTCGACGGCCAGAAGCGGGGGCATGCGACCCTTGGAAACCACGCGGGGCGCCGGGCGGGCGGCGCGGCACGCCCGCATCATGGCAGACGGCGCCCCCGTCAGGGAAGCTTCAAGTCGAGAAGCAGCGTCTCGTTGTACAGAAGATCGACGTCGCTCGCCTCGACGCCGTCCGCCGGGCGGAACCAGCGCGCCAGAGCAATGGGCTCGGCCGCGCCCCCCGCGCCGCCGGGCGGCAGGAAGCGGCGGTCCACCGCGAGCACGCCTTCCGCCACGAGAAGATCGGCGAGCGCCTGCGCGTGGTTCGCCAGGATCGCCGGATCGCCGCAGTGGAGAAGGTCGTGGTGCAGCACGTCCTCGCCCTTGCGCTTGAGGTGGAGGAGGACGAGCGCCGCCGGCCCGTCCGCCGCGACGATGGCGGACCGGAGGCCGAGCCCCTCGTGGTCCGCGAGGCGCCGACGCGCGTCGGCATCCAGGCGCGCGGGGTCGGCGAGGAGGCGCAGCGGCGCCACGCGGCGCGGGCTGCGCGGCGAGAAGACCTCGCGATGCTCGTCGAGGATCTGGAAGCCGAGCGCGCGGATGCGCCGGCCCGTGGCGCGCCGGGCGGTCAGGGTGACGTAGGTCGTGTCGGCGCGCGCCATGCCGGCGCGCAGCAGCGCCTCGCCGATGCCGGTGCCGCGATACGCGCGCTGGAGATACCAGGCGCCGAGGTCGCAGAAGAGGCGGGCGCCGAGACGCGTCGGCCTTTGGCTGTAGATCGTCGCCATGAAGCCGACGATGCGCCCCTCGTCCTCCACCAGCCAGCCGCGCTCGAAGCCCGCCGGGCGCCAGGGATCATCGAGGACGCGCCGCCAGCGCGCGGGCGAAATCTTCGGGTTCATCAGGCGGTGGAGAAGGTCGGCGACGGGCTCGATGTCGGCCTCGCCGGCCGGGCGGACGACGGGTTCAACCACGGGGCGCCACCAGGCCGAACACCTCGTCCGCCCCGATCGGCCGGGCGTGACGCAGGAGACAGCGCAGGAAACGCTCGAGAAAGGCCCAGGTCGCCTCGTCGTGGTCGAGATGGTGGGTGAGGAGGCCGAAGGGCGCCGCCCCATCGCCCGCGCGCCGTTCCAGCCACAGGAGCGTTTCGGCGATGAGCTTCGCCTCGCCGGCGAAATGCGCCCCGCCCTTCCAGCGCAGGACGTCGAGATGCGCATTCGCGACCCGCAAGCCCGGCACGCGCTGCTCGCCCTCGCCGCCGAAGGCGCTCAGGCCACGAAAGCCGAGCCCGGGCAGCGCCTCGGCGATCCGTGCCTCGATCCGGTTCCAGGGCGGCACCATGACGGGAAGGAAGCGCGGGCCGAAGGCCGCCGCCAGCGTTTCGCGCCCCGCCCCGAGGTCGCCAAGGAGGTCCCGCGTGTCCCGCCCGCCGCCGAGCTCCACCGCACGCTCGCCGCGTAGCGCCGCGTTGCGGTGGGCGAAGCCGTGCTGGAGAACCGCGACCTCGCCGCCCGCCCCCTCCAAAGTTGCGGCCAGCGCCGGGTCGAGCCCGGCGGGGATGGCGGCGAGCGCGAGCGGCGCGCGGACGCTTCCGGCAAGCGCCACGAGGCGCGCGAGCGCCGGCGTCCAGCGAACGGCGTCGTCGTCGCGCCACCAGAGGCGCAACGGCCCTTTCGCGCGCGCCCGCGCCTCCAGCGCCGCATCCAGCGCGGCCCAAGCCTCGTCCATGCCGTCGACCTCGTCGCGCCGCATCCGTCCGCCCCTCATGGCAGACGGATGCCGGCCCCAGCAACCCGAGCCGCACCGGGGCACCCTTGCATCGCGGCGCCGGCCGACGACATGAGGCGGGCGGTTGAAAACCCGCCCTTGTCCGCGCCGGCCTTTGCGCCCTTGTTGCGGGCGGGGGCAAAGTGTGGCTCCTGCCGCCAAGGCATATCCCGGGAACGGTCGATGGAATCCGTGTCGCAGCCCTTCGGCGTCGCCGAGACGTCCCGCCAGCGCCCCCAGCGCATGGGCGACCTCGCGACGCTGCCCGTGTTCTTCGACCTGAAGGGCCAGCGCGTCGTCATGGGCGGCGGCTCCGACGCGGCGGCCTGGAAGGCCGAGCTCCTGGCCGCGGCCGGCGCGGCGGTCGATCTCTACTGCGCAAGTGGCGAGATCGGCGAGGAGATGCGCACCGTCCTTGCCCTCCCCTTCCCGGACGGGCGGATCCGCCACCACGACCGGCCCTGGAGCCTCGACGTCTTCGCAGGCGCGGCGCTCGCGGTCGCCGACTGCGAGAGCGAGAGCGAGGCCCAGGCCTTCTTCTGCGCCGCGCGGGCGAGCGGCGTGCCGGTCAACGTCATCGACAAGCCGCGCTTCTGCCAGTTCCGGTTCGGGACGATCGTCAACCGCTCGCCGGTCGTGGTCGGCATCTCGACCGACGGGGCGGCGCCGATCCTCGGCCAGGCGATCCGCCGCCGCATCGAGACGCTTCTGCCCGCGACCCTGACCGGCTGGGCGCGCATGGCGGCGCGCGTGCGCGCCGAGGTGATGGAGCGCCTGGCGCCCGGTCCCGCGCGCCGCGCCTTCTGGGAGCGCTTCTCGGACGACGCCTTCACGCGCCGCCTGCCGGACGCGGGCGCGGAGGCCGACGCGCGCCGCTTCGTTCAGGACCTCGCCAACCGCCCGCAGGCGGGCGGGCGCGTGACCCTCGTGGGCGCGGGGCCGGGCGATGCCGAGCTTCTCACGCTGAAGGCGGTGCGCGCGCTCCAGGCCGCCGACGTGATCCTGTTCGACGACCTCGTCTCGGACGACATCCTGGAGCTGGCGCGCCGCGAGGCCAAGCGCATGCTGGTCGGCAAGCGCGCCGCGCGCGAGAGCTGCCGGCAGGAGGACATCAACCGGCTGATGGTGCAGTTCGCGCAGGCCGGAAAGCATGTCGTGCGCCTGAAGTCGGGCGACGTGTCGGTCTTCGGGCGCTCGGGCGAGGAGATCGCAGAATTGCGCATGGAGGGCATTCCGGTCGCGATCGTGCCCGGCATCACCGCGGCCTCGGCGCTGGCGGCCGGCTTCGGCGTCTCGCTGACCCACCGCGACCGCGCGCAGTCCGTGCGCTTCGTCACCGGGCATTCGCAAAAGGGCGACCTGCCGGAGCAGACGGACTGGCGCGCGCTCGCCGACGACCACGCCACCACGATCTTCTACATGGGCGGGCGTATGGCCCCGCGCATCGCCGACGAGCTCATGGCCCACGGCCTTGCGCCCGAAACGCCGGTGGCGGTCGCGGCCTCGATCTCGCGCCCCGACGAGACGCGCGCGGTGGGCCGCCTCAACGAGCTCGGCGCGATCGTCCGGCGGATCGGCGTCGACCGACCGATCCTGATCGGCGTCGGCCGCGTCTTCGGCGACGTCGAGGCGGCGGCGCTGGCCGGGCACGACGACATGGATCGCGCCGAGGCGCCGACCTCGCGCCTGTCGGATCGCGCGGCCGGCTAGGCTCCGACGGGGCGTCCGGTCAGCCGATCGCGCGGCCCGCCGCCAGAAGCCGCTGGAGGCCGGCCTCCACCGCCGGCAGGTCGAAGCCCTCGTCCAGCGAGACCGCGAGGAGCGCCGAGCCGTCGCGCGTCGTGCCGGCGTGAAGGAACTGCCCCGTGGTCGGGTCCGGGCCGGCCAGCTGCAGAAGGCGCTCCTCGCTCGCGTCGTCGAGATGGACGCTGCGCGCCAAGCTCATCACCACCCTCTCCGACCCCTCCGCCGCCGTGAAGGTGACGAGGCCGGACTGGCGGAAGGCGAAGGAGTAGCTGCCGTCCGGCGAGGCCGGGAGCGGCAGGCCGAGCTGGGCGGCGAAGGCGGCGATCGTCTCGCGGCTGGCCGTGGACAGCGTCATGCCACGCCCCGCTGCGCTTCGGCCTGCCAGGCGGCCTCTTCTGCGTTCACCAGTTCCTCGTTCAGGGCGGAAAGCGCCGCGCTCTGCTGAAGGCGAGCCTGGGGCGAGGGCATGATCTCGTCGGAGAGCTGGCGGTGCATGTCGTGGAGCCCGTTGGCGAAGGCGACCTGGGTGGCGAGCGAGCATTGCGCATAGGGGTGCAGGAGCTGACGCGCGTCGCCGGAGCCTGCGGACTGGCGCGAGGCGTAGGAGAGCATCAGGCCCGCGATGTCCAGCGCGGCTCCCGAGCGGCATGTCCTGCACACCGACGGGGTCTTCAACACCTCCTGTCGACTCTCGCGCGCACGGCAGGCCGGACATTTGACCTTGGAATAATCGGTCGGCTGGTCGTCGGGCCGCAGGAGCCGGTTGGTGGTTCGCGCAAGATCCTCGGCCATCTCCAACGTGGTCGACATCTTCTTCAGCTTGCCGAGCTCGGTGAGGAGGCCGTGGAGGTGTACCGGGTCGGCCGAGGGACCGGTGGCGGCGAGGTCGCGCCCCGCCGTCTCCATGAAGGCGGCGACGATCTCGTCGAAGTTCTTGAGCGGGTCGAAGGCGCGGAAGGCATCGAACAATCGCCCCATGTCCGGCGTCTCCCGCGCCATCTGGCGATAGGCGTCTCGGAACAGGGCGGGGTCGGTCTCCATCGTCGCGCTGGCGCGCGCGGCGACCTCGGCGGACGCGAAGCCCGCACGCACGTCGCGGCCGAGATCGCCCCGCCCGTAGGCGGCATGCGCCTGGTCGAGCAGAGCCTGGAAAGCCTCGTCCCCGCCGCTTGCGGCGAAGAAGTCGCGGGCGATCTCGAGCGCGGCGAACTGGTGGGTCGAGTCCGGATCGAAGCGCTGAAGGAGCCGCAGCACGTCCTCGGCGGTCGCCGAGCCTCCCCCGCCGCCTCCGCCGCCCTGCAGCAGTTCCTGCATGCGCGTCAGGTCCTCAACGAGCCCCTGCAGCTCGCTCTCGCGGGGCATGTCGGGCAGCTTGTCGTAGTAGTCGGCGATGCGCGCGATGGCTTGGAGGTTGGCGCCCTGGCCCTGACGCACCTGGCGCTGACCGAGCGTCTTCTTGTCGGCGCGGTGCGCCACCGCCATGCCGATCTCCTCCTTCGCGTCCTCGAGCTTGGAGGCTTCCGAAGACGTCTCGACCGTTTCGCCGCGATAGTTGCCCTGAACGGCCCGCATGACCTCCGCGCCGACCGGCGAGGTCGCGCTGAGCGCGGCGACATTCTGGCGGGTGGTCTCGATGGCTCCGGCCATGGCTCTGTCTCCCGGAAGGCGGCCTCAAAAGGAAAAGGCCGGCGCTGAGCACCGGCCTTCCCGTATCAGGCGAATTCAAGACGGCACGAGCGCCCGATGCGGGCGGCTGTGCCGAACAGGACGGTCAGGCCACGTTGCGCGCGATCGACTTCAGCGTGTCGGCGACCGACTTCAGCATGTTGGTGCGCAGGTTCGAGACCGCCGACCAGGTGTTCATGGCCATCTGCATGGCGAACATCTTCTCGGTGTCCGAGAGGTTGGCGTTCTTCTCGATGGCGCGGATGTCGTCCTCGATCTTCGACATCTGGTCGCCGAGTTCCTTCTGGCGCCAGATCAGGTCGAAGCCGTCGCGGTTGACGAACTTGCCGTCGGTCGCGAGATCCGCGCCGGTCCGCGTCTGGCGATACAGTTCCGCGGTCGAGCCCGCGCCCCAGGTGGTGCTCATCGATCCATTCCTCCAAAGAAAGAAGATCGGCGGGGTTCTGAGACATCCGGCGTCGATCGTGAGGCCATGGCTAGCATGACAACCCTGGCGTGATCAAGCGCTCGCGCCACGCGCTCAAGTCTAGCGTAGGTTTCGGGCGCGGCCCCCGACCGCATCTGCCGCCTCACGTCTTGGCGAAGACTGTCGAGACGCTCGGCATGGCGACCTGCCTCTAGGGGACCTTCGGGTGCCATCAGGCGCTCCGCCAGGTCGTTCATCGCCACGGGCGCCTCGTCATCGGGCATCACAGGCCCTCCTCCAGCCAGAGCGCCTCGAGGCGCGGTCGGTTGACGATCAGGATCGCACGCTCGCGCACCGCGATCCACCCCGCCCTCTCCCAGGATTTCAACGCACGGTTGACGTTGGAGCGCGCGCCCCGCGCCATCATGCCGAGATCCCCTTGCGTCACGAAGGCGCCCACCGCAGGCACCTGGCGCCCCTCGAAGGGCGCGGTCGAGCCGAGGTCGTCGGACAGGCGCAGGAGCGCCTGCGACAGCCGGCCGTTCAGCGTCTTGAGGCCGAGCGAGCGCGTGAGCGCGATATAGGACCGGTAGCGCCGGGCCACGGTGCGCCCGAGCGCGAGCGCGGTCTCGCCGCCCTGGCCGTCGAGTTCGCGCAACTCGGCCGCCGGCACGCGGAAGACCGAGGACGTGCCGATCGTCGTCGCCATGTCGTGATGGGTGCCGCCCGCGAAAACGCCGAGCTCGCCGAAGCTCTCGCCGGGCGGCAGGATCGCGAAGAGGACGGCCGAGCCGTCCTCCAGGAGGTAGGACAGGCGGATGTGGCCCGAGCGCACGAAGTAGAGGTGATCGGCCTCGTCGTCCTGGAGGTAGACGAACTCGTTCGGACCGTAGAGCCGCACGCTCCCGATCTGCGACAGGCGCGAGGCGACGGCGGGCGACAGCGTGGAGAATTCCGACCCCTGCCGGAAGGCGATGCGCTCGCGCGGCGCGCCGGCGGCGCGCGGGGCGTTCACGGGGCCGCCGGGCATGGCACCCGCCCCTTGCGCGCCGCCCCGTCCGGATGCCACCTCATCGCCGCTCCGAAGTTTCGATCCGCGCCCTGTCCGCCCGGCGGCTTTACCCTAAGTCATTTTGCCCGCCAAGCGTGCAATCTGCCCTAGTGGCAGGTCGGCTAACCGCGTATAGCTGTCCCGAACGTGACGATCCGTACCCTCGCCCGCTCGCCGGGTTCCGACATGATGTCGTTTCAGGAGGGGATGCGAGACGGGGGGCTTCATGACCGACGCGGCCGGCGATCCCATCATCCTGAAGATCCTGACCGGCGTGCAGTCCGGCGTGGACGTCTTCCTCGTGGACGGCGACTACGTCCTCGGCTCGGGCGACGACGACGACATCCAGATCTTCGACGTCAGCCTCCTGCCGGGCCATGTCAGGCTGCGCGTGCAGAACGGCAAGGTCTCGCTGGCGGGGGGCGCGGGTCCCGCCCGCACCCAGACCGGCGTGCAGCTTGCCGCCGACGGCGAGCCGGTGGACCTCGAGCCGCTCGACGTCGTCTGGGTCGGCACGACGCGCTTCACGACGGGCCTTGCCAGCGCGAACTGGTCCTCGCTCGGCGAGGGCGAGACGCCGACGCCCGTGAAGGTCCGCCGTCCCGGCCTGCGGCTGCGGCGCGGCCGCGCGGACGGCGTCCCGCGCCCGGCGGGCGAGCGGCCCGCCCTGCTGCGCTGGGGCCTTCCTGTCGCGGCCGGCATCGCGGTTGCGGCCGTGGGCGCGGCGGCCTTCGCCACGATGGGCGTCGGCCCTGGCACGGCCGGAGCACAACCCCAGGCCCGCCCGACGCTGGAGCGCGTCGAGACGGCGCTGCGCGCCCTTCCCTTCGCGCGCGACGTCGCCGCCCGCCAGGAGGTCGACGGCGCCGTGTTCGTGACCGGCTTCGTCGAGACGCCCGCCGAGCGGCGCGCCGTGCTGCAGGACGTGCGCACGGCCGACGAGGCGGCGCGCGTGCGCGTCGGGGTCCTGGAATCCATGCGCGCCGAGATCGCGCAGCTCCTCAAGAGCGAGGCCCCGGGCGTCGACTTCCAGCTGTCGAACCGCGCCGAGGCGACGCTCACCGGCACGATCCTCGACCCCGCCGAGGCGCAGCGCGTCACGGGGCTCGTGGAAAGCAGCATCATCGGCCTGCAGAAGGTGTCCTCGCAGATCCGCACGCGCGACACGCTGCTCGCCGACATCCAGACCCTGTCGGACCGCTCCGGCATCGCGCCGCTCACGCTCCTGCGCCTCGACGGCTCGCTCGCCGAGATCAGCGGCGTTCTTCCGTCCGAGAAGGTCGACAGCTGGGTGGGCTTCCTCCAGGCCTATTCCAGCCAGTACGCCAAGCTCATTCCCCTGCGCTCGCTGGTGCAGCTCCAGAACCCGGACGGCTCGCTGCGCCCCGCGCCCGGCGGCCCGGCGCTGGTGCTCGGCGATGCGCCGCTCGCGGCCGGCGACGTGCGCATGGACCCCGACCGCCTGACGGCCGGCGACTACAAGCTGGAGGACGTGTTCGCCAACCGCGCCGCCGCCGTGCCCGACGCCGCGACGCTGGCGCAGCCGGCGAGCGGGCGTCCGCTCGACCTCGCCTCCGTGATCGAGGGCGGCGGAGGCATCGCGGCCGGCCGGGCGGTGCGCCGCGTCGGCACGCCCTTCATGGAGGACGCGGCCGAGGGCGCCGCCTCGCAGGCGCTCGCGGCCCGCACGGCGCCGACGGCCACGGTCGCGCAGGAGACCGGCGCGACCGAGCCGGACGCCGCCCCCCGCCTCGTCGCCGCCGAGCCCACCGATCCTGGCCAAGCCAACAACAAGGCGGTGCGCGACCTCATCGGCGTCTGGAACTCCAAGGGCATGCCGGGGGTCGGCGACGGACCGCGCATCGACCGCGCGCTGGAGGCGCTGCGCCTCGCCCGCCCGCAGGCGAGCCTTGAGGAGCGCTACGCCCCGATCCGCCGGCGCGAGGGCGCCGAGCCGCAGGCCGCCTGCTGGCGTGGGGCCGAGATCACCCCCGCGAACGTGTCCGGCATCCTGTTCTGGCTCGACCTTCTGTCGGTCAGTTCCGACCTGACGCTGCAGAGCGTGGCGGCCGAGACGCGCCCGCTGGTCCTGGAAGCCGCCTTGAACCCCAGCCGCGTCGACGACTGCGCCTCGCGTGCCGGCCTCTCGGTCGATTCGGTGTATCTCGACGAGGTGACGCGCAACCCCGACTTCGTGAGCTTCATCACGCGGGACCTCGCGCGCTACGACCTCGACATCGCGGGCGCGAATCTGGGAAGCGTCAACCGCTTCGTGCAGCTGCGCGGCGGGCGCAAGCTCCACGAGGGCGCCGCCCCGGATCGCAACAGCCGCATCGCCAGCGTCGGCGAGCTCGGCGTCGCGGTCGCGCGCGGCAACGACGTGTCCGCCGTCATCTTCGGCACGAACGTCAACTGGATCGTGCGGTAGGAACGCCCGGACCTGTCGAGGACGGGCGTTCGCAAGGCGCCGTGAACGTCACGGACGAATTCCGGCAGGCCGTCCCGGATTTCGGGCTGGCGGCGTTGGACACGTTCACGCCGCGCATTGGCCAGCAGGAGAAGGGCTCGCTTCTCAGGGGCCTTCCCGCCGACACGTCTTGCGGCCGGGTGGATCGCCAATCGATGCGGTCGGGCGCCAAGCCTGCGCGGCGGACCTGACCGCTCGCACGCTCCCTCACACCGAGGACGGCTACGAGTTGCCCGTCGCACCCGGCGGGAACAGCGAGGCGGTTCGCGCGCTCGCTTTGCTCGCGGACTAGCTGGACGCGCTGGCCCACGCGGGCGTTCATTCCCGCCTGACATCGTAGGCCACCCTCGAGCATGATGCCGTCGCGCTGACGCCGGATCGGGTGAGCGCGGCCCGCGCGACCGGGATCGAGGTATCGAACGGGACCGGCGGCGTCGCGACAACGGCACCGCTCTCCGGTTCAAGCCAGAGTCGACCGAGCAGGGCGGGAGGCCGGGGGACAAGTCCGGCCCGGCGTGCTGGAACGCCGTGGGGGCCGTCCTCTCGCCGGCTGGCTCAGGGCTTCACGACCGCCGGCTCGCGCGGTATGCCGCCGCCGTCGACCTGGGCCGAGCGCAGGAGGCGGGTGATGCTTTCGAGCTCGTTCGAGGTGCGCGTGACGCGCGGCGTGATGAGGACCAGAAGCTCGTTGCGACGCGCTTCCTTGGTCTTCTGACGGAAGAGGTTGCCGATCACCGGCAGGTCGGCGGCCACCGGCACGTCGGTGCGCGAGTTCTCGACACGGTCCTGGATCAGGCCGCCGAGCAGGACCGTGCGGCCCGACTGGACGAGGATCTGGCTCTGCAGGTCGCGTGTCGCGATGGTGGGCGTCAGGTCCTGCGACTGGCTGCTGGCGACGGGCGTCGAGACCGACTGGCTGATCTGGAGATCGACCGAGTTGTTGGCGTGGATCTGCGGGGTGATCTCCATCACGACGCCGGTGTCCACGACCTGGATCTCGCGCGTCACGGTGACGTTGCCGAGGTTGTTGGAGGACTGGGTGGCGGTGGCGAACGGGATCTGGTCGCCAATCACGAGGCGCGCGGTGCGCTTGTTGAGGACGGTGAGATAGGGCGAGGACACGACCTTGACGTTGGTCACCTCGCGCAGTGCCGTGAGAACGGCGTTGACGCTGATGTTGCCGAGCGTGCCCGAGAAGCCGACGATGCCGCCGCTGGTGGGTGAGACGGCGGAAGGGATGCCCGAACCGGCCCCGATGCCGTTGGATTCCAGGAAGAACTGGACGCCGCGCTCGAGCCGGTCGTTGAGCGTCACCTCGATCACGGTCGCCTCGATGACGACCTGCGCCTCGGGCACGTCGAGGGCCTGAACGATCTCGCGGATCTGGTTGTAGATGCGGTAGCTCGAATAAACCAGAAGCGTGTTGGTGCGCGTGTCGGGCACGATGCGGATCTCGCCGCTCGTCGGCTGCGCCACCTGCGGGGTCGTCCTCTGCGAGACGCCGGCGCCCTGGATCGCCGCCGCCTCGTCGCCGGCCGCCGCGTCCTGGCCGGCGGCCAGGCGGCTACCCGTCGCGGTGCCGCCCTGCAGCTGGCCGCCCTGCACCTGACCGCTCGGGTCGGGCGAGACGCCGAGAGCCGGCGGGGGCGCGAGCGTCGTGCCGGTGCCCGTGTCGAGCTCGCCGTCCGACAAGGGTCCCTCGCCCGCGCCCGGCAGGCGGGCGCGGGGAAACAGCCGGCTGTTGGGGCTGGAGCGCTTGACGTCGGTCAGCGCGGCGCGCTGCTCGGCGCGCGTGTTGCTGGCCGGCGTCTCGACGCCGGAGCCGAAGACGCGGCTCACCTGGGGCGCGATCTCCTCGGCCCGCAGGTGCGTCAGGGGAATGACGCGCAAGGACGAGACGTCGGTGGTGGAGCGGTCGAGCTGCTGCACGAGAAGCCGGACGCCGTTCATCTGCTGGGCGTCGGGCGTGCCGACGAGGAGCGCGCGCTGCGCCTCGAGCGGCAAGACCGTGACGGGCGGCTCGTCGCCGCGGATCGTCGAGGCGTAGAAGGCGGTCACGCGCTCGGCGATGGCGGTCGGCTCGCTCTGGCTGAGCGGCAGGATCGCCACCGTGCCGTCGCCGACAGCCGACTGCGAGATGGTGCGCAGCAGGCGCTCCACCCCGTCGGCCTCGTCGGGCGAGGCGCGCAGCACCACGGTGTTGGGCGAGGAGGAGGTTTGCAGGACGACGCCGCCGGGCACCAGCGCGTTGCCGAGCTGGACGACCTGCGCGGCGTTGCCCTTGCCGAGCTTGACGATGCGCGTCACCTCCTCGCCGGCCGAGCCGATGGCCGCGTTGGCGACGAGGCCCTGGATTACGGCGGCCGAGCCGACGTGGTAGACGCCGTTGATGTTGCGGATCACGAGGTCGTTGCGGGCGAGAAGGTCGCGCACGACGTCGATGACGCGGCTCTTCGGGATCGGGGTCTCGGTGCGGAAGGTGATCGTGCCGGGAAGATTGTCGGGCGCGACGTAGTTGAGGCCCAGCGCGCCGCCGAGAAGCTGCTGCAGGACGAAGTTGACGCTGGCGTTCTGGAAGTCGACCGTGATGCGCTCGTTGGGATCGAAGCCGGTCGTGTTGCTGGTCTTGAGCTCGTTGAGGTCCTGCGTGAGCTGCACCGTGTTGGGGGCGTATTCGACGCGCTGCGGCCCGACATAGCCGGTGAAGGGCTGCGCCGTGCGCGCGACGCCCGCCGCGTTGATCGCGCGCACGTCCACCACGGGCCCCCGCCGTTCCGGCGCGCCGTTTTCCAGGCGCGGCTGGCCCGTCGGCCCGGCCACGTCCTCGACCGCGCCGAGGCCCGATCCGTTGCAGCCGGCCAGAAGCGTGAGGGCGAGAAGCGGGATGGCGCCGCGGCCGATCCTCGAGACGGCGGCGTAAGGGCGGCGGGCGGCGGGATGAGGGGGTATGGGGGCAGTCTTCACGGGTCCGTCACCTCCGCCAGAGGAATACGAGTCTGGCGGAAGGGGGATGCGGGACCCGATCCTTGCCGGAACGTCAAAGCTTTCTATCAGAGCGCGAGTGGCCGATACCAGCATACCAACCCCCGTCATCAACAAGGATGACGTAGCGTTGCGCGGCTGCCGCATGTTTTCCGGCGTTCAGGCCCAAGCAAGTTCATGAGGATATGCTGCGGCGCGTCAGTCACGAGGCACGTCCTTCCGGGCGATGATCTCCGCCGTCCATGTCGATCACGCCATGGGGCAGGCGCTGCCGGTAGAGCGTGTCCTCGTGCCGGGACACCCAGGCCAGCACCTCCGCCACCGCGTCGAACAGTTCGTCGGGAACCGGCTCGTAGAGATCGGCGTCGGCATAGAGCGCGCGCGCCAGCGTGACGTTCCGGAACACGGGCACCCCCGCCTCCTCCGCCTCGCGGCGAAGATAGGCGGCGATCGCGTTCTGCCCCTTGGCGGTCACGGTCGGCAGCGGCGTCTCGCCGGCCTTGTAGTGCAGCACGACTGCGAAATGGGTCGGGTTCACGACCAGGGCGGTCCCCTTCCGGGCCGCAGCGCCGCCGTCGCTCATGGCGAGCTCGTGGGCGAGCTGCTTGCGCTTGCCCTTGATGTGCGGGTCGCCCTCGCTCTCCTTGTATTCCCGCTTCACCTCGTCCTTCGACATCATGAGGCTCTTGGTGTGGGAATGCTTCTGGTAGGCGAAGTCGGCCACCGCCACGATGATGAAGGCCACCGCCGAATAGGCCAGCGTCTGGAACAGGATCGTCGAGGTGACGTCCGCGATGCAGGGGATGCCGCATTCCAGCGAGTTCATGAAGGGGCCGATCGCCCCGCGCAGGACGATGTAGAGAAGCACCGACAGGAAGACGATCTTGAGGATCGACTTCAGGAGATCGACCACCTGCTTCATCGAGAAGATGCGCTTGAAGCCGGCGGCGGGGCTGATCTTCTCGAGCTTGGGCGCGATGCTCTCGAACGAGAAGAGCGATCCGAACTGGGCGTAGTTGGCCGCGATGCCCGCCAGGATCACGACGCCAAGCGCGGGCAGGAGCAGGAAGGCGCTCTCGCGAAAGGCGTAGAAGACGGCCGGCAACGCCACGGTGCGGAAGTCGCCGGTCGCGAGCTTCGCCATCTGGTCGAACATACCGACGAAGGCTTCGGTGATCGCGCCCCACCGCGTCCAGACATAGGCGACGACGGCGAGCAGCGAGACCGTGGTGACGACCTCCTGGCTGCGCGCGACCTGCCCCTTCTCGCGCGCGTCGCGCTCCTTCTTGGGGGTCGGAAGTTCGGTCTTCTCGCCGCCCTCGCTCATGGGACGACCTCCTGGGGCTCGGTCTGCGGCGGGGGAAGACGAGGCGCGGGAACCTCGATCGGCCGGGCGTGCGGCTCGGTCGGCCGCGTCTCGCCCGCTGGCGGCACGGGCACGGCGTTCGAGAACTGCATCACCGCGTAGAAGCGGTCGATAAAGGGCCGGAAGGTGCCGAGCTGCTCGACGCCGTAGGGCAGGAGGCGCGAGAAGTAGAAGATCAGGATCAGGATCGCGAGCGCGCTCTTGATCGGCATGGCGAGGATGAAGACCTGGACCTGCGGCGCGAAGCGGCTGACCATGGCGAGCGCGAACTCGGCGAGGAACATGACCGCCACCACCGGTCCCGCGATGATCACCATGATGCGCAGCGCGTTGTCGGCGACCGCGAGCGCCAGCGTCGGAAATTCGGGGCTGAGGATCGGCACGCCGCGCGTGGCCGGCCAGAGCTCGTAGCTCTGGTAGAGCAGCCCGAGGATCGGCAGCATCGCGCCGGTCGTGTAGACGTAGGTCAGGAAGGCCTGGGAGAAGAGAATGCCGAGCGGTGAGGTCTCGTGGCCCTGGAGCGGGTCGATCGAGGCCGCGATCGCCGCGCCCCGCTGGTTATCGATGAAGGCGCCCGCCGACTGCACGGCCCAGAAGATCCAGCCGACGATGTAGCCGAGCACGAAGCCGATCGCGTATTCCTTCAGGATCAGGAGCGCGAAGGCGGGCACGGTCCGGTCGAACGCGTCCACATAGGCGTAGTTGATCGGCACCGCGATCACCGAGAGCGAGAGGATCGCGGCGGTCTTGGGCAGGCGCGGCACGGCGGTGTCGGCCAGAAGCTGCGAGACCTGCATGAAGGCGTAGATGCGCGGCAGCGTCAGGATCAGCGCGATGATCTCGCGGTCGAACAGCGAGAAGTAGAGCCGGGCGATGTCCGCGACGCCGTTCATGACCGGTCCGTCATGTCATGCTCGGGAAGCCGTCGAAGAGCTTGATCGAGAAGTTCACCATCTCGGAGCCGAGCAGCCCGGCCATGGCCGCGATCGTCGCCGCCACCGCGATCAGCTTGATCGCGAAGGAGACGGTCTGCTCCTGGATCTGCGTCAGCGCCTGGAGAAGGCTGACGAGGATGCCGACCACGGACGCCACGATGATCGGCGGCATGGACAGGACCATGACCAGGAGCATGGCCTCCTGGATCTGCTGGAGCGCGACGTCGGGGGTCATCGGCTTCTCTCCGCCTTGTCAGACATAGCTCTTCACCAGGCCGAGGATCAGGCGCGACCAGCCGTCGATCATGACGAACAGGAAGAGCTTGAAGGGCAGCGAGATGGTGAGCGGACTCACCATCATCATGCCCATGGCGAGCAGGATGTTGGAGACGATGAGGTCGATGGCGATGAAGGGTAGGTAGAGAAGGAAGCCGATCTCGAAGGCCTCGCGCAGCTGCGTGACCGTGAAGGAGGGCAGCACCACGGCCATGCTCGTCTCGGTGAGCTGGCTTGCCAGGTCCGGCGGCCAGAGCGAGCGGGCGGCCTCCAGAAAGAACATCTTCTCGCGCATCGAGGCGTGGCGGTTCAGGAACTCGGTGAGCGGTCCCGAGCCTGCGTCGTAGGCCGCGCGGATGCCGGCGGCCGAGCCCATGTCGAGGCTCGGCTGGGCGGACAGGATGTTGAACGTCTCCACCGCCACGGGCGCCATGATGTAGCCCGACAGGATGATGGCGAGCGCGTTCAGAGCCATGTTGGGCGGGATGTTCTGCACGCCGATGGCGTTGCGCACGAGCAGGAACACGACCGACAGCTTGATGAAGCTCGTCGCCACGACCGCCAGGAAGGGAAACAGCGCGGCCGCCGCGACGATGAAGATGAGGTTGAGCGGATCGATCACGCGGGCGCGGCCTTGCCTGTCAGCGGGTGGGCGCGGCCAGGCGCGTGATACGCACGCCGATGCGGTCGTCGATGCGCACGATGTCGCCGGTGCCCACCGCATCGCCGTTGATGCGGATCGTGACCGCGACGCCCGGCTCGGTGGAGGGCGGCGAGAGTGGCACCACGGTTCCGCGCGTCCAGCTCTGGAGCGTCGAGAAGGGCACGGCGACACGGCCGAGATCGAAGTCGACGCCGAGCGTCAGGTCTTCGATCGACAGGGTGTCGGGCGCGGTCTCGCGATCGGCGGGCTGGTCGGACATGACGGGATCTTCCTGGCGCTGGGCGGCTTCGAGGCCGCCGAACAGGGTGCGGGGTCGCTGGCGCGGGATGGGAAGCGCGCCCGACGAGGTCCAGCCGCCCTCCCCTTGCGTGAACACGAAGCGGAACTGCCCGGCGCGGATATGGAGCTGGTCGGCCGGCATGGCGGCCAGAACCGCGACGTCGCCGGGCTCGATGCGGCGCAGCTCGGCGAGCGTCAGGTCGATCCGACCCGCCGTCAGGTCGACCGGCACCTCCAGCCCGCCCGCAAGCGCGCCTTGCGGCATGGGCCCGTCACCGGGCGCTCCGAGAAGGCGCAGGAGGTCGCCGCGCCGCGCGCCGACATGGGCGGAAACCTCAGCGGATGCGACACCTTCGAGCGTCACCGCGAGCCATTCGAGCGCCGGGTCACGCAGGGCCGACAGCGGCCCGTCCTCGCCGATGCGGGGCAAGGCGCCGGCGCCGAAGCCGCTTGCGCGGGCCAGGGCTCCCTGCATGCCGAGGAGGATCGCGCCGCGCAGTTCCGCCGGCAGGGCGCCGAGATCCGAAGCGTCGAGCTCGACGCCCGCGATCTCGCGGAACGGAAAGGCGCGCGGGCATACGAGCATCGCGCCCGACCCCATCGCCTCGGGCAGGAGAAGGCGCACGCACCAGGTCTGGGGCGCGGGCGCCTCGGCCAGCTCGTAGCGCAGCGAGACGCCGCCGGCACCGACCGGCCTCGCCTCGCCGGCACCGGCGACGAAGCGGTTCCACAGGAGAAGGCCGTCCGCGCCGCCGCCGTCCGCGGGCGTGAAGAACCGGTCGGGTTGAAAGAGGGTCACGAGCGCTCGTCCCGACGCGCGAAGAGGTCGAAGACGCTGGGGCGCGAAGGGCCTTCCGCCGCCTCGCGCTCCACCGCCCCCGCGGCCTCCTCCAGGACGCGCACGACGCGCCTGGGATAGCGCTGGCCGAGCCGCTCGGCGAGCGCCTGGGCCGATTGCAGGAACAGGGCGTCCTGCGTTCCGTCGGGATTTCGGCGCAGCGTCACGTCGAGCATGCCCTCGTGCAGGGTCAGCGACACGCCGGCGATCGCGCCCGCCGCCTCGCCGGGCCGCAGGGCCTCGAAGCTCAAGGTGAGCGGGCGTCCGGGCACGGGCGACAGCTCGGCGCGCAGCGCTCCTTCCACCATGCGTGCAATGCGCTCGCCCTGCGCGAGCGCATCGGCGCGCCGCTCCGCCGCGCCGTCGAGGGATGAGACAACCACGGCTGCGGGCCGTCCCGGTTCGGCGACCGCCAGAAGGCGCGGATCGGGCAAGGCGGCGTCGTCGCCGTCCGGGTTCGCGTCGGCGCGCTTCAGGCTTTCGGCGAAGCGGCGCAGGCGATCGCCCTCCTCGCCGCCGGTGCGGCTTTCGCCGAGGCCCGTGCCGGACTGGAGGTTCTCGCCCGCCGTGTGGAAGCGCTTGAGCCCGCCCGTCAGGTCGCGCTCGCCCTCGCGCCGGTGCGCCTCGGCCCCCTCGCGGCGCTCGGTCGCCGCGCTTGTGTCGAATCCCGTGATGCGGGTCATGGGCGGCTCCTCAGGACACCGGCTTGCGGGGACGCGAGAACATGTCCTCGATCTCGACCTCCTCGGCGAGCGCCCGTTCGGCGTCGCGCGCCTGGACGAGGTCGTCGGTGAGGATCGTGTACTTGTCGCGCACCTTCACGGCCGCCTGGTAGACGCCGCTCTGGGTCTCGGCCTCGTCGCGCAGGCGCGCCTCGACGTGGACGGCGCGCTCGCGCGTGTCGGTCAGGACCGTGTGCTCGCGCACCAGCGCCACTACGCGCCCGTGCGTGGCGTCGATCTCGCTGAGGTCCACCACGCGACCGAGGATGCCCGCGAAGATCGCGTCCTCGCGCGTTTCCATCGTGCGCTGGCTCTCCGTGACGGCGGCGTCCGCCTGCCGCGTCTCCTCCTCCGCTTCGCGCACCGCCGCGCGGCGGCGCTGCAGCTCGCGGAAGGCCTGGTCCTGCTTCAGGTCCTTGACGCGCAGGAGCACCTTCATCTGGCCGATCATCGCGCGTCCCCGCTCATCGCGTCACCGCCGCCAGCTTGTCGAGAACGGCCTGGAAGCTGTCGAACTCGTCGGTCGCCTGCTGCAGGAAGGCGTTGATGTGCTTGTACTTGGCGATCGCGAGGTCCGCGTCGGGATCGGCGCCGCGCTTGTATTCGCCGACCTTCACGAGAAGCTCGACGTCCGCATAGGTGGCGAGCCACTGGTTGATGCGGCTCGCCATCTGGCGGTGCTCGCGCGTCGTCACCGCGTTCATGACGCGGCTCTTGGAGGCGAGGACGTCGATCGCGGGATAGTGGTTGGCCGAAGCGAGCTTTCTCGACAGGATGATGTGTCCGTCGAGGATCGAGCGCGTCTCGTCGGCCACCGGCTCGTTCATGTCGTCGCCCTCGACGAGCACGGTGTAGAGCGCGGTGATGGAGCCTTTGTCGTTCATGCCGACCCGCTCCATCAGCTTGGGCAGGTTGGCGAAGACGGACGGCGGGAAGCCGCGCCGCGTCGGCGGCTCGCCGGCGGCCAGCCCGATCTCGCGCTGGGCGCGGGCGAAGCGCGTCACCGAGTCCATCAGGAACAGGACGCGCTGGCCCTGGTCGCGGAAGTATTCGGCGATCGCGGTGGCGGTGAAGGCGGCCTTGGCGCGCTCCATCGAGCTCTTGTCGGAGGTCGCCACCACGATCACCGACTTCGCCATGCCCTCGGGCCCGAGGTCGTGCTCGATGAACTCGCGCACCTCGCGGCCGCGCTCGCCGATCAGCGCCAGCACGGTCACGTCGACGTCGGCGCCCTTCACCAGCATGGAGAGAAGCGTGGACTTGCCGCCGCCGGCGGCGGCGAAGATGCCCATGCGCTGGCCTTCGCCACAGGTGAGGATGCCGTCCAGCGCGCGCAGGCCCAGCGGCAGCGGCTTGTCGATCACGCGCCGCTTCATCGGGTCGGGCGGGTCCTGGTAGACCGGATAGTAGGCGAGCGGCTGGAAGGGCGTGTCGAGCCCGTCCACGAAGTTGCCCATGCCGTCGAGGACGCGCCCCTTGAGGCCGGGCCCGACGGCCACCTGCTGGACGCGGCCCGTGCGGTGGACCTCGGTCTGCGGGCTGACCCCTTGCGTCTCGCCGATCGGCGACAGCAACGCCTCCTCGTCGAGGAAGCCGACGCACTCGGCGTAGAGGCGCGTGCCGGCGCGCCGGTTCACGAGTTCCACGATCTCGCCGACTTGAATCTCGGCCACCGCCGCATGGATGATCGTGCCGACCACCTTGCGCACGCGGCCCGTGACGCCGAAGGGCTGGAAGCGGGCGATCTCGGTCGCGATGCGCGCGGGCGCGGCTCCGATCCGGCGGCCGATGCGCTCGCGGCGCTCCGCGGCGAGCTCCGCCATGCCCGAAAGCTCGGCGCGGATCATCGGGGCTCTTCCCTTGCCTGCGCGCGCAGCGCGCCGACGCCGCGCAGCGCGCGCTCGAGGTCGCCCGCGGCGCGGCCGAGATCGCCCTCGACGCGCCCGATCGCCGTTTCCACCACGACGTTGGGGCTCTGCAGCGTGTCGTCGCCCAGGACGTCGACGAGAAGCAGTTCGGGAAACTCGCCGCGCACCCGCTCGGCCACGGCGCGAAGCTCGGGCAGCTGCTCGCGCGAGACGCGGATCTCGGCCTTCTTCTCGCGCCGCATCTGCGTCAGCGCGGCACGCACCATGGACTCGGCCTTGGCGCGCTCGTCGAACTCGGCCACGAGCTTGCGCACGCCCTGCGCGACGAGCTCGGCCAGCTCGCCCTCGACCTCGTCGAGCCGCTGGTCGAGCGTCAGGCTCTCGGCCAGAAGCCGCTCGGCCGCCTCGAGCCGCGCGGCGGCCAGCCCGTCCTCGTAGCCGCGCCGCCGCTCGGCCTCGAAGGCGTCCGCGGCGGAAGCCTCGATCGCCGCCGCGCGCTCCTCGGCGGCCGTGACGAGCGCGACCGCCGTCTCCAGCGTCTCGACGTCGGCCCGGCGCAGGAGATGGGCGCCCGAGGCGAGGCGGAAGCCGAACTCGGCTAGCCGATAAGTGCCGACCACGATGGGACCCTCCGGCGCACGAGCTTGACGAGATGCTGCTCCAGGGCCTCGGGCAGCGGCGGGGCGGCGTCGAGGTCGAGACCGTGGCGCACGGCCGCCATCGCGCCGAGCGCGGGATCGGCGTTGCTCGCGCAGGCCAGGAGGATGCCGGAGCCGTGCTCCACCACCGCCCGCGCGCCGTCCGCCTCGTCCGGCCCGCGGGCGCGGTCCCAGTACGGGTCGCCCGCATCGAGAAAGGCGAGCGAGGGATGGAGGGTGGGAACCTCCTGCGTGGCGGCGTTGTAGTTCTCGACGCCGAGAAGCGTGCGGATGCGCGCGCGCTCGGCCCGCAGCGCGAGGCGCAGGATCCGCCGGTGCCAGACGGCGGCCGAGACGAGCCGCGCGACCTCGGCGAGATCGCCGCGCGCGGCGGTCGCGATCAGGAGCGCGAGGCGCCCGCCCGCGCGGTGGCTGACATGCGCGAGGCGCGAGGCGTCGAGACCGGGAACCCCGCGGTGCCGCGCGACCGCTTGCGCGAGCGGGGCGGCGAAGTCGGGGTGGCGGGCGAGCGCCGCGACGTCGACGCCCGCGACCGGCCCCCAGTATCCCGGCAGCGGGTCGGCGTCGTCGAACGGGCGGGCGAGCGAGGCGGCCAGACGGCAGCCGAAGTGGAACAGGCGCGCCTGTGCCCGCTCGTCCCCCCAGGGGCCCGCCAGAAGCTCCTCTCCTCCCCGTTCCGCCATCCGAGCCTCAGGACGGCTCCATCAGCGCCGTGCCGGGCTCGGCGGCGCCCTTGACGCGCGCACGGCGGGGGCGCTTGCGAAGATAGTAGACGAGGCCCGCCACGCAGCCTGCGAGCGCAACGCCGGCGACGCCGAGGACACCATAGGCAATCGTCCAGAACCGGCCGGCATCGGCCTGCCGGATCGAGAGGCCCGGCAGGATCTCGACCATGCGCTCGTCCACCTGCAGCGGCTGCACCTCGGTGGGCGCCGCCTCGGTGAGGACCACCGTGACGGCGGCGTAGTCGAGCCCCTCGATCGCGCTCGACACGAGCCGGCGGATCTGCGGCACGAAGAACTCGAGGTCGACGTTCGGCTCGTGCTTGATGAAGACGGCCGCCGAGGAGGGCCGCACGGGCTGGCCGAGCTGGGGCTCCTCGGGCAGGACGACGTGCACGCGCGCCGACACCACGCCGTCGATCTGCGACAGGGTCTGCGCGACCTCCTCGCCGAGCGCGTAGATGTAGCGCACGCGCTCCTCGAAGGGCGAGGAGATGATGCCCGACTTCTGGAACACCTGCCCGATCGAGGTGCGCGTGTTGCGCGGGAAGCCCTTGTCGTTGAGCAGCGCGATGGCGCGCAGCATGTCGTCCTTCTCGACGAGCACGGTGAAGCCCTCGCCGATCGCCTGCTTGTCGGCCGAGATGCCGTTCGCCATCATCACGGCGAGCATCTGGTTGGCCTCGTACTCGGTGAGGTTGGTGTAGAGGTCGGTCTTGCAGCCCGCGAGCAGGAGCAGCGCGCCGAGCGCCAGCCCGGTCGCCGCGCGAGCGGCCTTGCGTCCCGCCACCCTTACTGACCCTTCATCAGCGTGTCGAAGACCTGCGTGGTCTTGCCGGTGAGCTTGGAGGAGAGATCCACGAGCAGGGTGAAGTTGGTCAGCTCGAGCTGCATCTGCATGAGCGAGCCGGCGTCGGTTCCCGCGCGGCTCATGACCTCGCTGACGCGCCCCTCGCTCTTGTCGAAGACGCCGCGCAACTTCTGCATGCCCTCGAGGATCATGTCGCCGCTGGCGGGCGGCGCGACCACGGCGGGCGTGCCCTGCAGGCCGAGCCCCTGGCGCGCGCGTTCGAGGGCGCCGGCCGCATCCACCTGCGCGGTACCCGCCACCGGAGGTTGCGCGACCATGGGCGCCTGCGTGGTCGCAGCCGCCGCGCCGTTCTGGCGTTGCATCGCGTCCTCGAAGAGCTGCACCCGATCGGCCGCGGGCACCGGAGCCGCGGAGCCGAGCGGCGTCGCGGACGCCACCGCGGTCGTGGAAACAACCGGAAGCACCATGGGTCGGACCCTTTCGATAGGAGAGACGCCGCCCGACCTCCCGGACGCGCATCCAAAGTGACCTTACGAAATGCACGCCCTCATTGCAAAGCCAAATCGCGATCGCTAGGGCGCACGCGCTCGGCGTCCAGAGGAAGGAGCCTTAGCGATCCATCTCATCCAGCGTCGCTTGGGCCAGCACCCGGAAGGCGGGTTCCCGGGCGCGGGCGGCGACATCGCGCAGCAGGCGCTCGGCCTCCTCGCGCTCGCCGGCCTTGAGAAGCGCGAGGCCGAGATAGGCGGAGGCCGCGTCGGACGGCGGCAGGGCGCGGAAATGACGCACCGCCTGCGGGACATCGCCGGCCGCCAGCGCCGTGAGCCCGATCCCGATCGCGCCCGCCTCCTCGGACGGGCGGGCCGCGAGCGCGCCCTCGAAGATCTCCCGCGCCTCGCTGAAGCGCCCGGCCGTCAAGGCGAGAAAGCCGATCTCCACCAGAAGGCGCGTGTCGGCGACGTCGAGCAGCGGAGGGACCTCGGAATCGAGCATGGTCTGCGGTTCCTTGCGAGGGGTCAGCGGGACCCGAGCTGCATCAGGAGAAGGACGCGCTGGGCGCCGCGCAGGTCATCGGCGGCCTCCCCGCCGGTGCGGGCGATGCGCGCGGCCGCCGAGAGCAGGCGCTGCGCGTCCGCCTGGTCGCCCCGCTCCAGCGCCGCCACCCCCGCTACCGCGCAGGCGCGCGCCGAGCGCTCGCCCCGATCGAGGCAGAAGCGCGCGAAGGCCTCCGCATCCGAAAGATCCTCGCGCCCGAGCGCCAGGACCGCGAGCCCGAGCGCGCCCTCGCCCGCCCGCGCGGGATCGCGCAGAAGGGCGAGAAGCATGGCCGCGGCCTCGCCCAGGCGCCCCTCGCCTTGCGCCGCGCGCGCGCGCGCGAGGCTGGGCGCCCCTGCGAACCCGCCTGCGGCGTCGGACCCGAATTCGCCGGCGAACACCACGGCGCGCACGAGGAGATCCTCCGGCGCGGCCAAGGGCGGCCCAGCGGGCGCCACCGCATGGGCTGGGATGGCGAGAAAAGGTTCCCGATAGGACTGCAGTTGAGACTTCCCCGATTCCCTGGCCCTACCGGCGGCCGGCCCATCCTATCCTAGCCGCTCCGCGCGCATCGGGCGGCCATGATCCAACCGCAAGTGTATCATACGGCACAGCAGGCAACGCGCATTGCGCCCAAAAACAAGGCTCGCGCGACCGAAGACGGACGGCCTCAGGCGACAAGACCTCATGAGCTTTCTTTCCCCCCTGCCCCCCGCACCGCGGAGCGAGCCCGAGAACGGCATCGGCTCGGCGGCGAAGGCGTCCGCGGAGATCGAGCGCAGGCTGGCGGAGCGCGGCCGGGTGCCTGAGCTCGAGCCCGTGCTCGGCGAGATCGCGCGCGTTTCCGCAGAGCTCCTGCGCCACCCCCGGGTCGCCGAAGATTCGGAAGCGCTGCATATCCTGCGCATGATGGCGCTGGCCGAGGACATGGAGCGCGTCGAGGCGCTCGCCGAGGCGCTCCGATCCTGCCTCGCGAAGACAGCCGCTCCGTTCACCCCCGCGCCGCGCGACGCCGAGCCGCGCTCGGCGCGCGTTCTTCTTCGCCTCTGAACCTTTTGGAGACCGCCCATGTCGAGCATCATCACAGGCCCGTCCCAAGGCTGGAGCTCCTTCTTCAGCGTGGTGCAGGCGCCCAACGCGACCCCGACCGCCGACCCGGAGGCAGCGCAGGGCAAGGCAGCGGCGATGGAGAAGAACGCCGGCTACACGATGGCGGACTTCGAGAGCTGGACCCCGCTCAGCCAGAAGACCTACCTCCTGCTCTACGGGACGGCTGGCCGGCTGACATTGAAAGACAGCCGTCCTGCGACGGGTGCCGTCTCCTATGATGTCGAGATCGACGCGACCAGCAACACGGTCCAGAAGCGCCCCGCCGCGTCCAGCAGCGCGGCGGACTGGACACCGGCCGGGTCCGGAACGACGGCGAAGGTGCCCGGTCCCGACACGCTGACGCCCGCCACCTTCCTGTCGTGGCGCAAGACCGACCAGTTGCGCTACCTGAACTTGGTCGGCGAGACGAACTCGAACTCGGTAGCGCTGCGCAACACCGACGGCAGCTATCAGGTCTACTACAAGGGCAAGAACGCGGGCGGCACCACGATCGTCCAATCGACCATGCGCACGGCCACCGGCCTCGAGCCGACGCCCGGCATGTCGGAGCCGATCCCCTACTACAACCTCACCGGATCGGGCGCGGGCGGAGCGGCCAACAGCCTGGTGAAGGCGGGCGCCGAGGCGTTGTTTCCCTCGCTGGACGGCGCCGACAGCGGCCACTTGCTGCCGTTCGCGTTCAACGAGGATGGCGTGCGGGAGGAGCCCGACGGCTTCAGCACCGAGGCGTCGTCACTGACCACCCTCGCGAAGGCCGAGGACTTCCTCGCCAAGTTCAAGACCTGGCACTCGTCGTATCAGACGCAATGGGTCCTGAAGAACGTGTCCAGCTCGCAGCGCCTGATCGAGATGCCCCCCTTGGTGAAGGACGCGAGCGGCAACGTCACGCAGGCCCCGCTCGTGTCGCTCTTCGTCACCACGGACGCGGCCGTCGACACGCGGCGCACCTACCGCACGATCAACATCGCCAGCATCACGAAGGAAGACATCGGCAAGCTCAGCGCAGCCGACATGCAGACGCTGCTTTCGTCCAACCTCTTCAAGGAGGTGCGTCAGGTCGATCTGGGCGTGCGGGGCCTGACGCTGACCAAGCCTCCCGGCTGGAAGGAAGGCGCTCCGCTGACGGCCAGCGGCTCCGATGACGCCAAGGAACAGTACGACAAGATCCAGACGATGATCTCGTCGATCTCGGGGAGCCTAAACAAGTCGGCGCCGGGAGCAACCGCGCCGTTCGACGACTCGCTCGTCTTCGTCAACCAGCTGAAGCTCCTGCGCAGCCAGATCGAGGGCAAGATCACGTCCGACACGACGAGTACCGTCATGGACGCCACCAAGATCGAGGCGCAGCTCAAGGAGATCCAGGACCGCTACAACCGGGCCAAGGCCTATTACGACTCGGGCTACGGCACCAAGGCGGAGAAGACCCAGAAGGCCACCATCTCCAGCGATACGGATACGGCGCAAATCCCCGTATACGTCGTGAGCCTGGACGGGGGCGCCCTCATCCGCAGCGGCTACGATACGTTCATCGCGCAGGAAAAACGCCTCCTCCAGTATGCGCAGAACCGCTACGACGTCGCGACGGGCGCCATTCCGGCGGAGTTCAACGGCAAGCCGCTCGACGTGCCGACGCTCATCTACTACCTGCAGAACAAGTACAACCAGTCGCTCGAAGCCGAGGTCACGATCGAGACCGAGTCGGTGAAGCAACTGAACGCCTATCTGAAGGACTATGCCGAGTTCCAGGACTGGGTGCAGCAGACCATGGGCACCTTCACCAACGATCAGATCAAGGACGGCGGCGCGGCCCTCGGCCTGGCCTACAATGGCGCGACGGACTCGGAAGAGAAGCGCCGCAATCTCTTCAAAGACTACCGGAGCGGCACGGGCGGCGACAAGACCAAGCGTCTGTTCAAGCTCGCCATGATGTTCGAGGACTCCAACAACGGCGTCACGGGCGAAGCCATCGGGTACCCCATGCATCCGGCCGAGGTCGAGAAGGGCATCACCCGTCCGGACGGCTTCGATATCTTCCTGAGCAGTTCCGACGAAAAAGGCAAGCGGTTTCAGACGGCCGCGCACACCTACAACGAGTGGAACACCTACTCGCAGCGATTGGCCTCGAAGGTGACGCAGCTGAACCAGGACAGCCAGCAGAAGATGAACGACATCAACAACATGGACAAGCAGCGCAACCGGCACTACGACCTGGCCAACTCCGCCCTGTCGAAGATGAACGACGCGCTGCAGAGCATCCTGCGCGCGACGGGCTGACCGTCGCGGGCGGCGTTGCGCCGTCCGCCGGGTCGTGATCTAGACCCTGTTCGGCGGACAGGCTCGCCGGCCTGCTCTCCAAGCGGTCCGCCGCGTCCCGCGACGGCCTCCCGTCGGACGTGCCTCGAGATCCTACAATCCCCGTGCCAGGAGTTCGGCCCATGCGCATCAAGCCGTTCGATGTCGGCGTCGAGTCGGTCACGCTGTGGCAGCACGAGGACGAGGTCCATCTGCCAGCGGATGGACGTGCCGCGCCCGCCTTCCTGCCCGAGGTCCAGGCTCTGGACGAGATCGTGAACCGGCCGCGTCTCGACGAGCGCCTTCCCGATCTCCTGATCCCCGCCAATCTCGATCCGGGTCTTCTGGAGCCCGCCGCGCTCAGCGACGTGCGTGCCGGGCTGCAGCTCTTCTTCGAGCGCGAAAGCCAGGCCGCCGACCTCCAGCCCGAGGACCGGGACCTGTTCGGCGCGGCGGGACGCCTCCTGGGCGACGACATGACCATGGATACCGAAGTTCGCGCCGCGCTCGCCATGCTCCTGCGCGGATGAGCGACCTGTCCCGCCCGTCCGAGCGGGGCGGGTCCTCCACGCGCCTGTCGCGGCGCCAGCGCGATTTCCTGCTTCTGACCGTCTACGTCCAGCTTCGTCACGGCTACCACGAGCGGGCGCTGGTGCTGGCGCAGGCGCTGCGGCGTCTGGGCGACGGAACGGCGGAGGTCATGCTGGCGCAGGCCGTGCTCCTGTTTCTGGAGCGACGCTGGGGCGAGGCGCTTGCCTCTCTCGACGAACTCGACCGCACCTTCCCTTCCGAGCGCTTCGGCAGCTACCGCCTGAACGAACGCCAGCGCATGCGCCGCTACCTGCGCTCCCGCTGCCTGTTCGAACTGGGCGAGCCGGCCCGCGCGCGCGACGCCCTGGAGGGATATCTGCGCCACGGCGAGAGCGGACCCGAGAAGGAGGAGGTCTGAAAGGCGGGGCTTGTCGCGTTCGGCACAAGGGCACGGGGCAAGAGCGGGTAGACCTGAACCTACCAGCCACCCAGCCAGAGCGAGCGCCAGCCCATGTCCATCCTCGACGGCCTGTTTCCCGGTCAGGACGATCCCAAGGACTTCGTCGCCCGCGCGAGCAACATGGTGGCCGACCTCATGGACGGCGTCGAGATGGACGAGCGCACGAAGGGCATCGCCGACCTCATGGGTCAGGGCCTGACGCTGCGCAACGCGCTCGGCCTTTCCACCGAACACATGACCGCGTTGCTGACGCAGGGGAGCCAGCTCCTGGCCGCCGGCCGCCACCAGCCCGCCCGCGACCTGGCGCTGCAGGTCATGCATCTCGACCCGCTGGAGGCGCGCGCCCCCTATCTGATGGGCGTTTCCTTTCAGACCGAGGGCGACATCGCCAAGGCCGCTCACTTCTACCTTCAGTTCCTGGCCCTCGATGCCACCAATCCCGATGGCTACCTGCGGCTGGGCGAATGCTGCATGGCGGCCGGCGAGGTCGACAACGCCCGTGATGCGCTGGGGGCGGCGCGAGCTTTCGCCCGGCAGGGCAAGGGTCGCGCCGAGGCGGCCGACCAGGCCGAACGCCTACTCGCCACGCTCGATGCCGCCGCCTGAACGATCGCTTTTTCCCTTTTCCCGGAGTTTCCCATGTCGCAGGTCAACGGTCCCAGCAGCGTCAACCAGATCACCAACGATGCTCTCAACCGCGTGTTGGGAAGCGAGGTCATCAAGCAGAGATCCGTCGGCGGCGGCACGACCGCCCAGAGCGGCCCGGCCCCGGCGCCCAGCCCCGCCAACGGCGCCACGATCTCCGACATTCGCGCCAGCATGGCCTCGCTCGGGCTCAACATGACGCAGGCCCAGGTCGACGTGCTCCTGGTCGAGGTCGCGATCTCCATGCGCGACACCGAGTCCAAGACCCAGGACGCCAAGATCAAGAACGACCAGGCCAGCGTGCGCTCGCGCATCGGCGAGCAGAGCCGTCAGATCGACGAGATGACCGCCAAAATCAAGGAAGCGAAGGAGGCCAAGGAGTCGGCCTCGATCGCGGACAAGATCAAGCTCGCCTTCGAATGGCTCGGCGCCGTGATCGCCGTGGTGGTGGCGGTGGTGGCGATCGCCACCAGCCCGCTGACCGGCGGCGCGCTGGCCGTGGTGGGCGCGCTGCTGATCGCCGCGGCGGTTGCCTCCTTCATCTCGGCGGCCGATTCCACGGTCACGGTCGCGACCGGCAACGGCATCGGCTTCTACTCGGCCAAATCCATGGGCCTTTCGGACGAGGAGGCGCGCAAGCACGAGCAGGCCTTCCAGGTGACCGTCGCCGTCGTCGGCGCCGTGTGCGGCCTTGCGGGCGGAGGCGTCGGTATCGTCAGCGGTGTGCGGTCCGTCGCCAGCGCCACGTTCCAGCTATCCCGCATGGCCGGCAACAGCATCATGACCGCGACGCGCGAGGCCATGAAGGAAGGTCTGAAGATCGCCTGGGCCCTGCTGCGCAACGGCGCCTTCGAGGAGGGCGTGAGCCAGTCCATGAAGTGGGCCTCGCGAGGCGCCAACATCGCCGAGGCGGCCAACACGATCGGCACCCAGGCCGCCGGCATCACCTCGACCGCCTACAAGGGCGTCGCCACGATGGCCAATGCCGACGCCAAGCGCGCCGAGGCCAACTCCAAGGAGGAGGAAGCGCTGATCACCATGCTGAACGACGCCATCGATCAGGCCTTCACACGCCTCATGGCCGCGGGCGACCGGTTCAACGCCGTTCTGGACGGCATCATGGAGGCGCGCAACGACCGCGCCCAGTTCACCGCCCGCGCGCATTTCGCCGGCTGATCCCCTTCTTCGAGGCGCTCCCATGAACACGACCATCGGCAACACCCCGAATCCGGCCTTCGTCAACTACAACACGACGACCGGCACCCAGCAGACGTCAGGCACCGGCACGACGACCGGCGCCGGCAACGCCGGCGCGGCGGGCGGGCAGCTCCCGGGCGTTCCGGCCTCCTACACCCCGCCGGCGCCTCCGCCGCCCCTGTCCGACGCCGAACTCTCGGCCCTAAGCGAGTCCCTTTCGGCGGCCGGCCTGTCGACGGGGCGCGGCAACTTCGACTACGACAGCGTCATCAGCACCCTTGCCAATCTGATGATCCAGCAGAGCAACGATCGCCGGTCGCAGGCCATGAACCAGCGCACGGCCGGCTACGAGCAGGCCAAGGCCCAGTCGATTCAGCAGGCCGCCGACATGAATCAGGCCGCCGACAAGATGGACAAGGGCGCGGTCCTGTCGATGACGATCGGCATCGTCACCGCCGGCATCGCCATGATCGGCAGCGGCATCTCGCTCTACAAGCAGGTCGGCAGCCTCAAGCAGAGCGCCGACGCCGCCAACAACATGTCGAAGGCGCAGCAGGAGCTGACGGCGGCGACGAAGAAGGCTGACACATTCACCGATGCCGGCAAGTTCGCGACCGACAAGGTCAAGACCGACGTCCTGAACGCCGAGATGAAGTTCAAGATCGCCTCGAACGAGGGCGCGCAGATCGACAAGATGCTGCAGCGCTACCAGTCGGCCGCCGATCTGACGTCCCGCGGCGGCGACATCGGCCGCCAGCTCGGCCAGGGGCTCGACACCAAGGAACAGGCGCAGGCCAAGCGCGAGGAGGCCGAGGGATCGGTCGCTGCCGCCGAGGCCACGTCCCATCAGCAGAAGGCCGAAATCGCCAAGGACGTCCAGCAGGCCATGGACGACATGATCAAGCAGGTCATCAACTTCGTGAAGGAGATGCAGGAGAACAAGGTCGAGATGATGCGCGCGATCACCCGGTGAGCGTAAGCTTCAACGCGCCGGCCGCGTCCGACCCAACCGGCTTCCGCCCGACCGCCGCGGCGCTTTTCGCGCGCCTCGGCCTCTCGCCACCGCGCTTCGACGCGACGGGGATCGTCCGTCTCCTGATCGACAACCAGGGGGTGAACCTGTCGGATGACGGGCGCGGCTACATGCTGGTCGAGACCGTGGCGGGGCGTGCGCCCGAGGATGGCGCGGCGCGGCGAAGCTGGCGGGCCGCCGTCCTGCGAGGGGCGCCGGGATGGTTTCTCCTGAACGAGGCCGGCGTGTTCGTGCGCCGGCAGGGACAGGCCGAAACGCTGGTCGTCCATGCGCGCTACCCGCTGCGCCGCGGCCGGCTCGAGCGTCTGGAGCGGCTGATCGAGGACGTGACGACCCAGGCCGACCATTACCGCTCGATGCTGGACGGATTGCCCGCTTCCGGCACGCGATCGGGAACGGTTGTGCCGGAAAGCGACGTCATGATCTTTCGGTTGTAGAAAAGACACCTGCCACCCGCTTGCCGAGGGTGCGGGACAGGAGCAGGATCGCCGGAAAGCGCGAGACCGCGGCCGTGGCACCAAGCCGGGCGCGGGACGAACATCGGGCCAGGCGGACCGGCTTCCGGCAATAACGACATGATCGGGATGAGGGGTTGGGCGATGACGAACGAGGAGCGCGCCGCATTGGAGGCGATCGCGCAAGGTGAACTGGGACGCCAGTTCGGTATCGAGGCCAGGCATCTCGACGTGGCCGCTTCGATGGCCGGCGACCTCGCCCGGCGCGGAGCCCATGACAGGGCTCTTCGCCTCTATGCAACGATCGTCCTGTGCGACCCGCAGCATCGGGCGGCGCAGGCCGGCTTGGCATCCGGCGCGCTGGAGGTCGGGGCGCCCTACATCGCCATTCAGGCAGCGGCGGTCCTGATCGCGGGCGCACCGGACGATCCCTTGGGCTATCTTCTGTCCGGCAAGGGCTGCCTCCTCGCGCAGGAATGGCCCGAGGCGCGCGAGGACCTGCAGAGGGCGTCGGACCTCGCAGGGGCGCGTGGCGACGGCAACTGCCAGCGGGAGGCCGATATGCTGCTGGCCGGCCTGTCGGCTCACGCGGCGCAGTCCACCGCCGCCCCGGCCGTCCAGTTCGGTTGATCGGGACATCCTGGTCGTGAACGCACCGCCCCGCACCGGTTTCGAGCAGCGCTTCGATCTGGAGCCGGGCGAGGGCGACCTCGTCCTCGGCCTCCTCGGCCCGCTTCTGGCGGATCTGGGGGAGTCGCGGGTCTCCCCGCTCCTTTCCGCCATTCGGGCCGACCGGCCGCTCTCCGAAGGGCTCGGGCTTCCGCCGGGAGCCGGCGAGGTTCTGTATGCGCGTGCAACGCAGTGGTTCGCGGTAGGGCGTCCGGAAAAGGCCGAACCCCTGTTTCGCATTCTTTGCATGCTGGACGGGGCGAGCGCCGACCATTGGGTCGGGCACGGGGTCTGCCTGCATCTGGCCGACCGCATAGAGCCGGCCCGTCTCGCCTTCGAAACGGCTTCGCGCCTGCGTCCCGGATGGGCGGTGCCGTTGTTCCACCTTGCCGCGCTGGCCGTGCGCGAACGACGCTGGGGCGACGCGGTGGCCGCTCTCGAACAGTTCGGCCTCCATGCCGATGCCGACACGCCCGAGACCATGAGGCGGGAGGCGCAGCGCCTGCGGACGATGGCGGATTCCGCGTCGTGATCGAGGCCCGCATCGACCGGGACGAGTTGCGCCAGCTCTTCGCCTTGATCGGCCGCAACATCGCGGGATCGAGCCCCGGTCCCGTGCCCGCGGGGACCGGAAGTCGCCGGGAAGCCAGCGTCGCTCCGGATCGGTCTTCCGACACGGCGTCGGCGTCGAGCGATGGACCGTCCGCAGACCGGCCGATCGCGGCCGATTTCGAGGCGGAGGCGCCGGGATCGCCTGTCCGGATCGCGACGGTCTTCACCCTGGCGGGCTTGCGCCCCCCGCGCATCCTCGCCATGGCCGAATCGGCTTCGGTGCCCGGGCTGGCGGCCGACGGGGATGACGCACTGCGGAAGATGGGGACAGCCCCGGGACGCATCGCCTTGTCCCGGTCGGACAACGACGGCTTCCTGCAAGGGGGTTCACCTGCCGCGACGCGACCAGCGCCCGGCATGGCCGCGCGCGCCGCGCCCGTCTTCGCGGCGCCCGCTCCCGACGGGCCTGCCTTCAACGGGCCCGCGGCGCGGCTCGCGCCCTCCGAGCCTTGGTCGAGCATGGAGGCTTTGGCCGGGCCACCTTCCGCCCCCTCTGCTCCCGGCGCCGAAGAAAGACGTCCCGCGCCGGCAGGCTTTGCCGGCAAGCTCCCCTTGCCGGACTCGGCCGCAGACAAGGGGTACGCCTCGGCGTGCGGCTCCTTGCGCGAAGAGCGCGCCCTCACCTCCTCCGTGCAGCAGGATAGCGCGGTCTGGCCGCAGGATCGGACGGCGCCCACAGAGGACGCGCGGCGGAGGCCGGATCTTCGAATCAGCTCCGTGGCGCCTGCCCTTTCGACACTCGACGGATTTCTCCTTCGGGCTGGCCTTGGCGAAGAAACGCCGGGCGGGAGTGAGGGTCAGGCGGAGCGCGCCGGCGTGCTGGCCTCGTTCGTCCTGAACGCCGCGATGATTCCGGGCTGGCCGCCACCCCGCCCCATCGAACCGGCGAGCTTTCTGCGGCAGGTTCCCGTTCCTCTTCCCGGGACGGCCTGGGCGGCGGACGAGATGGAGGCGGGACTTCTTCTCGCCAAGCTGCTGGGCGATCCCGCTCGGGTCGCCGCTCTCCTGGCGGCTCTTCGCACGCAGCGCCGCAGACGCAAGGTTCTGGCGCTTCTGGCGCTGCTCGCCACGCAGACACGCATGCTTCTGAACCTGTGGGCCGAGGAACTGGGCACCTGGATCTCGCGCGACGAAGCCCCGCCCCCCCGTCGCGACCGTCTGATCCTGCGCTGAGCGCGCCGAACGCGCACGGTCGCATACGGCACAGGACGCGGCCTCGCGATCCGCTATTCAGGTCCCAGCCACGCCTCATCCAGGATTGCCCCCCGATGTCCTTGATCCCGTCGGTTTCCTCAACCACACGCCCCTCTTGGGACCCGGCCATCGATGCCGCCGGCTCGGTGCCCTCCGCGACCACGGAAGGCGATGCCGCGCCGGCTGTTCCCGATGCGGTGCCGGCGGCGAGCGAGATCCTGTTTCGTCTCGGACTGGCGGGCCTGCGCCTTCCCTCGGGAACCGGCGACATCTCCGTGCTGCTCGCGCAGACGCTGTTCGGAACGGAGGAAACCCGCAGCGACGCCGAGCGGCAGCGCGTTGCGACCGCCGCCACCACCGCTCTCAGCCTGGACGGACGGTTCGACACGACCGGGCTGCAGAAGGACGTCGAGACCAAGCAGGGTGAGCGCAAGACGCTTGCTGCCGCACGCACGACGGCCGTGGCCGACGTCGCCGCGAAGCAGCAAACCGTCGAACGCCTCCAGGAGCAGATCGACACACAAAACGCGGTCGTGGCGGAGGCGAAGGCGGCCGTCGCCGCCGCCAAGACGCCCGAGGAGAAGTCGGCCGCCGAGGCCAGGCTTTCCGCCGAACAGGCGACGCTCGCCACGCTGAGCACGCGGAAAAGCGGCGCCGAGGACGCGTTGCAGGCGGCGCAGGGAAAGGTCGCAGACCTCGACAACCAGATCGCGGCGACGGACGTTGCCATCAAGTCCCTGAATGCGCAGATCACGACGTTGGCGAAGATGCAGCAGACCGTTGCGGCCAGCCTGGCCACGCGCCAAGCTTCCGAAACGCAGATCGACGGCTTGCGCTCGCGCGCGGTCGACCTCGACGTCGAAGACCTGTTCGCCGCCATACAGGACCTCGCGGCGCAATCCCTGCGCAACGCCAACCCGCTCCTGCGGGACGACGCCCTTCCGGAGGACGACGCGGCGACCCGCGAGCCCCCTCCTCGTCCCGTCGCGGTGGCGGCCGCGCTTCAGTTCGCGCTGACCGATCTCCTGCGCGAGCTCAACGGCTTCGATCCCCTGCTTCTGGCGCGTCCACCCGAGCAGACCGGGCTCGACCGGCTGCGGCTGCGCGTCTGAGCCTGTCGCGTTCGCCATGCTTCCGCGACAATCTGGGCGTTTGGATCGCGTCGCCGTGTCAACCTCTTGACAGAACGGGGTCCGCGCTCCAGCGAATGGGTCGCCGCGTCCGTCCTCAAGGGTCTGACCGCATGTCGGCAAGGGGTTGAACGGGTATGACACGCTTCCTTCAGATCCTGTCCAAGCGCAACGACCTGCTGCTCGCCTTCCTCCTCGTCTGCATCGTCTTCATGATGATCCTGCCGCTTCCGGTTGTGATCATCGACATCCTGATCGCGATCAACCTGTCGCTCTCGGCCATCCTCCTGATGGTCGCGATCTACCTCAAGGACGTCACGCAGCTCTCGGCCTTTCCCTCGATCCTCCTGATCACGACGCTCTTCCGCCTGGCTCTGGCGATCTCGACGACGCGCCTCATCCTGCTCCAGGCCAATGCCGGCCACATCGTCGAGACGTTCGGCAAGTTCGTGGTGGGCGGCAACCTGATCGTCGGCCTCGTGATCTTCCTGATCCTGACGATCGTGAACTTCATGGTGATCACCAAGGGCTCGGAGCGCGTGGCCGAGGTTTCGGCCCGCTTCTCGCTCGACGCCATGCCCGGCAAGCAGATGTCGATCGACTCGGACATGCGCGCCGGCCAGATCGAGATGGACGAGGCCAAGCGCCGCCGCAACAAGCTGGAGAAGGAGAGCCAGCTCTACGGCGCCATGGACGGCGCCATGAAGTTCGTGAAGGGCGACGCCATCGCGGGCCTCATCATCATCGCCGTCAACATGATCGGCGGCCTCGCCATCGGCACGATGCAGCGCGGCATGGCGGCGGGCGACGCGGTCCACCTCTACTCGCTCCTCACCATCGGCGACGGCCTGATCCAGCAGATCCCCGCCCTCTTCGTCTCGATCACCGCCGGCTTCATCGTCACGCGCGTCGCCTCGGAGGAAAACGACAACCTCGGCTCCGACATCGCGAGCCAGCTCGTCTCCGAGCCCAAGGCCCTGATGATCACCGCGGTCATCATGCTGATCTTCGCGGTGATCCCCGGCTTTCCCGCGCTGGTCTTCCTGGGGCTGGCGGTGGTGACCGGCGGCGGCGGCTTCCTGGCCATGCGCAAGTCGAAGGCCGCCGGCCAGACGCAGCGTTCGGGCGAGATGCCCGCGCTCGCCGCCGCCCTCGCGCCCCAGGGCAAAGCGCCATCGCTGCCCGACGACGACGACGGCCTGCCGGTCGAGCCGGTGAACTTCGCGCTCACCGTGCCGCTGATCGTCGACATCGCGGCCTCGGTGCGCAACTCGATCCGACCCGACAAGCTCGACCGCGAGGTCGCGCGCGTGCGCCGCGCCCTCTACTTCGACCTCGGCGTGCCCTTCCCCGGCATCAACCTGCGCCTCAACGAGAACCTCAAGGACGGCGAGTACCGCATCCTCGTCAACGAGATTCCGGTGGCGGCGGGCGCCTCGCGCCCCGGCTGGTTCATCGTGCGCGAGACCGAGACGAACCTGCGCATGTTCAACGTGCCCTTCGAGCGGGGCGAGGACTTCCTGCCCAACACGGCGAGCCTCTGGGTGCAGATGAAGCACCTGCCGCTCTTGGAGAAGGCGGGCATCCAGACGATGACCCTCTCCAACATGCTGACCTTCCATCTCGCGCACATCCTGAAGGCGCACGCCGCCGAGTTCGTCGGCGTTCAGGAAACCATGTTCCTGATGAACCAGATGCAGAAGAACTTCGGCGAGCTGGTGCGCGAGGCGACGCGCCTCCTGCCGGTCACCACGATCACCGACGTCCTGCAGCGCCTCGTCTCGGAGGAGATCTCGATCCGCGACATGCGCACGATCCTCGAGGCGCTGGTCACCTGGGGCCAGCGCGAGAAGGACCCGATCGTCCTGTCCGAGCACGTGCGCGGCGCGCTCTCGCGCTACATCACCCACAAGTTCTCCGGCGGCCAGAACGTCATCCCCGCCTTCCTCCTGTCCAAGGAGATCGAGGACGCGGTGCGCGGCGCCGTGCGCCAGACGAGCGGCGCCTCCTACCTCGCGCTCTCGCCCGACATTCACCGCGAGATGATCACCGCCATGAAGCAGGTGGTCGGCAATCCGGGCGGGCGCGCCATGTCGCCCGTGATCCTGACGCCGATGGATATCCGCCGCTTCATGCGCAAGATCGTGGAGCGCGACTTTCCGAGCCTTGCCGTCCTCAGCTACCAGGAGCTCTCGCCCTCCGCCAACATCCAGCCGCTGGAACGCATCAAGCTCGCCCATGGCGGCGCGCAGCTGACCGCGGCCTGACCCTGTGACGGCCACCGGGGGCGCCCTTCGCCGCCCCGCCAGCCTCGCGCTCGCCCCGATCCTGGCGGCCGCGCTTCTCGCGGCGCTCGCCGTCCAGGCGCTTCTGGCGTCCGGCGGCGCACCCGCCCCCATGCGCGCGCTCCTGCCCCTTCCCGGCCTCGTGGCGCTCGTCGGCGCCTTCACCGGGCGCGGCGCGCTCCTGCGCTGGGGCGCGCGGGGCGCGGGGCTCCTCGCCGCGCTCGTGCCCCTGGCCTTCCTGCCCGCCGAGCCCCTGCCGCAGCTTGCCGCGCGCCTGCCGGTCTGGCCGCAGATCCTCGTGCTTCTGCTCGCCGGCCGGGTCCTGTCGCTGAATGCCGAGGAGCGCTTCCGTTTCTTCTGGAACGCTCCCTTGCGCGAGGGCTCGACGCCGCGCACCCAGTCCACCGCGGCGGCGCTGTGTCTGGGCGCCGCGCTGACACTTCTCTTCTACAGCCTCGTCGGGCGGTGGGCGCCGGGCGCCGCGCTCGATCCCGTCGGCGTCACGCTGCGGGCCTTCGCCGGGCCGACCTATGTGCACGCGGCGATCATCGCGCTGTTCTTCGTGCTCCTGGCCGCACTTCTCGACGCAGCGCTCGCGCACCTCACCGACCGCACGCTCCTGTCCGTCGCGCGCCGGCGCCTGGCCACCGGCGGTCCGGCGCCGCGCCTGTCGCCGGCCGAGATCGCGGGCGTCGTGCGCACCCTGCCCGGCCGCCCGGCCGAAAGCCGCACCTCGGCCTATCTTCTGGAGGCCTGCGCCCTGCCCGGCGCGCGGGCCGAGCGCGAAACGCTGGAAGGCTTCCACACGGCCTCGCGACGCTTCCTGCGCGCGCTTCTGGCCTTTCTGCCGCTGCTCGGCTTCGTCGGCACGGTGATCGGCCTGGCCGTCGCGATCGGAAGCCTGGGAACGAACGGCCCCGACGCCACGGCCGTCGACATCGGTTCGAGCCTTGCCGGCCTGTCGATCCAGTTCGAGACGACGTTGCTGGGCCTTGCCACGGGTCTCGTCGCCTCGCTTCTCATGGCCATCCTGGAGCGCCGCGAGGCGGAGCTTCGCCAGGAGTGCCGACGTCTGGTCGAGGTCCTGGTGCGCGCCGATGGATGACGAGGAGGAGGCGGAGGGTGAGGAGGCGGCGATCCGCTCGGTGCCGCTCGCCGACCTCTTCCTGGCACTCGGCGCTTCCTTCCTGTTCGCCCTCTTTCTCGTCAGACCGGAGCTGCAGCTGGCAAGAGCCGCGCCGGCCGACCCGCTCGCCGCGCTCCTCGACGGGGCCGCCACCGTGGCGGGCGCCGAGCCGCTCGTGATCCTGGCCGGCGCCGACGGCGCGCGGCTCGCGCAGGACACGGGCGCACCGACGCCGCTCATGGCCCTTCGTCCCGGTGCGCCGCTGCTCGATGCGATCCGCGCAGCCGTGAGCGACGGGCGGGCGGCGCTTGTCGCGATCGAGCCGGGCGGCGAGGAGGCGGCGTTTCTCCTCGACCCGCTTCTGGCGGCAACGCTCGGCGGGCCGGTCCGCCAGCTGCGCCTCGACCGATCCTGTGGCTTCCAGCGCCCCGCGCCACGCCCCGGCGCGGACTGCCTCGCCGCGCTCGGCGGGGGCTGACGAACGATGCTGCGCTTCGAGTTCGCGGTGGTGGCGGACCTCACCGCCAACGTCCTGTCGGTCTGCCTCGTGGTCTTACTGACGCTCCTGCCGCTCACCACCGAGCCCCGCCGGCCGGCCGCGCCGCCCGACGCCGGGACGCTCCTGCGCATCACCACGCGGCAGCCGCTGACCGGGCCGGACATGGTGGGGCTTCTCTTCGAGCGCGGCGCACCCGACGCCCCGGCCTCGGTCGACCTCTTCGCCGACCGGATCGAACGGCGCGAGAAGGGCCTTCCACCCCGGCCCGTCACGCCTGCCGAGCTGGCCGGCGGCTCCGAGCCGCTGCGGCTCTTCGTGCTCGACCCCGCGCTCTATCCCGCCGTTCTCGACGCGCTGGGACACGGCGGGCGGATCGCCGCCGAGATGTCGGTGCCGGACGCCCTGCGCGACCCCGCGCGCCCGCGCCTCGACTGGTCCGCCGACTTCCGCCGGCTCGACGCCGCGCCGCTCGACCGCGCCGCCTTCGAACGGGAACTCGCCCGTATCCTCGATGCCGCGCCGCCGCGCCAAGGCCGGGGCGCCTCGGCGCCCGAGACGGGCGGCGCGGCGGCGGGGCTCCTGGAGCGGATCGGAAGCCGCCTCGACGCGGCGCTCGATCTCGGCCTTCACGTCGTCCTGCCGCTCGGCGCGCTCCTCTGGCTCCTCGTCGCTGAAATCCGCCGTCGCCGCCGAGCGCTCGCTGTGCCGTTCGGCATGGAAGCGGAGCGGCGGACAGGCTAAGGTCGCGACGATCGAGCCCTTGCGGGCGGCGGAGCTTAGGGAGACACGTCATGGCGGGAGCGATCGGGGGCAGCGTCGCGCAGCCCATCGTCTCGAACCGGATCGAGGAGCGCCTCGGCGATCCGCTGGAGCTCGGCCAGGCGACTCGCGCCCAGCGCTCCGACGAGACCAAGGCGGAAGGCCAGTCCGACAAGGACGTCGCGGACTTCGGCGACTACCTCAACCAGTCCGGCATCACGCTCCTGTCGCGGGCGCAGGAGACGAACCGCTTCGATCCGGTCGAGGAGATCGGGCGCGGAAGCGTCTACGGCATGCCGGCCGACAAGCAGCAGATCTAGAGGGAACGCGGGGCCCCGCCCGACGGTTTGCCGACCGTGCCTTCCGTGCGAGGACGGCACGATCGGCACCACAGGCAGACACGCTCCATGTCCTCTTCCCTTCCCGTTCTCGTGATCGGCGCCGGTGCCGGCGGCCTCGGCGCCGCGCGCACGCTGGCCGATGCCGGCGTGCCGGTGCTCGTGATCGAGGCGCGGAACCGCATCGGCGGGCGGGCGCATACGGTGCTCTCGCCCGGCGGCGATCCGATCGACCACGGCTGCGGCTGGCTCCATTCGGCGACCGAGAACCCGATGGTCGCCATCGCCGAGCGCGAGGGTTTCACGGTCGACCGCTTGACGCCGCCCTGGCAGCGGCGCTCCGCGACGCCGGGCTTCTCGGAAACGGACCAGGCGGCCTTCGGCGCGGCGATCGACCGCTTCGACGAGCGGCTCGTGGAAGCGCGCGGACAGGACGACCGCCCCGCCTCCGCCATGCTGGAGCCGGGCAACCGCTGGAACCCGCTGATCGATGCGGTCAGCACCTGGTACAGCGGCGCCGAGCTCGACCTCGTCTCGGCCGAGGATCTCGACCGCTACGACGACAACGGGCGGAACTGGCGCGTGCGCGAGGGATACGGCCGGCTGATCGAAACGCTGGGCCGGGGCCTCGATATCCGGCTCGGGGTCCGCGCCGAGGCGGTGCGTCACGACGGGCGGACGCTCACCGTCGAGACGAGCCGGGGCACGATCGAGGCCTCGGCCGTCGTGGTGGCGCTGCCGAGCGCGGTTCTGGCGACCGGCGCCCTTCGCTTCCACCCCGCCCTGCCGGACAAGATCGAGGCGGCCGACGCGCTGCCGCTCGGTCTGGCCGACAAGCTCACCTTCCGGCTGGACGACGCGGACGGCTTCGAGGCGGACCGAGCCGTGTTCGGGCGGACCGACACGCGGCGCACAGCCTCCTACACGTTCCGTCCCTCCGGCTTCGCGCAGGTCGAATGCTACTTCGGCGGCGCCTTGGCCTATGATCTCGAACGGGACGATGCGCGAGCCTTCGAGACCTTCGCCCTGGAGGAACTCTCGGCGCTCTACGGCGCGGATATCCGCCGGCGCCTCCATGCCCTGCCGATGACGCTCTGGGGCCGCGAGCCGGAGAGCCTCGGCTCCTATTCCTATGCGCGTCCCGGCATGGCCCGGATGCGCGAGCGGCTCGCCGAGCCGGTCGGCGAGCGCCTGTTCTTCGCCGGCGAGGCCGTGTCGCCGACGCACTACTCCACGGCCCACGGTGCCTATCTCACCGGCGTCGAGGCCGCGCGACGTATCGTCGCCGCGCGGCATGGCGAGATCGCGGCCTGAACCTCAGGCCGCCTTGAGGCCGTGTTCGGCCTCGCCGGCCTCGTCCATCGCGCGCATGTAGGTTTCGAGCAGCGTCTCGTGCTCGTCGCGCTCGTCCTGGTTCTGCTTGCGCAGCTTGATGATCTCGCGAAGGATCTTGACGTCGTAGCCCTCGCCCTTGGCCTCGGCGAAGACCTCCTTCTTGCCCTCGGTGAGCTCCGAGATCTCGATCTCGAGCTGTTCGATGCGCTCCACGAAGGACCGGATCCGCCCGCCCGCCATGCCGACCGTATCCATTTCCATAGCCGTCTCCTGAACTGCTGCTGTCTGGCGGGACCGGTTATCGAGCGGAACGGTCAATGCTCCGTTAAACTGCCCCCGACGCCCGCCGACCCGCTTCACCCCGTTCGAAGCGGGCGCGTGGGCCTTCAGGAGACTGCCGCCGCATGAAGAGACCGATCACGTTCTTCGTCCACCACCAGGGACGGGGACATGCCAACCGCACCATGGCGATCGCCGCCGAGTTCGCGCGCGACCGGCCGGTCAGCGTGCTGACCGCCGGGCCCCAGCTCTTCGACGGCTTCGAGCGCGACATCGAGATCGTGACGCTGCCCAACATGATCGGGGCCGGGGTCCCGACCGAGCGCCTCTATGCCGAGCCGACCCCGCAGGTCCTCCACTGCGTGCCGTTGGGCTTGCGCGAGATGCGCGCGACCATGCGCGCCATTCTCGATCATCTCGACGAACGCGACACGGGCCTCTTCGTGGTGGACGTTTCGGCCGAGATCGCGCTCCTGTCTCGCATCGCGAGCGTCCCGGCCGTCCAGATCCGCATGCACGGCGACCGATCTGACATCGGCCATGTCGGCTCCTACGAGGCGAGCGTCGGCATGCTCGCGCCCTTCGACGAGCGCATGGAGCAGGACGACTATCCCGCGCACCTGCGCGCCAAGACCTTCTATTCCGGGGGTCTGTGCACGACGCGCGAGCCGGTCGCGGAAAAGGCGGCGGCCCGCGCGAGGCTCGGCCTCGATCCGAGCAGCGAGATCGTCGTGGTGGTGACGGGCGGCGGGGGCTCCGGCACGCCTTACGCGCCGCTGACGGTGGCCGCGCGTGCCGCGCCCGACACGCTCTTCCTGACGCTCGGCCCCACCCACCGCGAGGGCCACGAGACCGATTTCTCGAACCTTCGCGAGCTCGGCTGGGTGAGCGGCGTCACCGACTATCTGGCGGCCGCCGACATCGTTCTGGCCTCGGCCGGCGACAACACGGTGCACGAGATCGCGCGCGTCGGGCGCCCGCTCGCGGTGATGCCGGAATGGCGCTACTTCGGTGAGCAGACGCGCAAGGCGGAAGCGCTGGTGCGACTCGGGGCGGCGGTCACGCGCCCCGCCTGGCCGGGGGATCTCGCCGGCTGGCAGTCGCTCCTCGCCGACGCGCGCCGCCTCGACACGGACGCCATCCGCCCGCTCTACGCCCCCGACGCCGCCGCGCGAGCGGCCGGATGGCTGGAGGGGCTGACCGACGAGCTCTGGGCGGGCGCGGCCTCGGACGCCAAGCCTGCCCTCGCCGCCGTCGGCTGAAACGGTATCAGCTGAAGAGCTGCTCGCCGCCCCGGCGCGAGGCCGTCACCTCGGCCTCGCTCGGGCGGCGCAGGACCTCGATCGCGCCCGCCTCCGGCGACCAGCGGACGAACGCGGCGTCGCGGAACTGGCCGAGCCAGTAGTCCATGCACCAGCGCCCGTGCTTGGCCCGGAAGCGCCGGGCGTTGGCGAGGATCGCGTCGAACTGGTGGAGCGGGGGCACGTGGACCGGGTGGTGCTGGTGGTAGGCCCGCGCGCCCGCCGTCCAGAACACGGGAACGCCGGCCTCGCCCAGCCGCGCGGCGAAGTCGGTCTCCTCCGCGCCGTAGCCCGTGAAGCGCTCGTCCATGCCGCCGAGCGCGAGGTAGCGCGCGCGCCGCAGCGCGAAGGACAGGCCCCAGAGTTCGCCGTGGTCGCGCTCCTCGCGAACGCCCTCGACCGGGATCGGCGGCTTGGCCGGGTGGACGCGGCCGAGGCCGTCGAGGCGCGCGTAGTCGATCGCCCCCTGCCCGACGGCTCCCGCCGGAAGGTAGAGGACCTCGCCCAGGAGAAGCGCGTCGCGTCCGTGCATCTCGGCCTCGTAGCGCTCGACCAGCGTTGCCGAGGGAATGCAGTCGACGTCGAGGAAGACCAGCGTCTCGCCCCTCGCGGCGTCGGCCGCTCGGTTGCGCGCGGCGGCGAGCGGCATCGGATCGCCGTCGACCCGCACGTGCCGCACCGGCACGGGCCCGAGATCCGGCAGGTCGCGCGCCGGCTCCTCGCCCATCCAGCAGACGACGACCTCGTCGGGCCGCCGCGTCTGCTGCGCGAGGCCCTTCAGAAGGTTGCGAAGATGCGCGTGCCGCCCGCGCAGCAGCGTCAGTACGGAGACGGCCACGAGACGAGCGCCTTGCCCGAGGGAAGCGCCTTGGCGCGGAAGTGGGCGACGCCCTCGATGATGCCGCGCGCGTGGGTGGCGCGTGCGACATAGGTGTGGCCGAGGCCCGGCAGTTCGGGCAGGCCGTCCGAGAAGTTGCCGACGATGATCGCCTGCGGGATGGCGCGCAGCATCTCGATGTCGTTGCCGGAATCGCCCGCCACGAACACCGCCTCCCGGCCGAGGCCGTAGAGACGGCGCACCCAGTTCACCGCCGTGCCCTTGGAGGCGCGCAGCGGCAGGATGTCGAGATAGCGCCCGTGGCTGTGGATCACCGAGCATCGCAGGCCCGCCCGCTCCAGCCGCGCGTGGACGCGCGCCGCCGTTTCTGGGTCGCCGTCCGAGAAGTAGGACAGCTTGTGGCGCCGCTGCTCCAGCGCCGCCTGGGGCCGTATGCCCGGCATGTCCTCCAGCGTCTCCGCGACGCGCTCGCGCTCCCAGCCGCGCGAGACCAGCGCTTCCCAGGAGCGGTCGGCGCCGTAGGTCGTGCCGTTCGGGCCGAGATGGTAGATCTCAGAGCCGACCGAGGTGATCATGACCTGCGGCCGGGGCGCCTCCTGCTGCTCCAGGATCGCCATGGCGGAGTGGAAGGAGCGGCCGGTCGCCACCCCGAAGGCCAGCCCCTCCTGCTCCTGGCGCCAGCCGTTGAAGGAGCGGATGCCGTCCTCGCAGCCGACCAGCGTGTTGTCGATGTCGCAGACGAGAAGCTGCGTGGGGCGCTCGGCCGGGGCCTGGGGCGCCTTCGGCGGGGCCTTGAGCGAGCGCAGGAGCTCGCCGTAGCGCCGGGCATGGCGCGTCCAGTCGTAGGCCGCGACGGCCCTTGCGCCCGCCGCCGCATACCGGTCCCAGAGCGCGGGATCGCGCAGGATGGCAAGGCAAGCCTTGGCGATCGCAGCCGGGTCGCGCGGGTCCACCAGCTCGCCGTTGCGGCACATCTCGATGATGTCGTTCGGCCCGCCGCTGTCGGTGGCGACCAGCGGCAGCCCGGCGGCGGACGCCTCCAGGAGCGTCAGGCCGAAGGGCTCGTTCAGGGCGGGATTGACGAAGAGGCCGCGACGCTGGCGCGCATAGGCGTAGATCGCCGCCACCTCCTCGGGCCGGTGGGTCTTGGGGTAGGCGACGTGGCCGTAGAGGTCGTAGCGGTCGACGAGGCGCAGCATCTCCTCGACCTGGCCCCGCATCTCGGCGTCGAGCGTCTCCAGCCCGGCGCGGTTGCCGGCCATGACAACGAGGTTGGCGCGCGCGCGCAGCTCGGCCGACTCGCCGAAGGCCCGCACCAGCGCCGGCAGGTTCTTCTTGGCGACCGGACGGGCGAGCGCGAGGATCACCGGCTTGGCGGGGTCGATCAGGAAACGGCCGATCTCCTGCTCCAGCCGGCGCGAGCCGAGGGCGCCGTCGAAGCCGTCGAGATCGCTGCCCGGAGGGATGACGCGGATGCGGCCGGGATCGTAGCTTCCGTAGTCCGCGTACTGCACCTCGGCCTCGTCGCGCGAGGAGGCCACGACCAGGCTGGCGCGCCCGAGCGCCGCCTCCTCGATCGCGATGCGCCGGTCGAGCGCATCGTCCCCGCCGCCCATCACCGCGCGCTTCACGCGGCCGAGCGAGTGGGCCGTGAAGACGAAGGGAATGCCGAGCCGCTCCTCCACGGTCGCCGCCACCGTGCCGGCGTCGGCATAGTGCGCGTGGATCATGTCGGGGCGTTCGTCCTGTCCCTCGATCCAGCGCACGAGGGCGTCCGCGAAGCGCGGCGTCTCGCGCCAGAGCTCCTCCTTGGGGAGGTAGGCGGGATCGTCGGTGCGAAGGCGCAAGATCGACACGGCGTCCGAGACGCGCTCCTCGCCCGCCTCGTATCCGGGACCGGGCGCCCCCTCGAAGGCGCGCGTCGCCATGACGATGCGCCGCGCCTCCCCGCTCAAGACGCACGCGTTGACGAGATCGAGCAGATACCGGATATGCCCCCCGGTATCGGCGGTGATCCCGTAGTCCACCGTTCCGGCGCGCAGGCACCCCTGCAAGGCGATGTGAAGCACATACATCAGCGCCCGTTTCCCTCGAACTTCCGCTCCGCCGGGCTCGGGCCCCTTGGAGAAACCATCAAACGTTCAGGGCCATCGAATGCTTCGGATCGCTCAAGTCGCGCCTAACATTTTTCCGGTCCCGCCCCTCGATCACGGCGGCACGGAAAGAATCGTCGAAGATCTTTCGGTCGCGCTGCGAGACTTGGGCGTAGAGGTAACGCTGTTCGCCCCCTCGGACAGTGCGACAGAATTGAACCCTGTGGGTAACCTGCCCAGTCTCCACGCCCTGGAGACTCGGTACGGCTCGGTTCCACCTTCGATTCCGGCGGTTCTCGAAGCGGCGCAGATGGAAGGACTTCGCAGGCGCCTGAGCGAGTTCGACATCGTCCACTGCCACGGCGAGTTCATGCACGCCGTGATGCTGGGCGAGCGCCGGCCCCAAAGCCTGACGACGATCCACTGGCGCGTCGACGAGCTCGACCGCGAGCTCTTCTTCGCCGCCTTCCCGGACCTGCCGGTGGCCGCCATCTCCCGCTCCCAGGAGAGCGGCATCCCGCTTCCCAACCGGGCGGGCGTCGTCCACCACGGCATCGCCGAAGGCCGCTACGCGCTCGGGGCGGGCGACGGGGGCTATCTCGCCTTCGTCGGCCGCATGACCGACCAGAAGCGCCCCGACACCGCGATCCGCGTGGCCGCCGCCGCCGGCCGGCCGATCCGGCTCGCCGGCACGGTGGACGTCGGCAATCCCCGCTACTTCGACACCTACGTGCGGCCGCACCTGTCGGACGAGGCGGTCTATGTCGGCCCGCTCGGCGACCGGGGAAAGGGCGACCTTCTCTCGGGCGCCGAGGCGCTACTCTTCCCGGTGGACTGGCCCGAGCCCTTCGGCCTCGTCATGATCGAGGCCATGGCCTGCGGCACGCCGGTGATCGCCTGGAACAGGGGCTCGGTGCCCGAGGTCGTGGAGGACGGGGTGACGGGCTTCGTGGTGAACTGCGAGGAGGAGGCCGTCGAGGCGATCGCCAAGGCCCGCAGGCTCGACCGCGGGGCCATCCGCCATCGCTTCGAGGCGCGCTTCACCGCGCGCCGCATGGCCGAGGATTACCTCGCCATCTATCGCCGGCTCGCGAAGCAGGTGGATCGATGATGCGCACGGCCCTGATCGCCTGGGACTATCCGCCCTCGCCGAGCGGCCTGTCGACCGCCGCGCGCGAGATCGCCGAGAGTCTGGCGGAAGCGGGAGCCGAGGTCACGGTCTTCACCGCCGACCGCGCGGGCGAGACGCGGGAGGGATCGATCCGCATCCACGGCTGCCGGGTGGAGCCGTCGAGCGGCCTCGGAGCCCTGCGCCGCTGGGCGGGCGCGGGGCACCTCGCCGCCCCGCTCGCGATCCGCCGCGCGGTTCTGACCGAGCACCGGCGCCGGCCCTTCGCGGTCGTCGAGGCGACGAACTGGTACGCGCCCGCCGTGCTGCTCGCCCGCCATGTGCCCCTGGTGACGCGCAACTCGACGCCCGCCGCCTATTCGCGTGCGCCCGGCGGCGGCTTGCGCGACCGGCTCGACGGGCGCTTCGCCGACCGGCTGGAGCGCACGCAGGCGCGCCGCTCGATCGGCCTCATCTCCAACACCGCCGACCACGCCCGCCGCATCGCCGCCGAATACGGCCTCGACCCCGCCGTTCCCCACGCCGTGGTCGGCCTCAGCCTGCCGCCTGCCACGCTCCGGCGCGGTCGCGAGGCCCGTTATCCCGACGGCGAGGCGCCGGTGCGCGCCTTGTTCGTCGGCCGGGCCGAGCACCGCAAGGGCTTCGACATGATCCTTGGCGCGGTCGCCATGCTCGACGCCGAGGCGCGCACCGGCGTGCTGCCCGCGTTCCGCATCGACCTGGCCGGGGTCCCGCCCGAAGACCTGCCGGGCGACCTCGCCCCGGCCGTTCGCGAACGGCTCGATCCGCACGGCCGCGTGCCGGAGGACCGACTCGCCGCGCTCTACGAGGGCGCCCATCTCGTGCTCGCCCCCTCGCGCTACGAGAGCTTCGGCCTCGTCTACCAGGAGGCGATCGCCTTCGGCCGTCCCACGGTCGCCTGCGCGGTGGACGCGAGCGGATCGCTCTTCGTGGGCGACACGGGCGCGGGGCCGCTGGCGCGCACCGACACGGCTGAAGCGCTGGCCGACGCGATGCGCCCGCTCCTCGCCGATCCCGGCGAGCGGCGCCGCGTGCGCGAGAACGCGCTCCGCGCCGCCGGCCGCTTCACGCGCGAGACGCTGGGGGCCGAGACGCTCGCGCTCTACGAAGCCGCGCTCGCGCGTCAGGGCCGGAAGGGCTGAAGCAGCGCCCGGCGCTCGAAAAGGCGGCCCTCGCCGGGCGCGATCCTCTCGTAGCGCTCCGAACGCCCTTCCACATGGGCGCGGGTCAGCTGGTGGCGGATCGCGCCGGTGAGCGCGATCGCCGTCCATGCCCAGCCGTCCACCGCCGGCCGCTCGTGGACGCGGCCGCGGAAGCGCACCTCGCGCCGGTTCAGGCGATACTGGACGTCCGGCCACAGGTCGGCGCGCTCGCCCTCCACGAAGTTCTTGCGCGGCAGGCCGACCGAGACGACCCCCTCGCCCGCCGCCTCCGGCAGGGCGCGCAGGAGGCGCCGCACGCCGCGCCCGACCGTCTCGTCGGCGTCGAGCTGGAGCACGAAGGGGTGGCGCGCCATGGCCTGGGCGGCGTTGCGCTGGGCGCTGAAGTCGTCGCCGAGCCGGCGGTAGCGCAGACGGAGGATCCCCCGGTCGCGTGCCTCCCCCTCGCCGTCCACGAGGACCAGCACGTCGTCGGTCCAGTCGCCATGGGCAGGCACCCCGGCCAGGACGGCGTGGAGTTCCTCCTCCCGGCACAGGATCGCAAGGCTCGCCTGCGGAGCGGCCGCCTGCGGATAGTCGGCGAGCCGGGCGTCGGCCGCCACCTCGCCGTGCGGGTGGAGGAGGGCCTGCCGCCCCGCCTCGTCCAGCGGCTGAACGAGCCTTGCGCGCCGCGAGGCCGCGATCCGCAGCGTATAGGGCGAGAAGGCGAAGGGGTCGTCGGTGCGGCTTTCGTAACGCTCACCGGCCAGACGCGCGGCCAGCTCCGGCTCGAAGGCGCTCGCGCTCGCGCCCGCCGCGCGCAGCGCCCCGCAGGACCGGCACTCCGCCTCGAAGCCGCGCCACAGGCCGGCGGGATAGCGCAGGCGGCGCTCCGTCGCCCCCCACCAGCGCGCGCCGCAGACCGGACACCGCTCGCCGCCTAAGCTTTCCGCCATCCCGTGCCGTCCTTCCCTCCGGTCGCCACAGGGCCACCTTGTGCTACAGCGCTGGTGACAGGCGCAGCCTCCAGACGCAACCAGAGTGAGGGCGCGCGATGGACCAGATTTCCAGGCCGACGGATCCAAGGGCGGACGTCGTGCCGCGCATCGACGAGGCGGCGCGCCGCATCGCGGCGCTCCCCCGTGTCGAGGACGCGCCCGAAGCGGGCCTTGCCGTTCTGCGCGAGGCCGGGCTTCTCGACGTTGCGGCGCGGGAAACCGCCGAGGGCTACCGCTACGATCCGCCCTGGCGCACGGTTCTGCGCCTTCTCGCCCGGATCGGCGGGGCCGATCTCAGCCTCGGTCGTCTTCTGGAGGGCCATCTCAACGCTCTGCAGCTCGTCGCCCTCTACGGCAGCGAGGCGCAGAAGCGGCATGTCCTGGCGAGCGTGCGGGCGGGTACGCTTCTCGGGGTGTGGGGCGCCGACACCGAGCCGCGCTTCGCGGTCTCGGGCGCGGACTCGGGTGAACTCCGGCTTTCGGGCGCCAAGCGCTACGCCTCGGGCCTCGGCCTCGTCGGCCTCGCGCTCGTTCCCTACGAGGACGAGGCGCGCGTCTCGCATCTCCTTCTCCTGCCGGTCGACGATCCCGAGCGACAGGACGGCGCTCCCTGGCGCATGGGCGGCATGCGCGGCTCGCGCTCGGGCACCTTTCGCTTCGAGGGCCTGACCATCGACGAGAGCGCCGCGCGGGTCGGCGCCCCCGGCGACTACCGGCGCGAGCCCTTCTTCGTCGGCGGCATCTGGCGCTGCGCCGCCGCACAGCTCGGCGCGGTGGAGCGCCTCGTCGAGATCCTCGCCGCCGAGCTGACCGCCAGCGAACGGCTCCAGCATCCCCTCCAGTCGGCGCGGGTCGGCGAGGCGATCATGGCCGCGCGCGACGCCCGGCTGAACGTCGAGGCGGCGGCGGAAGCCGTGGAGACCGCCTCGGTGGATGCCGAGCTGGCCGTATCCTTCGCCGCCCTTGCGCGGCTGCGCGTCGAGAAGGCGGCGCTCGACGTCATCGAACTCGTCCAGCGCGGCCTCGGCCTGCCCGCCTTCCACGAGGACCATGCCGCCGAGCGGATCATGCGGGATCTGGCCGTCTACCTGCGCCAGGCGAACCCGGACGCGCTGTTGCTCGACCAGGCGCGCCGACTGAGCCGTCGCCTGCCGGACCTCCTTGGCTGATGCGCTACGGGGACTGGACACAAAGGCAGCACGACGCGCCGCCGGCCGATCCGCTCGACCTCGTCGGCCCCGGCGGGCTCGTGGTGATCTCGCCCCACCCCGACGACGAGAGCATCGGGGCCTCGGCGATGATCGCGGCGGCGGCAGCGGCCGGGCGCCCGATCGGCCTCGTGGCCCTGACCGACGGCGAGGGCTCGCATCGCGGCTCGCCTTCCTGGCCGCCCGCGCGCATCGCCGAGCGGCGGCGGGCCGAGCAGCAGGCGGCGATGGAGGAACTGGGCGCGGGCGCCGCACGTGTCCTGCGCCTGTCCCTGCCCGATGGAGGCTCGCGCTGGGCAGACGGGTTCACGGACGCCGCAGCGGCCGTCGCGCGGTTCTGCGAAGAGCTCGGCGCGACCGCTCTCATGACGACGCCCGTCTTCGATCCCCATCCCGACCACGAGGCGGCGGCGGAGCTCGGTACGCGCGTCCAGGCGCTCATGCCCGGCATCCGCCTTATCCTCTACCCCATCTGGTCGCTCCGCCACGGCGCCGAGGACGAGATCCCGGCCGCTGGCCTTCACCCCTTCCGCCTCGCGGCCCCGCTGGACCGCAAGCGCCGGGCGATCGCGCGCCACGAGACGCAGGGCGGCACCCTGATCCTCGACGATCCCGAAGGCTTCGGCCTGCCCGACTGGTTTCTCGATCATCACCTCGCCGGCTCGGAATCCGTGTTCTGGTCACCCATGCCCGGCTCGCCGCCGGACGCCGAGCATTTCAGCCGGATCTACCAGGGCGGCCGCGACTTCTGGGGCGTGCGCGACCGCCCCTACGAGCTCGCCAAGCGCGAGGCGGCGGCGGCGTTTCTCGGCCCATGGCGCGGCGCGCGCGGGCTGGAGCTCGGCTGCGGCGAGGGCTTTCTCGCGGCGCGTCTCCTGGCGTCGGGCGCAGTACGCAATATCCTCGGCATCGACCTCGATCCCGGCATCGTGGAGCGCGCCCGGCAGACCCACGCCTCGCTGCCCGGCGCCTCGTTCCGGCAGGGACGGATGCCGGAGGGCTTCCCGGACGAGCCGTTCGATCTCCTGGTCGTGTCGGAGATGCTGTATTTCCTCGACGAGCGCGAGATCGCAGCGCTGCTTTCGCGCGCGACGCGCAACGCCCCGCCCGGCGCGCTCTGCCTTCTCGTGAACTATCTCGGCCCCACGGGAACGCCGCTCGACGGCGACGCCGCCGCCGACTTCCTGCGGGCGAGCGCGGCCGGCGGCTGGCGGCCCGTCAGGTCCGAGCGGCGTGCGGAAGGGTTTCGTCTCGACCTTCTCGAGCGGCTTGCCTGAGGCGGTCGCGCAGGGCGACGAGATCGGGATGATGGCGGGCGAGCTCGGAGCGGCGCAACCGGCGCCGGCGCAGCCTCGGGCTCGCGTCCTCGGCGGCGAGCCAGGTTTCGCCGGGGCTTGCGCCTTGCAGGGCCTCCGCATCGCCGGGGGGTAGCTCCAGCTCGCGCAGAAGCGCGGCGCGCCCTTCCGCGTCGGCCAGGCGACAAGCGCGGCGGCTGCGGATGCGCAGCTCGAGCTGCTCGGCCGGCTCCAGCGCCTCGTCCACCAAAGGGTCCTCCTCGCGGCGCGATCGGGCGAGCTCGTCCGACAGGCCGCCGCGCGCGCGCCCGCCGAGGCGCGGCGAGGTCCAGACGCAAGGATCGCCCGCAAAGCGCACCCGCAGTCCATGGGCGCGAGCGCGGCGCAGAAGCTCGCGGTCCTCGGCCGAGGGCACGTGGGGAAGGCCACCGGCGCGCTCAAGGGCACCCGCCCGCAGGCCGAAGTTGGCGCCGCCGATATTGCCGTGGTGCGGCCAGGGATTGTCGGGATCGGGGTCGATCAGGGCCTCGGCCTCGCGGCTCGCCGCGCGCGCCTCGCGCAGGACGCGCTCGGCCTCCGGATCGCCCTCGGGCAGGAGCGCCGCCTCCTCGGGCACGAAGCCGATGCCGCCGCACACGAGGTCGAAGCCCTGCGCGAACAGCGCCTCGTAGCTCGCGCGCCAGAGCGGGCGCACCAGCGTGTCGGCATCGAGCGACAGGAGGTGGGCCTGCGGGCTCAGCGCGGCGGCGCATTCGAGCGCGAGGCGACGGGCGAGCGGGGCGGAGCCGCTGGCGCCGCGCCAGGCGAGATCGATCAGGAGAAAGGGCCGGCGCCGCGTCGCAAGGTGCCGGCGGGCAAGGTCCGCGCTGCGGTCCTGCGAGTTGTTGACCACCACCACCACGGCGTCGCCGGGCTGAAGCTCGCCGTCCAGCGCCTCCAGCGTTCGGCCGATGCGCTCCGCCTCGTTCATCGCGGGGATGGCGACCGCCACAGGCGCGCGGCCGAAGTCGCCGCCGCGCAGGGTCGAGGCCTGGGCCACCAGCGGGTGGTCGCCCAGGCGGTCGGGGTGGAAGCGGGGCGGCAGGTTGTCCCGCCCCGCCGTCTCCCTCATGCGGAGGGCTGGGTCAGGACACCGTCGACCCGGCGCCACAGGCGCTCCGGGTTCGCGTTCTGGAGGGCCGGCGGCAGGAGGTCGTCGGGCATGTCCTGGTAGCAGACCGGGCGCAGGAAGCGCTCGATCGCCTTGGAGCCGACCGAGGTCGAGCGGCCGTCGGCGGTCGCGGGGAACGGTCCCCCGTGCACCATGGCGTGGCTGACCTCGACGCCCGTGCCGAAGCCGTTGACGAGGATGCGGCCGGCCTTGCGCTCCAGAAGCGGCAGCAGCGGACGCGCCGCCTCGTGGTCGGCGGGCTCGATATGGAGCGCGGCGGTGAGCTGGCCCTCGAGGCGCTCGGCGACGCGGCGCATCTCGGCCGCATCGCGGCAGCGCACGAGAAGCGACGAGGCGCCGAAGACCTCCTCCTGCAGCACCGGGTCGGCGAGGAAGCCCTCGGCGTCGACGGCGAAGAAGGCCGCCTGGCCGCGAAGGGTGCCGCCCTCCTGGCCGCGCGCCACGGTCTCGACGCCCGCATGGCCGGCGAGCTGGGCGACGCCCTGCTCGAAGGCTTTGTGGATGCCGGGCGTCAGCATCACGCTGGCCGGAAGCGCCGCGAGCGCCTCGCCGGTGGCCTTGACGAAGCGGTCGAGCGCGGGACCCTCGACCGCGATCACGAGGCCCGGATTGGTGCAGAACTGGCCGGCGCCGAGCACGAGCGAGGCCGCGAAGCCCTTGGCGATACCCTCGGCGCGCGCCTCGAGCGCCTGCGGAAACAGGAAGACCGGGTTGATCGAGCTCATCTCGGCATAGACCGGGATCGGCTCGGGGCGCGAGGCCGCGATCTTCATGAGCGCCGTGCCGCCGCCGCGCGAGCCGGTGAAGCCCACGGCCTTGATGCGGTGGTCGGCGACGAGGCCCTGGCCGATGCGGCGGCTCGAATCGAACAGCAGCGAGAAGACGCCTTCCGGCATGTCGCAGCGCTGGGCCGCCGCCAGAACGGCGCGCCCGACCAGCTCCGATGTGCCGGGATGGGCCGAGTGGGCCTTGGCCACGACCGGGCAGCCGGCGGCGAGCGCCGAGGCCGTGTCGCCGCCCGCCACCGAGAAGGCGAGCGGGAAGTTGGAGGCGCCGAACACGGCGACCGGCCCGACCGGCACGTTGCGCAGGCGAAGGTCGACGCGCGGCAGCGGCTGGCGCTCGGGCATGGCGGGATCGACGCGCGCGTCGAGATAGCCGCCGTCGCGCAGCACGGATGCGAAGAGGCGCAGCTGGCCCATGGTGCGGCCGCGCTCGCCCTCGATGCGTCCGCGCGGCAGGCCGCTCTCGGCGCAGCAGCGCTCGATCAGCTCGTCGCCGAGCGCGAGGATCTCGTCCGCGATCGCCTCCAGGAACGCGGCGCGGCGCTCGGCCGGCAGCGCGCGATAGGGATCGAACGCCTCGTCCGCCAACTGGCAGGCGCGCTCGAGATCGGCCTGCGTGGCGCCGCCGAAGGCGGGCTGCAGCGTCTGGCCGGTCGCCGCCTCGATGCCGTGGATCGCGCCTTCCGTTCCGCGCGCGATCTGGCGGCCGATGATCTGTTCGCCCTGGATGGTCATGGCGCAGGTCCTTCCGTGTTGCGACGGTGCGACGCACGGCCACGTCCCGGGTCCGCCGTCGATGGCTCCCGATACAGCGAACCGCCGCGCAGGGAAACCGCCGAACCCGGTTCCCGCCCGAATTTGTCCGAGGAATTCGAACCCGGGAACTGCGGCTCCGCGGCAACGCTACGTCAGCCTTACCGCAGCCACCCCTTGAAGAAGCGCGGAGGAGGCCACCTAAACCGCTCCGATGGACCTGATCTCGCTTTCCCCGCCGCCCTTCCCCGCCCCGGTCGCTCCCGCCGCGCCCTGGCGCGACGCGCTGCCGGGGTTGCGGGTCCTGCGGCGCGGCATGGAGCCTGCCCGTCACATCCAGATCTACGGCCAGCGCTGCTCGGGAACCAACGCGCTCGCGCGGCTGGTCGAGCGAAACCTCGGGGCCGACCTCTTCTCGGAGCGCTACGGTTTCAAGCACTGGTTCGTGCCGGACCAGGTCCTGTTCGGCCCCGACGTCCTCGTGGTGGTGATCGCGCGCGACGCCTTCGACTGGCTGCGCAGCCTCCACCGCCAGCCCTGGCATGCCCATCCCGACATCAAGGCGCTGGACTTCTCGCGCTTCATCCGCACGGAATGGCACAGCACTTGGGACGACCATGTCGGGGGCATCGACGAGCGCCACCCGATGCGCGGGCGCGAGATGCTGCACGAGCGCGATCCCCTCACCGGCTCGCGCTTCGCCGGGCCGCTGGCCAAGCGCCGCGCCAAGCTCGCCCATTGGGCCGGCCTCGAGGAGCGCGCGCCCAACCTCGTCCTTCTCTCCTACGAGACGCTCCGGCGCGAGCCCGAAGCGGTGATACGCGTCCTGGGCGAGGCGGCGGGCCTTGCGCCGGCCGAGCCCTTCCGGCCGGTCGACACCTACAAGGGACAGGAGATCCGCCCCTTCCGCCCGATCCGCTACGATCCTCTGTCCGAGGCGGACCTCGCCTGGATCGAGGCGCATCTCGACGCGGGCGTGGAAGGCCTCTACGGCCTGCCGCACGCCTTTGCGGGGCGCGCGCCGTGACGCGCTTCGGTCGCGGCACGCTCGCGGGTCTCGCCGCCGGCTTCGCGGTCCTGATCCTTCTGGTGGCGGCCACCGCGTGGCTCGTCCTGCGCACGCAGGAGGCGGGGCGCCTGGCCAGCCATTCGCTGCAGGTCGAACTCGCCGCCAACGAGGTGCGCACCCTGACCGAGCGCGCCGAGACCACGCAGCGCGGTTTCCTGCTGGATCCCGACGAGGAGTTCGCGAAGGCCTTCGAGGCGACCGCGGCCGAACTCGACCCCGCCCTTCTGAAGCTGAAGCTCCTCGTGGCCGACAACCTCAACCAGGTCGCCCGCGTCGAGACGCTGGAAGCCGCCGCCCGAGCCCATGTCGACTTCCTGCGGGCCGAGATCGCCGAGCGACGCGCGCAGCCCTCGCTTCCACCCAGCTTCAGCCTCGCGCGCAACCTGCCGCCCGTGCGACAGGTGCGCGAGGAGATCGCGGCCTTGATCGAGCGCGAGCGCGCGCTTCTGGCCGAGCGCTCGGCGCGCGAGACCTTGAACCTGCGCTGGTCGGTGGCGGTGATCGCGCTGGCGCTGCCCGCCCTCCTGGCGCTGGCGGGCGCCACGATCTGGCTGACGCGGCGCAACGTGCGCGCGCTCGCCGACACGAGCGAGCGGCTGCGCCTTCTCAACGACGATCTCGAGGGAGCCGTGGAGGAGCGCACGGCCGAACTCATGCGCGCCAACGAGGAGATCCAGCGCTTCGCCTATATCGTCAGCCACGACCTGCGCTCGCCGCTGGTCAACATCATGGGCTTCACGGGCGAGCTGGAGGCGGCCACGGGCCTGCTCGGGGACATGGTGCGCCGCGTCGAGACCGAGGCGCCCGAACTCCTGAACGAAGAGGCCCGGCTGGCCGCAGCCGAGGACCTGCCCGAGGCGATCGGCTTCATCCGCGCCTCCACCGCCAAGATGGACCGCCTCATCAACGCGATCCTGCGCCTGTCGCGCGAGGGGCGACGCACCATCAATCCCGAGCCGATCGACATGGGCGAGCTCGTGCGCGGCGTCGAGGCGAGCCTCCAGCACCGCCTGACCGAGACCGGCGCCCACGTCGAGATCGGGCCGCTGCCGACCGTCGTCAGCGACCGGGTGGGCGTCGAGCAGATCGTCTCGAACCTCATGGAGAACGCGGTCAAGTACCTGAAGCCCGGGCGCGCCGGGCTGATCCGCGTGCGCGGCCACGTGGAGGGCGAGCGCGCCGTATTCGAGTTCGAGGACAACGGGCGCGGCATCGACCCCAAGGATCACGAGCGCATTTTCGACCTCTTCCGCCGCTCGGGCCCCCAGGACCAGCCGGGCGAGGGCATCGGTTTGGCCCACGTCCGGGCGCAGGCCTATCGCCTCGGCGGAACCATCAGCTGCCGGTCCGCCCTTGACGAGGGTGCGACCTTTCGCCTTTCCATGAGACGGATCACCCCGTCCGGCGAGACTTCGAGGCCGTCATGAGCGCACAGCAATCCGTCACGATCGTCATGGTCGAGGACGACGAGGGCCATGCCCGCCTGATCGAGAAGAACATCCGGCGCGCGGGCGTCGCCAATCCCATCCGGCACTTCACGGACGGCACGAGCGCGCTCCGCTATCTCTTCGAGGACGTGGACGGCCCCGCGCGCGGGCACCCGGTCCTGGTGCTGCTCGACCTCAACCTGCCCGACATGAGCGGCATCGACATCCTGCAGCGCATGAAGAGCGAGGCGAGCGCCCTGCGCCGCACGCCGGTCGTGGTGCTCACCACCACCGACGATAAGGTCGAGATCCAGCGCTGCTACGATCTGGGCGCCAACGTCTACATCACCAAGCCCGTGAACTACGAGAGCTTCGCCCAGGCGATCCGGCAGCTCGGCCTGTTCCTGTCGGTCATGCAGATGCCGGCGGTCGATGCCTGACGACGCGCCGCGCCCCCTCGCGCGCATCCTCTTCATCGACGACGACGAGGGCCTGCGCCGGCTCGTGCGCCGCGCGCTCGGCCGGCGCGGCTACGAGATCGTGGGTGCGGGCGGCGGCCTGGAGGGCCTGGAGCGGCTCGACGACGGCACGGGCTACGACCTCGTGGCGGTCGACCACTACATGCCGGGCCTCGACGGTCTCGAGACCCTGGAGCGCATCCGCGCGCGCGCCGACGCGCCGCCGGTGGTCTACGTCACGGGCTCCGACGAGAGCCGCGTGGCCGTGGCCGCGCTGAAGGCGGGCGCGGCCGACTACGTCGTGAAGGCGCTGGGCGACGACTTCTTCGACCTCCTCGCCTCGTCGTTCCGCCAGGTCCTCGACCGCGCCGCGCTCGTGCGGGAGCGCGACGAGGCCGAGGCCCTGCTGCGCGTCAGCCACGAGCGGCTGGAGGCCCTTCTCAAGGAGGCCAACCACCGCGTCGCCAACAGCCTCGCCATCGTCTCGGCCTTCGTGCGCATGCAGGCAGCCGAGACCGACAATGCGGAGACGCGCGCGGCGCTTCGCGACACGCAGCAGCGCATCGGCGCGATCATCCAGGTCCATCGCCGCCTCTACCGCTCCGACGACATCGGAACCGTGGACATGGCGGACTATCTGGAGGCGTTGGCCGCAGAGCTCGAGGCCACGTGGTCGACGCCCGGCGCCTCCCGCACGATCCGGGTCGATTGCGCGCCGTTCCGCCTCGCGACGGACCGGGCGGTGTCGGTCGGGGTGATCGTCGCCGAGCTCGTCGGCAATGCCTGCAAGTATGCCTACGGACCGGAGGAAGCGGGCGAGGTGCGCGTGCGCGCCAGCGCCGACGCCTCGCGCTTCCGCCTGACGGTCGAGGACGACGGGGGCGGCCCGGCCGCGGCGGCCGGGCGCGGAAGCGGCACCGGCATGGGCAGCAAGCTGATTCGCGCCATGGCCCACTCGCTCGGCACGGAGCCGCACGTCGAAAGCGAAAACGGTTACAAGGTTATGTTGGACGCCGTTCTTTAAGGCGAGGTTATGGATCGTAACAAGCATCGATCTATGTCATGGTTCTGGCGCCACGAACCTTGCGAAGACGCCTCCTTGGAGTTGCCATGACCGATCAGTCCTCGTTCCAGCTGGACGAGCAGCTCTGCTTCGCGGTGTATTCCACGGCGCATGCGTTCAACCGCCTCTACAAGCCCAAGCTCGACGCGCTCGGAATCACCTATCCGCAGTTCCTCGTGCTCAGCATCCTGTGGCGGACCGAGCCGCAGACGGTCGGCAGCCTCGGCGACCTGCTGCTGCTCGATTCCAGCACCCTGACGCCGCTCCTGAAGCGGCTGGAGGCGGCCGGCTTTGTGCGGCGCACGCGCTCGACGCGCGACGAGCGGGTCGTGGACGTGACGCTGACGCCAGAGGGCCAGACCCTGCGCGAGCGCGCCTGGGCGATCCCGCCGGAGATCGCGACCGCGACCGGTGAAAGCATGGCGGAGCTCGGCCGGCTGCGGCAGGCCATCCTGCGCGTGCGCGATTCGCTGAACGCTTCCACCATCGGCTGAGCTGCGCCCCGGCGGCGGAAAGGCCCCTTCCCCATCCGCGAGGGCCGTCGACAAACGCCGCCTCGCCCGCCAATCTGGCGCCGACGCACGCGCTTCGCCCCATAGGCGGGGCGCGCCGGCCCTTGCGCTATCCAAGGGGCGAAACACCCTCTAGAAGGCGCGGCCAGACAACGCGCCGCTCACCACCTCCCGGGAGGACCTTCCTTGACCGTTCTGTCCCAAGCCACCCTTCGCGACCTGTCCTGCCGCACGCCCGGCTACGACCGAAGCCGGCTCGGCGGCGGCATCGTCCATTTCGGCGTGGGCAACTTCCACCGCGCGCACCAGTGCGTCTATCTCGACGACCTGTTCGAGGCGGGGGGCGACCTGTCCTTCGGCATCACGGGCGTCAGCGTGCGCGCCGAGGACGCGCCGGCCTTTGCCGACATGCAGGCGCAGGACGCCCTGTTCACCGTGACCGAGGTCGACGAGGGACACCGCCAGACGCGCGTCATCGGCTCGATCCACCGTCTCGTCGAGCCGGGCGACCGGCCGGGCATCCTGCGCGCCCTTGCCGACCCGCAGACCCGCATCGTCTCGCTCACCATCACCGAGGGCGGCTACTACCTGTCGGGCGACCACCCGAACCTCGACCATCCCGACCTCCAGGCGGATGCGGCGAATCTGGCCGAGGCGCGCACCGTGTTCGGCCTGATCCTCGCCGCCATCGCAGACCGCCACGCCTCGGGCGCGCCGCCCTTCACGGTCCTGTGCTGCGACAACCTTCCCCATAACGGCGACCTGACGCGCCGCCTCGTGCACGGGTTGGCCGAGCGCGTCGACGCGGGCCTCGCGGCCCATGTCGCGGAGGCGATCCGCTTCCCGAACTCGATGGTGGACCGCATCACGCCGGCCACCACGATGGCCCAGATCGAGAGCCTGGCGAAGGACGGCATCGAGGACCGCCGCCCGGTCTTCTGCGAGCCCTTCATGCAGTGGGTGATCGAGGACGCGTTCTCCGCCGGCCGCCCGGCGCTGGAGCGCGTCGGCGTGACCTTCGTCGAGGATGTCACCCCCTACGAGCTGATGAAGCTGCGCATCCTCAACGCGGGCCACGCCACGATCGCCTATCCGGCGGCGCTGATCGGGCTGACCTATGCGCACGAGGCCATGCGCGACGATCTCGTGTCGCGCTTCTTCCGCGACGTCGAGGAGGGCTTCCTCCTGCCGGCCTCGCCGGAGATCCGGGGCGTCAGCCGCGAGGACTACCTTGCGAGCATCACCCACCGCTTCGCCAACCCCGCGATCGGCGACACGATCCGGCGCCTCTGCCTCGACGGATCCAACCGCCAGCCGAAATTCGTGCTGCCGGCGGTGCGCGAGCTTCTGGGTCGAGGCAAGGATGTGTCGGGCCTCGCGCTCGTCAGCGCGCTGTGGTGCCGTTACTGCGCGGGAACGCTCGAGGACGGCACGCCGGTCGAGCCCAACGACCCGAACTGGGACCTCCTGAACCGCACGGCCCTGGAGGCGCGCGAGAACCCGGCGCGCTTCCTGGAGCTGCGCGACGTGTTCGGCGACCTCGGCTCCGACCCGGTCTACGCTCCGCTCTTCTCGGGCTTCGTGCGCTCGCTCTGGGAGCACGGCGTCGCCCCGACGATCGAGGCCTACCTGCGCGTTCGCCAGAACGCGCGCTGAGGCCCCTTCCCCGTCCGGCCGGTCGGCCGCTTCGGACCGGGTGGCCGCGCGCCCGGTCCGGTCCCCGCCAGCCCGGCGCCACGGCGCCGTGCGAAGCCTCCGCATGAGCGAAGCGATGCGGGCGGCGGGGGCGCGATCTCATGCGACAGGACTGTCCCGGCTCACGCTGGCGAGGCTCTGCCGAAAAACTTGAGGATGCTCCCCGGGTATGGGGAACCATGCACCCGATCAGGGGCTTTGGCGCACATGACGACGATGCGCCTTCTTCTAGAGTCCGAAAACCGGAGGATGTGCAAGCGCTTAAGCCGGACACGGCCGCGCCGCACCGCCTCTCCCGACGCCTTCCGACCATGCGCGGGCCGGTTTGCGCGTCCGCCAACGCTCGCGGCCCGTCAGCGCCGCATCGCGTCATGACGCTTCTGCATCTTTCCTATGTCAGCCGCCTCGGTCCCGACACCAGCATGGCCGAGCTTCTCGACGAGATCGGGCACTTCCGCGCCAAGAACCTGGCGGCGGGCATCAGCGGCTGCATCGCCTTCGAGGGCGACCGCATCATGCAGATTCTCGAGGGCCCGACAGCGAGCGTGAACGCCCTGTTCCAGACCATTCGCGACGATCCGCGCCATGTCGAGGTGATCGAGCTCGAGCGCAAGACGATCGAGGCCGTGAGCTTTCGCGATTGGGGCATGGTTCGCCGGCCGATTGCCGACGTCGTGTTCCTGTCTCAGCTCACCTGAGACGTCGGCGCGCCGGACAGGGCCGGACGCGCGCGCGGCAATGCGGCCGGGAGCACCCCCGTCAGGGAAGGAGGATCGCGGCCGCGACCGTTCCGACCGCCCCCAGCAGCGCGAGAGCGGTGACGTTCACGAACAGGGCGACCATGGTCTCGATGCGCATTTCTGGGGTTCCTCTTCCCGAACGGCGAGAGGCATAGCACCGTCACGTTTCGGCCACGTTTCAACGTCGGCGCCGACGCGGCGTTCCCCCGGAATTACCTTAAAACTTCGTTAACCTGGCCGCGCCCGGCCGATCAGGGCGCCGGGCGGCGGAACCCCTCGGCGGCGCGTACGAGCTCGGCGGCATAGGGGCTCTCGACGCGCCCCTGCGCCAGCGCCTCGGCGTCCAGCTCCTCGATCGCGCGCCCCCCGCGCAGGACGAGCGCCCGCTCGCACATGTGGTCGACGACGGCCAGATCGTGGCTGACGAAGAGAAGGGTCAGGTCCCGCTCGCGCCGCAGCCGCGACAGGAGGTTCAGGACCTCGGCCTGGATCGACACGTCGAGCGCCGAGGTCGGTTCGTCGAGAAGGAGGATGGGGGGCCCGAGGATCAGCGCGCGGGCGATCGCCACGCGCTGCCGCTGGCCGCCCGAGAGCTGGTGCGGCAGGCGGAAGCGGAAGGAGGCCGGCAGGCCGACGTCCGCCATCGCCTGTCCGACGCGCCGGTCGCGGTCGCCCAGGCCGTGGATCGCGAGCGGCTCGGAGAGGATGCGGTCGATCGTGTGGCGGGGATGGAGCGAGCCGTAGGGGTCCTGGAAGACCATCTGGACGCGCGCGGCGAACTCGCGGCCGCGACGCCCGCGGATCTCCTCGCCGTCGATCAGGATGCGGCCGCCCGTCACCGGTGCGAGCCCGCAGATCGCGCGCAGGACCGTCGACTTGCCCGAGCCCGATTCGCCGACCAGCCCGAACGAGGCGCCGGCGGGTACGGCGAGCGACACGCCGCTCACCGCCTCGACGCGCGCGCGGCCCGTGCCGAAGGCGACCGAAAGGTTCTCGACCACGATGCGGGGCGAAGCGCTCATGCGGCGGCCCACACGGTGTCGCGCCGCAGGACCGGCAGGTCCCCCTTGCCGCCGCCGATGCGCGGCAGGCAGGCGAGAAGCCCGCGCGTGTAGGGGTGCTGCGCCTCGTGAAGGCGGCTGGCCTCGATCTCCTCGACGATGCGCCCCGCATACATGACGAGTACGCGGTCGCAGAAGGTCGAGACGAGGCGCAGGTCGTGGCTGATGAACAGGAGCCCCATGCCACGCTCGCGCACGAGCCGGTCGAGGATGGCGAGGACGTCGAGCTGGACCGTCACGTCGAGCGCCGAGGTCGGCTCGTCGGCGATCAGGATCTCGGGCTCGGGAATCAGCATCATGGCGATCATGACGCGCTGGCCCATGCCGCCCGACAGCTCGTGCGGATAGGCGGCGAGCACGCGCTCGGGATCGCGGATCGCGACCTCGCGCAGCATCTCCACCATGCGCCGGCGGCGCTCCTTGCGCCCGAGCCGGCCGTGAGCGTCCAGCGCCTCGCCGAGCTGGCGCTCGACGCGCATCACGGGGTTCAGCGAGTATTTCGGGTCCTGCAGGATCATGGCGACGCGCCGCCCGCGCACCGCGCGCATCTCGCGCTCGGACAGGCGGGCGAGGTCGGTATCGCCGAGCGCCATGCGGTCGGCCGCGACGCGCCCGGGCGGGCGCACGAGGCGCAGGAGCGCGCGGCCCGTCATCGTCTTGCCGGACCCCGATTCACCGACGATGCCGACGCGCTCGCGCCCCAAAGCGAAGGAGACGCCGCGCACGGCCTCGACGGGGCCGCGCCGCGTCTCGAAGGACACGCGCAGGTTCTCGACTTGGAGAAGCGGCTCGCTCAACGCTTGGCGCTCCGCGGATCGAGAACGTCGCGCAGGCTGTCGCCGATCAGGTTGAAGCCGAGGCTGACGAGGAGGATGGCGATGCCGGGAATGGTCGGGACCCACCAGTGGCTGAGGAGGAACTGCTGGCCGGTCGAGATCATGGCGCCCCATTCGGCGAGCGGGGGCTGCGCGCCGAGCCCGAGGAAGCCGAGGCCGGCGGCGGTCAGGATGATACCCGCCATGTCGAGCGTGACGCGCACGATCACGGACGGAAGGCACAAGGGCACGATATGGCCGAGAACGATGCGCGGCGTGCCCGCCCCCTGCAGGCGCGCGGCGGCGATGAAGTCGGAACGGCGAACGGTCAGCGTCTCGGCGCGCGCGACGCGCGCATAGGGCGGCCAGGCGGTGAGCGCGATGGCGAGGATGGCGTTGAGGATGCCGGGGCCGAGCGCGGCCACGAAGGCGAGCGCGAGGATGAGGCGGGGAAAGGCGAGGAAGATGTCGGTCGCGCGCATCAGGACGCGATCCGTCCAACCGCCGAGCGTACCCGACACGGTGCCCACGAGCAGGCCGAAGACCGGCGCGGTGACGGCGACGAGCGCGACCACCTGGAGCGTGACGCGCGAGCCGAAGACGAGGCGGCTCCAGATGTCGCGGCCGAGCTCGTCCGTGCCCAGCCAGTGCCCGTCGGCCCCGGGGGGCTGGAGGCGGAGGGCAAGGTTCTGCGCGTTGGGGTCGTGCGTCGCGAGCCAGGGCGCCAGGAGCGCCATCAGGACGAGCGCGGCGACGATCATGAGGCCCGCGACGGCGAGCGGATTGGCGAGAAGCTCGCGCGCGGCCGCCGCCGCCGAGACGAGCCGCGCCTGGAGGCGCGAGTGGGGCGTGTCGGTGGTCAGCCAGGCGCGCAGGCCGCGGGGCTGTGCGGGGGCAAGGCTCATCGGGCCCTCGGGTCGACCAGCGTGTAGACGAGGTCGGACAGGATGTTGAGGAGGATGAAGGCGCAGCCGATCACGAGCGTGCCGCCGAGCACGGCGTTGAGGTCGGCGGCGAACAGCGCCTGCGTGATGTAGAGGCCGAGCCCCGGCCAGGCGAAGACGGTCTCGGTGAGGACCGAGCCCTCCAGCAGCGCGGCGTAGGAGAGCGCGATCACGGTGATGAGCGGCACGGCGGCGTTGCCGAGCGCGTGGACCCAGACGACGCGCCGCTCCGAGACGCCCTTCACGCGGGCGGTGGTGACGTATTCCTGGCCGAGCTGCTCCAGCATGAAGGAGCGCGTCATGCGGCTGATATAGGCCATGGAATAGGCACCGAGCACGCAGACCGGCAGGACGATGTGCGACAGGGCGTTGCGGAACACGTCCCAGGCGCCCGACAGGGCGGAGTCGACGAGGATCGAGCCGGTGCGGGGCGTCACGTCGAACTCGTAGGAGAGCTCGAAGGCCACATCCAGCCGTCCCGGTCCGCCGGTCCAGCCCAGATGCCCGTAGAAGAGAAGAAGCGCAACGAGGCCCAGCCAGAAGACCGGCATGGAATAGCCGAGCAGCCCGACGACCCGCAGGACATGGTCGGGCCAGCGCCCCTGGTTCACCGCGCCGACGACGCCCGCCGGAACGCCGAGGAGGACGCCGAGCAGCGTCGCCAGCGTCGCCAGTTCCAGCGTTGCGGGAAAGACGCGAAGCACGTCGTCCAGAACGGGCTGCGAGGTCGTGACCGAGCGCCCGAAGTCGCCGCGCGCCACCTCGCCGAGATAGCGCGCGAACTGCACGGGAATCGGCTGGTCGAGCCCGAGCTCGGTGCGCGCCGCCTCGTACTGCGCGGCGGTCGCCCGCTCGCCCACCACCGCCAGCACGGGATCGATCGGCACGAGCCGGGCGATGGCGAAGGTGACGAGCACCAGACCGAACAGGGTGACGAGGAGGCTGAACAGGGTCTTGAGGAGACGCGAGGCGATGCGCCCCGCGTGCCCGCCCCCGGTCCGCTCCTCGGCGACCTGTTCGGCGGCGAGTTCGTCGCCCGGCAGGATCGTCATGCGGGATGCCTTACTTCGCGGCCTTGGTCACCACGTAGTAGAAGGCCGAGGACACGGCGCCGCCGCTGTTGAAGCCCTCCACGTCCTTGGCCATCGCGTTCTGGGCGATCTGCTGGAACATCATCACGAAGGGCGAGGAGTTGCGGCTGATCTCCTGCATGCGGTGGTAGAGCTCGACGCGCTTGGCCTCGTCCTGCTCCACCACGGACTGGGCGACGAGCGGCGTCGTCTCGGTCGCGGCATAGGCGTTGCGCCAGGCGAGGTTGCCGACGAGGTTTCCCTCGTCCGAGTTGTTCTCGTTGGAGGCGAAGACCGAGGCGTTGGTGTTGGGATCGGGATAGTCCGGGCCCCAGGCCTCCAGCGTCAGCTGCGCGTTGCGCGCGCGGTAGATCGACAGCACCTCCGAGCCCGTCGCCGCCTTGATCGAAACGCGGATGCCGGCCTGGCCGAGCGTGTTCTGGAGCGACTGGGCGATGGCGAGGCGCTGCTGGTCGTTGCGCACCAAGATCTCGACGTCGAAGCCGTTGGGATAGCCGGCCTGGGTCAGCATTTCCTTGGCCTTGGCGACGTCGAGCTTGAAGGGCTTGTCGTCCACCGCGCCGAGGAAGCCGACCGGCAGGAAGTTCTGCTGCGGGATGACCTGGCCCTTCAGGAAGGACGAGGCCATGCCGTCGTAGTCGACGAGATACTTGATGGCCTGCATGACGCCGGGCTTGGCGAGCGGCTCGTACTTCTGGTTGCCCGAGAGGTAGTAGATGCGCCCGCGCGGCTCGTCGACGACCTTGAGCGCGGCGTTGCCCTGCACCGAGGCGACGTCCTCGGGCGTCAGGTTGCGCGCGATGTCGACATCGCCGCGCTCGAGCAGAAGACGCTGGGTGGCGGGCTCGGCCACGTGGCGCACGAAGATGCGCTTCATGGCGGGCGCCTCGGGCCATTTCGGGTTGACCTCGAGCAGCACCGACTCGTTGGGCTTCCAAGCGCGCAGCATGTAGGGGCCCGAGCCCGCCGAGTGGGTCTTCAGCCACTCGTTGCCCATGTCGCCGCCGCTCTCGTTCTCCATCACGGTCTTCATGTCGACGATCGAGGCGACGTCGGCGGTGAGCGCGTTGTAGAGGAAGGTCGGGGCGTAGGGCTTGTCGGTCTCGATCTCGACCGTCGCGTCGTCGACCTTGCGGATCGTCCGGTCCACATTGTCCTTGGTGAGGCCGAACTGCGAGATGATGAAGCTCGGCGTCTTGTCGAGCTTCACGATGCGGCGCAGCGAGAAGACCACGTCGTCGGCCGTCAGCGGGTTGCCGGAGGCGAAGACCTGGCCCGGCGCGATCTTGAAGGTGAAGACGCGCCCGTCGCCGCCCACGCTCCAGCTCGCCGCCACGCCCGGTCCCGGCTTCAGGGTCTTGGGGTCGAGCTCGACCAGCTTGCGGTAGATGTTGTTGATCGCGTCGCCGCCCGAGAACTCGAAGCTTTCGGCGGGATCGAGCACCTTCAGGTCGTCGATCGTGTTGGCGATCACCAGCGTGTCGGCCGGGGTCGCACCGAGCGCCGGGCCCGAGAGGCCGGCGAGAACGAGCGTGCCGGCCAGAAGCCGCGCGGTGAGCGAGCGCATGTGGAGCAAGACGAGGAACCCTTTCCCGAGCGGCACGGAGGCCACCGGGCCTGTCGCCCGGTGACGTTCGCGTGAAAGGCTAGGATAAGCCCAAGAAAGGGGCAAGCCTCATTGCGCGGCAGCTGTGGACGGTTCGCGAAACGTGCGGCGCAGGACGTCCATCCAGTTGCGCCAGGCGATGCGTTCCAGAAGCGCGTCGCCGTAGCCCGCCTGCGACAGGTGCTCCAAAAGGCGCGGCAGGCCGGCGGCCGAGCCGATGGCCTTGGGGATCGTCGCCCCGTCGAAGTCGGAGCCGAGCGCGACACCCCCCTCGCCCAGATGCTCCAGCATCGCGTCGAGATGGCGACGCATCGTGTCCAGCGGCGTGTCGGCGTCCATGTGCCCGTCCTCGCGCAGGAAGGCGGTCGCGAAGTTAAGGCCGACGAGCCCGCGCGAGCGCGCCACCGCGTCGAGCTGCCGGTCGGTGAGGTTGCGGCTCACCGTGCATAGGCGATGGACGTTGGAATGGGTGGCGACGAGCGGAGCGTCGGAGAGCTCGGCCACCTCCCAGAAGCCGCCCTCGTTGAGATGCGAGAGGTCGAGGAGGATGCCGAGCTCGTTGCAGCGCTTCACCAGCCGCCGGCCGGCTTCCGTCAGGCCCGGACCGGTGTCGGGCGTGGAGGGAAAGCGCATCGGCACGCCGTGGCCGAAATGGTTGTGCCGGCTCCACACCATGCCGATCGAGCGCAGGCCCGCGGCATGAAGCACGTCGAGCGTCTTCAGCTCCGCGTCGATCGCCTCGGCACCCTCGATATGGAGCATGGCGGCAAGGCGCCCGCTGGCCATCGCCGCCTCGATCTCGGCGACCGTCCGGCAGACCGTGAGCCGCCCGCCCGACTCGCGCTCCAGGCGCAGGAGGATCGAGATCATCGAAACGGTGCTGTCGAGCCCGAACGGATGGGCGAGCGGGGCCGGCAGGGGCAGATCGAAGGGCGCGCGGCGCATCGGGTCGGGCGTCCCGTCGGAGCCCCGCCAGGGCGAGGGCGGAAAGACCGCGAAGAGTCCGCCCGCGAGCCCGCCCGCGCGCGCCTTCTCGAGATCGATGTGGGCGTCCGACCCCCCCTCCAGGAACTGGCGGAAGGCCTGGCCCGTCTCGTCGAGATGGATGCGCAGGAGGATGTCGTTGTGGCCGTCGAAGACTTGCATGAAGGGGCTCCGCGAGGGGGACGAGCGCCTTGAAGCGCCTCCTAGCCTTCGCGTCAAACCTTCGCAGTCGCCTGAACGAAGGCGGCGGCCGATCGTTGGGGCCGGGAACCCATCTTCAGGAGAGAGAGCATGAGCCGCATCCCGCACGATCGCTTCGACAACCAGCAGGACCAGGCCGACAACCAGGACCGCGACGCCGACCAGGCTTCGCAGCAGTCGCAGGAGGACGAGCTGCAGGAGGCGCTGCGCCGGATCCCGGACGGCGGCGCGACAACCGACGCGGGCCGCTGACGGCGCTTGCATCATGCCGCATGGGCGCGGCGGATCGGATCGCCGCCTCCATGCGTTGGCTCCCTGACAGTCAGGGGACCGCGAGCGCATGAGCATCTTTTCCGGCATGAAACGGCCCGAGGCCTTCGCTGAGGCGGCGCGCGCGCTCGGCCCCTCACCGCTCGTCGCATGCCACAACGACGCGGACGGCTTGTCGGCCGGCGCGATCCTCGTGAAGACCCTCCGGCGTCTCGGCATGGAGCCTTCCACGCGCATCGTCGGCAAGGGCGAGAACGCCTATTCCGACGCGTTCATCGCCGAGCTGCGCGGCCGGGCCATGACGGGCCTCGTGGTCACCGACCTCGGCGTGTCGAGCCGCCTGCCCGACCTCGGCCTCCCCACCGTTCTGATCGACCACCACGTGCCGACCGGCGTACCGACCCATGCCTGCGTCATCTCCGGGATCGAGGACGATCCGATCCCGACCTCCTCGCTTCTCGCCTATCGCTGCGCGAAGGCGACCGGCATAGAAACCTCCGACCTCCTGTGGCTGGCCGCGATCGGCCTGATCGGCGACATGGCCGACGAGGACGGCTTCCCGGAGATGGAGGAGGCCCGGCGCCTCGGCATCACGGCGCTGCGCAAGGCGGTCTCGCTCGTCAACGCGCCGCGCCGCACGGCGAGCGGGGACGCGTCCGCCGCGCTGGACCTTCTTCTCAAGGCGGATGGGGCCAAGGCCGTTCTCTCCGGCGAGCACGGCGAGACCGCCGCGCTTCTGGCCGCCAAGGAGGAGGTGAAGGCCGCGCTCGACGCCGCGCGCAAGATCGGCCCCCGCGTCTCGGCCGAGGTCGCGCTGATCCCCTTCTCCTCGCCCTGCCAGATCCATCCGCTCGTCGCCCAGGCCTGGCGCACGCGCATCAAGGACCGCATCGTGATCGCCGCCAACTTCGGCTACCTCGAGGGCTGGGTGCATTTCGCCGCCCGCACCGGCGAGGATCGCGACCTCATCGCCTTCCTCGCCGAGCACCGGCCGCCCGGGGCGGGCGAGGAATACGGCAACGGCCACCGCCTGGCATCGGGCGGCGCGCTCAGGCTCGCGGACTGGAACCACTTCGTCCACGCGATCGGCTTCGGGCCCGAGCTGGAGGCCGCGGCATGAAGCTCGTCGCCCCCGCCCCCTCGCGCCTCGGCTTCCCGGTCAAGGTCATGGCGCGCGACGACCTGAAGAGCAACGACGCGCGCAGGGCCGCGAGCGAACCGCATCTCACGGTCTCGCTCGGCTATCTCGACGCGATCCTCGACCACTTGGACCGCCATGACATCCGCATGTACCGCATGTCGTCGGACATCGCGCCTTACGCGACCCATCCCGACATGCCCCAGTTCCACTCGATGGTTCGCGACTCCAGGGCGGAGCTGGCGGCCTTCGGCGCCAAGGCGCGGCGGCTCGGCATCCGCCTCTCCTTCCACCCCTCGCAGTTCATCGTCCTCAACAGCCCCGACCCCCAGCTCGTCGCGAAGTCGGTCGCCGACCTCGTATCGCAGGCCGAGATGCTGGACCTCATGGAGCAGCCGCCCGAGGCCGTGCTCGTGATCCATGTCGGCGGCACCTACGGCGACGTGCCGGCCTCGCGCGAGCGCTGGGTGGAGACTTGGGCTACGCTGCCCGAACCCGTGCAGCGGCGTCTCGTGCTGGAGCACGACGATCTGCGCTTCTCGGCCGCCGACGTCCTGTGGATCCACGAGCGCACCGGCGTGCGCTGCATCTTCGACTACCAGCACCACTGGTGCCTCAACCCCGGACAGGTGCCGGTGCGCGACACGCTGGCCGCCATCCTCAAGACCTGGCCCGAGGACCAGCAGCCGAAGATCCACTTCTCCTCGCCCCGCACGGAGCTGCGCGAGCAGGTGCGCGTCGACAAGAAGACGAAGAAGAAGACCGTCCGCCATGTCGCGCCGGTCTTCACGGGCCATGCCGACTTCTGCAACCCGTTCGAGTTCGCGACCTTCATGCGCGAGGCGGAAGGCCTGCGCTTCGACGTCATGCTGGAGGCCAAGGCCAAGGACCTCGCGCTCATGCGGCTTCGCCCCGACCTCCTGCGCTACGCGCCGGACGTGGCCGCCCTCTTCGGCCTCGAGCCCTCGGAGGCTCCGGCCCTGGAGGCCGAGGAGGACGAGGTACTGGACGAGGTCGAGGTCGCCGGCGGCGCATGAGCGCTCGCCGGCGGCGCGTGAACATTCACGTCTTCACGCGGAACCAGGCGAAGCCGTAGGGGCCGAGCTCGGGGGACTTATCCTCCAGAAGCGCGGCCCCCTCCTCGATCAGCGGATGCAGCTTGGTGCGCGCGACGCCCTTCGGCCAGCGGATGCGAGCGGGCGCGTCCGACAGGTTGTGCAGCGTGACGATCTCGCCGCCGCGCCAGCGCGAGCGCAGGCCCAGCACCGCCGTCGTGCCGAGGTCGAGCGGCTCGGCCTCGCCCCAGCCGATCTCCACCGCCTCGCGCCGCGCGCGGATCAGGCGCCGCACGGTGGAAAGGGGCGAGGCGGGGTCGAGGCGCTGGGCCTCCGCGTTGGTGCGCTCGAAGCCCAGCGGGTCGCCGGTGACGGGCGGGCGCACGCAGGCCCCGCGCTCGGCCGAGGAGAAGCCGCCGTTCGGCGTCGCGTCCCACTGCATGGGCGTTCGCACGGCATGGCGTTCGGGAAGCGCCAGATCCTCGCCCATGCCGATCTCGTCGCCGTACCAGATCACCGGCGTGCCCGGCAGCGCCAGCATGATCGAGAAGGCCATGGCGAGGCGCTTGGCGTCGCCGCCGAGCATGGGCGCGAGACGACGACGCAGGCCGCGCTCGTAGAGCTGCATGCCCTTGTCGGGGCCGAAGGCGGCGAAGACCTCCTCGCGCTCGCCCTCCTCGAGACGCCCGAGGTCGATCTCGTCGTGGTTGCGCAGGAAGGTCGCCCATTGCGCGACCGCCGGGATGTCCGGAAGCGCCTTGAGGAAGTCCACCACCGGCGAGGCGTCCTTGCGGGCTAGGCCGAGGAAGAGCTTCTGGTTGAGCGGGAAGTTGAAGATGACGTGGAGCCGGTCGCCCGTGCCGAAATAGTCGTCCGCCTCCCGCATCTCGATATTGGCCTCGGCCAGAAGGATCGCCTCCGCCCGCCGCCAGGAGGCGAAGGTCTGCAGCTCCGACAGGTAGCGATGCGGCTCCCAGCCCGAATGGGCGGTCGAGAGTTCCTCCAGCATGAAGGGCACCGCGTCCATGCGGAAGCCCGAGACGCCGAGCGCCAGCCAGAAGCCGATGATGCGCTCGATCTCCTCGCGCACGGCGGGGTTGGCGATGTTGAGGTCGGCCTGGTGCTTGTAGAAGCGGTGGAAGTAGTATTCCCGGCGCGTGCGGTCATAGGTCCAGGTGGACTCCTGCACGCCGGGAAAGATCACCCCCTCTTCCGCGTCGGCCGGCTTCTCCTTGCGCCAGACGTACCAGTCCTCGAAGGCCGGGTCCCGCTGGCGGCTGGCCTGGAACCAGGGATGGTCGATCGAGGAGTGGTTCACCACGAGGTCGACCAGGACACGCAGGCCCCGCTCGTGCGCGGCGTGGGTGAACTCCACGAAGTCGCCGAGGGTCCCGTAGCGCGGGTCGACGCCGTAATAGTCGGCGACGTCGTAGCCGTTGTCGCGGTTGGGGCTGGGGTAGAAGGGGAGCAGCCAGATGCAGGTCGCTCCCAGCGCCTCGATATGGTCGAGCCGCGAGATGAGCCCCCGGAAGTCGCCGATCCCGTCGCCGTCCGAGTCCTGGAAGGTCTCGACGTCGACGCAGTAGATCACGGCGTTCTTGTACCAGAGGTTCAGCATCGGGCGCTCCGCGTGGGGGTTGCGCGCGTAAGCTAGGGCGCTTGATGCGAAGCGCCGCAGCGAAGCACGGGACCGTGCGCGCAGGTTGCGACGCGATCGGACCGTCAGGGGAGTTGACAGAATCGTGCGCGCGGCTTTTGTATGAGTTATTCCCGCTCAAACGTGCGGGTGGTCGCCGGCGCTTCGTGAACGTGCCGGCCGGGGCCTCGGGAGGGCCGCCCGGCCGGTGAGCGTCGGCTCTACGGGAGGTCTTCATCTCATGCGCATTCGCTCCACGCTCGCCGGCTTCGCGCTCGCGACCCTTCTCGCCTCGCCGGTGCTCGCCCAGAGCGGCATGACGGTCGGCTTCTCGCAGGTCGGCTCGGAGTCCGGCTGGCGCGCGGCCGAGACCTCGGTCACCCGCGAGGAGGCCAAGAAGCGCGGCATCGACCTCAAGTTCGCCGACGCCCAGCAGAAGCAGGAGAACCAGATCAAGGCGATCCGCTCCTTCGTGGCGCAAGGGGTGGACGCGATCCTGCTCGCCCCGGTCGTCGCCACGGGCTGGGACCAAGTCCTGGAAGAGGCCAAGGACGCCAAGATCCCGGTGGTCCTGCTCGACCGCAACATCGAGACCAAGGACGACTCGCTCTACCTAACCGCCGTGACCTCGGACCAGGTCCACGAGGGCAAGGTGGCGGGCGACTACCTCGTCGGCCAGGTCGGCTCCAAGCCCTGCAAGGTCGTCGAGCTCCAGGGCACCACGGGCTCCTCGCCCGCCATCGCCCGCAAGAAGGGCTTCGAGGAGGCCATCAAGGGCCACGACAACATCAGCCTTACCCGCTCCCAGACCGGCGACTTCACCCGCACCAAGGGCAAGGAAGTCATGGAGAGCTTCATCAAGGCAGAGAACGGCGGCAAGGACATCTGCGCGGTCTACGCCCATAACGACGACATGGCGGTGGGCGCCATCCAGGCCATCAAGGAAGCCGGCCTGAAGCCCGGCAGCGACATCATGGTCGTCTCGATCGACGCCGTGCCGGACATCTTCCAGGCGATGAGCAACGGCGAGGCCAACGCCACGGTCGAGCTGACGCCCAACATGGCCGGCCCCGCCTTCGACGCGCTGGAAGCCTACAAGAAGGACGGCAAGGAGCCGCCGAAGTGGATCCAGACCGAGTCCAAGCTCTACACGCAGAAGGACGACCCGAAGGCCGTCATGGAAGCCAAGAAGGGCATGGGATACTAAGCTCCCCGTCATCCTGACCGATCCGTGCCGCCGGGCCGGGAGCTTGTGGCTCCCGCCCGGCGGAACCGCCTCTGCCTCCGGGCGATGCGACATTTGTCTTCAGGTGCCAGCCATGTCCCCACCGCTCCTTGCGATCCGCGGCCTGACCAAGGCGTTCGTCGGCATCCGCGCGCTCGACGGCGTCGACCTGACCCTTCGGGCCGGCGAGATCCACGCGCTGCTCGGCGAGAACGGCGCCGGCAAGTCGACCCTCATCAAGACGCTCACCGGCATCTACCGGCGCGACGGCGGCTCGGCCGAGCTCGAGGGCCGCGCCATCGACCCCGCCGACAGCCGCGAGGCGCAGAGCCTGGGCATCGGCACCGTCTACCAGGAGGTGAACCTCCTGCCGAACCTTTCGGTCGCCGAGAACCTCTATCTCGGGCGCCAGCCGACCTGGGCGGGCCTGACGCGCACCGGCCTCATGCGTCGGCGGGCCAAGGCGCTGCTCGCCGAGCACGGCCTCGGCCACATCGACCCGAACGCCACGCTCGGCACCCTGTCGGTCGCCATCCAGCAGCTCGTCGCGATCGTGCGCGCCGTCGACGTGTCGGGCAAGGTGCTGATCCTCGACGAGCCGACGGCCAGCCTCGACGCCGCCGAGGTGGAAACGCTGTTCACGGCCATGCGCGCGCTTCGCGACCGGGGCCTTGCGATCCTCTTCGTCACCCACTTCCTCGACCAGGTCTTCGCGGTCTGCGACCGGGCGACCGTCCTGCGCAACGGCAAGCTAGTCGGCGAGCGCGCGATCCGCGACACCTCGACCGCCGAGATCGTGTCCCTGATGCTGGGCCGCGAGCTGCGCGCCGCCGTCGCCCACGCGCCGGCTGGCCCGGCGCAAAAGCGCACGGGCGAGCCGCGCGTGCGCTTCGAGCATTATGGCCGCCGCCGCGAGATCGAGCCCTTCGACCTCACGGTCCATCCCGGCGAGGCGGTGGGCGTCGCGGGGCTGCTGGGCTCGGGCCGCACCGAGACGGCGCGCCTCGTCTTCGGGGCGCTTCGCGCCGACGAGGGCCGCGCCTTCGTGGACGGCAGGCCGGTGCGCATCCAGAACCCGCGCACGGCCATCCGCCTCGGCTTCGGCTACTGCCCGGAGGAGCGCAAGGTCGAGGGCATCGTCGGCGACCTGTCGGTGCGCGAGAACATCATCCTCGCCCTCCAGGCGCGCCAGGGCTGGCGCAAGCCCCTGCCCATGCGCGAGCAGGTGCGCATCGCGGAGCGCTTCGTGAAGGCGCTCGACATCCGCACCACCGACATCGAGAAGCCGATCCGCCTCCTCTCGGGCGGCAACCAGCAGAAGGCGATCCTCGCCCGCTGGCTCGCCACCGAGCCGAGCTTCCTGATCCTCGACGAGCCGACGCGCGGCATCGACGTCGGCGCGCACGCCGAGATCGTGCGCCTGATCGAGGACCTGTGCCGCGACGGCATGGCCATGCTCGTCATCTCCTCGGAGCTCGAGGAGATCGCCGTCTATTCCGACCGCGTGCGCGTCCTTCGCGACCGACGCCATGTCGGCGACCTCGAGGGCGCCGCCGTCTCGCCCGACGGCATCATGGCGATGATCGCGTCCGGCCACACGAGGGATGCCGCATGAGCCTGCGCCGCGCCGCGCCCCAGATCGGGGCCCTCCTCCTCGTTCTCCTCGCCAACTGGGCCGTCTTCCCCGGCTTCTTCGACCTTGCCACGCGCGACGGCCGCCTCTACGGGCCGCTCGTCGACGTCCTCAACCGCGGCGCGCCGGTGATGCTGCTCGCCGTCGGCATGACGCTGGTGATCGCCACCAAGGGCGTCGACCTGTCGGTGGGCGCGACCATGGCGATCGCGGGAGCCGTCGCCGCGACCCTCACCGTCGCCGGATACCCGCCGGCCGTGGTGCTCGTGGCCGCGCTCGGCGTCGGCCTCCTCTGCGGCCTGTGGAACGGATTTCTCGTCGCGGTCCTCGACATCCAGCCGATCATCGCCACCCTGATCCTGATGGTCGCGGGCCGCGGCATCGCGCAGCTCGTCACCTCCGGCACGATCGTCACCTTCAACGATCCCGTTCTCTTCTTCATCGGCAGCGGCGCCTTTCTCGGCCTGCCCATGCCGGTCTGGATCGCGCTGATCGTGGCCTTCGGTGCGACGCTCCTCGTGCGGCGCACCGCGCTCGGCCTCCTGATCGAGGCCGTGGGCATCAACCGCCGCGCTTCGGCGCTGGCGGGCGTCGACGCCAAGGCGACGGTCGCCCTCGCCTATGTCGCCTCGGGGCTGTGCGCCTCGGTCGCGGGCGTCATCGCCGCCGCCGACATCCGGGGGGCGGATGCCAACAACGCGGGCCTCTGGCTGGAGCTCGACGCCATCCTCGCGGTCGTGATCGGCGGCACCTCGCTCATGGGCGGGCGCTTCTCGATCCTCCTGTCCTTGGTCGGCGCGCTCGTGATCCAGGCCATGAACACTGGCATTCTCCTATCGGGCTTCCCGCCGGAGATGAACCTCATCCTGAAGGCCGCGCTGATCGCCCTGATCCTGGTCGTGCAGTCGCCGGCCTTCGGCGGCCTTGCACAGTTCCTTCGCCGCTCGCGCGCCCAGGACGCGCCCACCGTGCCGCCCGCCGCCAAGGCCCCCGCCGCCGGAGCCCGCATCCGATGAACGCCCGCTTCCTGCCCCTTCTCGTCACGCTCGGCGTCTTCGCGCTCGCCTTCGCCCTGTCCTCGCTCCAGTTCCCGGCGATCCTGTCGACGCGCGTCGTCGCCAACCTCCTCACCGACAACGCCTTCCTCGGCATCATCGCGGTCGGCATGACCTTCGTGATCCTGTCGGGCGGCATCGACCTGTCGGTCGGCTCGGTGGTCGCCTTCACCGGCGTGTTCCTCGCCGTGACGATGCGTGACGGCTACCCCCCTTACGCGATGATCGCCGCGATCCTCGTGATCTCGGCGCTCTTCGGCGCGCTCATGGGCGCGATGATTCACTACCTCCAGACGCCGCCCTTCATCGTGACGCTGGCCGGCATGTTCCTGGCGCGCGGCGGCTGCTACCTCCTCACCACCGAGGCGGTGCCGATCTCGAACCCCGCCTTCGACGCGCTCCAGTCCATCTACTGGCGCATGCCCGGCGGCGGGCGCCTGAGCTTCGTCGCCATGGTGATGCTGGCCGTCTTCGCACTCGGCATCCTCGTCGCCCACCGCACGCGCTTCGGCACCTACGTCTATGCGCTCGGCGGCGACCGCACCTCGGCCGAGCTCATGGGGGTGCCCGTGGCCCGCACCACGGTCGGCATCTACGCCCTGTCGAGCTTTCTCGCCGGCGTGGCGGGCGTCGTCTTCGCGCTCTACACCTCGTCCGGCTACTCGCTCGCCACCGTCGGCGTCGAACTCGACGCCATCGCCGCCGTCGTGATCGGGGGAACGCTGCTGACCGGCGGCGTCGGCTTCGTCGCCGGCACCTTCGTCGGCATCCTCATCTCCGGCCTGATCCAGACCTACATCGTCTTCGACGGCACGCTCTCGTCCTGGTGGACCAAGATCGCCATCGGCATCCTCCTGTTCGGCTTCATCGCCCTCCAGCGCAGCCTCACCAAGCGCACCGCGCTCGCGCAGGCGGCTTAGCGAACAGGAGCGGGGCTGCCGCCCCGGTCCCCGCTCGGGAAAGACTTCCCGAACCCTTCCTTTCGTTTGGAGATCTTTTCCGAGACCGGGCGGGGCCTGCGGCCCCGCCCGGTCTCGGACACGCTTCAAATGAAGAGGGGTCCAGGGGAAATCATTTCCCCTGGCAGGGGTGCAGGGGACGGCGTCCCCTGCGCTGACCGCTACTCGCCCGCCGAGAAGGCGGCGAAGGCGGCCATGTTGAGGATGTCGGTGTCGCGCGCGCCGAGGTTGACGATCTGGACCGCCTTGTCGAAGCCGATGAGGACCGGGCCGATCACGGTCGAGCCGCCGAGTTCCTGCACCATCTTGGTGCCGATCGAGGCCGAGTGGAAGGCGGGCATGACGAGGACGTTGGCGGGTCCGGTCAGGCGGCAGAAGGGGTAGAGCGCCATCAGCTCCGGGTTGAGGGCGACGTCCGCCGCCATCTCGCCGTCGAACTCGAAGTCCGCCCCGCGCTGTCCGAGGATCGCGACGGCCTCGCGCACGCGCTCGGAGCGCTCGGAGGGCGGGTGGCCGAAGGTGGAGTGGGCGAGGAAGGCGACGCGCGGCTCGTGGCCGAGGCGCTTGGCGAAGCCCGCCGCCTGCCGGGCGATCGTGGCGAGTTCCTCGGCCGAGGGCATGGCGTGGACGGCGGTGTCGGCGACGAAGGTCGTGCGCCCCTTGGCGATCACGATCGAGACGCCGATCACGGTCTCGCCGGGGCGCTCGTCGAAGACGTGGCGCACGTCCTCCAGCACGACCGAGTAGTTGCGCGTGAGGCCCGACACCATGGCGTCGGCGTCGCCCAGCGCGACCATGGCGGCGGCGAAGTGGTTGCGGTCCGTGTTGATCAGGCGATGGCAGTCGCGCTGCAGGTAGCCGTGCCGCTGGAGGCGGCCGTAGAGATATTCGGAATAACGGTCGTTGCGCGTCGAAAGGCGGGCGTTGACGATCTCCAGCCCCTCGCGCAGCTCGACGCCCGCCTCGCGCGCCGCCTCGCGCACGGCGTCCTCGCGCCCGACGAGAATGGCCCCGCCGAGCCCCTGCGCGACATAGGAGGCGGCGGCGCGGATCACCTGCGCCTCCTCGCCTTCCGCGAACACCACCCGGCGCGGGCGCTGGCGCAGTTGCGCGAAGAGATTCTGGAAGGTGCCGGCGGTAGGATCGCGCCGCGAGGCGAGCTGGTTGCGGTAGCTGTCCCAGTCCGCGATCGCGGCCCGCGCGACGCCGCTTTCCATCGCGGCCTTCGCCACGGCCTCGGGGACATGGGTGATGAGGCGCGGATCGAACGGCGCGGGGATGATGTAGTCGCGCCCGAAGCGCGGCCGTCCCGCGCCCTTGTAGGCGGAGGCGACCGCGTCCGGCACGTCCTCGCGGGCGAGATCGGCGAGCGCCTGCGCGGCCGCGATCTTCATGGCGTCGTTGATCTGCGTGGCGCGCACGTCCAGCGCGCCGCGGAAGATGTAGGGGAAGCCGAGGACGTTGTTGACCTGGTTGGGATAGTCCGAACGCCCGGTCGCCACGATCGCGTCGTCGCGGATGGCGTGCGCTTCTTCCGGCGTGATCTCGGGATCGGGATTGGCCATGGCGAAGATGATGGGATTGGGCGCCATGGAGCGCACCATCTCGGCCGACAGCGCGCCCTTGGCCGAGACGCCGAAGAAGACGTCGGCGCCCACCATCGCCTCAGCGAGCGTGCGCGCGTCGGTGCGCGCGGCGTGCGCCGACTTCCACTGGTTCATGCCCTCCGTGCGGCCCTGGTAGATCACGCCCTTGGTGTCGCACAGGATGACGTTGTCGTGCGGCACGCCCATGGCCTTGACGAGCTCGATGCAGGCGATGCCGGCCGCCCCCGCCCCGTTGCAGACGAGCTTGATGTCGCCGATCTCGCGGCCCGTCAGGTGCAGGGCGTTGATGATGCCGGCCGCCGCGATGATCGCGGTGCCGTGCTGGTCGTCGTGGAAGACCGGAATGTCCATCAGCTCGCGCAGGCGCTGCTCGATGATGAAGCACTCGGGGGCCTTGATGTCCTCGAGGTTGATGCCGCCGAACGAGGGGCCGAGGTAGCGCACGGCCTCGACGAACTTGTCGGGGTCCTCGGTGTCGAGCTCGAGGTCGATCGAATCGACGTCGGCGAAGCGCTTGAAGAGGACGGCCTTGCCTTCCATCACGGGCTTGGAGGCGAGCGCGCCGAGGTTGCCGAGGCCCAGGATCGCGGTGCCGTTCGAGATCACGGCCACCATGTTGCCGCGCGTCGTGTAGTCGAAGGCGGCGGCGGGGTCCTCGGCGATGGCAAGCACCGGTACGGCGACGCCCGGCGAATAGGCGAGGCTGAGGTCGCGCTGCGTCGCCATGGGCTTGGTGGGCTGGACCTCCAGCTTGCCGGGGCGCCCCTCGGCGTGGAAGGCGAGCGCCTCGGCGGGTGTGAAGCGGATGCCGCTCCTGCGCTTCTCGTCGGCCATCCCGTTCCTCCCCTGCGATCGCGGACGCTCCCCGTCCCGCTACCCTGTTTCGGCGGGCACGGCGCCCGCGTCAACCTCGCGCAAAGGGTGGACGGCCCCGCGAAGCGTTCGCCCCGACGGTTGACGGCGGCCCCTTCGGTGCAAGATGTAAGGCGGACGAACAGACGCGGTGCGCCCTCCGGCGTTCCGCGCGCCAGGCGACGATCTGCGTCCTGCGGCGCGTGAAACATGGAAGGCGCATGAGACAGGTGGACCCGGAGCGGACGGGCGCGCGGCGCGTTCTCTCGATCGACTTCTGGCGCGGGCTCGCGCTCCTGACGATCTTCGTCAACCACATGCCCGGCAACGCCTTCGAGCGGTTCACGCACCGCAACGTCGGCTTCTCGGACGCGACCGAGGTCTTCGTGCTCCTGGCGGGCGTGGCGGTGGCCTTCGTCTACCTGCCGCTGTTCCGGGCGGGTCGCGGCATGGCGGGGGCCTTCCGCATCCTCCAGCGCGCCTTCCAGCTCTACATGGCGCAGATCGTGCTCGTGATCCTCAGCGCAGCGGTGATCGCGCGCACGGTGGCGATTACGGGCGATCTGCGCTTCTACGAGATGCTGAGCCTCGACGTCCTGATCAACGACACGGTCGAAAGCCTGATGGGTTTGGCGACGCTGGGCCTCCAGCCCGCCTATCTCAACATCCTGCCGGTCTACATCGCGCTCCTGGCGGCGGCGCCGGTCCTTCTTTTCGTGCGCGTGCGCCTCGGTCGGGCGGCGCTGCTCCTGGCCTCCGGCGCCTTGTATGTCGCGGCCCAGCTCCTCTGGCTGAACGTTCCCACCTACCCGGTGGGCGGCTGGTGGTTCCTGAACCCCTTCGCCTGGCAGTTGCTGTTCGTGATCGGCATCCTCTTGGGCGAGCGGATCGCGAGCGGCGAACCCCGCGGGGCGCCAACGCTCCTCGACGCGGCCGCCCTTCTCTACGTGCTCCTGTCGGCCGTCTGGATCGTCAGCGGCTTCCGGCCCGAGTTCAGTCCGTCCTGGCTGCCGCGCTTCGCCTTCGAGTTCGACAAGACCTACCTGACCCTGCCGCGCCTTCTCCACGTGCTGGCGCTGGCGCTCGTCGTCTCGCGCCTGCCGCTGGAGCGGTGGCTGGCGCAAAGCCGCTCGGCCTGGCCCTTCGTCGTGCTCGGGCGCCATTCGCTTTCGGTCTTCTCGCTGGGCACGATCCTCGCCATCATCGGGCAGATGATCCGCACCCAGACCGGGAACGACATCGCGGTGGACAGCGTCCTGGTGGGCGGCGGCATCCTCATCCAGCTTTGTCTTGCGGGAGTCCTCGAATGGCAGCGATCGCGAAGCCCCTCCTCCTCGCCGGCCTCCTCGCCGGCGCGGTAGCGGCGGGCCTGGCGCTTCGAGGCTCACACGAGGCGGAAGCGCCCGCCCCTTCCCTCGCGCAGGCCGCGCCGGCGCAGGCGACAGCGGTTCCCGCGGTCGGCCCGGCCTGCCAGGTGCCCGACCAGTTCCTGCGCCTGGCCGGCGGCCTGGAGCGCACGGAGACGCTGATCACCCACCGGCGGCCCGTGCGCGTGGTGATGATGGACGCGACCGCGACCGCCCACCAGATCCTGGGAGCGGCGCTGGAGCGGCGCATTCCGGGCGCGCGCTTCGAGATCGCCGCCGTCTCCTCGGCCGGCCTCGCCGCCGAGGACGGGCAGAGCATCCGCCGCATCCTCCAGCAGGTGAAGCCCGACCTCGTGGTCTGGCCGGTGGGCGTGCGCGACGCGCTCGCCTCCAGCGACATCCGCGCCTTCGGCGACGCGCTCGACACGACGCTGGCCTGGAGCGAGGCGGCGGGCGCCGACCTTCTCCTGGTGGACCCGCCCTTCGTGCCGCGCGTCCAGCACGAGAGCCTCTACGCCCCTTACGTCAGCGAGATCGCGGCGGTCGGCCGGGAGGAGCAGGTGCCGGTGCTGCGGCGCTACGCGGCGATGCGCTACCTGTCCGAGGACGCGCCTCGCGTCCTGCCTGTTGCCGACCAGCGCCCCTGCGCGCTCGACCTCATGGCCGAGGCGATCTCGCGCGTCGTGCGCTGAAGGGCAGCTACTCCGCCGCCGCCGGCAGGGCGTCGGAGACGGGCTGCGCGACCGCGTGCGGCCCGGCGTCCCGCGCGCGGCGCCGGCCCAGGCCCCGCAGCCATCCGCCCAGCCGTTCGACCTGAACGAAGACCACGGGCGTGATGAAGAGCGTCAGCACCTGGCTGACCAGGAGGCCGCCGACCACCGCCACGCCGAGCGGCTGGCGCAGCTCCGACGAGGCGCCCGTGCCGAGCGCGATCGGCAGCGCGCCGATCAGCGCGCAGAAGGTCGTCATCATGATCGGGCGGAAGCGGCGCACGGCCGCCTCGCGGATCGCGTCCCTCGCGCCCATGCCCTCCTCGCGGCGCAGTTCCAGCGCCACGTCGATCATCATGATCGCGTTCTTCTTCACGATGCCGATCAGCATCAGGAGGCCGATCACCGCGATGATCGAGAGGTCGAAGCCCAGAAGCTCCAGCGACAGGAGCGCGCCGAGCGCGGCCGAGGGCAGGCCCGACAGGATGGTGAGCGGGTGGAGGAAGCTCTCGTAGAGGATGCCGAGCACGATGTAGATCGTTAGAACCGCCGCCCCGATCAGGAGGCCGAGATTGCCGGTCGCCTGCTGGAAGACCTGCGCGGTGCCGCCGTAGCTCGTGAAGACGTTGGCGGGCAGACCGATCTCGCTCTCGATCGCCGAGACGCGTTCGGTGGCCGTGCCGAGCGACACGCCGGCCGGCAGGTTGAAGGACAGCGTCACCGAGGTCAGCTGCCCCGTCTGGTTGACCGTGACCGGACCGCTCGCACGCTCCACATGGGCAAAGCTCGCCAAGGGCACGAGCTGGCCGCCCGAACCCGCCACGCGGATCGCGGCGAGCGCGTTCTCGTCCCAGCCGAAATCCTCCCGGTACTCGAGGATCACGTCGTAGCTGTTGCCGGTGGACTGGATCTGCGTGACGGCGAGCGTGCCGAAGCCGGCCTCCAGCGCGGTGCGAAGGTCTTCGGCCGAGATGCCGAGCGCGTCGGCACGGTCGCGGTCCACCACGATGCGGGCCTGGAGGCCGTCGTCCTGGAGGTCGGTCGCGACGTCCGTGAAGGTCGCGCGGTCGGCGCGCAGCTTGTCCTCGATCCGGCCCGACCAGTCGCGCGCGGCCGCCGCGTCCAGCGACTGGACCACGAGCTGGTACTGGCTCTGAGAGGAGCGGCCGCCGAAGCGCAGGCTCTGGACGGGCGTCGGGAAGGAGCGCAGGCCCGGGATCTTCCCGAGCTCCCGGCGCAGCGAGGCGAGCGTCTTTTCCAGCGGCGGGCGTTCGGTCTTGGGGCGCAGCTGCACGAACATGTTGCCGCTGTTGGTGGCCGAGCCGCCGGGGCCGCCGCCGAGCGTCGAGGTGACATGCAGCACGGCGGGGTCGGCGGACACGGCCTTGGCGGCCTGCGACTGGAGCGCCGACATGGCCTCGTAGGAGATGTCCTGGCGCCCCTGCGTCGAGATCGTCAGGAGCCCCGTGTCCTCCTGCGGGAAGAAGGAGCGCGGCAGGTCCGCCATGAGCCAGGCGGAGGCGCCGAACGACAGAAGGAACACGGCCGCGATGAAGCCCTGGCGGCGCAGGCACCAGTCGACCGAGCGCCCGTAGGCGGCGGTCACGCGATCGAAGCCCTGGCCGAAGCGAAAGGCGAGGCCGCGCGAGGGCGGCGCCGAATGGGGCAGGCGCGCGGCGAGCATGGGGGTGAGCGTCAGCGACACCACCGCCGAGGCGAGGATGGCGAGCGTCACCACCATGCCGAACTCGAGCAGGACGCGGCCCACCACGCCGCCCATCAGGAGGATCGGCAGGAACACGGCGACCAGCGACAGCGACATGGAGACGATCGTGCCGGCCACCTCGCCGGAGCCCTGGAGCGCGGCCTGCATCGGCGCCGCGCCCTCTTCGGTGTGCCGCACGATGTTCTCGAGCATGACGATGGCGTCGTCCACCACGAGGCCGACCGAGAGCGTCAGCGCCAGCAGCGAGAGGTTATCGATGGAGTAGCCGAGCGCGTACATGGCGGCGAAGGTGGCGACCAGCGACAGCGGCACGGCGGCGGCCGGCACCAGCGTCGCGGCGACGCGGCCGAGGAACAGGTAGATCACGAGGATCACCAGCGCGATCGTCAGCATCAGCGTGAACTGGACGTCCTCCACCGCCGCCGAGATCGAGCGAGAGGCGTCGTTGGTGACCTCGACATGCATGGAGGCCGGCAGGCTCGCCTCGATCTCCGGCAGCTTGGCGCGGATGGCGTCCACCACCTCCACCGTGTTGGCGCCCGGCTGGCGCTGGACGGCGAGAACGATCGCGGGCTGGCCGTCGAGCCAGGACCCCTGGCGCGTGTTGGACACGCTGTCGGTGACGGTGGCCACATCCCCGAGCCGCACGGTCTGGCCGTTCGGACGCGCGATCACGAGGGTGCGGAACTCGTCGGCCTCGGTGCGCTGCGTCGGCGCGTCGACCGTGAGGGTCTGGGTCGGCGTCTGGAGCGTTCCGACCGGCGTCTGGTCGTTGGCCGCGCGCAGGGCCGAGGCGACCTGGTTCATGGAGAGCGAGCGTCCGGCAAGCTGCACCGGATCGACGCCGACCCGCACCGCGAAGGTCTTGGAGCCGTAGACCTGCGCCTGCGCGACGCCCGACACGGTGGACAGGGCGGGTGAGACGACGTTCTCGGCGAGGTCGTCGACCTTGGTGAGCGGCGCGCCGTCGGAGACGAGCGCCAGCAGCAGGACGGGCGCGTCGGCGGGGTTGGCCTTGCGGTAGCTCGGAGGCGTCGTCAGGTTGTCGGGCAGCTGGCGCGTCGTTCGCGCGATCGCGGCCTGCACGTCGGCGGCCGCCGCGTCGATGTCGCGCGACAGGTCGAACTGCAGCGTGATCGAGGTGTTGCCGAGCGAGGAGCGCGCCGAGATCGTGTCGATGCCGGCGATCGTCTCGAACTGCTTGATGAGGGGGGTGGCGACCGCGCTCGCCATCGTGTCGGGCGAGGCGCCGGCGAGCTGCGCCGAGACGTTGATCGTCGGGAAGTCGGCCTGCGGCAGGGCGGCGACCGGCAGGAGCCTGTAGGCGGCCAGCCCCGCGATCATCACGGCCAGCGACAGGAGGATGGTGGCGACCGGGCGGCGGATGAAGAGGGTCGAGTTCACGACTTGTCCTCCGCCGGCTTGTCGGTGGCGGCGACCGGACCGCCCTCCGCGGGCTGGGGCGCGGCTTCTTTCACCTCCACACGCGAGCCGGCGCGAAGGCCGCCCTGCCCTTCGGTGACGACGCGCTCGCCCGCCTTGAGGCCCGCGGAAAGCCCCGCCTGATCGCCGACCCTGAGGGCCACCGTGACGGGGCGAACCTCCACGGTCGCGTCCGCGCCGACCACGTAGACCGCCGAGCCGTCCTCGCGCGGCTCGACCGCGACGCCGGGCACGACCACGAGCCCGCCCTGCAGGCCGGCCTGTGCCCGCACCGCGATGGATTGGCCGGGCACGAGCGCGCCGTCGTCGTTGGGAAGGCGCGCGCGCAGGCGGATCGTGCCCGACGCCTGGTCCACCGCGTTGTCGATGAAGACCACGGGACCGGTGCGGGCCGGCGTGCTCTCGCCGGGCGGGTCGATCGTGGCCTGAAGCGTTCCGGCCTGGAGGGAGGCCTGAAGAAGGTCGAGGTCGTTCTCGGGCAGAGAGAACTCGGCGAGCACCGGCGAGACCTGCGTCAGCGTCGCGATCGCGGTGCCTGGCGTGACCAGCGTGCCGAGCGAGGGCGAGACGACGCCGAGTCGCCCGTCGAAGGGCGCGCGGATCTGCGTCTTGTCGAACGCGACATGATCGGCGGCGAGCGCCGCGCGGTCCACCGCGACCGTCGCGGTCGCGCTGCGCACCGCCGTGCGGGCGTCGTCGCCCGCCTGGCTGGTGGCGGCCCCCGACGCGACGAGCCGCTCGATGCGCGCAAGCGAGTCGTTGGCGGCATCCAGGGTCGCCTGGTCGCGCGCCACGGCCGCCTCGTCCTTGGTGACCAGCGCCTTGGCGGCGCGGTCGTCGAGCCGCGCGACGAGGTCGCCCGCCTTGATGCTCGCCCCGTCGCCCACCGCGATCTCGGCGATCGTGCCCGCCGTCTCGCTGGTGAGGACCGTGGATGCCACGGGACGCACCCAGCCGATGGAGTCGCGCAGGATCGGCAGCGAGCCGTCGGCGGCGGTCGCCACCGTGACCGTGGCCGTGCCCCCCTGCGAGCGGCCCCGCCCGCCGCCCTTGCCGCCGCTCCCGTCCTGTTCGCCGCCCTGCGAGGGCAGATAGGCGGCCAGCGCGGGCGGCAGGTAGGGAGCGATCCGGTCGCGCTCGACGACGGCGGCCGCGATCAGAACGACGAGAACGAGAATGAACCAGCGGCGCATGCGGCCCGATCCTTACGGACGCGCGACGGCGCGGCCTCTTCACCCCAATGTTATGGGCACGTGATCGCTCGGGAAAGCGATGGCCGCCTTAAATTACTGCAATGCAGCGATCTCAGGCCGCCGCTCGCTCCGCCGGAACGTAGTTCAGGATCGGCCCGAGCCAGCGCTCGACCTCCGCCACCGCCATGCCCTTGCGCCGCGCGTAGTCCTCGACCTGGTCGCGCTCGACCTTGGCGACGCCGAAATAATAGCTGTCGGGATGCGACAGGTAGAGGCCGGAGACCGAGGATCCCGGCCACATGGCGTAGCTCTCCGTCAGGCTGACGCCGGCGGCCTTTTCCGCGTCCAGCAGCCGGAACAGCGTCACCTTCTCCGTGTGGTCGGGCTGGGCGGGATAGCCGGGCGCGGGGCGGATGCCCCGGTAGGGCTCGCCGATGAGATCCTCCGGCGCGAAGCCCTCGTCGGGCGCGTACCCCCAGAGTTCGCGGCGCACCAGCTCGTGCATGCGCTCGGCGAACGCCTCCGCCAGCCGGTCGGCGAGCGCTTTCACCAGGATCGCCGAATAGTCGTCGTTGCTCTTCTCGAAGCGGTTGCTGATCGCCTCCTCCTGCGGGCCGGCCGTCACCACGAAGCCGCCGAGATAGTCCGGCAGGCCCGTCTCCAGCGGTGCCACGAAGTCGGCAAGCGCGGCGTTCGGCCGATCGGTCCGCTTGGCGATCTGCTGGCGCAGGGTGAAGAAGGTCGCCAGCTCCTCTTCTCGCGCCTCGTCGGTGAAGAGGCGGATGTCGTCGCCGACGGCCCCGGCCGGCCAGAAGCCGACCACAGCACGGGGCTGGAACCACCGTTCCTCGACGATCTGCTTCAGCATCCCTTGCGCGTCCGCGAAGAGCTGGCGCGCGGCCTCGCCTTGGGCCGCATCCTCCAGGATCGCGGGATAGCGGCCCTTCAGTTCCCAGGTCTGGAAGAAGGGCGTCCAGTCGATGTAGCGGGCGAGCTCGGCCAGGTCCCAGGTCTCGAACGTGCGCGTGCCGAGGAAGCTCGGGCGCGGCGGCGCGTAGCCCAACCAGTCGACCGCGATCCTGTTGGCGCGGGCCTCGCCGAGCGGCATGCGCCGCTTCTCGGCCTCGGAGCGGGCATGGGCCTCGGCGACCTTGCGGTACTCGGCGCGGATGCCGTCCGCGTAGCTCTCGCGCGTTTCCGGCGACAGGAGGTTCGACACGACGCCGACCGCACGGCTGGCATCCGTCACATAGACCGTCTGGCCGCGCCGGTAGCGCGGGTCGATCTTCACGGCCGTGTGGACGCGGCTCGTCGTGGCGCCTCCGATGAGAAGCGGGATGTCGAGCCCCTCGCGCTCCATCTCGGCCGCCACGTGCACCATCTCGTCGAGCGAGGGGGTGATGAGGCCCGACAGGCCGATCACGTCGACCTGGCGTTCCCTCGCCGTCTCCAGGATCTTGGCGGCCGGCACCATGACGCCGAGGTCGATCACCTCGTAGTTGTTGCAGCCGAGCACGACGCCGACGATGTTCTTGCCGATGTCGTGGACGTCGCCCTTGACGGTCGCCATCAGGATGCGGCCCGCCGTGGAGCGCTCCGAGCCGCCGTTCAGCCGCTTCTCCTCCTCCATGAAGGGCAGGAGATGGGCGACGGCCTGCTTCATGACGCGGGCGGACTTCACCACCTGCGGCAGGAACATCTTGCCCGACCCGAACAGGTCGCCGACCGTGTTCATGCCCGCCATGAGCGGGCCCTCGATCACGTGAAGCGGGCGCTCGGACTGGAGGCGCGCTTCCTCGGTGTCGGCCTCAATGAACTCGGTGATGCCGTTGACGAGAGCATGAGCCAGGCGCGCCTCGACCGGGCCCTCGCGCCACGAGAGATCCTTGGCCTTCGCCTCGCGCCCGCCCTGGCCCTTGGTGCGCTCGGCCAGCTCCAAGAGGCGCTCGGTCGGCGACTGGCCGCCCCGGCCCGGCCGGTCGAGGACGACGTCCTCGCAAGCCTCGCGCAGCTCGGGGTCGATCGCGTCGTAGACCGCGAGCTGGCCCGCGTTGACGATGCCCATGTCCATGCCCGCCTGGATGGCGTGGTAGAGGAACACGGCGTGCATGGCCTCGCGCACCGGCTCGTTGCCGCGGAACGAGAAGGAGAGGTTCGACACGCCGCCCGACACGTGGGCGTGCGGCAGCTCTTCGCGGATGAAGCGCGCGGCCTCGATGAAGGCGACGCCGTAGCCGTCGTGCTCCTCGATGCCGGTCGCGACCGCGAAGACGTTGGGATCGAAGACGATGTCCTCGGGCGGGAAGCCGTCCGCGACCAGGAGGTCGTAGGCGCGCCGGCAGATCGCCTGCTTGCGCTCCAGCGTGTCGGCCTGCCCCTCCTCGTCGAAGGCCATGACGACGACGGCCGCGCCGTAGAGGCGGCACAGGCGCGCGTGCTCGAGGAAGCTCTCGACGCCTTCCTTCATGGAGATGGAGTTGACGATCGGCTTGCCCTGCACGCACTGCAGCCCGGCCTCGATCACCTCCCACTTCGACGAGTCGATCATCACCGGCACGCGGGCGATGTCGGGCTCGGCGGCGACGAGGTTCAGGAAGTCGACCATCGCCTTCTTCGAGTCGATCAGGCCCTCGTCCATGTTGACGTCGATCACCACAGCGCCGTTCGCCACCTGCTCGCGCGCGACCTCGAGCGCGGCCGGGTAGTCGCCGTTGGTGACGAGCTTGCGGAAACGGGCCGAGCCCGTGACGTTGGTGCGCTCGCCGACGTTCACGAAGGGAATGTCCGCCGTCAGCGCGAAGGGCTCGAGGCCCGACAGGCGCATGACGGGATGGAGCTTGGGAACCTCACGCGTCCGCAAGCCCGCGACGGCGTCGTGTATCGCGCGGATATGCTCGGGCGTCGAGCCGCAGCAGCCGCCGACCACGTTGATCAGCCCTTCCTCCGCAAAGCCGCGCACCTGACGCGCCATCGCGTCCGGCGTCTCGTCGTACTGGCCGAACTCGTTGGGCAGGCCGGCATTGGGATAGGCGCACAGGAACGTGTCGGCGACGCCCGAGAGCTCCGCCAGATGCGGGCGCATGGCTTCCGCGCCGAGCGCGCAGTTCAGGCCGATCGTGAAGGGCCTGGCATGGCGCACCGAGTGCCAGAAGGCGGTCGGCGTCTGGCCCGACAGGGTGCGGCCCGACAGGTCCGTGATCGTCCCCGAGATCATCACGGGCAGGCGGATGCCGCCTTCCGCGAACACCTCTTCCGCGGCGAAGATCGCCGCCTTGGCGTTCAGCGTGTCGAAGATCGTCTCGATCAGGACGATGTCGGAGCCCCCGTCCACGAGGCCCCGGATCTGCTGGGCATAGGCTTCGCGCAACTGGTGGAACGTGACGGCGCGAAAGCCGGGATCGTTGACGTCGGGCGAGATCGAGGCCGTGCGGTTGGTGGGGCCGACCGCGCCCGCCACGAAGCGGCGTCGCCCGTCGGCGGCCTCGGCGCGGATCGCCGCCCGGCGCGCCACCGTCGCGCCTTCCCGGTTCAGCTCGTAGACCACCGCCTCCATCTGGTAGTCGGCCTGCGCGATCGTGGTCCCCGAGAACGTGTTGGTCTCGACGATGTCGGCGCCCGCCATCAGGTAGGCGAAGTGGATGTCCTCGATGGCACGCGGCTGCGTCAGGACGAGAAGGTCGTTGTTGCCCTGAAGGTGGCAGGCGCAGTCGCCGAAGCGGTCGCCCCGGAAATGCTCCTCGCCGAGGCCCAGACCCTGGATCTGCGTTCCCATCGCGCCGTCGAGGATCAGGATGCGCTCGGACGCGGCCTTCCTCAGCGCCGTCATCGGATCGTCGCGGTGGCTCGCGCGGGGGGCGAACAGGGTCTCGGAAGCGCTCGACATGGCGGACTCGCAAGGCTGGCCGGTGTCCCGGCCATGGCGCGCCCGGGACATATAAGGATGTCCTTATATGATACCGCACCGCTTGGCGAGCGAGGCGACGGCCATGGCGCTCGGGATGCGGCGCCTTAGATGGCGGCTCGGGCTAGCGAGCGGCGCGGCGGATCAGGGGAGCGGACAGGCAAGATGGTCGACTGGTCGTGGCGGGCCCTGCGCCGGAACACCCTGACGACGCCCGTCCTCCTGCGCTCGATCCCGGTCGGCGTCGTGATCGCGGCGGGCGTTCTTGCCACGGGCTGGACGCACCGGCTGCTCGCCGACCACCAGGGGCTGGTGGTCCACACGTTCGAGGCGATCGACAACACCAAGGATGTCCTGATCGGGCTCGACGATGCCGAGACCGGCCAGCGCGGCTATCTCCTGAGCGGCGACCGGCGCTATCTCGACCCCTATGACAAGGCGCTGGGACGCTTGTGGCGGCTGCGCGGCGAGTTGCGCTCGCACATCTCCGACAATGCCGCGCAGGTCGAGCGCGTATCGCAGCTCGATGCGCTGGTGGACACGAAGCTGGCGGAACTCAAGGATTCGATCGCGCTTCACGACAGCCAGGGCTTCGAGGCGGCGCGCGACCGCGAGGTCGCGATGATGGAGCGCGCCACGATGGATCGGATCCGCGCGGTGATCGGCGAGATCACGCGCGGCGAGACCGCGCTTCTCGCCGAGCGCCAGAGCGAGGTCGATCGCGACGAGCGGCGCATCCGCTGGGTGGCGGTGGCGATCGCCCTCGCCTCGTTCCTGACGCGGGCCGGCGTCGAGGTGTATCTCGCGCGGCGCGAGCGGCGGCGGCGCGGGCGGGAGGCGGCTTCGCCGCCCGGCCCGGCCCCTAGC
>NZ_BBWK01000013.1 GCF_001463765.1 Aureimonas sp. AU4 | reverse complement strand
GCCCGGCCCGGCCCCTAGCTGCGCGCCTCGACGAGCCGATGGAGGAAGCGCGCCACGCCGTCTTCCTGGTTTGTGGTGGTGACGAGGCGCGCGGCCGCGCGCACGGCGTCCGGCGCCTGGCCCATCGCGACGCCGATCCCGGCCCGGCGCAGCATGGGAACGTCGTTCGCCATGTCTCCGATCGCGGCCGTGTGCGCGAGATCGACGCCGGCGGCGCGCGCCAGGAAGCTGACGCCGTCGCCCTTGTTGGCGGCAGGCGCGGTAACGTCCAGGAAATAGTGCTGCGAGCGGATCACGTTGGCGGAAGCGCCGAGCGCGGCGCCGACCGAAGCCTCCAGCTCCGCCACGAGGTCGAAGCGCTCCGACACGCCGACCACCTTGTCGGCGCGCGTCAGATACGCCTCGAAATCGGGAACGACGCTCGGCTCCAGCCGCGCCGCTCGCCGCTCCCGGTCGTCGTAGGGCGTCGACTGCCCGCGCGTCAGCCATCGGCCGTCGGCAAACAGCCAGACCGGCACGCCGGCCCCGTCCAGCATCTCGACGGCGCGGCGCGCGGCCGCCTCCTCCAGGCGGTGGGCCTCGACCACCTCGCCGCCCGGGCGGAACAGCGTTCCGCCGTTGAAGGCGCCGACCGCCGTCTCGATGCCGAGCCGCTCGACCAGTTCGCCCAAGCCGCTCGCCGGCCGCGCGCTGATCAGCGTGAAGAGGATGCCCGCCGCTTCCGCCCGGCGCACGGCGCGCAGCGTCTCGTCGCTCAGGGACTTGTCGTCGCGCACCAGCGTGCCGTCGATGTCGGACACGACGAGGCGGACGGCGGCGAGTTCCTCGCGCCCCGGTTCCGCTCGGCTCGTCTCTTCGGGGCTCGGGCTCCCCGACATTACTGCGGGATCTCGACGTGCCCGCCGAAGCCGTAGCGCATGGCCGACAGCATCTTGTCGCCGAAGGTCGCCATCTGGCGCGAGCGGTAGCGCGCGTAGAGCGCGGCCGACAGGACGTTGACCGGCACCGCCTCCTCCATGGCGGCCTCCAGCGTCCAGCGGCCCTCGCCGGAATCCGCGACGTTGCCCGAGAAGTGCTCGAGGTTCTTGTCGCCCGCCAGCGCGATCGCGGTGAGGTCGAGGAGCCAGGATGAGATCACCGAGCCGCGCCGCCAGACCTCGGCGATGTCGGGCAGGTTCAGGTCGAAGCGCTCGTCCTCGGGCAGGAGGGGCGAGTTCTTGGTCTTCAGGATGTCGAAGCCTTCGGCATAGGCCTGCATCAGGCCGTACTCGATGCCGTTGTGGACCATCTTCACAAAGTGGCCGGCACCCGCCGGGCCCGCATGAATGTAGCCACGCTCGGCGCGCGTGTCCTCGGTGTGGCGGCCGCGCGTGCGCTCGATCTCGCCATAGCCTGGCGCCAGGGCGTCGAAGATCGGGTCGAGCTCGCGCACTGTCGCCTCGGGACCGCCGATCATCATGCAGTAGCCGCGCTCCAGCCCCCACACGCCGCCCGAGGTTCCGACGTCGATGTAGTGGATGCCCTTCCCGCTCAGCTCCTTCGCGCGGCGGATGTCGTCCTTGTAGAAGGTGTTCCCGCCGTCGATGATGACGTCGCCCTCCGAAGCGAGGCCGGCGAGGTCGCGGATCGCGCCTTCCGTCGGCTCGCCCGCCGGCAGCATCACCCAGAAGACGCGGCGCCCCGAGAAGCCGGCCGCCAGCTCCTCCAGCGAGCCCGCGCCCCGGGCGCCCTCGCCGCTCAGCGCCGAGACGGTCTCGGCCGAGCGGTCGTAGACCAGGCACTCGTGCCCGTGGCTCATCAGGCGGCGCGCGATGTTGCCGCCCATCCGGCCGAGGCCGATGATCGCGATCTGCATGGGGGAGGTCCTTGCGATGGCAGTCGTGGAAAGCAACCGGCGCCCTCGAAGGGGCGCCGGCCGGGTGGTTTATGTCTTAGGAGCGGCCCGCGGCCAGCTGCTCGCGGGCGAGCTTCAGGACGTTGTCGACCGTGAAGCCGAACTTCTCCTGGAGCTTGGCGATCGGTGCCGAGGCGCCGAAGGTGGTCATCACGACCTTGGCGCCCTTGGCGCCGCTGTAGCGGTCCCAGCCGAGCGAGCCGCCCTGCTCCACCGCCACGCGCGCCATGACGTCCGGCGGCAGGACCTCGTCGCGATACGCCTGGTCCTGCTTCTCAAAGAGGTGCCAGGAGGGCATGGACACGACGCGCGACTTCACGCCTTCCGCCACCAGCTTCTCGTGCGCCTCGATGCAGAGCGAGATTTCCGAGCCCGTGCCAAGAAGGATCACGTCCGGGCGCTCGCTCGCCGATCCCGCCAGGATGTAGGCGCCGCGCTTGAGGCCCGAGGCCGCCGCATACTTCGAGCGGTCGAGGGTCGGCAACGGCTGGCGCGACAGGATGAGCGCCGCCGGCTCGTGGGTCTGCTCCATCGCCACGCGCCAGGCTTCCGCCGTCTCGTTGGCGTCGGCCGGGCGGATGGTGTTGAGCCCGGGAATGGCGCGCAGGCTCATCATCTGCTCGATGGGCTGGTGCGTCGGGCCGTCCTCGCCCACGCCGATGGAATCATGGGTGAACACCCAGATCACCGGCAGCTCCATGATCGCCGACAGGCGCACGGGCGCGCGCATGTAGTCGGAGAACACGAGGAAGGTCGAGGCGTAGGCCTTGAGGTAGGTCAGCGCCATGCCGTTGGCGATCGCGCCCATGGCGTGCTCGCGGATACCGAAATGCAGGTTCCGGCCGCCGTAGTTGCCCGGCCCGAAGGAGCCGACGTCGCCGTTGATCAGCGTCTTGTTGGAGGGGGCGAGGTCCGCCGAGCCGCCGACGAGATAGGGCACCTTGGCGGCGATGGCGTTCAGCACCTTGCCGCCCGCATCGCGCGAGGCGACGCCCTTGGCATCCGTCTCGAAGCTCGGAATGTCCTTGTCCCAGCCCTCGACGAGCTTGCCGCGGCGCATGGCCTCGACCTCGGCGGCGAGCTCGGGATGAGCGGAGCGGTAGCGCTCGAAGTCGGCCTCCCACTTCTCGCGCGCGGCGCGTCCGCGCTCCTCGACGGCGGCGCGGAAGCCTTCCTTGACGCCGTCCGGCACGAGGAAGCTCTGATCTTCGGGCCAGCCGTAGAACCGCTTGGCACCGGCCACGTCCTCGGCGTTGAACGCCTCGCCGTGCGCCTTGGCGGTGCCCTGCTGCTTCTGGAGGCCGTAGCCGATGATCGTGTCGACGACGATCAGGGTCGGGCGGTCGTCGGTCTGGCGGAACTCGGCCACCGCCTTGCGGATGGCGTCGAGGTCGTTGCCGTCCGAGACGTGCAGCGTCTTCCAGCCGTAGGCGCGGAAGCGCTCGGCCACGTCCTCGGAGAAGGCGAGATCGGTGTGGCCCTCGATCGAGACGCGGTTGTTGTCGTAGATCCAGCAGAGATTCGAGAGCTTCAGGTGGCCGGCGAGCGAGGCGGCCTCCGACGAGACGCCCTCCATCATGTCGCCGTCGCCGCAGAGCACGATCACGTCGTGGTCGAAGATCGTGGCTTCCGGCTTGTTGTAGCGCGCGGCGAGGTAGCGCTCGGCGAGCGCCATGCCGACCGAGTTGCCGCAGCCCTGGCCGAGAGGCCCGGTGGTGGTCTCGACGCCCGTCGTCATCCGGTACTCGGGATGGCCCGGGGTCTTGGAGGAGAGCTGGCGGAAGCTCTTGATGTCGTCGAGCGAGACGGCCGGCTTGCCGGTCTTCTTCCCGTCGGCGTCGATCTCCTCGACGCCGGCGAGGTGCAGCACCGAATAGAGCAGCATCGAGCCGTGGCCGACCGACAGAACGAAGCGGTCGCGGTTCGGCCAGTCGGGCTGGGCCGGGTCGGTGCGCAGGAACTCGGTCCAGACCGTGTAGGCGACGGGGGCGAGGCCGAGCGGCGCGCCCACATGGCCGGAATGGGCCTTCAGGACGGCGTCCATGGACAGGGTGCGGATCGTGTCAATCGCGGCCTGGGCCATGTCGTTGCCGCCGCCGGGCTCGGTGGTCGATCGGATCGCGCTCATGCGGCCATGTCCTTTCGCGTCAAAGGACCCGTTCCGGCCGTCACGGGAGTGGCGCAGCCGAGGGGTCCGTCGCTGATGTGCCCTCAAGGGTGGGGCGCCCGGCGCCCAAGTCGATGGGGCCGCGCGCGTGAAAGCATGGGTGGCTCTTGCGCCGCAAGCGCCCGCGCCCCCCTTCTCAGGGCGCGCGGGTCAGAAAACGCCCGTCCGCCTCGTCGAGAAGCCGTCGGATGCGCGTGACCTCCTGAGCCTCGTCGGGCGCGCAGTTCACGTAGGTCAGCTTTTCGCCGGCGCGAATCGGCTGCGTGACGCGCCCGCCTTCCGCCAGCCCGATCGGCAGCGCGCGAGAGGCGCGCGCGTCCTCCCAGGTCATCGCGAAGCCGCGATACTGCGTTTCGCCGATGCGCCCCAGCCGCTCGCCCGGCTCGAGGTCGCGCTTGGCGACCGCCGCGCATTCGGCGACCGGGCGGTCCAGCGGCTCCATGTGGGGCACGCCGCGCATCACCGCGTGGACCGCCGAAAGCGGAACCTCCAGCGAGGTCAGGTGGAAGGGGCGCACCAGCGCGAAGCAGGGGCCGGGGCCGACCTTCAGGTCGGCGATGCGCTCGAGGACGCGGGGATGCCTCGGCTTCACGATGCAGAAGACGCCGGGCGCGACGCCCCGCCCGATCGTGTAGTCGACGACGCCCGAGCGCGAGAGGATGCCCCCGTCGGCCTCGGTGCAGAGAACCTGCGCGAGGTCGTCGATCGTGGCGTTCGGCCCGTGCATGCCGGGCTTGTCGGGCACGAGCCCGGTGGCGTTGGCGATCGCCACCATCTCCACCATGGTCTTGGTGCCGTCCACGAACTCCACCAGCATGCGGGCGTTCATGTTGCGGCGCGCGGCCTCGGCCTCGTAGTCGGCGGGCACCGCCGAGAAGTCGAGCGCGTTGTTCTTGCCCTTGCCGGCGGCCACGACCTCGAGGCCCAGCGACTGGGCCAGGCCGATCAGCTCCAGCGTCGCGTGCGGCTCGTCGCCCGCCGCGCCCGTGTAGACGACGCCCGCGCGGCGCGCCTCGGCCGCGAGGTGGCGCCCGATCGTGATGTCGGCCTCGACGTTCATCATCACGACGTGGCGGCCGTGGCGGATCGCCTCGAGCGCCAGCACCGTGCCGACGCTGGGGGATCCGGTCGCGTCGATCACCGCGTCGACGCGACCCGCCGCGCAGAAGGTGCGGAAGTCCTCCACGATCGCCACGCGCCCGGCCTCGACGGCGCGGTTCACCCCGTCCGTGTCGCGCACGCGCACCGAATCGTCCGGCGCGTAGCCGGCGAAGGCGAGCGTCGCCTCGGCGTGGTCGGGACGCGAGGTCGAGAGCGCGCCGAGCCGCACGCCCGGCATGAGGCGCAGCTGCACCATGAGGTCGGTGCCCATCTGGCCGGCGCCCGCCACGCCGATCGTGACCGGCCCGCGCGCCCGCTCATGGGCCACCAGTTCCGCCGCCAGTCCGACCCGCGCGATCTCGTGCATACGCTGTTCTCCCGAAGCGCCGGTCAGACTGCCGGCCGCTCCCATGCCATAGCGGCGCGAGCGCATGGGCGGCAACCGATGCGAGACGCGGCGCGTCGGCGCGTTTGAGAATCCGGCGCGGCCCCTTTAGTCTTCGCGCCCTATGCCGGCGCGGCCGGAGCGGGAGGCGGCCGGCGCATGCGCATGCTCCTGGTGGAGGACAACGAGGGTCTGGGCGAGGCGGTGAACCATCACCTGCGCGGCTCGGGCCATTCCGTGGAATGGGTGCGCTCGGGCGAGGAGGCCTGGGAAGCGCTGACGCTGGAGCCGTTCGACGCGGTGATCCTCGACCTGACCCTGCCGGGCCGCGACGGCCTGTCGGTGATCGCGCAGATGCGGCGCGAGCGCCAGGCCACGCCCGTTCTCGTGGTCACCGCCCGCTCCGAGATCGACGACAAGATCAGCCTTCTCGACCAAGGCGCCGACGACTACCTCGTGAAGCCCTTCGACCTACGCGAGCTCGACGCGCGGCTGCGGGCGCTCCTGCGCCGGCAGGCCGGCCAGACCACGAGCCTTTCGCGCTTCGGCGATCTCAGCCTCGATACGGCGGGGCGCCTCGTGCGCATCGGCGAGACGCCGGTCGACATCGGGCGGCGCGAGTTCCGCCTTCTGGAGATCCTCCTGTCGCGGCCTGGGGTCGTGGTGCAGAAGGAGAGCCTGATGGCGCAGCTCTTCTCGTTCGACGAACAGGTCTCGACCAACGCGCTGGAACTCTACGTCTCGCGCCTGCGCCGCAAGCTCGAGGGCTCGCGCGTCGAAATCGTGACCGTGCGCGGCACGGGCTACGTCGCACGGGTGCCGCAAGGCTCATGAGGCCGCAGCCGCGCCCCGTCTCGATCCGGCGCCGCATCCTGGTGGCGGCGTCGGCGCTTCTTCTTCTGGCCGCCATGCTTCTGGTCGCCTTCATCCGCGACTATGCCGAGCGCGCCTCCGACCGCGCCTTCGACCGTCTCCTGGCGGCCTCCGCGCTCACGATCGCGGGCGCCGTGCAGATCGAGGGCGGCGGCGTCACGGTGGAGCTGCCGCTCGCCTCCTTCGCCATGTTCTCGGGCGAGGACCGCGTCTTCTACGCGGTGGACGCGCCGGACGGGCGCAACGTCACGGGCTATCCCGACCTGTCGGCCGGCCTCTCGCCGGCGGACGATTCCGACCCGGTCTTCGCGGACGGCGCGTTCGGCGGCGAGCGCGTGCGGATCGCGACCGTCGGACGCCTCGTGTCCACGGCGGGCGGCACGGGTTGGGTGACGATCCGCGTCGCCGAGACGGAAGCGGAGCGCGCCGCGCTCGCCGCCGAGATCCAGGGCCGCGCGCTCCTGCCGGTGGCGGCGATGACGCTTCTGGCGCTTGCCCTCCTCTGGTTCGGCATCGGGCGGGCGTTCGCGCCGCTCAGCCTCCTCGAGGCGCACCTGCGCGGCCGCGAGCCCGACCAGCTCGCCCCGATCGACCTGCCGGTGCCGCAGGAGGTGCGCCAGCTCGTGCTCGCCCTGAACGGCTTCATGGGACGCCTCGCCTCGGCGCGCGAGCGCCTGGGGGGGCTGGTGGCCGACGCCGCGCACCAGGTGCGCACACCGCTCGCCTCGCTCCGGGCCCAGGCCGAGATGGCGCGCGGCGAGCGCGACCCCACGCTCCTGGGCGCGCAGATCGCCCGCATTCACGACGGAGCGGTGCAGGCGAGCGACCTCGTCACGCAACTCCTGATGGACGCCACCATCACGCACCGCCTCGAGACGCGGCCGAGCGAGCCGACCTCGCTGTCCCAGCTCGTCGACGAGGTGATCGGCCGCCTCGACCCGACGAGCGAGGACCGCGTCGCGCTCGACATCGCGCCCGGCCTCATGGAGCTCGGGATCGGCTCGGACCGCGTGGCGCTGCGCGAGATGCTGCGCAACCTCGTCGACAACGCCCTGCGCTACAGCGACGGGCCGGTGCTGATCGCGGCGCAGGCCCGCCGCGACCGGCTGGAGATCGACGTCCTCGACCGGGGACCCGGCGTGCCGGACGCCGAAAAGGAGGCCGTGTTCGAGCGCTTCCGGCGCGGCACCACGGCGGGCGTCCGGCACGGATCGGGCCTCGGGCTTGCGATCGTGCGCCGCGTGGCGGAGGCGCAAAGAGGAACGGTGCGGCTGGAGGATCGCGCGGGCGGCGGGCTTCGCGTGCGCCTCGCGCTGCCGCTCGCCCCCGCTCCCGGCAGGACGAGCCGGGCGCCGGGCGCCGCGCAGGCCGCCCTCGTCCTGGCGACGCTCCTTCTCGCCTCGCCGGCCCTCGCGCGCAGCCCCGTCTCCTATCCCGCGCCCGACGGCTCGCGGGGCGCGCGCCTGTCGATCCTCGGCGCCACCGACACGGCGCTCTTCTCCGCGCTCGTGCGCGGCTTCCAGGAGGCGCGGCCCGACGTCTCGGTGGACTACGTGGAAGCCGAGACGCGGCCGATCTTCGAGGAGCTCGTGGAGGGCCGCGCGCCCGTGCCCGACCTCGTGATGAGCTCGGCCTCGGACCTTCAGGTCAAGCTCGTCAACGACGGCTTCGCCCGGCGCCTGTCGCCCGGCCACGCCTCCCTGGTGCCGGAATGGGCGCAGTGGCGCTCCTCGGTCTTCGGCGTCAGCTTCGAGCCCGCCGTGATCGTCTACAACCCCGATCTCGTCTCGCCCGCCGAGGTGCCGCGCACCCATCTGGCGCTGGCCGAACTCCTGGAGGCCGAGGGGGCGCGCTTTGCCGGGCGCATCGCGACCTACGACGTCGCGCGCTCGGGCGTCGGCTATCTCCTCGCCTCGCAGGACGCGGCGATCTCGTCCTATTTCTGGCGCCTGGCGAGCGCCTTCGGGCGCGTGGGCGCGCGCGTCAGCGGCGCGAGCCCCGAAATCCTCGACCGGATCGAGAGCGGCGAGATCGCGATCGGCTACAACGTGCTCGGCTCCTACGCCTTCGCGCGGCAGGCGGCGGGCGCACGCATCGGCATCGCGGTGCCCGACGACTACGTGCTCGTGCTCAGCCGCTCGCTGCTCGTGCCCAAGGGCGCGAGCCGGCCGGATCTGGCCGAGAGCTTCGTCGACTTCGCCCTTTCGCCCGCCGGCCAACGCATCATGGCGGGTCCGGCGGCGCTCGGCGCGGTGGTGGCGGGAACGCAAGGCCCCTGGACCGCCGAGCGCATCGCCGCGCTCGGGCGCGGCGCGGTGCAGCCGATCGCGTTCGGCCCCTCGCTCCTCGTCGGGCTCGACCGGCAGCGGCGCGACCGGTTTCTCGACACGTGGCGCGAGATCGTCTCGCCTGAGAAGGCGGGACATGCCATGGTGGCGCCCTGACGGATCGGGGCGTGACAGGTTTTTGACAGGAAGCCGGGGGTAGCTTGCCGCTCGACCGGGGCTTGGGAGGGCTCGGCCGCGCATGCCCTCGGCATCCGGCAACGGCAGGCCCGCTCGTGCCGGCCTATCGACACAAGATCCTCCACGCCCCTCGATCCGAATCTGCCGGCGCCCGGTCGACGCGCTCCGGCGCTCAAGGGGAGGACTGACATGAAGACTGCATTCTGGGGTGGCCTCGTGGCCGCATGCCTGTCGTCGGCCGTGGCCTTCGCGCAGACCCCGTCCTACGAGATCATCGCGCCCGCCTCGCCGGGCGGCGGCTGGGACCAGACCGCCCGCGCCATGCAGGCGACGCTGCAGGACGCCAAGATCGCCGGCAACGTCCAGGTCGTGAACGTACCGGGCGCCGGCGGAACGATCGGCCTCGCCCAGTTCGTCTCCTCGAAGTCCGGCAAGGCCGACTCGCTGCTCGTCGGCGGCTACGTCATGGTCGGCGCGATCCTCACCAACCGCTCGCCCGTGACGCTCGACCAGGTGACGCCGATCGCGCGCCTGACCGGCGAGGACGAGGCGATCGTCGTTCCCGCTTCCTCGCCCTACCAGACCATCGGCGACCTCGTGAACGCCATGAAGGCCGATCCCGGCGCGGTGGCGATCGCGGGCGGCTCGGCCGGCGGCACCGACCACATCGCGGCGGGCCTTCTCGCCCAGGCCGCGGGCGTCGACCCCAAGCTCGTCAACTACATCGCCTTCTCGGGCGGCGGCGAGGCGCTGGCCGCGATCCTCGGCCAGCAGGTCGCCGCCGGCATCTCCGGCTACGGCGAGTTCGAGAGCCAGGTGAAGGCCGGCACGCTGCGCCTTCTCGCCACCACGGGCGCGGAGCGCGTTCAGGGATCGGAGGCTCCGACCCTCAAGGAGTCCGGCCTCGACATGACCCTCCAGAACTGGCGCATGGTGGCCGCCGCCCCCGGCATCTCGGACGAGCAGAAGGCCGCCATCACGGCCGACATGGAGAAGATGTCGAACTCGCCCGAGTGGAAGGCGGTCCTCGAGCGCAACAACTGGCAGAACACGTTCCTCGCCGGCGACGCCTTCCAGACCGAGCTGAAGAAGAACATCGAGGACACCAAGGAGGTCCTCACCGCGATCGGTCTCGTCCAGTGACCCATCCGGTCTCCAACGCGATCGAGCGCCGCCCCGACCGGGCGGCGCTTTTCATCGGCGTGGCGCTGGCCGTGCTGGGCGCGCTGGTGCTCTTGGACGCCCAGAGCGTGCGCGGCGGCGCCTATGCCCGCATCGGCCCCGCCACCTTCCCGACGGTGATCGGCGCCTTTCTCGTGGTCCTCGCCGTGTGGACGATGGTGTCCGCCTGGCGCGGCCGCTTTCCCGAGCGCGAGCCGAACGACGCCGCGCCCGTGATCTGGATCGTGGCCGGCCTCGCGCTGCAGCTTCTCCTGCTCCATCCCGCCGGCTTCTCGATCGCAACGGGCCTTCTGTTCGCGCTGACCGCGCGCGCCTTCGGCAAGCGGAAGCTCTGGATCTCGCTTCCCGCGGGCATCCTCTTCTCGCTCGGCATCTGGCTTCTGTTCACGCAGGTCCTGCGCCTCGCCCTGCCGGCCGGCCCGCTGGAACAGCTTTTCATCTGACATGCGGCCCCGGCGCCCCGCCGGAGCCTTCATCACGCTTCGACGCCGCCGCCGGACCCTGCCCGGCACCGCGCGGCCGCCGCGACGGGACCCGCCGATGGATACGTTCGCCCTTCTGGGCCAGGGGCTCCTTACCGCCCTCCAGCCCGCCTACCTCCTCTACGCGCTGATCGGCGTCACGCTCGGCACCGCAGTCGGCGTCCTGCCCGGCATCGGCCCGGCGCTGACCGTCGCGCTCCTCTTGCCGGTGACCTACCAGCTCGACGCCACGGGCTCGCTGATCATGTTCGCCGGCATCTACTACGGCGGCATGTACGGCGGCTCGACCACCTCGATCCTCCTCAACACGCCCGGCGAGTCGGCCTCGATCATCACGGCGCTGGAGGGCAACAAGATGGCCCGCAAGGGGCGAGGCGGACCGGCGCTCGCAACCGCCGCCATCGGCTCCTTCGTGGCGGGCCTGATCGCGACGCTGGGGCTGGCCTTCCTCGCCCCCGTGATCGTGCGCTTCGCCCTTTCCTTCGGGCCGGCGGAATACTTCGCGCTGATGATCCTCGCCTTCGTCACGGTCTCGGCGGCCTTCGGCGACTCGGCCCTGCGCGGCCTCACCGCGCTCGCGCTCGGGCTGACGCTCGGCCTCGTCGGCATCGACCTCCAGACCGGGCAGGCGCGCCTGACCTTCAGTCCCCTCCTCCAGACCCTGCGCGACTGGTCGGGCGACCCGGCCTCCTCGCTCGCCGGCCTGTGGGCGAGCCTAGCCTCCGGCCTCGGCGCGCTGTCGGCCAACCTTCTCGACGGCATCGAGGTGACGACGCTGGCGGTCGCGCTCTTTGCGATCGGCGAGGCGCTCGTGGTGGCCGCCACCGCCTCTCGCACGCCCGACACGATCGAGGCCGTGAAGGGCTCGCTCTGGATGACCAAGGAGGACTGGCGCCGCTCGTGGAAGCCCTGGCTGCGCGGGACGGCGGTGGGCTTCCCGATCGGCGCCATGCCGGCGGGCGGCGCCGAGATCGGCACCTTCCTCTCCTACTCCATGGAGAAGAGCCTGACGAAGCACCCCGAGGAGTTCGGCCACGGCGCGATCGAGGGCGTGGCCGGCCCCGAGGCCGCCAACAACGCCTCGGCCGCCGGAACGCTGGTGCCGCTCCTCACCCTCGGCCTGCCGACCTCAGCCACGGCCGCGATCATGCTCGCCGCCTTCCAGCAGTTCGGCCTCCAGCCGGGCCCCCTCCTCTTCGTCACCTCGCCGCAGCTCGTCTGGGGTCTCGTCGCAAGCCTTCTCGTCGCCAACCTGATGCTGGTGATCCTGAACCTGCCGCTGGTCGGGCTCTGGGTGCGTCTTCTGACCATCCCGCGCCCCTGGCTCTATGCCGGCATCCTCGTCTTCGCGACGCTCGGCTGCATCGGGGCAAACCCTTCGGCCGTGGAGCTCGGCATGCTGCTCACCTTCGGCCTGCTGGGCTACATGCTGCGCCGCTTCGGCTATCCGATCGCCCCGGTGGTGGTGGGCCTGATCCTCGGCCCCATGGCCGAGCAGCAGCTGCGCCGCGCGCTCGCCATCAGCCAGGGCGACCCGAGCGTACTCGTCACCTCGCCGCTGGCGCTGGCGCTCCTGGCGATCGCGGTTCTGGCGCTGGTCGTGCCCATGATCCTGCGCGCGCGCGGGCGCGGCAACGTCCTGGCGGCCATGGCCTCCGACGAGGACTGACGGCGAGGACCGACGGCACGTCCATCCGTCAAGCCATGCGAAAAGGGGCGGCCCGCCGGATGCGGACCGCCCCTTTCTCGTTACGTCCCGACGACGAGCCGACCCGGCGGCCCGTCAGACGTCAGCGCTGGATGCCGTAGTACTTGTCGGCGTCGATGCCGACGCGCGTCAGGGCCTCCCGGCTCGGGCGGCGACCGGCTTCCGCGGCGGCGGCGCAGCTGGCCGCCGCGCCGAACAGATCGGTCAGGGCACGGACGCGGCTGCCAAGGGTGCGGTTGCGGGCGGTCATCTCGAAGTCTCCTGGGATCGGGTTTTGTCTTGTCGTCCCACCGAAGATGGTCCCGCCGACGGAAGAGTTGAAGCCGAAGGATTCGCCCGGCAGGCATGTGCCCGGCGCATAGCGAGCGGCCACGGGCATCGCCGGGGATCGACGAGGCGGACGAGGGGCGATCACGTCTCCGGGAACTCTCCCGGCATCGGAGCGTTGGGGCGGGTTGATCTCGCGCCAGCCCGCAGCGGAGCCCGTTCTTGGATATCGTCACCTCGCAGATGCTGCGTCGCGCGCTGCCGCTGTTCACCGCGCTCGCGGTCAGCGTCCTCGTCCTGACGGTCGGCTCGATCCTGTATCTCGGTCGCGAGATCTTCGTGCCCTTCGCGCTCGGCATCCTCCTGTCGTTCATCCTGGCGCCGATCGTCATCAAGCTGCAGAAGCACCGCGTGCCGCGCATCCTGGCGGTCAGCATCGCGATGGTGACCGCGACCGCCCTGATCCTGGCGCTGGGCTTCGCGATCGCCATGCAGATCAGCGCGCTGGTCGGCGAGATCCCGACTTATCGCATCACGGTCCAGCAGAAGATCGAGTCCCTTTCGGAGTCGGCTCAAGCGAGCGGCAACGGTCCTTGGAGCCGCGCCGTCCGGTCGCTCGAGGGCATGGCGGAGGATTTCCAGAACCTCGGCGCCCCGGCCGCGAATCCGGCGGCGACCACCGCTTCGCCCGCAACCGTGGCAGCCCCTCAGCCCATCCCGGTCGTCGTGCAGAACCAGGACTCCATCCTGTCCACAGCGATGGCGGTGATCGGGCCGCTTCTCAGTCCGCTCGCGACCTTCGGCATCGTGATCGTCTTCGCGATCTTCATCCTGCTCCAGAAGGAGGACCTGCGAAACCGCTTCATCCGCCTCGCCGGCACCGACGACCTCCAGCAGACCACGGCCGCGATCGACGACGCGGCGCACCGCCTGTCTCGCCTTCTCCTGTTCCAGCTCGGCATCAACGCCCTGTTCGGCGTCGTGACCGCCACCGGCCTCTGGTTCCTCGGCGTGCCCTCGCCGATCCTCTGGGGCATTCTCGGCGGCGTCCTGCGCTTCATTCCCTATGTCGGCGGCTTCGTCGGCGCGGGCCTGCCCATGCTTCTCGCCTTCGCGGTGGATCCCGGCTGGTCCATGGTGATCTGGACGGCGGTCCTCTACATCGGCGCCGAAGCGCTGCTCTCGAACGTCGTGGAGCCCATCCTCTACGGCCATTCCACCGGCCTCTCGCCGGTGGCGATCCTGCTCGCGGCGACCGTCTGGACGCTTCTGTGGGGCGCGGTCGGCCTGATCCTCGCCACGCCGCTTACGATCTGCCTCGTGGTGCTCGGCCGCCACGTGCCGCGCCTCGAGTTCATCGACGTCATGCTCGGCGACCGGCCGGCCTTGATGCCGCAGCAGATCTTCTACCAGCGCATGCTGGCGGGCGCGCCGGAGGAGGCGGCCGAGCAGGCGCGCGAGTTCCTGCGCGAACGAGAGCTCGCCACCTACTACGACGAGGTGGCGCTGGAGGGCCTGCGCATCGCCCATGAGGACGTCGCCCGCTTCGCCGTGAAGGAGGACCGGCTCGATACGCTGAGGGCCTCGACGCTGCGGCTGGTGGACAGCCTCAAGGGCGTCGGCGTCGCGGGCGCCTCGCGCCACCGCGCGGGCAAGGCCAAGCACCTCACCGCCGAGGCCGCGGCCGCCGTCGACGCCGCCGGCCCGGACCAGGCCGCGACCCGCATCGTACAGCGGCGCGAGGATCTCGCGCCCGAGTGGCGCGGCGAGACGCCGGTGATCTGCCTATCGGGCGCCAACGCGCTGGACGAGGCGGTCACGGCCATGCTGGCGCAGGTCCTCAACCGGCACGGCTTAGGAACCCGGCACGTGTCGCTCGCCGAGATGCGCCGCAACCCGCCCTCGCGCGAGGACGCGCAGGGCGTCGCCCTCGTCTGCCTGTCCTTTATCGAGCCGCTCTCGACCGTGCACCTGCGCCAGGCCGTGCGGCAGGTCCATCGCGTCGCCCCGGGAGCCCGCATCATGGTCGGCATCTGGCGACAGCGCGATCCGGCCATGCTGCAGGACCTCAAGCGCCGCGTCCACGCCGACGCACTGGTGACGACGCTGAACTCGGCGCTCGCCGCCGCGCTGGAACTCTCCAAAGGCCGGTCCAGCGTTCCCGTGCGCGAGGACCAGAGGCCCAAGCCCGAGCCCGAGGACGCGACCAAGGTCGAGGCCGCCGCGCCCGTGGCCGCCTGAGGGGCGGCATGGACCCTGCCTTGCCCGCTTGGCAGGCTTGCGCTATAGGCCGCGCAGCCCGTCGCGGACACCCTTGGAGGCAGCGCGGGCGGGAAGCGGGCTCGCCTGAGCGCCGCTTTTCGTCGTTTCGGTCCTGCCGGGACGACCGCTCCGGATCCAAACACACGAGGACTTCGCCATGAGCGAGAGCTACACGGTCAAGGCCGAGGCGCGCGAGAAGGTCGGCAAGGGGGCCGCCAGACACCTGCGCCGCAACGGTCGCGTACCCGCCGTCATCTACGGCGACAAGCAGGAGCCCCTGCCCATCTCGGTCCCCTACAAGGAGACCTTCCTTCGCCTGCACGGCGGCGGCTTCCTGACCACGATCGCCACGATCGACGTCGGCGGCCAGCAGATCAAGGTGCTGCCGAAGGACTACCAGCTCGATGTCGTCAAGGACACGCTGACCCACGTCGACTACCTGCGCGTTTCGGAGCGCACGGTGGTGACGGTGCGCGTGCCCGTGCACTTCGAGAACGAGGACGCGGCGCCCGGCATCAAGGCCCAGGACGGCGTGCTCAACGTCGTGCATCACGACATCGAGATCCAGGCTCCCGCCCAGTCGATCCCGGACGGCTTCACGGTCGACCTGACCGGCCTCGAGATCGGCGGCGCGGTGCATGCGTCCGACCTCAAGCTGCCGAACGGCGTCAAGCTGACCTCGGACGAGGACTTCGTGGTCGCCACGATCGTCCCGCCGATGGCCGAGGAGGTCGACGAGCTCGACGCCGAGACGCCGGTGACCGAGGTCACCGAGCAGACCGACGCGACCGCCGAGGACGAGCCGAAGTCCGGCAACTGATAGGGCGCGCGGCGGGCGGATTCCCTTCCGCCCGCCCGCCATCGCGCGGAGGCGGCATCCCATGCTTCTCTTGGTCGGCCTCGGCAATCCGGGCCCGGAGTATCGCGGTCACCGCCACAACGTCGGCTTCATGGCGCTCGACGAGATCCAGCGCCTGCCAGGCTTCACGCCCTGGTCGAAGAAATTTCAGGGCGAGACGAGCGAAGGCGAGATCGCCGGCCGCCGCGTCCTACTTCTGAAGCCCCTCACCTTCATGAACGACAGCGGCCGGTCGGTTCAGGCGGCGGCGGCTTTCCGCAAGATTCCGACGGGCGATGTCGTGGTGTTCCACGACGAGCTCGACCTGCCGCCCGGCAAGGTCCGGGTGAAGACGGGCGGGGGCGCGGGCGGCCACAACGGCCTGCGCTCGATCGACCAGCATCTGGGCCGCGACTATCGTCGCGTGCGCCTCGGCATCGGCCATCCCGGCTCCAAGGAGCGCGTGACGGGCCATGTGCTCGGCGACTTCGCCAAGAGCGATCAGCCCTGGCTGGACGATCTCCTGCGGGCCGTCGTGAAGCATCTCGGCGCCCTGGTGCAGGGCGAGGACGCCCAGTTCATGAACCGCGTCGCGCTCGACACGGGCGGCTCCGCCGAGCCCGAGGGCGCCAAGGGCTCGGCCGCCGCGCCCAAGGCGCGCGCGCAGAGCCACATCCGCCAGGCGCGCGGGCCCAAGCCCGCCCTTCCCGCGACCGGGCCGATGGCGGGCATGCTGAAGCGCCTCTTCGGCCAGGACTGACCCCTCCCCGTCCCCGGCCGGTCTCCCCTTCTCGTTTTTCAGGAACACGTCCCATGGGCTTTCGCTGCGGCATCGTCGGCCTTCCCAACGTCGGCAAGTCGACCCTCTTCAACGCCCTGACCAAGACGGCCGCCGCGCAGGCCGCCAACTACCCGTTCTGCACCATCGAGCCCAACACGGGCGACGTCGGCGTGCCGGACACCCGCCTCAAGGACATCGCGGCCATCGCGAAGTCGGCGCAGATCGTGCCGACGCGGATCACCTTCGTCGACATCGCCGGCCTCGTGCGCGGCGCCTCGAAGGGCGAAGGGCTCGGCAACCAGTTCCTCGCTAATATCCGCGAGGTGGACGCGATCGTCCACGTCCTGCGCTGCTTCGAGGACGACGACATCACCCATGTCGAGGGCCGCATCGACCCGGTGGCGGACGCCGAGACGGTGGAGACCGAGCTGATGCTCGCCGATCTGGAATCGATCGAGCGCCGCATCGTGGCAACCCGCAAGAAGGCCGCCTCCAAGGACAAGGAGTCGATGGCCCAGCTTCCCGTGATGGAGGCCGTGCTCGCCAAGCTCCAGAACGGCGAGCCGGCGCGCACGCTCGTGGCCGGCTTCGACGCGGAAGAAGCGCGCGAGCTGCGCGGCCTGAACCTCCTCACATCCAAGCCCGTTCTCTACGTCTGCAACGTCGCCGAGGGCGATGCCGCCACCGGAAACCGCTATTCGGAAGCGGTCGCGGCGATGGCCGCGAGGCAGGGCGCCCGCGCGGTCGTGATCTCGGCCGCGATCGAGGCCGAGATCGCCCAGCTGCCGGAAGCCGAGGTCGGCGAGTACCTGGAGGCCATGGGCCTCGAGGAGCCGGGCCTTGACCGCCTGATCCGCGCCGGCTACGAGCTTCTCAACCTCATCACCTACTTCACCGCCGGCCCCAAGGAGACGCGGGCCTGGACCGTGCGGCGCGGCGCCAAGGCGCCCCAGGCGGCGGGCGTGATCCACACCGACTTCGAGAAGGGCTTCATCCGAGCCCAGACGATCGCGCTCAACGACTATGTCTCGCTGGGCGGCGAGGTCGCGGCCAAGGAGGCGGGCCGGGCCCGCGACGAGGGCAAGGAATACGTCGTCCAGGACGGCGACGTCATGATGTTCAAGTTCAACGTCTGAAGGCCGCTGCCGGCGCGTCCTCCTCCCCTATCTCAGCGGGCGGAAGGAGGCGCGCATGCTGCTGTTCGAGGATTTCACGCCGGGGCGGATCTTTCCGCTCGGGCCCTACGAGGTGCGGCGCGAGGAAGTCCTCGACTTCGCGCGAGCCTTCGACCCCCAGCCCTTCCATCTCGACGACGCGGCCGCCGACACCTCGCTCCTCGGCGGCCTTGCGGCCTCGGGTTGGCACACCTGCGCGATGATGATGCGCATGATGTGCGACAGCTTCGTCAACCGCTCCTCCTCCCAAGGGTCGCCCGGCGTCGAGAGCGTGCGCTGGCTGCGCCCCGTGCGGCCGGGCGACACGCTCAGCGGCGAGGCCTTGGTGCTCGAAGCACGCCTCTCGCGCTCGCGCGCGGGACTGGGCCTCTGCCGCCTGCACAACACGCTCCACGACGGCTCGGGCGAGCGGGTTCTCGTCAGCGAGTACGCGATGATGCTTCTGACGCGCTCGGAGGCGGCATGACGGCGTTCGAGGAGATCGAGACCGATCGCTGGCAGGATCTCGGCACCCATCGCTTCGAGGAGGCCGAGATCCTCGATTTCGCGCGCCGCTTCGACCCGCAGCCCTTTCATCTCGACGCCGAGGCCGCCAGGCGGAGCGTGCTCGGCGGGCTCTGCGCCTCCGGCTGGCATACGGCGGCGGTCTTCATGCGCCTCAACATCCGCCACCAGACGCGTGAAGCGGCGCGCCTCGCGGGTGCCGGGCGTCCCGTTCCCGTCATCGGCCCATCCCCCGGCGTTTCGGACCTCAAGTGGACGAGCCCGGTGCGGCCGGGCGACACGGTGAGCTATCGCCAGCGTGTCGCCGCCAAGCGCGAGAGCGGATCGCGGCCCGGCTGGGGCCTCGTGACGACCGAGGTCGAGGCGACGCGGGAAAGCGACGGTACGCGCGTCTTCTCGATGCGGGCGACGGTGATGGTACGAACGGATTAGTCGAGCTCGGCCGCGCCCGCCGCTAGGCCAGCCGCTCAAGAGCCTGCGGCTGAGCGGGCTCGGCGGCACTGCGTCCGGCCTTCGCCAGGATGCGGTTCGTCGCGCGCACGCGGTTTCGCCCGGAGCGCTTGGCCTCGTAGAGGGCGAGGTCCGCACCGCGCGCCAGTTCGTCCCAGCTGTCCTCGGGTCCGAGCGCCAGCGCGACGCCGAAGCTCGCCGTCAGGCGCAACGGTGCCTCGCACCCCGCCACCGCCACGCTCAAGGCCTCCAGGGCAGCGCGCAGCGTTTCCATGCGTGCAAGGACCTCGCGGGCCGCTTCGCCGCTGAGCACGAGGGCGAACTCCTCGCCCCCGTAGCGCGCCGCCACCTGATCGGTACCCGCGGCGGCACCGAGGACGGCTCCCACGCTGCGCAGGACATGATCGCCGGCCTGGTGGCCGTGCCGGTCGTTGACCAGCTTGAAGTGGTCGATGTCGATCAGGACGAAGGCGCGGTCCTGCGTGGCAGGACGCGCCGAGATCGCCTCGTAGAAGCCGCGGCGGTTGAGGAGACCGGTCAGCTCGTCCGTGCTGGCGAGGCAGGCCAGCCGCTCCGACAGGGCCATGCGCTCGCGCTCCAGAAGCTCTCGCTCGCTGTCGCGCCGGTGCAGCGTGGCGAGCGCGCGCGACAGCGCGGCGAGTTGCGGTACGTCTCCCCTGTAGGGCTCGAAGCGCTTCTGCGCGCGCTCGCACATGGCGAGGATCTGCGCCTGGAAGGTCAGGAGGGGCCGGAAGACCTCCCGGTACGTAAAGACCGTCAGCCACAGGAGGGTCGCGACCACGACGGCGCACAGGGCCAGCGTCGTCGCCATCGCGCGGTCGGCGCGCGACTGGTGCTCCGTCGCGCTCTCGATCATCTTGCGCAGGAAGAGGTCCCGAAGCGTCGTTATGGGTGCGATCGTCGGCTCGTAGACGGCGCGGACATCGCCCGGAGACAGCGTCGCGTTGGGGCGCAGCGCCTGACGCTCGATGAGGCGCGTCAGATAGGGAAAGCCGCGCCCGAAATATTCGCCCCGGATGAGTTCGAGCTGCCGGTTCATCACGTCCTCGCCACGGTCGAGGACGAGCTGCGTCGAGCCCAGCTCCCATAGCGCCAGGATGCGCTGCTGGGTGCGCTGCGCGGCGGCCTGGAGGTCGGGGCGCAGGACCTCGCGCTTGGCGAGGGTCGGCAGCACCTCGGAAGGAAGGCGCTGGGCCGCCTGCTCGAGCGCGGCCAGGAGGCGCACGAGATTGACGTCGCCCGCGATCTGCGGGTCGGCCCGAACGACCTGCCGCGCAAGGCGCGCGACGGCCGGCTCCGCCGTCTCGCCGACCGCGATCAGCTCGCGGATCACGGAAAGCTGCTCGCCGAGGACGCGCTTGTCCGGCGGCTCGTTCACGAGAAGGTCGATGCGGGCGCGGTCGCCGGCGAGCTTGGCCCGCAGGAAATCGAAGTTGAACGAGAAGGTCTCGCCGACCGCCTTCTGCAACCGTTCCACGGTCCAGTCGCTCTTCCCGCGGGCGAGCAGCATTCGCTGATGGGCGGGATCGCTCGGGCCGCTGCCGGCCAGCGCGGCCTCGCTGGGCGCCCTTTCCGCCGCGAGCGCGGTGAAGGCGTCGAAGGCGACCGCAAAGTCCCTCAGGCGCCCGAGGCTTTCGTTGGCCACCGTGCTCTGTCGCCAGGCCGTGAGAAGCGTGGTTCCGGTCAGCAACAGCGTCGCGACCACCAAGAGGGCGGCACCCATGCGGAACAGGAGCAGGGCGTTGGGTCGGCGCATGGTGGTCCGCGATGCGTGAGGACCCCGATGATGCGGAGCAACGGATGAAGAAAGGGTTCACCCTTCGCGGCAGCACAACCTCAACGAAAAAGGGGCCCTCTCGGACCCCTTTTCCATGTGCGACGCGTGCGGCTCGGGTCAGTGCGGCGTCGAGGCCCAGACCCGGTTCTTGACGAGATAGAGCATGATCGCGAAGCCGATCAGGAAGATCATCACGATGAAGCCGGTCGCCTTGCGCTCCACCAGATGCGGCTCGGCGGCCCACATCAGGAAGGCGGTGACGTCGCGCGAGTACTGCTCGACCGTGGTCGGCGCGCCGTCGTCGTAGCTGACGGCCCCTTCCGAAAGGGGCGCGGGCATGGCGAGCGCGGGACCCGAGATGAAGTGCGGGTTGTAGTAGGTACCCGGCTGAACCGTGACGTTCTCGGGCACGGGCTCGCCGTAGCCGGTGAGAAGGGCGTGGATGTAGTCCGGTCCGGCCTCGGCATACTGCGTGAACATGTCGAACACGAAGTTCGGGAAGCCGCGCTCGACCGCACGCGCCTTTGCGATCAGCGACAGGTCCGGCGGATGGGCGCCGCCGAGCGCCGCCGCGGCCGCTTCCGGGTTCGGATAGGGCGAGGGCAGGCGGTCGGACGGGATGCCCGGACGCTGGAAGCTCTCGCCCTGCGCGTTCGGCGAGGGATCGGTGACCTGGTACTCGGCGGCCAGCGCCCGGACTTGGTCCTCGCTGTAGCCCAGCGCCTCGAGGTTGCGGAACGAGACGAGGTTCATCGAGTGGCAGGTCGAGCAGACCTCCTTGTAGACCTTCAGACCGCGCTGCAGCTGCCCGAGGTCCCAGTGGCCGAACGGGCCGGCGAAGCTCCAGTCGACATAGGCCGGCTTCTTGAGCGGATAGTGCGGCGTCGCGTGCTCGCCGCCATGCTCGGAAGCGCCGCCGACCGCCGCTTCCGCACCCTTGGCGCTTTCGGGCGCCGAGCCGGGTGCCGCGCCCTCGATGGGAGCGGGCGAGATGCCGGCCTCCGCGGCGCTGGGTGCGGCCTCTCCTTGCGCGAAGGCGGGAGCCGAAAGGCCGGCGAGCACGACGCCCGCCGCCAGAAGGGCCGAATGAAGACGGTTCATGATGGGGTCCTTGCGGGTCTTCATCAGCCTTTGGTTTCCGGTGAGGCCGCCGCTCCGGCGGGCAAGCCATGCGCCGCGCCGTGCTTCTTGAGCACCGCCTCGGTGATCGAGTTCGGCAGCTTGCGCGGCGTCTCGATGAGGCCGAGTACCGGCAGAACGATCAGGAAGTGGGCGAAGTAGTAGATCGTGCCGATCAGCGACAGGGTCGGATAGATGCCCTCGGCCGGGCGCGAACCGAGCCAGCCCAGGATCACGGCATCGGCCGCGAAGATCCAGAAGAAGATCTTGTAGATCGGACGGTAGTTCGTCGAGCGCACGCGGCTGGTGTCGAGCCAGGGCAGGAAGAACAGGATGATGATCGAGCCGAACATCACCAGGACGCCGCCGAGCTTCGAGTCGATCGGGCCGATGTTGAAGGTGATGGCGCGCAGCATCGCGTAGAAGGGCAGGAAGTACCATTCCGGAACGATGTGGGCCGGCGTCTGCAGCGGGTTGGCCGGGATGTAGTTGTCCGGGTGGCCCAGATAGTTCGGCAGGTAGAAGACGAAGTACGAGAACAGCGCCAGGAACACCACCATGGCGAAGCCGTCCTTGATGGTGGCGTGCGGGGTGAAGGGCACCGTGTCCTTGGACGACTTGATCTCGACGCCGGTCGGGTTGGTCTGGCCGGTGACGTGCAGCGCCCAGATGTGGAGGATGACCACGCCCGCGATCATGAAGGGCAGGAGGTAGTGGAGCGAGAAAAAGCGGTTCAGCGTCGCGTTGTCGACCGCGAAGCCGCCGAGCAGGAGCGTCTGGATCGCCTGGCCGATCCCCGGGAAGGCGGTGAAGAAGCCGGTGATCACCGTCGCGCCCCAGAAGGACATCTGGCCCCAGGGCAGGACGTAGCCCATGAAGGCGGTCGCCATCATGAGAAGGAAGATGATGACGCCCAGGATCCACAGGACCTCGCGCGGCGCCTTGTAGGAGCCGTAGTAGAGGCCGCGGAAGATGTGGAGATAGACGGCGATAAAGAAGAACGAGGCGCCGTTGGCGTGCATGTAGCGCAGGAGCCAGCCCCAGTTCACGTCGCGCATGATCTGCTCAACCGACTGGAAGGCGAGGCCCGAATTAGCCGCGTAGTGCATGGCGAGCACGACGCCGGTCAGGATCTGCGCGCCCAAGAACAGCGCGAGGATGCCACCGAACGTATAGGCGTAGTTCAGGTTGCGCGGCACCGGGAAGGCGACGAACGAATCGTAGAGGAGGCGCGGCAGGGGCAGGCGCGCATCCAGCCAGCGCATGATGCCGGGCGACGGGACGTAGGAGGAATGACCGCTCATGGGTTGAACTCCGTCAGCCGATTCGGATCGTGGTGGGGGTGGCGAAAGTGTAGAGCGGCACGGCCATGTTCTCGGGCGCGGGTCCCTGCCGGATGCGTCCGGCCGTGTCGTAGGTCGAGCCGTGGCACGGGCAGTACCAGCCGTCGTAGTCGCCCGACTGGCCGAGCGGGACGCAGCCCAGATGCGTGCACACGCCCACCATCACGAGCCACTGCTCCTGGCCGGGCGCCGCGCGGTTGACGTCGGTGGCCTGCGCGTCGGCGGGAAGGTTTGCATTGCGCGCGACCGGGTCCTTGAGGTCGCCGAGGTTGACGTTCTTGCCTTCCTCGACCTCCTGCGCGGTGCGGTGGCGGATGAAGATCGGCTTGCCGCGCCACTTGGCGGTGATCGACTGGCCTTCCGCGACCTGGCTGACGTCGACGTCGACCTGGGCGAGCGCCAGCGTGGCCGCGTCCGGGTTCATCTGGTCGATGAAGGGCCAGGCGAGCGACGCCGCGCCCACGACGCCCGCGGCCCCCGTCGCGATGTAAAGAAAGTCGCGGCGGGTGGGTTCGGTGGTCTCTTCGACGCTCACGGGACTTGCTGCTCCATCCAGACGACGGCCGGGCATGAGGGGCCGCCGGTTCGGCCGGCTGAAGCGGACAGACGCGCGTGAAAACGCATCTGCGGCACCCCCTCGTCGCCGGGCTCGGTTTTCGAGCGGATTTCTTAGGCGCGGGCCTAGAACTTGTCCAGATCAGCCCTCCAACCGACGCCACTATGTCGCTTGTGCGGCGAACGGGTCACAAGGTTCGGAGAAGTTCCGCCTGGTCCGCCCCGCAAGGCGCTCTCATTCGGCGGCCCGCCGGTCCGCTTCGCCCCCCGCGTCCGCGTCGATGAAGCCCCCGACCTGCCGGTGCCAGAGCCGGTTGTAGAGGCCCTGGCGCTCCAGAAGCTCCGCGTGGGTCCCCTCCTCCACGATGCGGCCCCGGCCGAGGACGACGAGCCGGTCGAGCGCGGCGATCGTCGACAGGCGGTGGGCGACCGCGATCACGGTCTTGCCCTCCATCAGGCGGTAGAGGTTTTCCTGGATCGCCGCCTCGACCTCGGAATCGAGCGCCGAGGTCGCCTCGTCGAGAAGGAGAATCGGGGCGTCCTTCAGCATCACGCGGGCGATGGCGATGCGCTGGCGCTGGCCGCCCGACAGCTTCACGCCGCGCTCGCCGACCTCGGCATCCAGTCCCTGCGCCCCGGTGCGGTCGGCCAGCGCCTCTATGAAGCCGCGCGCCTCGGCGCGGTCGATCGCGCGCGCCAGATCCGCCTCGGAGGCGTCGGGGCGCCCGTAGAGAATGTTCTCGCGGATCGTGCGGTGAAGAAGCGAGGTGTCCTGCGTGACGACGCCGATCTGCCGGCGCAGCGAGCTCTGTGTGACGCCCGCCACGTCCTGCCCGTCGATCGTGATGCGTCCGCCCTCGACGTCGTGGAAGCGCAGGAGGAGGTTGAGGAGCGTCGACTTGCCGGCGCCCGAGCGCCCGACGAGGCCGATCTTCTCGCCCGGGCGAATCGTGAGCGTCACGCCGTCCACCACCGGGCCGGCGTCGCGGTTGGGCGCGGCGAGCGCGTAGGAGAAGCGCACGTCCTCGAACCGGATCTCGCCGTGCGTGACGCGCAGTTCCCCCGCCCCCGGCCGGTCGGCGAGGAGCACGGGCTGCGTGAAGCTCGCCATGCCGTCGCGGATCGTGCCGATGTTCTCGAAGAGCTCCGAGACCTCCCACATGATCCACTGGCTCATGCCGTTGAGGCGAAGGACGAGGCCGATGCCGAGCGCGACCGCGCCGACGCTCACCGCCCCTTGCGTCCAGAGCGCGATGCCGATCGCGCCGACGCCGAAGAGCAGCAGCGAGTTCAGCGTGTAGAGCCCGGTGAAGAAGAGGTTGATCAGCCGCCCCTGCCCGTAGACCGTGACGAGGAACTCGCGCATCGAGGCGCGCGCATGGGCGGCCTCGCGCTGCGTGTGGGCGAAGAGCTTCACCGTGCCGATATTGCTGTAGCTGTCGACGATGCGCCCGGTCATCAGGGCGCGCGCGTCGGCCTGGGCGGAGGCGATGCGCATGAGCCGGGGCACGAAGACGCGCAGCAGCGTTACGTAGACGCCGAGCCAGGCGACGAACGGCAGCACGAGGCGCCAGTCGGCCGACGAGACCATGACCACGATGCCGGTGAAGTAGACCGCGACGTAGAGCATGACGCCGATCGACTTCATGACCGTCTCGCGCACCGCGAGCGCGGTCTGCATCAGCTTGGTGGCGATGCGCCCGGCGAACTCGTCCTGGAAGAAGCCGAGCGACTGGTCGAGGAGCCAGGTGTGGACGCTCCATCGGAAGCGCATCGGGAAGTTGGCGAAGATCGCCTGGAACGAGACCAGCGAGGCGAGGAAGGTGAGAACCGGCAGCCCGACGAGGACCACGGCCGCGATCAGGGCGAGGCGCCCGCCCTCGTCGCGCAGGAAGGTCGCTCGGTCGGCCGCCGACAGCCAGTCCACGATCTGGCCGAGAAAGGCGAAGAGCGAGACCTCGGTGACCGACACGAGGACGGTCGCGACCGCATAAAGCAGAAGAAGCGGCCAGACCGGACGCGCGTAGTGCCACACGAAGGGCCAGAGCCGGCGCGGCGGCTGGGGCTGGTCGCTGGGAAACGGGTCGACGAGCCGTTCGAAAAAGGAGAACATCGGTGGAATTGTCCGGCAGGTTCGGGCGACGGCCGGCAAGGAGGCAGCAGACGCGAAAGACGAGGTCGGGCCTGTTATAGGACGAAACTTCTCGCGTTTCACGACGGGCCGCCGCGCCCGCGCCGGACCCCTCGCCCCATGAGCCCTTCGCCCGACAGCCTCCCGCCCCCGAGCCGCTTGCCTTCGGGCTTTTCGCCATCCGGCTTTTCGATCGTCCTCTACCAGCCCGACATCGCCGGCAACACGGGCACGATCCTGCGCATGGGCGCCTGCCTCGGCATCGGGATCGAGATCGTGGAGCCGGCGGGCTTCGACGCGAGCGACCGGAACCTGCGGCGCGCAGGGATGGACTACCTGGAGCTCGCGCAGCTGACCCGGCACGTCGACTTCGAGAGCTTCGAACGGGCACGCCGCGAGGCCGGGCGGCGCCTCGTGCTCCTGACGACGCGCGGCGATACGGCGCTCGGCGCGGCCCGCTTCCGGCCCGGCGACGCGATCCTCTTCGGGCGCGAGAGCGCGGGCGTGCCGGAGCATGTCCACGAGCGGGCGGACCTGCGGCTGCGCATTCCCATGCAGGAGGGCGCGCGCTCGCTGAATCTCGCCGTCAGCGCCGCGATCGCCGCCGGCGAGGCGCTGCGCCAGCTGCGCGCCGACTGGACGCAAAGGGCCGCGCCCTAGGCCGCCGCGTGCAAAGTCGGTGGACATCGCGGTCCGCAAGGCGCTCGTAAGTCTCCCCACGCTTTCCAAGCCCCGTCGCCGCTGCTACGCGCGTTGACAGGCAGGATGCCAAGCCTTGAGCCCTCGCGGGGAGAAACGGGAGCGATGGAACGCCCACAACAGCCCCAGGGACTGCCCGAGAACCTCGCGGAGAAGAAGGAGCTCGCCCGCAACTGGTTCGAGGCGCTGCGCGACCGGCTCTGCGCCGCCTTCGAGGCGCTGGAGGACGAGTTCGGCGACTCGGCGACGCCCGCCGGCCGCTTCGAGCGCACGCCCTGGACGCGCGAGAGCGGCGGGGGCGGCACCATGGCCATGATGCGCGGCCGCGTCTTCGAGAAGGTCGGCATCCACGTTTCCACCGTCCACGGCGAGCTTGCCGAGGACTTCGCCTCGCAGATTCCCGGCGCGGCGGGCGCGGACCGCTCCTTCTGGGCGTCGGGCGTGTCGCTGATCGCCCATCCGCTCAATCCCAACGTGCCCGCCGTCCACATGAACACGCGCATGGTGGTCACCACCGGGCAGTGGTTCGGCGGGGGGGCGGACCTGACGCCCGTGCTCGACCGGCGCCGGACCGACGAGGACCCGGACACGCGCGCCTTCCACCGCTCGCTGCGCTTCGTGTGCGAGCGCCACGGGGCGGTGGCCGACTACGAGCGGCTCAAGACCTGGTGCGACGAGTACTTCTTTCTGCCCCACCGGAACGAGCCGCGCGGGGTCGGCGGCATCTTCTACGACTGGCTCCACTCGCCCGAGGAGAAGGGCGGCTGGGACGCCGACTTCGCCTTCACGAAGGATGTCGGCAAGGCCTTCCTCGTGGTCTACCCGCATCTCGTGCGGCAGAACGCCGGCCTCTCCTGGACGGAGGCGGATCGCGAGGAGCAGCTCGTGCGCCGGGGCCGCTACGTCGAGTACAACCTCCTCTACGACCGCGGCACGCTGTTCGGCCTCAAGACCGGGGGCAACGTCCACTCGATCCTGAGTTCCATGCCGCCGACCGTGCGCTGGCCTTGAGGCCGCGCGTGGCATTAGCCGCAACCGCTTCGTAACTTTTTCGTTGCGTGGCTCGGTAAAGGCCTGTCCCACGCCCGCGCGGCCTCCACATCAGGCTTGTGCGGGGCGACCCGTCTGCTAAGACTAACATCACACACAAACACGAGCGGAAACGTTTCGTGCGCCCCTCCGGCCCCGCCGCCGGACGGCTCGTTCGGTCGCGCCTCCATGGCAGACAGAGCGGAAAACGGCGGGCAGGCAGGCAGTGCAGTCGACCCATTTTCCGCGAGCGGGCGTCTCGGTCACGGCCGATCCCCGCTGCAAGGCTACCAGGGAGGTTGTCATGTACGAGTTGAATTGCGCCGGCGTGATTCCGGGCTGTGACCGGGTGATCCGCGCCGAATCCGAGGCCGAGGTGATCCGCAGAGCCGTGATCCAGGCCAAGCAGCTGGGCGTCGAGACGATCACCCCGCGCATGATGGACGCCTTCCGCCACGGCCTTCACGTCATGCCGACGACGACGCGGCACTGAGCCTCATCGCATCTTCCGCTGTTTCGACGGGCCGCCATCGCGCGGCCCGTTTTCGTTTCCGCTTTTCACCTCAGGCGTCGGCGCGATCCAGCAGCGCCTCGCGGCCGAGCGCGAAGCCGCTCTCGGCCCAGAGCCGCCGCAGCCGGTCGAGCCGGCGGCCGAGCTCGGGCCCGGCGGCGACGCCCCGCTCCATCAGGTCGTTGCCCGAGACCGGAAAGGGCGGCGGGTCGAAGCGCTCGGCCTGCGCGAGGCGCGCCGCGGTTCGCGCAAGGCTCGCCAGCGCCGCCGGGTCGCCCTCGGCCTTCGGCCGCGCCAGCGCCAGGCGCAGGGCGAGACGGTCGGCGAGCGCCTTCGGGTCGCCGAACAGGAGGCGCGCCGTGAAGGCCCCCTCGCTCTCCTCCTCGCCCGGCTCCTCGGCCTGTGCGAAGCGCACGAGCCGGTCGCGGTCGGCGTTGGAGAGCCTGAGGCGGCGGGCCAGCTCGGTGAGGCGCGCGGCATCGGGCGGGACGATCGCCTCGAGGCGCCGCATCGGATCGGCCGGCCAGCCGAGCGCCCCTTCCGCCTGCACGAGCGGGTGGATCGCGTCGATGCCCCAGCGCTCGCTTTCCGGCAGGACGGCCGAGAGAACACCGGTCTGCCGCATCCAGAGAAGCGCGCGGGCGGGATCGGGCGCCGCGAGAAGCTTGCGCAGTTCCGCCCAGACCCGCTCCGCGCTCAAGGAGCCGAGGTCGTCCTTGGCGCGGGCGCAGGCACGCAAGGCGTCCGTGTCGGGCCGACCCGAGCCGTACCAGGCGAAGAAGCGGAAGAAGCGCAGGACCCGCAGCCGGTCCTCGGCGATGCGCTGCGCGGCGTCGCCGATGAAGCGCAGCGTGCCCGAGGCGATGTCCGCCGTGCCGCCGACGAGATCCAGCACCTCGCCGGAGGCATCGCAATAAAGCGCGTTGATCGTGAAGTCGCGCCGCTCGGCGTCGTGCCGCCAGGAGCGGCCGAAGCGCACCACCGCGTGCCGTCCGTCGGTCTCGACGTCCTCGCGCAGGGTCGTCACCTCGAAGGCGCGCCCTTCCGCGGTCACCGCCGTCACCGTGCCGTGTTCGATGCCGGTCGGAACGGCCCGCAGGCCGGCGCCCTCGATCCGCCGGACGGTCTCCTCGCGGGGCGTCGTCGTCGCGATGTCGATGTCGGTGATGGGTCGGCGCATCAGCGTGTTGCGCACCGCGCCGCCCACCACGCGCGCCTCCTCGCCCCCGGCCAAGAGGGCATGGAGAAGCCCCTGCAGCGCGGGTTCGCGCAGCCAGTCCGCCTCGATGCGTGTCATGTCGGATAGAGCCTTTCGTAGAGCCCGCGCAGGATGCCGGCGGTCACGCCCCAGATGTGCCGCTCGGCGAAGGGCATCACGTAGAAGTGGCGCATATGCCCGCGCCAGAGCCGGCTGTCACGCCGGTGGTTGGCCGGGTCCATCAGGAAGCGGAGCGGCACCTCGAAGATGTCGGCCACCTCCACGTCGTTGAGGCGCGGCGTGAAGCGGGGGTCGACCCGCCCGACCACCGGGTGGATGCGGAAGCCCGAGGTCGTGCGATAGCGCGGCAGAGCCCCCAGGAGATCGACCTGCGCGGGCTCGAGGCCGATCTCCTCCCAGGCCTCGCGCAAGGCCGCTTCCGCGGGGCCCGCGTCCTCGGGATCGATGCCCCCGCCGGGGAAGCTGATCTGCCCCGCGTGCTGTCGCAGGTGGGCCGCGCGGGTCGTGAGCAGCACCTGCAGCCCGGCCGGCCGGTCGAGGATGGGAACCAGCACGGCCGCCTCGCGCGGCGCCGCCGCCAGCCACGCCTCGGCCCCGTCCGGGTTGAGGCGGTGGTCGCCGTCCTCGCCGTCGGCGGGCGGCAGCGTGTCGGCCAGCCGGCGCACGCGGGCGCGAAGGTCCGCCTCGTCCGCCTCCGGCAAGGTCTCCCTCACGCGACCGCCAGGGCGAACCAGGCGCCGCCCGCCCCGATTCCCGCCTCGCCGTCCCGCTCCTCGACGAGTTCGGCCAGTTCCAGCGCCAGGGCGCGGGTAAGTCGCGCCCAAAGGCCGCCGCGAACGAGGAGGCTCGGGCGAAAGCCCTCCCGTCCGTCCTCGAGCCGCAGCGGATGGTCCGGCCCCGCCTCCACGACGTCGCCCACATTGGTGCGGAACACGAGACGGCGGTCGCACCCCTCGCCGGTCGCGCTCATCTCGACCGCGAGAAAAGGCAGATCGGCGACGGTAACCGTGAGGCGCTCGCCGGGCGTCACGAGAACATAGGCACCGTCCGGCTCGCGGCGCAGGATCGAGGACAGGAGCGCGACCAGTTCGGGCCGGCGGACCTCGGCGCCCTCGTGCACCCAGCGGCCGTCGGCCTCGATCACGAGGTCCATCGCGCCGCAGGAGGGCGGGTTCCAGCGCTCCACCGGCGGCGCGTCGCGCCCGGCGCGCCCGGCGCGCGAGAGCAGGGCCTCCAGCGAGACGCCGGCGGGAACGGGTGCGACCTGTTGCGGCATGGCGCGGATTCCTTCGGGCGGCGCGGGCGGCGAAAGGGCGTTTCCGCCCTGGCGCGCCGGCCTTTCCGTCTTATTTCGGCCAGTCTTGAGCGTCACGAAATAGTTGCGCCCCGCCCGCTTGCCAGGACGGCGGCGCCCCGATCCAATGAGCCCGTCTCGCTTCCCGAGGCTCCCGGTGCGTCGCGGCCCCTCCCCGCCCGCGCCCTCGAACCCCAAGGACAGACCCGAAGATGACGACGCTCGCCCCGCCCCACGCTGCCGCGCAGGACCCCGCCCACATGGTGGCCGAGGCCGAGCGCGCGCTTCACGACATCGCCGCCGCCCGCGCCATGGTGGGCCGCGTGATCTTCGGGCAGGAGAGCGTGGTGGAGCAGACGCTGGTCGCGATCCTGGCCGGCGGCCACGCGCTTCTCGTCGGCGTGCCGGGCTTGGCCAAGACCAAGCTCGTCGAGACGCTCGGCACCGTCCTCGGTCTGGACGCGCGCCGCGTCCAGTTCACGCCCGACCTCATGCCCTCCGACATCGTGGGCACCGAGGTGATGGACCAGGACGCCGGCGGCCGGCGCTCGTTCCGCTTCGTGCGTGGCCCCGTCTTCGCCCAGCTCCTGATGGCCGACGAGATCAACCGCGCGAGCCCGCGCACCCAGTCGGCGCTTCTCCAGTCCATGCAGGAATACCACGTGACGGTGGCCGGCGAGCGGCACGACCTGCCCGCGCCCTTCCACGTGCTCGCCACCCAGAACCCGCTGGAGCAGGAGGGCACCTACCCCCTGCCCGAGGCGCAGCTCGACCGTTTCCTCCTTCAGGTCGACGTTCACTACCCCTCGCTCGATGCCGAGCGGCGCATCCTTCTCGCCACCACGGGCGTGGCGGAAGATCGCGCCGCGGGCGTCATCTCGGCCGAGCGGCTGCGCGAGATCCAGGCGCTCGTGCGGCGCATGCCGGTTCCCGAGCGCGTGGTGGAGGCGATCCTTGCGCTGGTTCGTTCGGCCCGTCCCGGCCACGGGTCAAAGGAGGCCGACGCGCACGTGGCCTGGGGCCCGGGCCCCCGCGCCTCCCAGGCCTTCATGACCTGCGTGCGCGCCCGCGCGCTCTACGAGGGGCGCCTTGCGCCTTCGATCGATGACGTGCGGGCTCTGGCCGAGCCGATCCTGCAGCATCGCATGGCGCTGAACTTCTCGGCCCGCGCGGAAGGGGTGGGCGTGCGGGACGTGGTCGCGGCGCTGGCGCGCGCGGCGGCCTGAAGTCCATGCCGGTCGGCGAGACCCAGACCGCCGAGGCGAGCGACGGCGCCCTTCTCAAGGCGCGCGCGCAGGCCGCGCTCCTGCCCGATCTCCTGGTCGAGGCGCGGCGCGTGGTCGCCACGGTCACGAGCGGCTGGCACGGACGCCGCCGCCGGGGACCGGGCGAGACCTTCTGGCAGTTCCGCCCCTTCGTCGACGGCGAGGCGGTGAGCCGCATCGACTGGCGCCGCTCGGCCCGCGACGACAGCGTGTACCTGCGCGACCGAGAGTGGGAGGCCGCCCAGACCGTCTGGCTCTGGGCCGACCCCTCACCCTCCATGCTCTACCGCTCGAAGCAGGCGACCGCCTCCAAGGACGCCCGCGCGCTGGTGATCGTCCTGGCGCTGGCCGAGCTTCTGGCGCGCTCGGGCGAGCGCATCGGCTATCCCGGCGTCATGGACCCGGTCTCGGCGCGCAACAGCGCCGAGCGCGTGGCCGCCAACCTCGCCTCGGCGCGGCCGGAGGGCGGCCTCCCGCCCGCGGACCGGATGCGCCGCTTCAGCGAGGCGGTTCTGGTAGGCGACTTCCTCGACCCGATGGAGGCGCTGACCGAGCGTATCGACGCGATGGCGGGCGCGGGCGTGCGCGGTCATCTCGTGCAGGTCTGCGACCCGGCCGAACTCGCCTTTCCCTACCATGGCCGCACCGAATTCCGCGATCCCGAGACCGGCGCCAAGCTGACGGCGGGCCGGGCCGAGGCGCTGCGCGAGGAGTACCAGCGCTTGTTCGACGCCCGCCGCCTCTTTCTCGCCGACCATTGCCGGCGGCTCGGCTGGAGCCACGTCCTCCACGTGACCGACCGGCCAGCCTCGGAACCCCTGATCGCGCTCCATGCCCGGCTCGGCGGCCTGCCGGCGCAGAGTGGAGCCCGCGCCTGATGGGGGCCCTTTCGTTCGGCGCGCCGCTGGTGCTGGTCGGCCTCCTGGCGCTGCCGGCGATCTGGTGGCTCCTGCGCCTCACCCCGCCGCGCCCCCAGACCGAGGCCTTTCCACCACTGCGCATCCTCGAGCGCGTCCTGAAACGCGAGGAGACGCCGTCGCGCTCGCCCTGGTGGCTGACGGCGCTGCGCCTTCTCCTGGCGCTTCTCGTGATCCTGGCGCTCGCCGCACCGATCCTCAACCCGCGCGAGGACGCGCTCGGCTCGGGCGACGGGCCGGTGGTGGTGATGCTGGACAACGGCTGGGCGGGTGCGGAGCGCTTCGCGGAGCGCCGCGAGGCGGCCGCCGGCCTGATCCGCGAGGCGGGCCAGCGCGGGCGTCCCGTGTCGCTCCTCCTCACGGCCGAAGGCGCCGACAACGATCCCGCGCCCGTCGAGGCCGCGACCGCGCTGGAGCGCCTCGAGGCCGCCGAGCCGCATCCCGTGCCGACGCGCCGCGAGGCGGCGGCCCAGCGCCTGGCGGCCCTCCCGGCTCTGAACAATGCCAGCCTCGCGCTTCTCACCGACGGACTCGACACGGCCGACACGGCTGCCGCCGCCGAGCGGCTGCGCGCCCTCGGCCTGTCCGGCGGTCTCCTCTACCGACCCTCCGTCGAAGGCATGGTGGGCCTCACCTCGGCCTCGAACGGCACCGAGGCGCTGACCGTTTCCGGCATCCGGCCGGAAGGCTCGACGCCCCAGCCCCTGGCGGTTCCGCTTCGTGCCCTCGACCGGCAGGAGCGCGAGATCGGCCGCGCCGACCTCGTCTTCGCCGCCGGCTCGACAGCGGGCGAGGCGCGCTTCGCGGTTCCGGTCGAGCTGCGCAACGACATCGCCCGCATCGAGCGCGAGGGCCTCGGCAACGCGGCCGGCGTGCGCCTCGTCGACGACAGCTTCCGCCGCCGCAAGGTCGGGCTGGTGTCGGGCGAGGCGGCCGACATCGCCCAGCCGCTCCTGTCGCCGCTCTACTACATCACCCGCGCGCTGGAGCCCTTCGCCGACCTCATGCGCGCGCAGAGCGCGGATCTTGCCACCGCCATCCCGCAGCTCGTCGCCGAGCGCCCCTCGATCATCGTGCTCGCCGATATCGGCGTCATGCCGGAGGCCGCGACCGAGGCGCTGGATGGCTTCGTCGAGAAGGGCGGCACGCTCGTGCGCTTCGCCGGTCCGCGCCTTGCCGCTTCCACGGCCGAGGACACGCTCGTGCCGGTGCGCCTGCGCGGCGGCGAGCGGCAGCTCGGCGGGGCGCTGTCCTGGTCGCAGCCCCAGCGCCTCGCGCCCATGGCGGCGGGAACGCCCTTCAGCGGCATCGCCGTGCCGGAGGATGTGACCGTGTCGCGCCAGATCCTCGCCGAGCCCTCGGCGGAGCTGGCGGACCGCACCTGGGCCAGCCTTGCCGACGGCACGCCGATCGTCACCGCCGCCCCGCGCGGCGCCGGCACGATCGTCCTTTTCCACACCACCGCCGAGGCGATCTGGTCGAACCTGCCGATCTCGGGCGCCTTCGTGGACATGCTCCGGCGCATCGTGACGCTGTCGCGCGGCAGCGTCGGCGCGGCCGAGGGCGAGGCGCCCCAGACCCTCCCGCCCTACCGCGTCATGGACGGAACCGGCCGCCTCGTCGCGCCCGGGCCCGAGGTGCGCCCGATCGAGATCGCGGGCGGCGCCCCCGCGCCCGCCGCGAGCCGCGAGAACCCGCCCGGCCTCTACGGCACGGCGGACGGCTACAGCGCCCTGAACCTCCTCCCACCCGATGCCGTGCTTCGCCCCCTTCCCCCGCTCGACCTCGGCGTGCCGCTTGCGGAACGGGCCTACGGCCTTGGCGATGCCACCGACCTCACGCCCTGGCTGTTTGCCTGGGCGATCCTCCTCTTCGCGCTCGACGCGCTGGCGCTTCTCTGGATGAACGGGGTGGCCGGACGCCTGGGCGCGCGGTTGCGCGGACGCGGCGCGGCCGGAGCCATGCCCGCGCTTCTCCTGGCAGCCGCGCTGGCCCTTCACGCAGGCGGCGCTCTCGCCCAGACCCCGCCCCCTGCCGCCGCCGATCCCGGCGCGGCGACGCGGGGGCTGGAGAGCCTCGACGCCGAGGCCGCGATCCGCGCGACCGAGACGACCCATCTCGCCTATGTCGAAACCGGCGAGGAGGCGACCGACCGCATCTCGCGCCAGGGCCTGTCGGGCCTGTCGCAGTACATCGCCTCGAAGACGGCGCTGGAGCCCGGTGAGCCGGCGGCGGTCGACATCGCGCGCGACGAGCTCTCCTTCTATCCCATCCTCTACTGGCCGGTTCACGCCTCGGCGCCCATGCCGAGCCCGGAAGCGATCAGCCGCGTCGACGCCTACATGAAGGGTGGCGGCACGGTGCTCTTTGACGTCGAGGGCGACGCGATGGGCGACCTCTCGGGCACGACCGTCTCGGCCGGCCAGCGGCGGCTGCGCGACATCCTCGCCGATCTCGACATTCCGCCGCTCGAGCCGGTGCCGCGCGACCACGTGCTCACCAAGGCCTTCTACATCATGGATTCGTTTCCGGGCCGCCATTCCGGCTCGGACCTGTGGGTGGAATCGCTCCAGCGTCAGGCCGACGCCGAGGCGAGGCCGGCCAGCGCGGGCGACGGCGTCTCCTCGATCATGATCACGTCCAACGACTTCGCCTCGGCCTGGGCGGTGGACGATACCGGCCTCTTCGTGTTCCCGACCGATTCCGCCGATCCGTCGCAGCGCGAGTGGAGCTACCGGGCGGGCGTTAACATCGTGATGTACGTGCTCACCGGCAACTACAAGGCCGACCAGGTCCACGTGCCCGCGCTTCTCGAACGGCTGGGACAGTGAGGATCGCCCCATGACCTGGTCCGTGAGCTTCTCGCCCTTCTTCTCCTGGACCGTGATCGCGCTTCTGGCCGTTCCGGCGGTGCTGCTGGCGCTGGCGCTCGTGATGTCGCGCCTGCGCGGCAGCCTGGTGCGGGTCGGCGCGATCTGCGCGCTGCTGCTCGCCCTCCTCAACCCGGTCGTGCTGCGCGAGGAGCGCGACCCCCTGAAGAGCGTCGTCGCCCTCGTCCTCGACCGCTCGCAGAGCCAGTCGATCGGCGAGCGAACGGCGCAGACCGACGCGGCGGCGGAAGCCCTCAAGGCGTCGCTCGCCACCCATCCCGAGTTCGAGGTGCGCACCGTCGAGGCGCGCTCGGCCGGCGAGGGCGACGCGACCACCGCCCTCTTCGGCGCGCTCCAGGGCGCGCTTCGCGACGTCTCGCCTGCCCGCGTCGCGGGCGCCGTCATGGTGACCGACGGGCAGGTCCACGACATTCCCGAGACCGCGGCGGCGCTCGGCTTCCGGGCGCCCGTCCATGCGCTCGTGACGGGCCGGGCGGACGAGTTCGACCGCCGGCTCGACGTCGTGACCGCGCCGCGCTTCGGCCTCGTCGACCAGCCGCAGTCCCTGTCCTTCCGGGTCGTGGAGGAAGGGCCGCGCGCTTCCCAGAACCCGGTGGATGTCCAGGTCTTCCTGAACGGCGACCTCATCCAGCGCCTGCAGGCCGTGCCGGGACGCGAGACCGCGATCTCGGTCACGCTGCCGCGCGCGGGCAAGAACATCGTCGAGATGGCGGCGGCCGTTGCGCCCGGCGAGATCACGCCCGTCAACAACCGCGCCATCGCGGTGATCGACGGCATCCGCGAGAACCTGCGCGTGCTGCTCGTCTCGGGCGAGCCGCATGCCGGCGAGCGCACCTGGCGCAACCTCCTGAAGTCCGACGCCGCGGTCGACCTCGTCCACTTCACGATCCTGCGCCCGCCCGAGAAGCAGGACGGCACGCCGATCAACGAGCTGTCGCTGATCGCCTTCCCCACACGCGAGCTCTTCGTCGAGAAGATCGACGACTTCGACCTCATCATCTTCGACCGCTACCAGCGGCGCGGCGTCCTGCCGACGCTCTACTACGACTACATCGCGCAGTACGTCGAGAAGGGCGGCGCGATGCTGATCGCGAGCGGCCCGGAATTCGCGGGCCCCGACTCGGTCGCCAACTCGCCGCTCGCCGCCGTGCTTCCCGCCATGCCGACCGGCACGGTGGACCAGCGCGCCTTCCGCCCGACCCTGTCGGAACTCGGCCGCAAGCATCCTGTCACGCGCGACCTGCCGGGCTCGAACGCCTCGCCGCCGAGCTGGAGCCCGTGGTTCCGCTCGATCGACATCGACCGTCCGCGCGGCGAGACCGTGATGACGGGTCCCGACGGCAAGCCGCTCCTCGTGCTCAACCGCGCCGGCGAGGGACGCGTCGCGCTGCTGCTGTCGGACCAGGGATGGCTCTGGTCGCGCGGGTATGAGGGCGGCGGCCCGCACGTGCCGCTCTTCCGCCGCCTCGCCCATTGGCTGATGAAGGAGCCGGAGCTGGAGGAGGAGGCGCTCGACGCCAAAGGCGCCGACGGGCAGCTCACCGTCGTGCGCCGGACGATCGGCGACGATCCCGGCCCCGCGACCGTCGTGACGCCGACCGGGCGCGCCGTGCCCCTCGCATTGACCCAGGGCGAGCCCGGCGAATGGCGCGGCTCGCTGCCCGCTAGCGAGCTCGGCCTCTATCAGGTCGCGAACGGCGAGCTGCGCGCGCTCGCCAATGTCGGGCCGGTGAACCCGCGCGAGTATCGCGAGGCGATCTCGACGACGCAGAAGCTCGAGCCGATCGCGGAGGGCTCGGGCGGCTCGGTGCGCCGGCTCGCAGCCGCTGCAGGAAGCGAGGTCGAGGTGCCGCGCGTCGTGCCGGTGGGCGTGCGGGCGGATGCGGCGGGCCGCGACTGGATCGGCCTTCGCACGACCGAGGAGACCGTGCTTCGCGGCGTCGACCGCACGCCGCTCTTCGCCGGCTTCCTCGGGCTCGCCGTGCTTCTCCTGGCGCTTTCGGCGACGTGGTACCGCGAAGGGCGCTGAGGCGGCCTCAGCGGCGCGGCAGTACCGCGCCGCTCGCGCCTTCCAGCGCGCCGGGAACGAGTTCGAGGCCGAGGATGCGCCGCTCGTCGACGGGACCCGGCATCCGCACGCTGCCCACCGGAAGGGGCCGGTAGCCGAGGGGCTCGTAATAGGCCCGGTCGCCGACCAGGAAGATCGCCCGCTCGCCCGCCTCGGCGGCGCGCCGCGCGGCGCGCGCCATGAGTTCGCGCCCGATGCCGCGCTTCTTGAAGAGCGGGCGCACGGCGAGCGGCCCGAGCATCACGACCGGCGTCCGGCCAATCCGCACCCGCGTCTGGCGCACCGAGCCCACCACATCGCCATGCAGGAAGGCGACGAGCGACAAGGAGGGGTCGTGCGGCTGCTGCTCGCGCACGCGCTCGGCGGCGCGCGTGAAACGTCCCGGCCCGAAGGCTTCGGCCGCGATCTCCTCGATCGCGGCGGCGTGGAGGGCGGATTCGGGGGCGTAGAGGACGTCGAGGTCCTGTTGGAGCGACAGCATGGGGGCCTTGCGGGATCGGGGAAGGTTCGCGGCGAAGGGCCCCGGACCCCGCGCGCTCAGGCGATGCGGCGGTCCCTCAGGGCCGGGTCGGGCAGATCTCGCGTCGTCGTCGCAGCATGGCTGCCCCGTTCCTCGTCACGACCCGCATGCCTCGCATGTCCGGTCGGTCGGCGCTCTTACCATCGCGGGACGCGAGCGTCCACCGGCCAGCCGCTGTTGACGATCCGTCGTGGGGCGGACGGGAACGGCATGCGCGCCTTTCGGGTATGAGGGGCGACGGACACGAGACAGGGAGACGGACGCATGGGACTTCTGGTGAACGGCGAATGGCGCGACCAGTGGTACGATACCGGGAAGACCGGCGGCTCCTTCGAGCGCACGACGACGAGCTTCCGCCGCTGGGTGACCGCCGACGGCGGGCCCGGTCCGAACGGGCAGCCCGGCGTCAAGGCCGAGGCCGGGCGCTTCCACCTCTACGTTTCGCTCGCCTGCCCCTGGGCGCACCGCACGCTGATCGCTCGCCGACTGAAGGGGTTGGAGGAGGCCGTCACGCTCTCGGTCGTGGACTGGTTCATGGGCGAGGAGGGCTGGACCTTCTCCGATCGCCCCGGCACGCTACCCGACACAGTGAACGGGGCGAAGCGCCTCTACGAGATCTATCTCGAGGCCGATCCGCACTATACCGGCCGCGTCACGGTGCCGGTCCTGTGGGACAAGCAGGAAAATACGATCGTCTCCAACGAGTCGGCCGAGATCCTGCGCATGTTCAACCGCTCGTTCCATGGGATCGCCGACGCGGGCGCGCCGGACCTTTACCCCGACGGTCTCGCGGCCGAGATCGACGCGGTGAACCAGCGCATCTACGACACCGTCAACAACGGGGTCTACAAGTGCGGCTTCGCCACGACGCAGGAAGCCTACGAGAAGCCCTTCCGGCCGCTCTTCGAGACGCTGGACTGGCTGGAGGAGCGGCTGGCGACACGACGCTACCTGATGGGCGAGCGCATCACCGAGGCGGACTGGCGCCTGTTCACGACGCTGGTGCGCTTCGATGCGGTCTATCACGGTCACTTCAAGTGCAACCTGCGCCGCATCGCGGACTATCCCAACCTACAGGGCTATCTGCGCGAGCTCTACCAGTGGCCGGGCATTCGGGAGACGGTCGATTTCCGGCACATCAAGGGTCACTATTACGAGAGCCACAAGACCATCAACCCGACCGGCGTCGTACCGCTCGGGCCCGAGCTGACGCTCGACGCGCCGCACGGCCGGGACCAGCTGCGACGCGCCGCCTGACCTACCATTCCGGCGGATAGGGTCCGCCCGCGGCGATCTCGGCAAGGCGCCGCCGCGTGGCCGGCGTGGCCTCCTCCGGCAAGGCGTCCGGGGCGAAGAACCCGCTCTCGGCGATCTCGCGGTCGGGCGCGCGCGGCGCGTCCTGACGCACGCCGTGGACTTGGTAGAGAAGCACGTGGTCGCGCCACTCGCGCCGGTTCAGGAAGACCGCGAGGAGTTCCGGGTCGGCCGGGCATTCCAGCCGTCCCTCCTCGAAGGCCTCGCGCCGGGCGGCCGCCACCGCCGTCTCGTTCGGGTCGACGCCCCCGCCCGGCAGGTACCAGCCCGACATGTAGGTGTGGCGCACGAGAAAGACGTGTCCGCGCGCGTCGAAGGCGGCAAGGCGCACGCCCAGCGTCATCGGTCGCTGCACGAGCGCGCCCGCGCGCAGGATCGGGCGCAGCGCGCGCTGAAGGCTTCTCTTCACGCGTCCACCCTTTTCGACGGGCCGCCACCGGCTAGTTCATCGCGCATGTTCCGCCTCGCCCATCTTTCCGACGTCCATCTCGGCCCCCTGCCGGAGCTGTCCTACCGCGAACTCGCCTCCAAGCGCATCACCGGCTACATCAACTGGCAGCGCAACCGGAAGCAGGCGATGTTCGGGACGACGCTCCTGAACCTCATCGCCGACATGCGCGCCCAGCGCCCCGATCACGTCGCGGTGACGGGCGATCTCGTGAACCTCGCCACGCGCAAGGAGATCGAGGGGGCCCGGCTGTGGCTGGAGAATCTGGGCGACCCGGCCTGGGTGTCGGTCGTGCCCGGCAACCACGACGCCTACGTGCCGGGGGCCCTCAAGCGCGCGCTCGCCGCCTGGCGCCCCTGGTCGGTGGGCGACGGCGGCGGCACGGCGGGCCACCCGCGCTTTCCGTACCTGCGCGTGCGCGGGCCGCTGGCGATCGTCGGCACGTCCTCGGCCGAGGCGACCGCCCCCTTCTTCGCCACCGGCACGTTCAAGCGCGGGCAAGCGCTCGCCACCGCCCGCCTCCTGGAGCAGGCGCGCGAGCGCGGCCTCTTCCGCGTCCTGATGATCCACCATCCGCCGATCGCGGGCGCCGCCGCCTGGTCGAAGCGCCTGATCGGCAAGCAGTACTTCTCGAAGGTCATCCACGATGTCGGGGCCGAGCTCGTCCTGCACGGCCACACCCATCTCGACACGCTCTACTGGCTGACCGGGCCCGGCGGCGACCGGGTGCCCGTGGTGGGCGTGCCCTCCGCCAGCCAGGGGACGGGCGGCGACAAGCCGGCCTCGCGCTACAACCTGTTCGAGATCGAGGGCGAGGCGGGGAACTGGACCCTGACCCAGCGCGAGCGCGGCCTCAGCCCCGACAATGCGGGCATCGGCTGGGTGCGCGAGCGACAGCTCCTGTCGAACGGAACGGCGGTGGACGCCCGCCCACGCTCCGACGCGCGAGAGGCCGGTCCCGCCGACGCGCCGCTCGCGGTGGAACCGTAAGGCCGGCATCGCGCTTGCGGCCCGGCGGCGATGCGTCGTAAGCGGCGGGTCGTCCCGCCGCGCGAGAAAAGTCCCGCCATGACCCGCCTTCCGCCCCCGGCCCCGATCCTGGCCGGGCTGCTCGCCGCCTTTGTCGGTTTCGTCTCGTCCTTCTCGGTCGTCTATGGCGGGCTGCTGGCGGCGGGCGCGAGCCCGGCCGAGGCCTCGTCCGGCCTCATGGCACTCTCGGTCGGCATGGGGCTTTGCGCGATCCTCGTCTCGTGGCGAACGCGCATGCCCATCTCGGTCGCCTGGTCGACGCCGGGCGGGGCGCTGCTGGCCGGCGCGGCGCTTCCCGTCGGCGGCTTTCCGGCGGCGGTCGGCGCCTTTCTTCTCGCCGGCGTCCTCGTGATCCTGGCGGGTGCGGTGCGCCCGCTCGGCCGCCTCATCGCCCGCATTCCCGGGCCGCTTGCCGCCGCGATGCTGGCGGGCGTCCTTCTGCCGATCTGCCTCGCGCCGGTGCGCGCCATCGCCCAGGATCCCTTCGGCGGCCTGCTCATCGCAGGAGCGTGGTTCCTGGTCGGGCGCTTCAGCCGGCTCCTCGCCGTGCCGGCGGCGGCGCTCGTCACGCTCGCCCTTCTCGCCGGCCATCCGGCTTCGGGCGCGGCCGCCCTGCCCGCGCTCGCCAGCCCCGTCCTCGTCGTGCCGAGCCTCGACTGGGGCGCGCTTCTGGGCATCGGACTGCCGCTCTTTCTCGTGACCATGGCCTCGCAGAACGTTCCGGGCCTCGCGGTCCTGAAGGTCTACGGCTACCAGCCCGCGCCCGGCCCCCTCTTCGCCGCGACGGGCCTCACGACGCTACTGGTCGCGCCCTTCGGCGGACATGCCGTGAACCTCGCCGCTCTGACGCAGGCGATCTGCGCGGGCGACGAGGCGGGTCCCGACACCGCGCTGCGCTGGTGGTCGGGCGTCTCGTCGGGGGTCGCCTATGTCGCCTTCGGCCTTGGCGCGGGGCTTGTCGCAAGCTTTGCCGCGCGCGACCCGCTGCTCGTCCAGGCGCTGGCGGGTCTGGCGCTGGTCGGCGCTCTGACGGCGGCCGCCGGGGCGATGATGGAAAAGGCGGATCTGCGGGAAGCGGCGGTGCTCTGCTTCCTCGTGACGGGCTCGGGCACGGCCTTCGGCGGGATCAGCGCCCCGTTCTGGGGATTGCTCGCCGGCGGGCTCGTTCTCGGCGCCAAGCGGCTGCGGCGCGCCTGAGAACGCGCCGTCAGACGATCGGCGTGCCGCGCAGCGCGGCGAAGAGAAGCAGCGCGCCGGCGCCCGCCACGATGCCGATCAGGAGCCACGACAGGGCGATCACGAGGTCGGTCGAGCGCGGCCGGGGCATGAGGCGCAGCGGCTCGGCGGTGGAAGCGGGCGGCGGGGCGAGGCGCGGCTCGGCAAGCGTGCGACCGCTGCCCGCATCGCTCACGGCCAGCGCCTTGTCGCGCTCCACGATCCGCTCGGCCACGTATTCCGTGACGCGCTCGACGAGAACGTGCGGGTCGGAGGACTCGGCGAGCGTGACGCGGCCGAGACGCGTGTCGCGCACGAAGCGGTAAGTGCGGCGGTCGCGGGCCATGAGGACCTGCGCCGTGCCGTCGATCCAGAAGCGGGGCTGGGTTCCGCCCGTCAGGTTGAACTCGAAGAGGTCGTCCTCGGGCGGCACCGCGTCGCTGATCGGCTGGAGCGCCTCGGCGAAAATCTCGAGCCGCGCGCGGTCGGCCTCGCGGATGTCCACCACGATGTCGGTGCGCTGGGCGCTGTTGATGCGGGCCGCGCGCACGGCCTCCGCCAGACGCTTGGTGCCCGTGGTCAGCTGCAGCGCTTGTCTCGCCTCGGCCATTGGAGCCACCCTCATCTCGCGCCGTCCGGGCACCGGCCGTCATGGCCGTGCCCCCGGGCGCCGGATCGATACGGTGTAGCGTCGGGAGCTTATCCCAAACCGGTGGCCGGGCGGGAGCCCGCCCGGCCGTTCGTCCGCTCAGGCGGACAGGAGGTTGTTGGCCGCCGCCACGATGGCCCGCAGCGAGGCGGTGGTGGCGTTCTGGTCGACGCCCGCCCCGAAGACGCGCCCCTCCGGGTGCTCGATCTCCATATAGGCGATGGCGCTGGCGTTGGAGCCGCGCTGCATCGAGTGCTCGGAATAGTCGACGACGCCGAGCTCGATCCCGAGATGGCGCGACAGGGCGTCGATGAAGCCGTCGATCGCGCCGGTTCCCCGGCCCTCGATCGCGATCTCCCGCTCGCCGTCGCGGATCGTGGCCGAGACGGTGCGCCGCGCCGGTCCCTGCTCGGGCCGCGTCAGGTGGTCGACATAGGCGAGGCGCGCGCCGGGCTGCTCGACGTAGCGCTCCATGAAGCGGTCGTAGATGCGCTTGACGGGCAGCTCGCGCCCCTCCTCGTCGGTGATGCGCTGGATATCCTCGCGGAACTCGATCTGCAGGTTGCGCGGCAGGTTCAGGCCGTAGTCGGCCTGGAGCACGTAGGCGATGCCGCCCTTGCCCGACTGCGAGTTGATGCGGATGATCGCCTCGTAGGACCGGCCGACGTCCTTGGGGTCGATCGGCAGGTAGGGCACCTCCCAGGTCGGCTTGTTGGCCTGGGCCGCCGCCTTCATGCCCTTGTTGATCGCGTCCTGGTGCGAGCCGGAGAAGGCCGTGTAGACGAGCTCGCCCACATAGGGGTGGCGCTCGGGGACGGCGAGCTGGTTGCAGTGCTCGTAGACGTCCTTGATCCGGTTGATGTCGGTGATGTCGAGGCCGGGGTCCACGCCCTGCGTCAGCATGTTGAGGGCGAGCGTCACGAGATCGACGTTGCCGGTGCGCTCGCCGTTGCCGAACAGCGTGCCCTCGACGCGGTCTGCGCCCGCCATGAGGCCGAGCTCGGTCGCCGCCACCGCCGTGCCCCGGTCGTTGTGGGGATGCAGCGACAGGATGATGCTCTCGCGATTGTCGAGGTTGCGGCTCATCCACTCGATCTGGTCGGCATGGATGTTGGGCGTCGACATCTCGACGGTGGCCGGCAGGTTCAGGATCAGGCGGCTTTCAGGCGTCGGTCGCACGACCTCGGCCACCGCGTTGCAGATCTCCAGCGCGAAGTCGAGCTCGGTGCCGGTGAAGCTTTCCGGCGAATATTCGAAGCGGAAATCCCCGCCCGCCTTCGCGGCCATGTCGGTGATCATCTTCGCCGCGTCCACCGCGATCTGCCGGATGCCGGCGCGGTCCTTGCCGAACACGACGCGGCGCTGCAGCTCGGAAGTGGAGTTGTAGAAGTGGACGATCGGGTGCCCGGCGCCTTCGAGGCTCTCGAAGGTGCGTGTGATCAGCTCCGGCCGGCACTGGACGAGCACCTGCAGCGAGGTGTCGTCGGTGACGCCCCCCTCCTCGACGCACCAGCGCACGAAGTCGAAGTCGGTCTGCGAGGCCGAGGGGAAGCCGATCTCGATCTCGCGGAAGCGCATGTGCTGCAGGAGGCGGAACATGCGCTCCTTGCGCTCCTGGCCCATCGGGTCGACCAACGCCTGGTTGCCGTCGCGCAGGTCCACCGAGCACCAGATCGGCGGCGTCTCGATGCGGCGCGAGGGCCACTGGCGGTCCGGCAGATCGACCGGCGGATAGGGTTCGTAGCGACCGGCGGCACGGGCCATGGGCGCGGCGGGACGGGTGGCGGCGGCATTCGACATGGGAAGGCTCTCTTCGAAGCGACAGGCGGCGCTTGGGGCCAAGCCTATCGCAGGGCGACAGGGTTCTGTGAAGCCGAAGAGACTGTGGGAGCGTATGGACACGTCCCGGCTCGACCGCCGGGCGCCCCTTCGATCAACGGGCCCGGCGGTCGCCAGTAAGCGCGAGAAGGGCAAGCGGCGCCCGCGCCCGAAGGGCGAGGTTCGGCGCGACAGAGCGCGCGAGCGGGCGGGAGCGATGCGTCATGGCGTGTTTGTCCCCGATCGTCGGCTGCTTGGCAAGGGCAAATCGGCAAGCCGGGTCGGGCGGGCGGCGGGAGCCTGGCCCCTTCCGATCCGTCAGCCGGGATCGGAAGCGGACAGCGCGCGCACCCAAGGGCGCGTCGCGGCCACGCGCTCGGCCGGACCGCCGGGACGGGTCTCGAAGACGCGCGCGGGCTCGCGCGCATAGGTCTGCGAACCGGCCTGCCCTTCCCCGCCATAGCCGTAGCTGCGGCTCTCGCTGACGCTGCTCGTCACGATCGGGACACGCGTGCCGAAGGCCACGGAGTTGGCGGCGGCGTCGGCGCGGGCCTCGGTGTAGTGGTCGGAGCCGGGCACGAGGTTGCCGGCCAGGGCCGGCGAGACGGCAAGGGCGGCCAGAAGGCCGACGGACAGGCGGAACCGGGACATGGATGATCCTCTCGTCGCCGGCCACGGGGCCGGAAAAGGACGGGGCGTCGGGAGTAGGCACGAAGGTCCCAACGCGAAAAGGACCCGGCGCCCTGAGGCACCGGGTCCGAACGGCCCGCGGGCCGATTGTTTCGGCTTAGCGCCGGAAGACCGAGTTGGCCGCACGATCGGCATTGCCCTCGGTGTAGTAGTCCGAGCCCGGGACGACGCCGGGGTTCGTCTCGACGCTCGAGGTCGGGTAGCCGAAGGCGCGGGTCTGGTTGATGCCGACGGCGCGGTTCTGGATCGTGCCGTCGATCACGCTGTTGGCGTTCGCGTCGGCCTGGGACTCGACGTAGTAGTCGGAGCCCGGGACGATGCTGGGACGCGACTCCACGCGGTTGATAGGCCCCACGGCGCGGCCCTCGATGACCGAGTTGGCGCGGGCGTCGGCCGAGGACTCGCGGTAGTAGTCGGAGCCCGGAACCACGCCCGGGACGGTCTGGGCGGCGGTCTGCGCCGAGGCGGCACCGGTGAGGGCGGCAAACGAGACGAGCGCGGCGGAGGCGAGAATCTTGAAGGTCATTGTTCTTCTCTTTTTTGAGCGTGAGGGGCGCATCGGGGAGGCGGTGTCGAGGCTCGGGAGGAAGCCGACAGCGTCCGGCGCCGTTCGATGAGCTAGAAATGGCGGCATCGATCATTTGGTTCGATACACAAACAGCGAACAGTGCGTCGCAGCGTTCACGCAAGCGTCTGGGAACCAACGAAGATTGCCACAATTGGCGATGGGCGCGTTGCGGCGCACCACCGTGTCCCTGTCACCCCCTCGCCGCCGACCTTACAGAACGGGGACGCCCACCTGCTTCGCCTCGGCCTCCGGCTCGACATGGATCAGGACGCGGGCCTCCGCGAAGGCTTCCTGCAGCGCGTCCTCGATCCGGTCGCAGATCACATGCGCGTCGCCCACGCTCATCGCGCTCGACACCACCATGTGGAACTCGATGAAGACGGCGCGGCCCGCCAGGCGCGAGCGCACGTCGTGCACCTCCAGCGCGCCCTCGGCCGTTCCCGAGATGATCTCGCGCACGCGCGCGTCGTCGCCGGGCTCGAGCGCCTGGTCCATGAGGCCCGACAGGGATTTCGCGACGACCTTCCAGCCCTCGCGCAGGATGTTGAGCGCGACCAGGGCGGCGAGCGCGGGGTCGAGGACCGACCAGCCCGTCGCGCTGGCGACGGCCAGGCCAGCCAGCACGCCCACCGAGGTGACGACGTCGGCCATGATGTGGCGGCCGTCGGCGTCGAGCGCGGGCGAGCGGTGCTCGCGCCCGAGGCGGATCAGGTAGGTCGCCCAGGCGAGGTTGATCACGGTGGCGACGCCGTTGATGGCGATGCCGAGCACCGGCGCCTCGAGGCCGCGCGGCGCCTCGAACGCGCCCCAGGCCTCGCGCAGGATCAGGAGCGCGGCGAGCACGATCAGCACGCCCTCCACCACGGCGGAGAAGTATTCCGCCTTGGTGTGGCCGAACGGGTGGTCGTCGTCGGCCGGCTTGTAGGAGACGCTCACGGCCCAGAAGGCGACGAGGCCCGCCACGACGTTGACGATGGATTCCAGCGCGTCCGAGAAGAGCGCGACGGATCCCGTCACGGTGTAGGCCGCGTACTTGATGCCGAGCACCACGCAGGCGACGACGACCGTCATCGCCGCCGTGCGCCGTACCAGTCGGCCGGGCTCCTCGCCCGCGGTGAAGGTTGCCGCCGCCACCGCTCAGGCCGTCGCGTCGTCGTTGCGGGCGCGCCGGGGCAGATGCGCCACGACGTTCTCGATCATGCGCATGCCTGCGTCTCCTCCGAGGCTCATGATGGATTCGGGGTGGAACTGGACCGCCACCACCGGTTCGGACTTGTGCTCGAAGGCCATGACCACGCCGTCCTCGGTCTCGGCAGTGACCTCGAACTCCTTCGGAAGGCGCACCGGATCGGCGAAGATCGAGTGGTAGCGCCCGACCGTGACCTCGCTCGGGAGCCCCGAGAAGATGATGCCGGGGTTCGATACGCGCACGCGCGAGGGCTTGCCGTGCACCGGCACGTGGAGCGTGCGCAGCGTCCCGCCGTAGCTCTCGGCCAGCGCCTGGAGCCCGAGGCAGACGCCGAAGATCGGCGTGCCGCCCTCGCGCGCCATGGCGATCGTGTTGCGGCAGTCGAAGTCGTCGGGCTTGCCGGGACCGGGCGAGAGCACCACGAGATCGGGCGCGACGCGATCGAAGATCTCGCGCGGCACGGGCGTGCGCACGGTGGTGACCTCGGCGCCGGTCTGGCGGAAGTAGTTGGCGAGCGTGTGGACGAAACTGTCCTCGTGGTCGACGAGGAGGATGCGCACGCCCTCGCCGACGCGCGCACCCGCGCGGTCGCCGGCCCCCGTGTTGGGGATGCCGGCCTCGCGCACGGCCGCGATCATGGCGGAGGCCTTGAGCTCGGTCTCGGCCTCCTCCTCCTCCGGGTTGGAATCGTAGAGAAGCGTCGCGCCCGCGCGCACCTCGGCCACGCCCCCGTTCAGGCGGATCGTGCGCAGCGTCAGCCCGGTGTTCATGTCGCCGTTGAAGTGGAGCATGCCGATCGCCCCGCCGTACCAGGCGCGGGGGGAGCGCTCGTTCTCCTCGATGAAGCGCATGGCCCAGAGCTTGGGCGCGCCGGTCACCGTCACGGCCCAGGCGTGGCTGAGAAAGGCGTCGAGCGCGTCCAGCCCCTCGCGCAGGCGGCCCTCGATATGATCCACCGTGTGGATCAGGCGCGAATACATCTCGATCTGGCGCCGGCCGATGACACGCACCGAGCCCGGCTCGCAGACGCGGCTCTTGTCGTTGCGGTCGACGTCCGAGCACATGGTGAGCTCCGACTCGTCCTTCTTGGAGTTGAGGAGCTTCAGGATCTGCTCGCTGTCCGAGATCGCGTCCGTGCCGCGCCGGATGGTGCCCGAGATCGGGCAGGTCTCGACGCGCCGGCCCGAGACGCGCACGAACATTTCCGGGCTCGCGCCGATCAGGAACTCGTTGGCGCCGAGGTTGATGAAGAACGAGTAGGGCGAGGGATTGATGCCCTTGAGGCGGCGCGAGATCTCGGACGGTCGCTTGGCGGTCGGCTCGAAGAAGGTCTGGCCCGGCACGACCTCGAAGAGGTCGCCGCGCATGAACTTCTCCTTGGCCCGGCGAACGAGGCCGGCATATTCGCCCGGCTGGTGGTCGCCGCGAGGCGGCACCGTTCCGGCCGCCCGGAAGGGGGCGTCCTCGCCGCCGCCGGCCAGGCCCGCGGTCGAGGCGCCGCCGCGCTCGAACTCGTAGGCCTCGACATAGGCGCGCGCCGCGTAGTGATCCACCATCAGGATCTCGTCGGGCAGGTAGAGCACGAGGTCGCGCGCGCCGTCCGCGCGCTTCAGCGTCTCCTTCACGGGATCGAACTGGAAGGCGAGGTCGTAGCCGAAGGCGCCGTAGAGGCCGAGGTCGCCGTCCTCGCCCGACCGGAACAGCGAGATCACCGCGCGTAGGACCGAGAAGACGCTCGGGCTGCGCGAGCGCTCCTCTTCCGTGAACGCGCCCGCCGGCTCGTTGATGCGCAGCACCAGACGGCGCCCCTCGCGTGCGGCTTGCGCGATGTCGGCATGGCCCGCCAGCGCCTCGGCGACGAAGCCGAGCAGAACCTCGCCGCGATCGTTCAGCGCCTCCACCCAAACGCTCCGGCCGGTCGAGACGATCTGGAGCGGGGGATCGACGATCGCCGTGTCCCAGCGCGTGTAGCGGCCGGGATACTCGTAGTTCGAGGAGAAGACGCAGCCGCGCCGCGTGTCGAGCCGGTCGACATAGGGCTCGATCGCCCCCTCGTAGGCGACGTCGCGGCGCGTGCGGGTGACGCTGACGCCGCCCTCGGTCACGTAGCGATGGGGGGGAACGGAGGGGGTGTCGGAGGTCATGGACGCCTTCTTCTCAACAAGCCCCGGACCGTCCGCGCGGCCCTTTCCGGAACGAAAAAAGCCGCCTTGGGTGGGGCGGCCTCGGGTTCGTTCGAACGCGCGTGTTCGCGAGGGCCGCTAGGAGCGGGTCCACCACCAACGGATCTGGTTGCGCGCGGTCGTCATGGGGCAAGAGGTAACGCAAGCCGTTTTGCCTCGCAACGGCAAACCGGCTCGCGATGCAACATGCCAACGCCTCGCAAATGCGTCAGCTTGCCCGCTGCCTGGCCTCGGCGATCAGCGCGTCGTCGATCGCGGCCGCGCGCGCCAAAGCCGGGCGATCGGCGATGCGGTCGCGGTAGCGCTCGAAGGCGGGGCGGCGCTCGATCGTGCCGAACTGGAGGCCCCAGCTGACCTGCGCGCCGAGATAGACGTCGGCCGCGGTGAAGCGGTCGCCGGCGGCATAGGGCGCCTCGGTCAGCATGGTCTCCAGCGCGTCCAGGGTGCGCCCGTAGGTGCCGTAGCCCATCATGCGCGCCTGCTCGGCCGGGACCTCGACGCCGAGCGCCCGGTTCGTGACCGCCGCCTCGAGCGGTCCGGCCCCGAAGAGGACGGCGCGGTAGTAGCGTCCGCGCGCGCCGGGCGCGGGCGCCAGCCCCGCTTCCGGAAAGCGGTCGGCGAGATGGAGGCAGATCGCGGCGGTCTCGGTGACGACCTCCCCGTCGTCGACGAGAACCGGCACCTTGCCCATCGGGTTGAGGCGCAGATGCTCGGGCGCGCCGAGCGTGCTCGCATAGTCGAGGAGGACGGCGCGATAGGGCGCGCCGACCTCCTCCAGCATCCAGCGGGCGATGCGCCCGCGCGACATGGGGTTGGTGTAGAGAACGAGTTCGCTCAACGGACGGCCCTCCTTCGGGAGATGATCCGCCGTTCCTCCCATGTCCGCGTGACGAACGGAAGGCGGCCCTAGAACAGCCCCTCGACCCGCCCCTCCGCATCCAGCCGGATGCTTTCGGCCGCCGGCACGCGCGGCAGGCCGGGCATGGTGAGGACATCGCCGCAGATCGCGACCACGAAGCCCGCGCCGGCCGAGAGGCGCACCTCGCGCACATGCACGGCATGGCCCTCGGGCGCCCCGAGGAGCGTCGGGTCGGTGGAGAAGGAGTAAGGCGTCTTCGCCATGCAGACCGGGAGATGCCCGAAGCCCGCCTCCGCATAGCGGTCGAGCGCCTTCAGCGTGTGCGGGTCGATGCTGACCGCCGCGCCCCGGTAGATGCGGCGCACGACCGCCTCGATCTTCTCGCGAAGCGGCAGTGCGTCGCCGTAGAGCGGATGGAAGCGCGCGGTGCCGCCGTCGGCCAGGGCCGCGACCTTCTCGGCCAGTTCCACGATGCCGGCCGACCCTTCCGCCCAGTGGCGGCACAGGACCGCCTCGACGCCCGCAGCCTGCGCCGCCTCGCGCACGGCCTCGATCTCGGGCATCGTGTCGGAGGTGAAATGGTTGATCGCGACGATCACCGGCACGCCGAAGCCGAGGCAGTTCTCGACGTGGCGGCGCAGGTTCGCCGCGCCCCGCCGCACCGCCGCGACGTCCTCGCGGCCGAGATCGGCGCGCGCCACGCCGCCGTTCATCTTGAGGGCGCGGCAGGTGGCCACCACCACGGTCGCGTCCGGCTTCAGGCCCGCCTGACGGCACTTGATGTCGAAGAACTTCTCGGCGCCGAGATCGGCCCCGAAGCCGGCCTCCGTCACCACGTAGTCGGCAAGGCGCAGCGCGGCCCTTGTGGCCGCGACCGAGTTGCAGCCATGCGCGATGTTGGCGAAGGGCCCGCCATGGACGAAGGCCGGCGTGTTCTCCAGCGTCTGCACGAGGTTCGGCATCATCGCGTCGCGCAGCAGCGCCGCCATCGCGCCATCGGCCTTGAGGTCCCGCGCGGTGACGAACGTGCGGTCGCCCCGCTCGGCCACCACGATGCGCCCGAGGCGCTCTTCCAGGTCATCGAGGTCGGTTGCCAGGCACAGGATCGCCATGACCTCGGAGGCGACCGTGATGTCGAAGCCCGATTCGCGCGGCAGGCCGTTGGCGGGGCCGCCGAGCGACTGGACGATGTCGCGCAGCGCCCGGTCGTTCATGTCGACGACGCGGCGCCACAGGACGCGGCGCGGGTCGATCCCGAGCGCGTTGCCCCAATGGATGTGGTTGTCGACCATCGCGGCGAGGAGGTTGTGCGCCGCCGTGATGGCGTGGAAGTCGCCGGTGAAGTGGAGGTTGATGTCCTCCATCGGCACGACCTGGGCGTAGCCGCCGCCGGCGGCTCCCCCCTTCTGCCCGAAGCAGGGGCCGAGCGAGGGCTCGCGCAGGGCGATCGCGACGCGCTTGCCGAGGCGGCCGAGGCCGTCGCCGAGGCCGACCGTGGTCGTGGTCTTGCCCTCGCCGGCCGGCGTCGGGTTGATCGCGGTCACGAGGATCAGGCGTCCCTGCGGCCGGTCCTCGATCGAGCGCAGGAACGCGCCGTCGATCTTGGCCTTGTCGCGCCCGTAGGGAATCACGGCCTCTTCGGGAATGGCGAGGCGGCTCGCGACGTCCGTGATCGGCACCTTGCGGGCCTGGCGGGCGATGGCGATGTCGGAGAGAGGCTCGGGCAAGGGCGGCAATTCCGTTTCGGGACAGGGTCTGGTCGGCCGGCACCATAGGGGCGCCGGCCGCACAGGCAAGCCGCGAGCCGCCCTCCCGGCGTCAGGTCCGCGCGGGACCCGCGATCAGCGCGGCGTTGCCGCCGGCCGCCGCCGTGTTGGTGGAGACGACCTGCTCGCGCACGAAGCGGGCGAGGTAGTTCGGGCCGCCGGCCTTGGGGCCGGTGCCCGAGAGGCCCGAGCCGCCGAAGGGCTGGGAGCCGACGATCGCGCCGATCATGTTGCGGTTGACGTAGACGTTGCCGACGTCGAGCCGCTCGGCCACGAAGCGCTGCGTCGCCTCGATCCGCGAATGGATCCCGAGCGTCAGGCCGTAGCCGGTCCGCTCGATGGCCTGCGCCACCTTTTCCAGCTCGCCCGCGCGCCAGCGCACGACGTGGAGGATCGGCCCGAACACCTCGCCCCGCAGTTTTTCCGGCCCCGAGAGCTCGACGATCGCGGGGGGAACGAAGTGGCCGCCCTGCGGCAGCGAGGCGGGAAGCTCGGCCTCGAAGAGAACCTTGCCGCCGCCGGCGCGCATCGCGTCCATGTGGTCGCGCAGCATGCGCTCCTGCGCCCCGTCGATCACGGGACCGATGTCGGTCGCGATGTCGGAGGGATCGCCGATCACGAGCTCGCGCACCGCGCCCTGGATCATCTCGATCATGCGGTCGGCCACGTCCTCCTGCACGAAGAGTAGGCGCAGCGCCGAGCAGCGCTGACCGGCCGAGCGGAAGGCCGAGCGCACCACGTCGTCGGCCACCTGCTCGGGCAGCGCGGTCGCGTCCACGATCATGGCGTTGACGCCGCCGGTCTCGGCAATCAGCGGCGCGATCGCGGTGTCGCGGGCGGCGAGCGCCCGGTTGATCGCGAACGCCGTCTCGGTGGAGCCGGTGAATGCGACGAGCGCGGTGGCCGGATGCGAGACGAGCGCCGCGCCCACATCCCCCTCGCCGCTTGCCAGCCACAGCGATTCTTCCGCAAAGCCCGCTTCGTGAAGGAGGCGCAGGGCGAAGGCGGCGACGAGCGGCGTCTGTTCGGCGGGCTTGGCCACCACGACATTGCCGCCGGCGAGCGCCGCCGCGACCTGGCCGAGGAAGATCGCGAGCGGGAAGTTCCAGGGACTGATGCAGAGCGCGACGCCGCGCGAGCGGTAGTGAAGGCGGTTCTCCTCGCCGGTCGGGCCGGGCAGCGCGATCGGTGCCCCCAATACGCGCTCGGCCTCGTCGGCATAGAAGCGCAGGAAGTCGACGGCCTCGCGCACCTCGGCGATCGCGTCGTCCAGCGTCTTGCCGGCCTCGCGCAGAAGAAGCTGAAGCGCCTCGCCCTCGTGCGCCTCCAGCGCGTCGGCGGCGCGGCGAAGCTTGCTTGCGCGTTCGCGCGCCGGCACGGCCTCGGTCGCGCGAACGGCCCTTCCGGCGCGGTCCATCAGGGCGCGGGCGCCGACAGCGGTCAACTCGCGCACCGTGCCGACCACCGTTCCGTCGCCGGGCGAGCGGACCTCGCTCGCGGCCTTGGTCTCCAGCCCCTCGCGCGGGGCGGCCTGCCAGCTGCCGGACGGCGCGCGGTCGCGCGAGCGCAGGAGGGCGGCCAGTGCGCGGCGGTCGCCGAACTCCAGCCCGCGCGAGTTCTTGCGCGCGCCGAAGAGCTTCTCGGGCGCGACGACGCCGGAGGGCGCCAGGCCGCCCGCGCTGCGCAGCTCGACGGCGGGCGGCGTCAGGAGCTCGTCCACCGGCACGCGGGCATCACCCACCTTGGCGACGAAGGACGAGTTGGCGCCGTTCTCGAGAAGTCGCCGCACGAGATAGGCGAGAAGGTCGCGGTAGCCGCCGACGGGCGCGTAGATGCGGCAGCCGACCTCGCCCTTGGTATCGCGCGCCACCGCCTCATAGAGCGACTCGCCCATGCCGTGCAGGCGCTGGAACTCGAAGCCTGAGCGGTCGGCGCCGGCCATCTCGAGGATGGTCGCGACGGTGAGCGCGTTGTGCGTGGCGAACTGGGGGAAGATGCGGGCGCGCCGCGCCAGCATCTCGTGGGCGACCGCGAGGTAGTTGAGGTCGGTCGCGGGCTTCGAGACGTGGACCGGGAAGCCGGCGAGGCCCTTCTCCTGCGCGAGCTTGATCTCGGTATCCCAGTAGGCGCCCTTCACGAGACGCACCATCATGCGGATGCCGCACTCGGCGCAGAGCGCATCGATGTGCTCGATCACGGCGAGCGTGCGCTTGCCGTAGGCCTGGACGGCAAGGCCGAAGCCCGTCCAGCCGCGAAAGTCGAGCGCGCGGACGGTGGCGTCGATCACGTCGAGCGAGAGCTCCAGCCGCTCGGCCTCTTCCGCATCCACGGTGAAGTTGAGATCGAAGCTCTGCGCCTTACGGGCGAGGTCCGCCAGCACCGGCACGAGCTCGCGCAGCACCGCCTCGCGGTGCGTCGGGTGATAGCGCGGGTGAAGCGCGGACAGCTTCACCGAGATGCCGGGGCGCTCGGGCAGCGCCTTGTTGCCGGCCTGCCGGCCGATCTTCTCGATCGCATCCTCGTAGGAGCGGCGGTAGCGCTCGGCGTCGTCGCGGGTGCGCGCGCCCTCGCCCAGCATATCGTAGGAGTAGCGATAGCCCTTGCGCTCCGCCGCGCGTGCGCGCTCCAGCGCGTCCTCGATCGTCTCGCCCAGCACGAACTGGCGGCCGAGGAAGCGCATGGCCTGGCGCGTGGCGGTGCGCACGGCGGGCGCGCCGACCCGCTTGACCAGCGACTGGAGGACGCCGGTCGGCGTCTCGCCGGGGCGGATGATGCGCGAGGACAGGCCGAGCGCCCAGGCCGAGGCCGTCATCAGCATGCCGTCGCCCACCGGCTCGCGGTCGGCCCAGTCTCCCGCGCCGATCTTGTCCTCGATCAGGCGATCCTGCGTGGCGGCGTCGGGCACGCGCAGCAGCGCCTCGGCGAGCACCATCAGCGCCAGACCCTCGCGGGTCGACAGGCCGAACTCGCGCATGAAGTCCTCGACCGCGCCCACGCCCCCGGACGAGGAGCGGATCGCCTCGACGTAACCACGGGCCCGCGCCGCGACCTTCTCCTCGGGCGGCGTGAAGCGCTCGGCGCGCTCGAGAAGCGCCTTCACGACCTCGGCGTCGGCGGGCGCGTAGGGGGCGGAGAAGGGGGCGAGGCTCATGGGGGCGGGCTCCGGGCGGCCTGGGAAAGGGGCGCGCGGAAGATAGCGCGGATCGCCGCTTTCGTTCCCGTCGAACTTCGCGCATGAAACGACGGAAGACGTCAGGGAGAAGGGCTTCGGCGATGGAAGGCGAGGCGATCGATGCGAAGGACCGTCAGATCCTGCGCTGCCTGCAGGAGGACGCGCGGCTCTCGATGGTGGAGCTCGCGGCCCGCGTCCACCTGTCGGCGACGGCGGTGGCGGCTCGCGTGCGACGCCTGACCGATGAGGGCTACATCCTCGGCCACCATGCGCGGCTGGACCCGGCGCGCCTCGGACGGGGGCTGATCGTCTTCGTCGAGGTCAAGCTCGACCGCACGAGCGAGGACGTGTTCCACGCCTTCGGCGAGGCGGCCAAGCGCCTCGACGACATCACGGAGTGCCATATGGTGGCAGGCGGCTTCGACTACCTCCTCAAGGCGCGCGTCGCCGACATGGCGGCCTACCGCGTCTTCCTCGCGACCGCCCTGTCGGAACTGCCGGGCATTCGCGAGACCCACACCTACGCGGTGATGGAGGAGGTCAAGAACACGAGTGCCCTCCCCTTGTGAGCTTGCGTCAGGCCGCCGCCGGCGGCGCGGCGGCGAGGCGCCTGCGGATGCTCTCGACGTCGGAGCGCGGCGTCGCGGCGAAGAGCTTGCGCGTGTAGTCGTGGCGCGGATGGGCGAAGACCTCGTCGCGCGAGCCCGCCTCCACCACCTCGCCGTAGTACATCACCATCACCTCGTCGGCGATGTAGCGCACGACCGACAGGTCGTGGCTGATGAAGACGTAGGTCAGCTGAAGTTCGTCCTGCAGGTCGGCCAGAAGGTTCAGGATTTGCGCCTGCACCGAGAGGTCGAGCGCTGAGACCGGCTCGTCGAGAACGAGGAGCGAGGGGTTCAGCATCAACGCGCGGGCGATCGCGACGCGCTGGCGCTGGCCGCCCGAGAACATGTGCGGATAGCGGTTGTAGTGCTCCGGCCCAAGGCCGACCTTGACCAGCATCGCCATCGCCCGGTCGCGCCGCTCGGCCGCGGGCACGTCCGTGTTCAGCAGCAGCGGCTCGGTCAGGACCTCGCCGATCTTCTGGCGCGGGTTGAGCGAGCCGTAGGGGTTCTGGAACACGATCTGCACCTTGCGGCGCATGGCGCTGGTGACGCTCTGCGAGGCGTCCATGCGCTCGCCGTCGATCAGGAGCTCGCCGGCCGTCGGCGCGTCGATCAGGGTCAGGATGCGGGCGAGCGTGGACTTGCCGCAGCCCGACTCGCCGACGATCGCCAGCGTCTGGCCGCGCTCGACCTTGAAGGACACGCCCTTCACCGCCTGGACGGTCTTCGGCTTGCCGAACAGGCCGCCGCCGACATGGTAGTCGCGCCGGATGCCACGCGCCTCGAGAACGGGGGTGGTCGTGCTCATAGGGTGGCTCCCGCCGCGGCCGCCTCGCGGGCCAGGACCTCGCCGACGGTCGGCAGGCGGTCGCCGGTCGCGTTCTCGGGCAGGGCCGAGAGCAGCGCGCGCGTATAGGGGTTCTTGGGGTGCTCGAAGAGGTCGAGGACGTTCGCCTCCTCCATCTTGCGCCCCTTGTACTGGACGACGACGCGGTACGCCGTCTCGGCCACCACGCCCATGTCGTGGGTGATCATGATGAGGCCCATGCCGTGGCTCTGCTGCAGGCCGACGAGAAGGTCGAGAATCTGCTTCTGGATGGTGACGTCGAGGGCCGTCGTCGGCTCGTCGGCGATCAGGAGCTGCGGATTGCAGGCGATGCCCATCGCGATCATGACGCGCTGGCACTGGCCGCCCGACATCTGGTGCGGGTAGCTCGACAGGCGCGCGGCGGGATCGGGGATGCCGACCTGGGTCAGGAGTTCCACCGCCCGGTCGCGCCGCTCCCGGCGCCCGAGGCCGAGATGGACGCGCAGGGTTTCGGTGAGCTGGTAGCCGACCGTGAAGCACGGGTTGAGGCTCGCCATGGGCTCCTGGAAGATCATGGCGATGTCCTTGCCCACGATCCGCCGCCGTTCCTTGGTCGAGATCGCGCGAAGGTCCCGGCCCTCGAAGTCGACGAGGTCGGCGGTGACGGTGGCGGTCGCCGGAAGCAGGCCCATCACGGCCAGCATGCCGACCGACTTGCCCGAGCCCGACTCGCCCACGATCGCGAGCACCTCGCCCCGGTCGACATGGAGGTCCAGCCCGTCCACGGCCTTGAAGGGGCCGCTCGCGGTATCGAAGGCAACCGTCAGGTTGCGGATGGTGAGAAGCGCCATCGGCTCAGCTCCTGCGAAGCTTCGGGTCGAGCGCGTCGCGCAGGCCGTCGCCGACGAGGTTGATGGCGAGCACGGTCACGAGGATCGCAAGGCCCGGGAAGGTGACGACCCACCAGGCGCGCAGCACGAACTCGCGCGCCTCGGCCAGCATCGTGCCCCATTCGGGCGTCGGCGGCTGGGCGCCGAGGCCGAGGAAGCCGAGCGCCGCCGCATCCAGGATCGCGTTGGAGAAGGAGAGCGTCGCCTGGACGATGAGGGGCCCGAGGCAGTTCGGAAGGATCGTCTTGAACATGAGGCGGATGGGCCCCGCTCCCACCACGCGCGCCGCAGTAACGTATTCGCGCTCCTTCTCGGCCATGACCGAGGCGCGCGTCAGGCGCACGAAGTGGGGCTGGAGCACGAGCGCGATGGCGATCATCGCGTTGACGAGGCCGGGCCCGAGGATCGCCACCAGCACCAGCGCCAGGAGCAGCGACGGGAAGGCGAGGATCACGTCCATCACGCGCATGATCACCGTATCGACCCAGCCCCGGAAATAGCCGGCGACGAGTCCGATCACGATGCCGGTCGAGACCGCGAGGATCACGACGAACGTGCCGATGAAGAGCGAGTACTGTGCGCCGAACAGGAGGCGCGAGAGGATGTCGCGGCCGACGGCGTCGGTGCCGAGCGGGTAGCTCCACGAGCCGCCCGTCTGGAAGGCGGGCGGCAGGAGAAGCGCCGTGCGGTTCTGCGCCACCGGGTCGTGCGGCGCGATGACGGATGCGAAGATCGCGGTGAGCACGACCAGCGCGAACACCACGAGGCCCGCGACGGCGCCCTTGTTGGCCGAGAAGTAGAACCAGAACTCGCGCAGCATCTGGCGGCGGATGCCGCGCTCGGGCGGGCGCTGCGGGATCAGCGAGCCGACGCCATCGGCCGCCTCTTGGGCTTGGATATGGGACATGGGAAGAACCTTTCCGGCGCTAGCGGGCGCGAACGCGCGGGTTGATCAGGCCGTAGAGGAGGTCGACCACGAGGTTCACCACCATCACGACGATGGCGATCAGGAGCAGGCCGCCCTGAACGACGGGGTAGTCGCGCCGGAACACCGAATCCACCATCCACTTGCCGATGCCCGGCCAGGAGAAGATCGTCTCGGTGAGGATCGCGCCCGCCATCATGACGCCGATCTGCAGGCCGATCGTCGTGACCACCGGGATCAGCGCGTTGCGCAGGGCGTGGACGCCGATCACGCGGCGCAGCGGAAGGCCCTTGGCACGGGCGGTGCGCACGTAGTCCTCGCCCAGGACCTCCAGCATGGCCGAGCGGGTCTGTCGCGCGATCACGGCGAGCGGGATCGTGGCGAGCACGACGCTCGGCAGGATGAGGTGCGAGAAGGCCGAGGCGAACGCGCCCTTCTGGCCCGACAGGAGGCTGTCGACCAGCATGAAGCCGGTCACGGGCGGGAAGAAGTACATCAGCGAGATGCGGCCCGAGACGGGCGTCCAGCCGAGGATGCCGGAGAAAAGGATGATGAGGAGGAGGCCCCACCAGAAGATCGGCATGGAATAGCCGACGAGGGCTGCCCCCATCACGCCCTGGTCGACCCAGGAGCCGCGCTTCACCGCGGCCAGCACGCCCACCGGCACGCCGATCAGGACGGCGATCAGGATCGCGACGAGCGAGAGTTCGACGGTCGCCGGGAAGAGGGTCAGGAACTCGGTCAGGACCGGGCGGCGCGTCACGATCGAGGTGCCGAAGTCGCCCTGGAAGAGGCCGGTCAGGTAGTGCCAGAACTGGACCGGCAGCGGCCGGTCGTAGCCGAGCATCGCCGTCAGCTGGGCGTGGCGCTCGGGCGTGACGCCGCGCTCGCCTGCCATCAACGTCACCGGGTCGCCCGGCAGGAGGCGGATGAAGGAGAAGGCGACGATCGCCACCCCGACGAAGGTCGGCACGAGGATGCCGAGGCGGGAAAAGAGAAAGCGCAGCATGGGTTCGGTCCGGTGCGGGGTCGGCGGCGGCGGATCGGACGCGTCGCGGAGCCCTCAAGAAAAACGGGAAGGGACGGCACGAGGCCGCCCCTTCCCTCAAAGGTCGGGTCCGGGAAAGACTACTCGGTGATGTCGACGCCGTCGAACGTGTAGTCGCCGAGCGGCGACTGCACGAAGCCGGTGACGTTCTTGCGCATGGGGACGTAGACCACCGAATGGGCGATCGTGGCCCAGGGCGCCTGCTCCTTGAAGATCGTCTGCGCCTGCTCGTAGAGCTTGGCGCGCTCGTCCTGCGTGGGCTTGGTCTTGGCTTCCAGGATCAGCTTGTTGAAGTCCTGGTTGCACCACTGGGCGCGGTTGGCGCCGCCGACCGCGTCGCAGCCGAGCAGAACGGCGAGGAAGTTGTCCGGGTCGCCGTTGTCGCCGGTCCAGCCGAGCAGCACCGCGCCGTCACGCTTCACGTCCTTAGAGCGCTCGAGATACTCGCCCCACTCGTAGGTGACGATCTCCGCCTTCACGCCGACCTTGGCGAAGTCGGCCTGGATCAGCTCGGCCATGCGCGCGGCGTTCGGGTTGTAGGGACGCGAGACGGGCATGGCCCAGATTTTCATCGACAGGTCTTTGACGCCGGCGGCCTCGAGCGCCTTCTTGGCGGCCTCGGGGTCGTAGGCGTCGTCCTTGAGCTGCGCGTTGTAGCTCCACATGGTCGGCGGGATCGGCGCGACCGCCTTCTGGCCGGCGCCCTGGTAGACGGCCTGGATGATGGCGTCCTTGTCGATCGCCATGTTGAGGGCCTTGCGGACCTCGGGCTTGTCGAAGGGGGCCTGCTGCGTGTTGTAGGCGAGGAAGCCGATGTTGAGGCCTTCCTGCTCGGACACGGTCAGGTTGGCGTTCTGCTGGAGCGAGGGCACGTCGGCCGGGTTCGGGTAGGCCATCAGGTGGCACTCGCCGGCCAGGAGGCGCTGCTGGCGCACCGAGGCGTCCTTGGTGATCGCGAAGACGAGATCGTCGATCGGCTGCTTGCCGCCCCAGTAGTCGGCGAAGGCCTGGTAGCGGATCACCGCGTCGGGCTGGTAGGCCACGAACTGGAACGGACCGGTGCCGATCGGCGCCTGGTTGAAGGCCGCCTGATTGCCCGCGGCGGCCAGCTTGTCGGCGTATTCCTTCGAGACGATCGAGGCGAAGGGCATGGCGACGTTCGCGACGAACGGCGCGTAGGGCTCGTTCAGCGTGAAGCGCACCGTCATGTCGTCGACCTTCTCGACCGACTTCACGATGTCGGGCATCGACATGGAGGCGTAGTATTCCCAGGACGCACCGGCCACGTACTGGTGCCACGGGTTCTGCGCGTTGCCCTGGCGATCGAACGAGAACACGACGTCGTCGGCGTTCATATCACGCGTTGGCGTGAAGTCGGCGTTGGAGTGGAACTTCACGCCCTTGCGCAGGTGGAACGTGTACTGGAGGCCGTCCTGCGAGATGTCCCAGCGCTCGGCCAGGCCCGGCTCGGTCTCGGTCGTGCCCTTCTTGAACTCGGCGAGGCGGTTATAGACCGGGTGGGCCGAGGCGTCGAAGGTGGTGCCGGCGGTGTAGAGACCGGGGTCGAATCCTTCGGGCGAGCCTTCCGAGCAGAACACGAACGTCTTGGCGCTCGCGGCGCCGCCCAGCGCCAGCACCATAGCGGTGGCTGCCAGAAGCTTCTTCGTCAGACCCATGAATGCGCTCTCCCATGAACGGCTCTGCGGCGGCTGCAGCGCCGCCCGGAGCCATGCTTTTCGTTCATGGGACAGTTCTTACGCAAGATTAATTTTTGACCGTTCACTCGAAAACGATATCGGGTGCCTTGCTCCCGCCGGATTTCGCGGCCTCGAGCGACTCCAGCACACGGCCCGCCACCGCGCGGTAGGCGAGCGCATGCGGCCCGTCGGGCGCCGCCGCCACGACCGGCCGGCCGCTGTCGGAGCTTTCGCGAATCGCCATCTCGAGCGGCACTTCGCCAAGGAACGGCACGCCCAGCCGCTCGGCCTCGGCCCGCGCCCCGCCATGGCCGAAGATGTCGTAGCGCGCGCCCGTGTCGGGGGCCACGAAGTAGCTCATGTTCTCGACGATGCCGAGCACGGGCACGTCGACGCGGCGGAACATGGCCAGCCCCCGACGCGCGTCGATGAGGGCGAGGTCCTGCGGCGTCGAGACGATCACCGCGCCGGCCAGCGGCACCGCCTGCGCCATCGTGAGCTGCGCATCGCCCGTGCCCGGTGGCATGTCCACGACCAGAATGTCGAGCGGCTCCCAGGCGACCTCGCGCAGCATCTGCGTCAGCGCCGACATGACCATCGGCCCGCGCCAGATCATGGGGGTCTCCTCCTCTACGAGGAAGCCCATCGACATGGCCTTCAGCCCATAGGCCTCGAGCGGGATCATGGTGCGCCCGTTCGCCGTCTCGGGCCGTCCCGACAGGCGCAGGAGGCGCGGCACGGAAGGGCCGTAGATGTCGGCGTCGAGGAGGCCGACCTTGAGGCCCTCCGCCTGGAGCGCCAGCGCGAGGTTCACCGCGGTGGTGGACTTGCCGACGCCGCCCTTGCCGCTCGCGACCGCGATGATGCGCTCGACGCCGGGAATGCCGGGCTTCTGCGCCGGCGGCCGGGGCGGCGGAGGGGCCGCGGCCGCCGCACCCGGCCGGGGCCGGGGATGGCGGTGGGGATGGGGCGCGGCGGGGGCGGCCGGCGGGCGCGGCTGCGGGCGGGCGCTGAGG
>NZ_BBWK01000012.1 GCF_001463765.1 Aureimonas sp. AU4 | reverse complement strand
GCGCTGAGGCCCGGCCCCTGCCGCTCGGCGGTCAGCGCCACCATGGCCGAGGCGATGCCCTCGAGCGCCGCCACGCGCTCCTCGGCCACGCGCCGGAAGCTCTCGAAGCGCTCGGCCGCGCTCGCCGGCACGCTGAGCGAGAAGAAGGCCTTGCCGTCGGCCACGAAGATCTCCGACACCATGCCGCGCGAGACGACGTCCGCGCCGCCGTCGGGCGCGGGAATCTCGCGCAGCACGTCGAGGATGCGGGACTTGAGGTCCTGGTTCATGGCACGGATCCTTCGGCTCGCCCGCCCGGCTCCGTCGAGCGGCGGCCGGGCGTCGGACAACGGGATAGACCATCCGGGCCGCGAATGGGAGAAGCGTCGGCGTGCCGACGCGAAAGGGATGCCCCATGACCGAGCCCGCCGCCCGCGACCCCTATCTCGCGCCCGACGAGACCGCGCGCAGGCAAGCCCGGCTGGTGGGGCGCGCGGCCGGACACGGGGCGCTGTCGTGCCTCGAGCCCGGCACCGGCGACCCGATCGTCTCCCGCGTCTCGGTCGGCCACCTGCCGGGCGGCGAGCCGCTGCTTCTCGTCTCCGAACTGTCGCCGCACACCGGGGCACTCGCGGCGGACGGGCGCTGCGCGCTGCTTCTGGGCGAGCCGGGCGCGGGCGATCCGCTGGGCCATCCGCGCCTGATGATCAGGGCGCGGGCCGAGCCCCTTCCCGCCGGCACGCCCGAGGCGGCGCTCGCCCGCTCGCGTTTCCTCGAGCGCCATCCCGGGGCCGCGCTCTACGTCGACTTTCCCGACTTCCGCTTCCTGCGCCTTCGGGTCGTCTCGGCGCTGTTCAACGCCGGCTTCGCGCGCGCCTACCGGATGAACTCCGGCGATGTCGTGGAGAGCGTTCCGGAAGCGCTTCGCGCGGCGGAGGAGCGCGTGCGCACCCACATGAACGAGGACCATGCCGATGCGATCGACGCGATCGTCGCGCGGCAAGGCGCGCAGGGCACGGGATGGCGGGTCGCGACGATCGATCCGCTCGGCTTCGAGGCAGCGAAGGGCGAGCGCGCCCTGCGCGTCGAGTTCGCCGAGGCCGTGCGCGCGCCCGAGGGCTACCGGGCGGCCTTTGTCGAGCTCGTGCGCGCGGCGCAGCCGGGCTCGTGATCCGTCAGGGCTTGTAGCCGTCGGGGCAATCGGCGCGGAAGCGCCGGCCGGCGGCGTTGGCGTAGATGCAGCGGCCCGCCTCGTTGGCGGATTGGCCGATCAACCGGTCGCCGGGATGGGCGACGATCACCGGCAAGGTGCCGGGCGCATAGGCGGCGATGCCCCCCTCCCCCAGACCGAACACGGCGGGCAGGACGTCGGAGCGGCAGCCCGACAGAAGGGTCAGGATCGCCAGAAGGGCGCAGGCACGCGGCAGGACGGGTGACAAGAAGGCGGCCCTTCGGGTTCAGGACGGCATGAAAAGCCGCCGCCTTTCGCGGGGAAAGGCGGCGGCTCGCATCAACTGGTCTCTTGGACCCGCTCCGGTCGCTCAGTAGCCCTGGGGGCAGGCCGCGTAGTAGCGCTGGCCGCGACCGTCGCGATAAACGCACTCGCCCGGACGGTTCGTCGCCGCGCCGATCAGCGCCCCGCCCGCGCCGCCCACCGCCGCACCGATCAGAGCGCCGCGCGCGTTGCCGCTGATGCCCGCGCCGATCGCCGCGCCGCCGAGCGCGCCGATGCCGGCGGGGATGGCGACGTTGCGGTCGACCGACTGGCAGCCGGAGAGGGCCAGGGTTCCGGCGGCCACCGCGGCCACGATCATGGATCTCATCGCTTGCTTCTTTCCTGGAATGAATGTCCCTGAGAAGTCATAGCGCGCGGGACGCGGGCGTCCAGCGAAGCGGCTGCGCGCCGGATGCCGAAAGCTCTCACCGCGAGGCGACGAGGTTGCTCTCCGGCGTTACCGAAACCTGTAGCGAGCCGGCACGGGTGATGGTCCAGTCGATGGTCGCCGATTTCTCCAAAAGGGCGGTATCGACGCCTTGGCACGTGCCGACCACCTTGGCGTCGAAGGTCGACGAAAGACGCATCTGGAGCGGCAGGTCGCGCTGGCAGGCCTCGACCGACTGATAGACCGGCGTCGGAACGGGAATTTCCGTGCAGGTGTCGGCATTGGGCGAGCAGCCGACGAGAAGCATGAAGGCGGCAAGCTGTTCCATCGGGCGATCCTTTCGCGAGAACAACGGGCCGGAATGGCCTTGGGATGTTTTCGCTTCAACGCCGCCCTAGCTAGATCGATCCCGTATCCGACTGATTTCCTTGTTGTTGCGCCACGGTTTCGCGCCCGGGCGATGACCGGCCAACCGGCCGACTGCCCTCAGGCGTCGATCGGCTCGAACTGGTTGCCCGGCACGCTGAGCCGGTAGCGCAGCCCGTCGGGGTGATATTCGAGATGCGCCTCGCCGCCGACCGAGTTCGGCACGATGCGCTCCAGCGTCGAGGTGCCGAAGCGCGCGTCGTGGTCGCCCCGCACGAGCGGCCCGCGCGACTCCTGCCATTCCAGAACCAGGACCGGCGAATCTGCGGACCGGTCGATCCGCGAGCGGATCGAGACGCGCCCGCCCGAGGTCGAGAGGGAACCGTAGGACGCCGCGTTCACGGCGAGCTCGTGCAGCGCGAGCCCGACATGGAGCGCGGCGGTCGGCGACAGGTAGACGTCGGTTCCCTCGAAGCCGATCTGCTCCATGCCGTCGGGCGCATAGCGCTCCACCTGCGTGGTGACGAGGTTGACGAGGTCGGCCCCGCGCCAGTCCGTGTCGGTGACGATGTCCTGCGAGGTCGCGAGCGACTGGATGCGGCCGCGAAAGCGCACGAGGAATTCGGGAACCGTGACGGAATGGCGGGCGGTCTGGCTGGCGAGGCTCTGGATGATCGCGAGAAGGTTCTTGGAGCGGTGCGAGACCTCCCGAAGAAGTGTCTTCAGCGTGTCCTCGCGCCGCTTCTGGTCGGTGATCTCGAGCGAGGTGCCGATGATGCCGATGATTTGGCCGGCATCGTCGCGGTCGACGTCGACCCGCACGTCGAACCAGCGCACCTGGCTGCCCGACAGGATCGGCAGCTCGAAGCGCGCCGGCTTGTGGCTGCGCAGGACCTCGGCCTTGATCGCGGTGGCCTTCTCGGCCGCCGTGCCCGGCAGGAAGTCGTGGTCGGCGTCGCCGTTGCGGGCGCTCGCGAGCCAGGAGCCCTCGGCGTTGAACAGCCAGAGGTAGCGCAGGTCGAGATCCTGCGCGAAGAGGGCCATTTCCGTATTGGTGAGGGCCCGCAGTGCCTTGTAGGCTACCATGACGGCCGGCGACCGCGCGGGCGGCCGGCCGCGCTGCCGCGGAAGGGCGCGGACCCGGGCGGCGAGCCGATCCCGAACGGGACGTGACGATGCGATCCGGCGGACATGACGATCAAAGACCTTTCCTCTCGCGAAGAGGAACGCGCAACAGGCTGCGGACCGAAGCCTAGGTAGCTAACGATGCGGCTAACGACGCTTCGGGCCGGCTGGTTCCGAACGCCGGTCCTGCGACCGCGACCTGCGGCCTAAGACCCGGCGCGGTGCGTTGGAGAGCGTCAGGCGGCCTCGCGCTCGGCCTCGAAGAAGAGCGCCTGGCTGATCAGAGCCTTCACCATGTCGGGGTTGAAGGGCTTGGTGACGAGGAAGGTCGGCTCGGGGCGCTCGCCGGTCAGCAGGCGCTCGGGGAAGGCGGTGATGAAGATCACCGGAACCGAGACCTTGGCCAGGATGTCGTTCACCGCGTCGATGCCGGACGAGCCGTCGGCCAGCTGGATGTCGGCCAGCACCATGCCCGGCTTCTGCTGCTCGAACAGGGCGATCGCCTCCTTGTGCGTGCGCGCGATGCCGGTGACGCCGTGGCCGAGGCTCTCCACCATCTGCTCGATGTCCATCGCGATCAGAGGCTCGTCCTCGATGATCATGATGTTGGTGGACACCTGGCGGCCGATATCGGAACTCGCCTGGTCGATGAGGTCCGAGAAGTCGCTTTCGCCGACGCCCAGGATCGAGGCCGCTTCTTCGGTGGTGAAGCCCTCGACGGCCACCAGCAGGAAGGCCTGGCGCGGGAGCGGGGAGATGCCGCGCAGGTTGCGCGAGGCCTTTTCCTCCCAGGCCGAGACCGGCGTGTCCTCGCGCACGTTCACCTCGACCGACTGCCAGAGCGAGGAGAAGAGCTTGTAGAGCGAGATGCGCGGGCTCTCGCGCGTGTCGAAGAGGCTCGGCTCCGCGATCAGGGCCTCGAGCACCGCCGCCACATAGGCGTCGCCCGACGCCTGCGAACCGCTCAAAGCGCGGGCATAGCGCCGGAGATAGGGAATGTGCGGCGCTATGCGCGAGGACATCGACATGAACTCACCCCTCATGAAACCCTGAAGGCGCCCGCTCCGCGCAGCACCGGAGCTTGGGGCTCCGGCGGCGTCGAAACGGATGCCGACCCCGCGCGTTCGGGCGAGGTCGCTCGGGGCGACTAGATAAGACACCCTGCGCCAAGCGCTAGTGGCTCCGTGCGGCTTGCGCAAACATTCTGAGGCATGACCGGGCGGGACGGAAGCCCCCTCTCCGCCGAGCGCATCGCGCCGGGACCTGCGGGAACCCGGAGCCGGCCTTGCGATTTCGAATCGTTCCTACATGTACCCTCACTGCAGCCCGGCGTTCGCGGACCGGAAGGTTGCGCCGTTCCGGCCATGCGCCGGCCGACGGCGCTTGGTTGGCTGGCGAGAGGTGGAATGGAAGACCGCAAGAACCAGATGGAAGCCGAGGTCCGGGACGCGGGCGAGACGATGGAAGGGTCCGCGAGCGCCGCGCCGGCTGGCGACCCGGCGCCCGAGGGCGACCCGTCGGGCCTGGGAACGAGTTCGGCCATCGGCCGGCGTCTGAAGGCCTATTACGACGACGTCGCCAGCGAGCCCGTACCCGACCGATTCCTCATGCTGCTCGACGCGCTCGACAAGGCCGAGTCTGAGCCGTCCGGCAAGACCTCCCCTTCTCGAAACGAGAGGTGACGGGCCATGACACAGGACGTTGAGTTCCGCCGCGAGCTGATCTCCATCATTCCCAACCTGCGCGCCTTCGCGGCATCGCTCGCCGGATCCTTCGACCGGGCGGACGACCTCGTGCAGGAGACCCTCGTCAAGGCCTGGGACAAGCAGCACACGTTCCAGCCGGGCACCAACCTCAAGGCCTGGCTGTTCACGATCCTGCGCAACGAGTTCTACACGCAGATGCGCAAGAAGGGCCGCGAGGTGCAGGACGTGGACGGCATCCACGCCATGCAACTGGCCGGCCACCCGGAGCAGCAGGGCCATCTCGACCTGCAGGATTTCCGCAAGGCGCTGGAGCAACTGCCCGACGACCAGCGCGAGGCCCTGATCCTGATCGGCGCCTCGGGCTTCTCCTACGAGGAGGCGGCCGACATCTGCAAATGCGCGGTGGGCACGATCAAGAGCCGCGTGTCGCGCGCGCGCACCCGCATGGCCGACCTGCTCGGCATCGAGGGTGACGGCGAGTTCGGGCCCGACTCGATCTCCTCGCAGATCATCGGCGTCGCGCCCGCCGCTTAGCCGCCTCCGCTTTGCGCGCCCGCCCGGAACCTCTCCCGGACGGGCGCATTCATCCCACCGCCTGCGCGGCATCCCGCCGCTCCTGTTCTTGTGACGCGTCCCTGTTTTCGAAAGGATTCCATCATGTCCTCGACTTCCTCGCATAACGACCAGTCGTCCGGTTTTGGCGCCGATGCGGCGAAGGACGAGGCGAAAGACCGCCTGAACCAGGCCAAGGACGACGCGCGCGCGGCAGGCGACGAGTTCAAGGCGAACGCCCGCCAGACCCGCGAGGACCTGGAGGCTCAGGTCGCGCGGCTGCGCGACGACCTGGCCGGCGTCACCGATTCGCTTCGCAACCTGGCCGGCAGCGGCGCCGAGAGCGCCCGTCGCCAGGCCTTCGCGCTGCGCAACGACGTGCGCGACGCGGGCGAGCGCTACTTCCGCCAGGCGCAGGAGACGGCCAGCGAGTTCGAGGAGCAGCTCTCCGAGCGCGTGCGGGCCGAGCCCATCAAGAGCGTCCTGATCGCGGCGGCCGTCGGCTACGTCTACGCGCGCCTGTTCCGCTAAATGCTGACGCAGCTGATCACCAAGATCTTCACCGGCGAGGCGGGGCTGTTCATCACCCGCCTTCGCGCGGTGGCGGCGATCTACGCGGTGATGGCGGCGCTCGCCATGGGGCTGGTCTTCTTCCTGCTCCTGGCGATCTTCATCTTCACGGCGCAGCGGCTCGGGCCGATCACGGCCTCGCTCCTCTTCGCCTTCGTGTGGCTGCTCCTTCTCCTGGCCGCCTATGTGGCCCTGGTGATGGCGCGCCGGCCGCCCAAGCAGCGGGCGAACGACCGCCTGCAGCGCGACATCGCATCGGTCGCCTCGGTGGCCGCGATCTCGAATCTTCCGCTGATCGTGCGCAGCCTTCGCCGGCGTCGCTCGCTTCTCCTGGTTCCGATCGCCGCCTTCGGCGCCTGGGGCATTGCGCGGGGCATTCGCGGCGCGCGCTCCTGGCGGGATTAGGCCGCGCCCGAACGGGCTCGCCGACCGCCTGCCGATCGTTCGAAGCCGCCGCACTCCGAAAGGGTGCGGCGGCTTTTTTGCGTTCGCCCGCCCCCCTGCGGCGGGATCGTTTCGGTGTGTGGGGAGTTGTGCCTGACGAGTGCCCGCCGATCCTCGAAGGTAGGGCCATCGCGCCGTTTCGGCGCCTCCAGACACCAGGAACCTCGGCCATGTCCAACATCAAAGCCGAAAAGGCGAAGCAGGGCCGCTCGGGCCGCAACGTGCTCGTGATCCTCGTGGCGGCGCTCGCGCTTTGCCTCGTCGTCTTCGCGGGCCTCGGCATCTACGGCAGCGTCCTGCCCGACCAGAACATCGGCGGCGTCCAGAACTCGGACGTCAGTGGCGCGCCCGCCACCCCGACCTCGACCCCGCAGACCACCGTGACGCCGGGTCAGAGCAATAGCGCGAGCGGATCGGGCACGACCGCCAACTGAAGGAGCGGGGCGACCCGCTCCCTCGTTCGCTCCCACGGGGGTTCGCCGCGCGCGAGCCCCGATCCCTTGTTCCGCCGAGGCGCCCTGAAGGCGCCCTCCGCCATGGTGGAGGCTTTCCATGTCCGACCTTCGCGATACCCGCGGCCCGCTCGACGACGAGCGCATGATCGATCCGGCGCTGCACGACCGCGCCGTTCTCGCCACCGACAGCGAGGTCGGCGACGACGACGATCCGCCGGGCATCGCCCAGCCCGTCACCCAGGCCGAGATCGACGACATCCTCAACGACCCGGCCATGACGATCGAGGAGAAGCAGGCGACGCTCCAGCGCTATGCCGACCAGATCGGCGCGCGCGACGACATCGACCGGGGCGGCGACTTCCATCCTCTGGAAATGCAGATCGCCGAGGCCATCGCGATGCTGGCCGAGGGTGGCCACGCCTATGGCGACGCGGAATCGGTGGGCATGGATCCCGAATCGCGCTCCGACGCGCGCTCGCCCGACGAGATCGATCGCGAGGCGCTCTAGGTCCCGTCCTCGACGCGGCTTCCGGGCGCCCCTAGCGAAGGGGCGCCTCGTCCGGCACCAGGACGCGCAGGCCGCGCGGATGAATGCGCACCTCCGACACCTCGTCGAGGTCGTGGAGCTCGCCGTCCATCACCGCCCGGTCGTGCCGCTTGCGCCCGTGGTAGCGGATGCGGATGAGGTCGGCCTCCGCCACGCTCAGCGCCTGGCTCGCCTTCCAGGCCCCGCGCATCATGTCGATCGTCAGCTTCAGCACCGCCGCCCGGTCCGTGGAGCGCATGAGGTAGATGCCCAGGCGCCCGGCCTGCGGGTCGTCGGCATAGGGCAGGTGCCCGTCGCCGTAGATGTTGTTGGAGATGGCGACGGCGGGCGTTCGGACGTTTTCGTTCCGGCCGTCGATCTCGATCGACAGGTCCACGACGGGAAGCGCGCGCACCGCCGCGCCCACCGCCTTCACGCTCGCCCACATCTTGCCGAGGCGCGACCCGTAGTCGAGCTTCTCGCGCGTGCGCACCATGCGCGCATGGACGCCCACCGCGAACTGGTGGACGAAGTAGCGCCCGTTGACGCTGGCGATATCCACCTCGACGACGCGCCCGGTGGCGAGCGAGCGCACGGCCTCCTCCAGCGACAGCGGTATGTGAAGCGAGCGCGCGAAGAGGTTCATGGTCCCCGCCGGCAGGAGGCCAAGCGCGATGCGCCCGCCCGCCACCGCGCCCGCGGCCTCCGAGACCGTGCCGTCCCCTCCGCCCACGAGGAGCACGTCGAGGTCGGCGCGGCCGGACTGGCGACCGATGGCATCCTCGACCTCGCCCCCGCCCACCTCCTCGACCTCGATCTCGTGCCCGTGCAGGGCGAACTCGTCGCGGATCTGCGCGGAAAGCAGATCGAGATCGAGGGTTCGCAGCGTACCCCCGTCGCGGTTCAGGATCGCATGAACTCTCATGGGTGTCGGGTGCCTCCGGCAGCCGAGCGCCGCCTCGCCCGCATATGGAGCGACACGCGCCCGGCGGCGAGGCGCGAGGGGATCAGGAACCGCGCGCCGTTTTCCGCCGTTCAGGGCGGCGTGAGGGCCGAGGCGGCCCCTTCCTCCCGTTTGTCCCGTATCGAGGCGCTCCCATGCTTGAATGGATCATCATCCTCCTGGTCGTCGCGGCCATCGCCAGCCTTCTCGGCTTTCGCGGCGTCGCGGGCGTGTCGGCCGGCATCGCGAAGGTCCTGATCCTGATCGTCCTCGTGGGCTTCCTGCTTCTTCTCTTCTTCGGCGTCATCGTCTTCGCCTGACGGAGAGGAACGTGTTCCCGGGCTCGCGAAAGCGTCAACAAAGCTCGGGAACACTTTCGAAAGGTCCGGGTTGACGCAGCGATGGACGCGCTTTGCCGCCTTGTCCGATGAGACCGAAACAGCTAAAAGGGTTCCGCAGATGATCCGCAAGCTCCTTGCCACGACGGCGATCGCCGGCGTCCTCGCAACGGCCGCCGCCGCGCAGACCACCGCGCCCGCCACCACGACCGAGCCCGCCGCCAGCGGCACCATGGCCCCCGGCGGCGCGATGGGCACCACCAACGGCGCCGCGATGAACAACGGCGCCATGTCGAGCGGCCAGACCGAGAACCAGACGGCGCCCGCCGCCAACATCGCCTATGTCCAGTCGCAGGGCGCCGACCAGTACATGGCGACCGACATTCGCGGCATGACGCTTTACTCGGGCGATGCAGCCGACGCGCAGTCCGCCGGCGAGATCCAGAATCTCGTGATCGGCGAGGACGGCGCGGTGGTCGCGGCCATCGTCGATACCGGCAACTTTCTGGGCGACCAGTCGCGCACGATCGCGATCCCCTTCAACCAGATCCGCTGGACGCAGGGCGAGAACAACGCGCCGCGCGCCGTTCTGACCGCCTCGCGCGACCAGCTGACCTCGGCGCCCGCCTTCCAGATGAACGAGACCGCCGCCAACAACGCGGCCGCGACCGGCAGCGCGATGGCGCCCGCCGCGACCGGCGGCATGGCCGCCACCGGCACGATGGCCCCGGGCGCCGCGACCACGCCCTCCACCGACATGGCCGCCGCGACCACGGCCCCGGCCACGACGGGTTCGACGGCCGGCACGGGCGAGTATCTCGCGACGCTCGGCCCGAACCAGTACCTTTCGGCCAACCTGATCGGCGACAACGTCTATAACGGCCACGACACCTCGTCCGAGAAGATCGGCGAGATCAACGATCTCCTCGTCGCCTCCTCGGGCCGCGTCGAGGCCGTCCTGATCGGCGTCGGCGGCTTCCTCGGCATCGGCGAGAAGGATGTCGGCGTGCCCTTCGACGCCGTGTCGATGATGCGCGGCGACAACAACGAGCCGCACATCATGCTGTCCGCCAGCCGCGACCAGTTGAAGGAGGCCCCGTCCTTCGAGCGCGCTGATCGCGTCGCCGACGCGGGCACCAACGCCAACATGAGCGGCGCCGGCATGGGCGCGGGCGGCACGACGCTCGACACCGCCTCCGCCACGGCCCCGAACACCACGACCGGCAACGGCATGGCGGCCGGAACCACGGCGGCCACGGGCGCTGCCGCGACCGGCGCGATGGGCACCGACACGACGGCGACCGCCTCGACCAACAATGCCGACAACGGCGCCATGACCCCGGTCACGGGTGCCGAGCTGACCGCCGACAACCTGATCGGCACGGCGGTTCGCGGCCCGGACAACGCCCGCATCGGCTCGATCGGCGACATCGCCCTGACGCCGGAAGGCCAGGTCGACGCGGTGATCGTGGATGTCGGCGGCTTCCTCGGCATCGGCGCCAAGCCGGTGGCGGTGGCCATGGACAATCTCCAGTTCATGCGCGACTCGGGCGGCAAGCTGAACCTCACGACGCAGTTCACGCAGGACCAGCTGCGCAACGCGCCGGAGTTCAACCGTGATACCTACGCCGAGAACCGCGACCAGATGCGCGTCGCCAACCCGGGCGACATTCCGGCCGGCAGCGCCTCGAAGCAGTGAGCCTTTCGATCACGCTTGCGTGACGCAAAGTCAGGAGGGCCCGCCACTGGCGGGCCCTTTTTCGTTGGCAGGGATTTGGGAAGCGAAACTTACGAAGATTTATGCCGAGCGTGGCCGATCTCTGGTCTAGCCTCGATCCGAATGCCGCGACCCGCCGGCCGATGTCGACCCCCAGCCCCATAGGTCCCCATGGCCCTTCTCCGGCAGATCGCCGCCACGCTTCTCGTGCTTCTCGCCGGCCTGGCGCTCTGGACCTGGCTGTCGCCGGCGCCCGGCCGCTATCTCCTGGCCGAGGGCTCGCCCCTGCCCGCCTTCGCCCGGCCCCTCGTCTCCACCCTTTCGAGCGCCGACGACCCGCCCCGGATCGGCGCGACGCCGCAGGACAGGCAGCGGGGAAACGCCCCGCTCGTCGTCACCGACGCCGCCGTGCCCAGCGTCACGCGCGACCGGCTGCGCGCCGTCGGCACCGCCGAGGCCCTGCGCACCGTCGCCGTGCGCCCAGACGTCACCGGCATCGTGGCCGCGATCGAGGCCCGCTCGGGCGACGCCGTGGAGGCCGGGCAGGTCCTCCTGCGCCTTCAGAGCGACGCCGAGCGCGTGGCGGTGGACCGCGCCCGCATCGCGCTTGCCGCCGCCGAGGACCAGGTGCGCCGCTACCGCTCGCTCGCCAACTCCTCCACCGTCACCTCGGTCCAGATCGACGAGGTCGCCCGCGCCCGGGATGCGGCGGCCCTCGACCTCCAGTCGGCCGAGATCGCGCTGGCCAAGCGCGAGGTGCGCGCGCCGATCGCGGGGCGCATCGGCATCCTCGATCTCGACGTCGGCGCGCTGGTCGACAGTTCCACGACGCTCGCGACCGTCGACGACCGCTCGCGCCTTCGCATCGTCTTCTCGACGCCGGAAGCCTTCGTCGCGCAGCTCGACGTCGGCCAGCCGGTCTCGGTCGAGCCCTCCGCGCGCAGCGGCCGGGCCTTCCAGGGCGCGATCAGCGCCATCGACAGCCGCCTCGACCAGGCGAGCCGCACGCTTCGGACCGAAGCGACCGTCGAGAACACGGGCGACACGCTGCGCCCGGGCCAGTCCTTCTCGGTCGAGATCGCCTTTCCCGGCGACAGCTTCCTGTCGGTCGATCCGCTCGCCATCCAGTGGGAGCGCGCCGGGCCCTTCGTCTGGACGGTGGCGCAGGACCGCGTCGCCAAGAAGCCGGTGCGCATCATCGAGCGCAACGTCGACCGCGTCCTCGTCGCGTCGGAAACGCTGCGCGAGGGCGACCCGGTGGTGACGGAAGGCGTGCAGCAGCTGCGCGAGGGCGCGCCCGTGCGCATCCAGAAGGTGCCGGACCTGCCCGAGACGCCGGCCCTGCCCCCCTCCGGCGTTCCCTCGGCCGCCGCACCCGGCGGCGAGGCGCAGCCGGCGGGCGACCGGCGCGCGGAGGCCCGCACGTGAGCGGCTCGCCCGGGTCCGACCACAAGCCGGACGGCCTGACCGCCCTCACCTCGCTCTTCATCCGCCGGCCGGTCTTCACGATCGTCATCAATCTCCTCGTGATCGTCGCGGGCCTGGCGGCCTTCAACGCGATCGAGGTGCGCGAGCTTCCCAATGTCGACCGGCCGGTGATCTCGGTCACCACCACCTTCGAGGGCGCGAGCCCTGAGGTGGTGGACCGGCAGCTGACGAGCGAGATCGAGAGCGCGGTCGCGCGCGTGTCGGGCATCGCGTCGATCTCCTCCTCCTCGCGCTTCGGCCAGAGCCGGGTGACGCTGGAATTCTCGTCGGCGACCGACCTCAACGTCGCGGCCTCCGACGTGCGCGACGCGGTGGCGGGCGTCGCCAACCGGCTGCCCGACGACGCGGACGAGTCGCGCATCGTGAAGGCCGATGCCGACGCCGACGCGATCATGCGCCTGGCCGTCCTTTCCGAGACGCTGCCGATCGAGGAGCTGACGACGCTGGTGGACGACCGCATCGCCGACCGCATCGCGGCGGTGGAGGGCGTGGCCGACGTCGAGCTGTCGGGCGAGCGAGAGCGCCTCGTCTATGTCGACGTGCGGCCCGACGAGCTGGCGACACGCGGCCTGACGCTCGGCGACGTCGCGACCGCGCTCGGCAACGCCTCGTTCGACCGGCCGGCGGGCTCGCTGGAGTCGCCGACCCAGAACCTCGTGGTGCGGGCCGATGCGAGCCTGGCCACGCCGGAGGCCTTCGAGGCGGTCATGCTCGACGGCCGGACGCGCCTGCGCGATGTGGCATCCGTGCGCTTCGGACCCGACGAGGCCGCCTCCAAGCTGCGCGTCAACGGCGAGACCGGCATCGGCCTCGGCGTGATCCGGCAGGCGGGCTCCTCCACCATCGCCATCAGCCAGGGGGTACGCGCGGCGGTCGCCGAGCTCAACGCCTCGCTGCCCGGCGACACGCGCCTCGTCGTTACCTCCGACGACGCGACCTTCATCGAGGGCTCGATCCACGAGGTCGAGCTGACGCTCGGGCTGGCGGTCCTGATCGTCGTGGCGGTGATCTATCTCTTCCTTCTCAACGCACGCGCCACGATCATTCCGACCCTCACCATCCCGATCGCACTGGTGGGCGTTCTCGCCGCGATCTATCTCGTCGGCTTCTCGATCAACATCATCACCCTGCTCGCGCTGGTGCTGGCCACCGGCATGGTCGTGGACGACGCGATCATCGTCCTCGAGAACATCATCCGGCGGCGCGACATGGGATGTTCCGTCAAGGCGGCGGCGGTGCTGGGCACGCGCGAGGTGTTCTTCGCGGTGATCTCGACCACGGCGACGCTGGCCGCCGTCTTCATCCCGATCTCGTTCCTGCCGGGGGTGGCGGGCGGCCTGTTCCGCGAGTTCGGCTTCGTGCTCGCCATCTCGGTGACGCTCTCGGCCTTCATCGCCCTCACCCTGTGCCCGATGCTCGCCTCGCTCATGCTGCGCGAGCACGAGCCGAGGCAGGGACCCGCCAAGCGCCTCGTGAACCGGATCGGCGCCCGGCTCGGCGGGCTCTACGCCCGCCTCCTGCGCGCCGCCCTCGACAATCCGCTGCCCGTGACGGTCGCCTCGCTTCTCTTCGCCGCCGGGGCGGTCGCGGTCTACACGACCCTGCCCCAGCAGCTGACGCCGAGCGAGGACCGGGGCCAGGTGCTGATGAGCATCAGCGCCCCGCAAAGCGCCAGCCTCGACTACACCGACGCGCAGATGCGTCGCGTCGAGGAGATCGTCCTGCCCTATGTCGCGAGCGGCGAGGCGACCAGCATCTTCGCACGCGTCGGCACGGGCTCCAGCAACTCCGCCTTCATGGTGATGACGCTGGCCGGCTGGGGCGACCGCGAGCGCAGGCAGCAGGAGATCGCGACCGAGCTCAACGCCGCCTTCCGCGCCATTCCCGGCGTCCAGGCGCGCGCCATCCAGCCCAACTCGCTCGGCATCCGCGGCGGCGGGCGCGGCCTCCAGTTCGCGATCGCCGGCCCGAACTACGAGCGGCTGACCGACAGCGCCGAGGCGCTGGAGGAGGCGATGAACGCCGACGGGCGCTGGGGCCGTGTCCAGCTCGCCTTCGACACGACCCAGCCCCAGCTCTCGGTGCAGATCGACCGCACGAAGGCCTCGGATCTGGGCATCGACATCGACGCGCTGGCGGGCGCGATGCAGTCGCTGCTCGACGGGCGCGAGATCGCCACGACCTATGTCGGCGACCGTTCCGTGCCGATCCACGTCGTCTCGACCGCCGCGCCGATCAACGACCCGACCGACCTCGCCAACATCTTCCTGCGCACCACCGACGGCCGCTTCGTGCCCATGAGCTCGATCGCCACCATCGAGGAACAGGCGATCGCCCCCTCGCTGGCGCGCGAGAACCAGTCGCGCTCGGTCGCGCTCTCGGCCGACCTCGTCCCCGGCTATGCGATCTCGCAAGGGTGGGCCGACGTCCAGCGCTTCGCGGCCGAGCGCCTGCCCGACGAGATGCGCCTCGTGCCGCTCGCCGAGGCCGCGACGCTGGAGGAGACCTCGGGCGGGCTCGCCATCGTCTTCGTGTTCGCGATCGTGGTGGTCTTCCTGGTGCTCGCCGCCCAGTTCGAGAGCTTCGTGTCGGCGCTAATCATCATCGCGACCGTGCCGCTCGGTGTCGCCTGCGCGATCTATGCGATGAACCTCTTCGGCGAGACGCTGAACCTCTACAGCCAAATCGGCCTCGTGCTCCTGGTCGGCATCATGGCCAAGAACGGCATCCTGATCGTGGAGTTCGCCAACCAGCTGCGCGACGAGGGACGCTCCGTGCGCGAGGCGATCGAGGAGGCCTCGACGATCCGCCTGCGGCCCGTGATGATGACCATGATCGCGACCATCGTCGGCGGCGTGCCGCTCGTCTTCTCGGCGGGCGCGGGCGCCGAGGCGCGCGTGACGCTCGGCTACGTGATCGTGGGCGGCCTGGGACTGGCGACGCTTGCCACCCTGTTCCTGACGCCGGTCGTCTACCTCCTTCTCGCGCGCTTCTCGAAGCCGGTCGGCGCGCGCGAGGCCGCGCTCAACCGCGACCTGGCGGCGGCCAGCCGGATGGGGCGCGCGGAACCGGCCGAGTAACCCCTCAGAGCCGCCGTTCCCAGTCGGCCCGCCCGCGCACCGGGCGGGCGTGGGGGTGGTCCCGCTCGACGTCGGCGCGCAGCGTCTCGGGCAGCGCGTGCGGGTCCCAGCCGAGCCGGTCCCACCAGAGGCGAAGCCGGCCGCGCCAACCGGCCGTGCCCGGTTTCGCCTGCGTCGGCGGGCGCGCCGCGCGGGTCCGGCCAAAGGAATCGAACGTCGTCATGGGAGGTCTCGCAGGCTTGGGTGTCCCGTCCCATGGACCCGATCCGGGCTTGCCGATCCAATCGAAGCTCCGCCATGATGCATAAGGAGATTTGATGCGTCATGGCCCGTTCGCTGCCCCCGCTCGCCGCGCTGCGCGCCTTCGAGGCCGCCGCGCGGCACCTCAGCTTCACCCGCGCCGCAGACGAGCTCGGCATGACGCAGGCGGCCGTGAGCTACCAGATCAAGGTCCTGGAGGAGCGGGTCGGCGCGCCCTTGTTCCGGCGCGACCGGCGGCAGGTCGCGCTGACCGATGCGGGACGCCGGCTCGGCGGCGATGCGACCGGGGCCTTCGACCTGATCTCCGCCTCGTTCGAGGCGGTGCGGGGCGGCGCGGCGGGCGTTCTGACGATCAGCGTGATCCCGACCTTCGCGACGCTCTGGCTGGCGCGCCATCTCTACGCCTTCCAGCTGGCCCATCCCGACATCGCGGTTCGCCTGCAGTCGAACCGCGAGATCGTGGACTTCGACAAGGAGCCGGTCGACATCGCCATTCGGGGCGGGCTGCCGCCCTCGCCGAGCCTCGTCACCCACAAGCTCCTGCGCGCCGACTTCACGCCGATGCTGCATCCCGGTCTCGAGGCGCGGCTTGGGCTTCCCTTGCGCGAGCCGGCCGACCTCCTGCGCTATCCGCTCATCGATCCGACCGACCCCTGGTGGAACGAGTGGTTCGCTTTCGCGGGCGTCGCGCGCCCGGGCTTCGAGGTGGACAACGGACACAAGTTGGGCGGGCAGGACCTGGAAGCCATCGCCGCCACGGCCGGCCATGGGGTCGCGATCCTGACGCCCTTCTTCTACCGCGACGACGTCGCGGCGGGCCGGTTGCGCCAGCCCTTCGCGCTCCTGTGCCCGAGCGATCGCGGCTACTGGCTGTGCTATCCGCCGGGCCGGCGCAACGCGCCCAAGATCCGGCTCTTCCGAGACTGGCTCCTGTCCCATTTCCCGGAGCCCTCCCCATCGGCGGGGTGATACGCTAGAAGCCGCCCATGGCTTCCCCTCCCCTTCTGCGCCTCGACGGCGTGCGCCTCACCTTCGGCGGCACGCCGCTTCTGGAATCGGTCGAGCTCGGCGTCTCGGCGGGCGATCGTATCGCGCTGGTCGGGCGCAACGGCTCCGGCAAGTCGACGCTCCTCAAGATCGCCGCCGGAACGGTCGAGCCCGACGGCGGCGAGGTGTTCCGCCAGCCGGGCGCGACCATCCGCTACCTCGCGCAGGAGCCCGACTTCGGCTCGGCCTCGAGCGTCGAGGAGTACGTTCTGGCGGGCCTCGGCCCCCTCGACGACCCGCACCGCGTCCAGCGGCTCCTGGAAGGTCTGGGGATCGATCCGCAGGCACGCCCCGGCGACCTGTCGGGCGGCGAGGCGCGGCGCGCGGCGCTTGCCCGCGTCATGGCGCCCGAGCCCGACATCCTGCTTCTCGACGAGCCGACCAACCATCTCGACCTTCCCACCATCGAGTGGCTGGAAGACGAGATCCGGGCCATGCGCTCGGCGGTCGTCCTGATCAGCCACGACCGTCGTTTCCTGGAGCGCACGACACGCGCCACGGTCTGGCTCGACCGGGGCCGCGTGCGCCGCATCGAGGAAGGCTTCGGCGCCTTCGAGGCGTGGCGCGACAAGGTGCTGGAGGAGGAGGAGCGCGACCTTCAGAAGATGTCGGCCAAGATCCTGCGCGAGGAGCACTGGCTGCGCTACGGCGTGACCGCGCGGCGCACGCGCAACGAGCGGCGCCTGGCGGCCCTCCACCAGCTGCGCGCCGACCGGCGCAACGCGCGCCGGCAGGTCGGCACGGTGGAGATGGTGGCGGGCGAGACGCGCGAAAGCGGCAAGCTCGTGATCGAGGCGAAGGGCGTCACGAAGGGCTACGGCGGGCGCACGCTGGTCGACAACTTCTCGACGCGCATCCAGCGCGGCGACCGGGTCGGCCTCGTGGGCCCCAACGGCGCCGGCAAGACGACGCTCCTGCGCATGCTGATCGGCGAGCTGGAGCCCGATTCGGGAACCGTGCGCACCGGCACCAACCTGGACCTCGCCTTTCTCGACCAGAAGCGCGCTTCCCTGCGCGACGACCTGTCGGTGGCCGACGCGCTCACCGACGGGCGCGGCGACCAGGTCATGGTGAACGGCCAGCCGCGCCACGTGGCAGGCTATCTCAAGGACTTCCTGTTCCAGCCCGAGCAGATCCGCACGCCCGTGGCGAACCTGTCGGGCGGCGAGCGGGCGCGCCTGCTGCTCGCCAAGACGCTGGCGACGCCCGCCAACCTTCTCGTGCTCGACGAGCCCACCAACGACCTCGACATGGAGACGCTGGACCTTCTGGAGGAGCTCGTCGCCAACTATCCCGGCACCGTGCTTCTCGTCAGCCACGACCGCGACTTCCTGGACCGGACCGTCAGCTCCACGGTCTCGCCGGACGAGGCGGGCCGCTGGATCGAGTATGCGGGCGGCTATACCGACATGACCGCGCAGCGCCGCGAGACGGCGAAGGCCGCGCGCGCGCCAGCCAAGGTCGCCTCCGTCAAGTCCGGGGGTTCGTCCGGCGAGGCGGCGCCCCGTCCCGCCGCCGCCAAGCTCAGCTTCAAGCAGAAGTTCGCGCTGGAAAACCTGCCGCGAGAGATCGAGCGGCTGGAGAAGGCGATCCGCGCCTCGGAGGCCGAGCTGGCCGACGCCTCGCTCTTCACCCGCGACCCGAAGCGCTTCAACGCCGTCGCGGCCAAGGCGGACAGCGATCGCGCGGCGCTGGAGGCGGCCGAGACGCAGTGGCTGGAGCTGGAGATGATGCGGGCCGAGATGGAAGGGTCGTGAGGGCCGTCATTCCGACTGACTTTCAGTCGTGCTTGGGGTCAAACATTAAATATCCGCCAGCCAGCGGCCTGTAACCATGCATGAACCTTCGGCGCCTACCGTCACGGGACTGTCCTATTCCCCAGCGGAAGGCGAGAGGTCGCCGGTCTCGTCATGCACAAGCGCATCAGCCGTCATCAGGTTCGCCTCGGCATGTTCATCGAGCGCATCGAGGGCGACTGGCTCGATCACCCGTTCTGGACGCGCCGCTTCCTGATCACCGAATACGGCGACCTCCTGAAGTTGCGCGCCAGCAATGCGCGCGCCGTCGTGATCGACGAAAGCCGGGGCCTGTCGATGCCGCCTGTGCCCGTCGCGGCCATGGTCGAGGACGCGGCGCCCGCCCGCCGTGCACCCGCCCGCGCCGAGCCCGCCGCGCCCCGCTCGCCCGAGACGCTCTGGGCCGAGAACGAGATTCGCCAGTGCCGCCGCGCGGTCGGGCAGCTCTTTGCCGAGGCGCGCATGGGGCGGGGCGTCAGCATGGGACGCTGCGAGACCATCGTCGACGGCATCGCGGACGCGCTGTCGCGCAATGCGGCGGCGCTCCTCGCCATCACGCGCCTGAAGTCGGTGGACGCCTATACGCACCTCCATTCCATCGCCGTCAGCGCGCTGATGATCCATTTCGGCCGCCATCTCGGCCTCGCCAGCGGCGAGGTCGCGCTGCTCGGTCAGGCCGGGCTTCTCCACGACATCGGCAAGATGCAGCTTTCGTCGGCGATCCTCGCCAAGACCGGCGGCCTGACCCCGCTCGAACTGGAGAAGGTCCGCGCCCATCCGCGCGCCGGCTACGAGATGCTGCGGCGGGAGGCAGGCGTGCCGGACATGGTGGCCGAGGTCTGCCTCCATCATCACGAGCGCGTGGACGGGACGGGCTATCCGGACGGGCTGGCGGCCGAGAGCCTCGGCCCGTCGGTCCGGATCGCCTCGATCTGCGACGTCTACGACGCCGTCACCTCGCTGCGGCCCTACAAGAAGCCGTGGCGGCCGGAGGACGCGCTGCACCGGATGGCCCGCTGGCGCGGGCATTTCGACCCCGAACTCCTCGCCCTGTTCGCCGCCTGCATGGGGTTCGAGCTGGCCGCACCCGAGGACGGGGCTGTCGAGGAGACGCCCTTCGGCGAGAACGCCTATTCCGATCCGGTCGCCACCTGAGGGGGCGGTCTCTCAGGGCTTGCTGCCGCCGCTCGCCACCGCCGGCTTCTCGCGGCCGAGGAACGGCTTCACGAGAACCGAAACGACGCCGAGGACCACGGACCCGGCCAGAAGCCCCATGACGCCCGAGGCGATCGCGCCGACGATCCATTCCACGAGGCCGCCGGCGAAGGGAACGCTCTCGCCGGCCGAGACGGAGAGGCTCTCGATCAGGTGCGCCGGCGCGGCGAAGCCGAAGACCTCCAGCGCATGGAGGAGGATGCCGCCGCCCACCCAGATCATCGCCGCCGTTCCGACCAGCGCCAGGACATGAAGGAAGCCGGGCATGACGCGCACGATCGTGCGGCCGACGGCGGCGAGCGCGCCGGCGCGGCGGCGCGCCAGCGCTAGTCCCACGTCGTCTGCCTTCACGATCAGGGCGACGCCGCCATAGACGAGGCCCGTCAGCGCGATGCCGACGGCGGCGAGCACACCCGCCTGGACCCAGATCGATCCGTCCGGCAGCCCGCCGAGCGTCACGGTCATGATCTCGGCGGACAGGATGAAGTCGGTCTTCACCGCGCTCTGGACCCGCATCTCCTCGAGCGCCGTGGCGTTGGCAGCCTTGGGCGCGGCCTCGTCGCCCTCGTGGCCGGCCCCCTTGCGCGAGAGGAAAGCCTCCCAGACCTTCTCGCTTCCCTCGTAGGCGAGATAGGCGCCGCCGATCGCCAGGAGCGGCGTGATCGCCCAAGGGGCGAAGGCCGAGAGCAGGAGCGCGGCCGGCAGGAGGAACACGAGCTTGTTGCGCAGGGAGCCCAGCGCGATGCGCCCGACGATCGGCAGCTCGCGGTCGGGCGAGAAGCCCACCACGTAGCGCGGCGTCACGGCCGCATCGTCGATCACGACGCCCGCCGCCTTGACGCTCGCCTTGGCCGAAAGGGTCGCCACGTCGTCCAGCGAGGCGGCCGCGACCTTGGCGATGGCGGCCAGGTCGTCGAGAAGCGCGATCAGTCCGATGCTCATGGGCCGTCCGGCGTTTCCCTGTTGCGGATCGGCCCCATATGGCGCGGGGTGCCGTCCGGCCCACCGGCCAGCCTTGTGATCCTCGCGGCAAATTGCGGATCGGGGCCCTTCGTCACGCTTTCCCGGCGCAAGCGAAAGGCGTTAGCCTCCTCCCCCAATGGGGTCGACGCGACGAACGCCGTCCGCCCCCGCCCGTCAGTTCCAGGTTTTCGCCATGCGCCCCCTCCGAGCCTCCGCCCCCCTCGCCCTTCTGGCGCTGCTTCTCGCCTTCACGGGCCCAGCGGCCGCGATCGAGACCGCGGCGCGCAACGCACTGCTCCTGGATCTTGCCACCGACACGGTTCTCTTCGAGAAGGCCGCCGACCAGGAGGCTCCCCCCGCCTCGCTCTCCAAGCTCATGACGCTGGCGGTGATCTTCGACCAGCTCAAGAAGGGCTCGATCCGGCTCGACCAGGAGTTTCCGGTCTCGGAATACGCCTGGCGCACGGGCGGCGCGGCCTCGGGCGGCTCGACCATGTTCCTGCCGCTCAACAGCTCCGTCTCGGTCGGCGACCTCATCAAGGGCATCGCGATCCAGTCCGGCAACGATGCCACGATCGTGGCGGCGGAAGGCATCGCCGGCAGCGTGCCGCTGTTCGCCGACATGATGAACGCCAAGGCCAAGGAGCTCGGCCTCACCCATACCCACTACGCGAACCCGCACGGCCTGCCCGACCCCGGCCAGTATACCTCGGCCCGCGATCTCGTGACGCTCGCGGCCTACCTGATCCGCACCTATCCCGAGCAGTATCCGCTGTTCTCGGAGGAGGAGTTCACCTTCAACGGCATCAAGCAGCGCTCGCGCAACCCGCTCCTCGCCTTCGGCGCGGACGGGTTGAAGACGGGCCACACGGCGGAGGCGGGCTACGGGCTCGTCGCCTCGGCCAAGGACGAGTCGGGCCGGCGCATCGTCTTCGCCATGATGGGCATGAAGAGCGTCAACGAGCGCGCCTCGGAGGCGCGTGCCATGATGACGCTCGGCCTTCGCGGCTTCGATCGCGTCAGCGTGGTCAAGGAGGGCGAGAACGCGGGCGAGGTGCCCGTCTCGGGCGGTGCGGTGGCGAGCGTTCCGGTGCGCGCGGCGGGCGCGGTGGAGCTTCTGGAGCCGCGCGGCTCGGGCGCGCCGTTCCAGCGGGAGATCGTGCCGGTGGGCACGCTCGAGGCGCCGGTGGCGGAAGGGCGGCGCGTGGCCGTGCTGCGCGTCACGCGCGACGGGCAGACGCTGCGCGAGGAGCCGCTCTACGCCGCCGCCAGCGTCGAGCGCGCCGGCATCCTCCAGCGCATCCAGGAGACCGTGCTCGGTCACTTCCGCTAGAGGCGGCCGCCGGGGCGCCCTGTCGCGGGCGCCCTCGCCTTGATCCGGGCGCCCGGCGCGATAGCTCCGCTCGCCTGGAATGCCGGGCACGGCCCGGCGCCTGCGATCGTCGCCCGATAGGGAGTTACGCGGCATGCGCGCGGTTGGATACGCGGTCTCGCCCCCCGACCGCTCGGTGGAACACCTCGTCGACCTCGACCTGCCCGATCCCGTCCCCGAGGGGCGCGACGTCCTGGTCCGGGTCGAGGCGGTGTCGGTGAACCCGGTGGACGCCAAACAGCGCGGGCCCGTCGCCGATCCCGCCCGCCTGCCCCGCGTCCTCGGCTTCGACGCGAGCGGCACGGTGTTCGCGTGCGGTCCCGAGGCCACTCTGTTCCGCCCCGGCGACGAGGTCTGGTATGCCGGCGCGGTGGACCGGCAGGGCTCCAACAGCCGGCTGCAGCGCGTCGACGAGCGCATCGTCGCCCTCAAGCCCAAGAGCCTCGGCTTCGCGGATGCCGCCGCCCTGCCGCTCACCGCGATCACCGCCTGGGAAACGCTGTTCGACCGCTTCCGGGTCGACCGCGACGGCGCCTCGCGCACGCTGCTGGTGATCGGGGCGGCGGGCGGCGTCGGCTCGATCGCGACGCAGATCGCGCGGGCCGTCACGCCGCTCACGGTGGTGGGCACCGCCTCGCGCGATCCCTCGCGCCGCTTCGCGGTCGAGCAGGGCTGCCACCATGTGATCGACCACGCCCGCCCCATGGCGCCGCAGATCCGCGAGCTCGGCCTCGGGCCTGTGGACTACGTCTTCGCGGTCAGCCAGACGCCGCGCCACATGGCCGATATCGGAGCCCTGATCCGCCCCTTCGGACACCTGTGCGTCATCGACTCGGCCGAGCTCGACCTCGCGCCGATCCGCCAGAAGTCCGTGTCGCTCCACTTCGAGTACATGTTCACGCGCTCGCTCTTCCACACGTCCGACATGATCGAGCAGCACCGCCTGCTCGGCGAGGTGGCGCAGCTCGTGGACGCGGGCCGGCTGCGCAGCACGCGCACCCATACCCTCTCGCCCATCTGCGCGCGCACGCTGCGCGAGGCGCATGCGCTGATCGAGCGGGGCTCGACCACGGGCAAGATCGTTCTGAAAGGCTGGGAGAACTGAGGCGATGGGATTTCTGACGGGACTTCTGGGTCTGGCGGGCGACGTCGACCGCGAGGGGCTGGCACGCGAGCTCGGCCCCGTGCTCCTGCCCGACGAGGGCATCGAGGTCGCCTTCCAGATCGTGCGCGACCAGATCGTCTTCACCGACCGGCGGCTGATCCTCGTCGACAAGCAGGGCGTGAGCGGGCGCAAGCGCGCCTACCACTCCGTCCCCTACCGGGCGATCACCATGTTCTCGATCGAGACCGCCGGTTCGTTCGACGCGGATGCCGAGCTGCGCATCTGGATTTCCGGCCAGCCGACGCCGCTCACCCAGAAGCTGTCGCGCGGCGTCGACCTGTCCGGTATCTCGCAGGCGCTCGCGGCGGGCGTTCTGCCGCCCGCGCGCTGAGCGGGCACAACCCCCGGCACCCGTTCGCGGCGGCCGCTGCGTTTTTAGCGCGCTGTCAAGTCGTTGCCCTGCCGGGCAGCGGCCGCTACCCCTCCCCCATGATGATTCGACGCCTCCATCCGCGAGCCGGCGCGCACGCGATTTTTGTTGCGCGCCGTGGATCGCAAATGCGGAATTACAGTTAACGCCGCATGAAGACGATCGCCGCAGATGTCCGCTTTGCCGAAGCGCGCGACGCCGCCGCGCTGAGCCTTGTCCACGAGGCCTCATGGCGAGGCGCGTACGGAGGGTTGATCCCCCACCGCGCCCTGTCGCGCATGCTGGCGCGTCGCGGTCCGGAATGGTGGGCCAAGGCGATCCGCAACCGTGCCACCATCCTCGTGCTCGACTATGACGGCGAGACCGTCGGCTACGCCACGCTCGGGCGCAACCGGACGCTGGCGCTGGGGGCTGAGGGCGAAATCTACGAGCTCTATCTGCGGCCCGAATTCCAGGGCCTCGGCTTCGGGCGGCGCCTGTTCGACAGCTGCCGCACCCTCCTGCGTTCGCGCGGGCTGAAGGGCCTCGCGGTCTGGGCGCTGGCCGACAACGAGAACGCGCTGCGCTTCTACGAGGCGGCGGGCGGCATCGACGTGGCGGGCGGGGCCGAGACCTTCGAGGACCGCACGCTGCGCAAGGTCGCCTTCACCTTCAGCTGACCTCTGCGCGAGGGAAGGCGCCGTTCACCTTGCCGGCTCCCGTTTGCGCCGGCCCAATGGACTCGCCTCATCCGCTCGGCTAGACGCTGGGACCCCATGCCAACGCGGGAAAGGTCTCCCATGCGCATCGAAGCCATCGCTCGCGGCAAGAACCCGCCGGACGACATCAACGTCATCATCGAAGTGCCCGTCGGCGGCCACCCGATCAAGTACGAGATGGACAAGGAAGCCGGCGCGCTCTTCGTCGACCGCTTCCTCTACACCCCGATGACCTACCCGGGGAACTACGGCTTCGTGCCCCACACCCTTTCCGAGGACGGCGACCCGATCGACGTGCTCGTCTGCTCGACGCGCCCGCTCTTTCCCGGCTGCGTGATCAACTGCCGTCCGATCGGCGTCCTCGTGATGGAGGACAATGCCGGACAGGACGAGAAGGTGATCGCCGTTCCCTCGCCCAAGCTGACCCAGCGCTACAACAACGTCTACGAGCACACCGACCTGCCCGAGATCACGCTCAAGCAGATCGAGCACTTCTTCGAGCACTACAAGGATCTGGAGCCCGGCAAGTGGGTCAAGATCGGCGGCTGGGGCGGCTCGGCCGACGCCAAGAAGCTGATCCGCGAGGCCGTGGAGCGCTACGAGAACGCCTCGCCCAAGGAGCGCGAGTCCGATCCGGTGGGCCAGGAAAACGCCTGACCGGGACTCAAGGTCCGCCAGACATGAACGAGGCGCCCCGGGAAGACCGGAGGCGCCTTTTTCGCGGGCGCTCGCCCGCGCTTGCCGGACATGGGCTAGAGCGCGGAGAGCCAGCCCTCCAGCGCCGCGCGCAGGGTCGGCGGGATCGTGCCCGCCAGGATCGGGCGGTCGCGCCCGCAGCGAAAGCTTCGCGCCGCGAGCTCACCCGCGTCGGCGTCGGGACCGGCCACGGCGGACAGGCAACCCGGCGACCCGTCGGCGGCCGGGCGCAGCACGAGCAGGAGTTCCGCCGAGCCTTCCGCCGCCCGCCAGCGCACCGTCGCGGCCACGGGCCGCCCCTCGCCGTTCGCCTGCCAGTCGATCATGGTCGCGAAGCGCCCCGGCAGCGGAAGCGGGGCAAAGGCGGGGCGATCGCCGCCGAGCGAGAGCGTGCGCCGCGCCTCGGGACCGAAAACCCGGACGTCGACGCCGGCCAGCCCCACGCAGCGCCACGCCTCGTCGGCGATCCGCTCGCAAAGACCGGGGCTGATCGGGCTCGCGGCGCCTGCCAGCCGGGGTTGCGCATCCGCGCGCGGCGGCGCGTCAGGGACGGGCTGCGTCGTTGAGGCCGCCAGGAGCCAGAGCGCGAAGAACATGCTCCAGCCTAGCGGGATCGCCGGAGAAGCGCACGCGCTTTTCGCGAAAGGTCCCGCCCGCCTCGAGGGTGAGGCTCGAGAGGGCGACGCCGAGCGCATCGGCCAGAAGCCGCAGGAGCGCGGCGTTGGCAGCACCCTTCTCGGGGATCGCGCGCACGCGCGCCCGCAGCCGCCAGCGGCCATCCTCGCCCGGCTCGGCCGCATCGATGCGGGTCGAGGCGGCACGCGGCGTCAGCCGGACGTGGAGGATCGTCTCCTCCGGCGCCGCACGGGCGCGCATGCGTCCTCAGATGCCGGCGCGATAGATGGCGGGAATGACGTAGATGAAGATCAGCTGCTGGATGAAGAAGATGACCAGGAGCACCACCAGCGGCGACAGGTCGAGCCCGCCGAGGTTGGGCAGGACGCGCCGGATCGGCCGATAGAGGGGCTCCGTCAGGCGGTAGAGCATGTCGGCGACGGAGCGCACGAAGTTGTTGCGGTAGTCGAGGATGTTGAAGGCGAGCAGCCACGACAGGATCGCCGACACGATGATGATCCACCACAGGATGTTGAGGATCAGGAGAACCACTTGGATGACGGCGAGCATGGGTCGCGATGGGCCTTCGATGGGGGCCGCGGGCGGCCGGGAGGGAAACGGGAATCGGAGACTAGCGCCGCCCATGTGGTGATTTCGCTAACGCGAGTCCACGCCCTCGCGCGCCTCACATCCGCTTGACACCGCAGAGCCCGCCGCGCTAGAGGATCGCCACCGGTGGACGGGGCTGTAGCTCAGTTGGGAGAGCGCGTCGTTCGCAATGACGAGGTCAGCGGTTCGATCCCGCTCAGCTCCACCAGGTACCTCCTTCGATTGAGTGGACAAGCGGCGCGCTGCCAGCGCGGGTTCCGCATGACAGAGTCTATGCCACCCGCGCGCCGGGAATAGCAGGCTTGCTCCGCGCCGGGCTCGCGCCGGCGGAAAGCCTTGTGTTCCGGATCGGGTCGTCCGTCGGGCGGACGGCTTGGTGGTCGCGTGCGACGATGAGCGCGCAACCCTTCCCGGACACGACGGCGTTATCGCGTCTAGGATCCGTGAGCGTCCCCTTCCCCCGGGATCCCGAAACCAGCGCGAGGCGCGATCGATGTTCGTGGACTATCGCAACTGGCGTCCGCCCGAGCCCCTGCCGGAGCGTCCCCCTTCGCCCAAGCTGACGCGGCGCCAGGAGAAGGTCCTAATCTGGGCGATCGGGCTCAACGTCCTGGCGCTGTTCGTGGCTCCGCTCGCGGGCGTCACCGTGCTGCAGGCCCTCTGGGCGTGGGCGGCGGGCTGAGGGGCGCCTTCTTCCGTTAGCTGGCGCAGCGACGCGAACGATCCGGCGCGCCGGGACTTTGCGCCTTGCGTAGGATCAACGGGAGCGCCATCCACCATGCCGTCACTTGCGGGCCAAGTCATCGTCGTCACGGGCGCCAGTTCCGGCATCGGCCTTGCCACCGCGCGCCTCGCCGCGCGGCAGGGGGCGAGCATCGTCCTCGCCTCGCGCGACGAACCACTCCTCCGGCGCCTCGCGCGCGAGATCGAGGAAACCGGCGGCCAGGCTCTCGCGGTCCGGACCGACGTCGCGGTGGAGGCCCAGGTCGAGGCGCTGGTCGATCGGGCGGTCGCACGCTTCGGCCGGATCGACGCCTTCGTCAACAATGCGGGCATCGCCGCCTATTCGACGCTTGACGCGTTGCCGCTCGCCGAGCACCGGCGCATCTTCGAGACGAACTACTGGGGTCTCGTCCACGGCTCGCTCGCCGCCGTCCGCCATTTCCGCTCGCGGCCGGGCGGAGGCAGGCTCATCAACGTCGGCTCGGTCAACTCCGACTTCGCGATCCCGCTTCTCAGCGCCTATTCAGCCTCCAAGCACGCGGTGAAGGGATTCACGGATGCGCTGCGGCGCGAACTCCTCGCCTCCGATCCCGCGATCACCGTCACGCTGATCAAGCCGTCGGGCATTGCGACCGGCTTTCCGCAGCATGCCCGCAACCATCTGGCGGAGGAGCCGCGCGTCGTGCCCCCGCTTTATGCGCCCGAGATCGTGGCGGATGCGATCCTCGATGCGGTCCGCCATCCCCGGCGCGAGATCGTGGTGGGGGCGGTCGGCCCCGCGCTCGCCGTGCCGCTGGCCCTGTTTCCCCGCGCCATGGACCGGTTGCTTGCCGCCGTCGTCCCGCCCCTGTCGAAGTCGCGCAACCCGCGCACGCGAACCGACAATCTCGACGCGCCGACCGGCGAGGCCCTCGTCCACTACGCCCACGCGCCGGGCCTGCCCTTCAGCCCCTATACGGCGATGCAGAAACGCCCCGGCCTCACCGTGCTTCTCGCGGCCACAGCTGTGATCGGGGCGATCGCCTCCCGTCGGCGGCGTTCGCGATACGATCCGCGCCGCTAGCAGACGCATCGGCGTCCGGGCTCGGTCCCCGGACGCCGATGCTCCGTCAGCGCAGGCGCGGCTGGCCGTTGGAGGCCGACAGGCCGCCGTCCACCGGCAGGTTCACGCCGGTGATGAAGTAGGCGTCCTCGCTCGCCAGAAACGCGATCGCACCCGACACGTCGTCGGGCCGGGCGCCGCGGCCCATTGGAATACGCTCCTCGAACTCCTGGATGAGGTCGGGCTGATCCTGCATGCCCTCGGTTAGCGCGGTGTAGACCAGCGAGGGGTTCACCGCGTTCACCCGAACCCCGTTCGCGGCCTCGTCCAGGGCGAGCGCGCGGGTGAAGTTCGTCACCGCGCCCTTGGCCGCGCAGTAGAAGCTGTGGTTCCAGTCACCGCCGAGCCCCGAGACCGAGGAGACGTTGACGATCGAGCCCTTGGACTTGCGCAACTCCGCGATCGCGGCCCGGCTGAGCTGGACGACGCCATAGAGGTCGGTCTCGATGACCTTGGTGAACTCCGAGAAGTCGCCTTCGTCGAGTTTGCCGAGATGGTCGACGCCGGCGTTGTTGACGAGGACGTCGATCCGGCCGAAGCGCTCCAGCGTGAAGCGCACGAGCGTCTCGCAGTCCTCGCGCCGGCTGACGTCGCAAACTTGCGTCTCGATCCGCCCTTCGCCGCCCCCGAGCGCGGAGGCCACCTTGCCGAGGCCGTCGGCATCCTTGTCGCCGAGAACGAGATGGGCGCCCTCGGCCGCGAAGCGCCTGACGGCGCCCTCGCCGATGCCCGAGCCCGCGCCGGTCACGATGACGACCTTGCCTGTGAAACGTGCCATGCCTGTTGTTCCGATCCGATGGTGTTGGACGGCCGGCGGGAAGTGCCGGCGGCGGTCGGGCAGGAGAAGGGTCGTGCGCGACGAGAGTTGCAGCAAGATGGCGCTTTTCGTCCGGTCGCGACGGCTTGACGCCCGGCCGCCTCCTCGTGTCCCTCGGCCGTTCCGACGGGCGATCAAGGCCCGCGCCTTGGAAGGAGGGTCCGCCATGGGATCGTGGTCCGCACCGCTTGCCGTCGATCCGGCGCGCTTCGTGCCGCTCGGCGGCGCGCTGCTCGTGCTTCTCGTCGCGCTGCTCGCGCTTCGGCGCTGGTGGCGCTCGCGCGTGCGGCTCGAACGCCGCCCGCTCCTTACCAAGGCGGAACTGGAACTCCTTTCGATCCTTCGCGCCGCGCTTCCCTCGCGGCTGATCGGCTGCCAGGTCTCGATGGGCGCCCTGCTCCAGCCCCGGCGCGGGATCGGTCGGCGCGCCGCCTCGCTTGCGCGCAACAAGATCAGCCAGAAGGTCGTGGACTTCGCGGTGATCGATCCGGCGACGGGCGTCGTGGAGGCGTTGATCGAGCTCGACGACTCGTCGCATGACGCCCGACGCGACGCGGCCCGCGACCGGCTGCTCGCGCAGGGGCGCTATCGCGTGATCCGCATCCCTTCCAAGCCCCGTCCGACGCCGGACGTGGTGCGCCCCTATCTCGCGGGCCTCATCGCCTGAAAGTCGCTTGGCCGCGCATGGATACCGGAAACCTCGACGGGTTGGGACGTTGGTTCGACAGACCCCTTTCCGAAAGGATCCGCTGTGCAGGAAAAATCGAAGAACCGCTCCGCCGCAACCTTCATCCTGGTCGGCGCGATCGTCGTGGCGCTCCTTCTGATCGGCCTGTGGTCGGATTGGTTCGGGCTTCTGGGAACGGAAATGGCGCCGGGCAGCACGGTTCCGCCCGGCAACCCATCCTGAACGCGACCGGTGCGGCCTTCCGGGCGACCCTGGCGTATTCGGCGACCGCCGAGCGCCTCTCAGGCGACGACGGAAACGGTCAGGGCCTCGAGCAGTTTTGCTGCGTCGCCCGGGGCCAGACGGACCTGCAGGCCGCGCTGTCCGCCGTTGATGAAGACGAGCTCGTGCCGCAGCGCCGCCTCCTCGAGAAGTACCGGCACGCGGCGCTTCTGGCCGAACGGGCTGATCCCTCCGACCTTATAGCCCGTCAGGCGTTCGGCATCGGCCGGGGGCATCATCTGCGCGGACTTGGCGCCAAGCGCCGCGGCCACGCGCTTCATGGAAAGCTCGCGGTCGGAAGGCAGGATCGCGCAGGCCGGGCGGCCGTCCGCCAGAACCATGAGCGTCTTGAGGACGCGATCCGGCGCCTCGCCGAGGGCCTCGGCCGCCTGGAGGCCGATCGAGCTGGCATAGGGATCGTAGTCGTAGCTGCGGATCGAGAAGGCGACCCCGGCCTTCTCCAAGGCCCGCGTCGCGGGGGTCGTTCTGGACATGCGCCTTCTTCGCGTCCCTCCTCGGAAGTCACCGGGTGATTAACCAGGGACGCGCGGGATGCAAGGCTCCCTTGCAGAGTTTGCGCTCCTTTAAATCGGTTCAGTCGCCTATCTTCCGGGTGTCGAAAGAAACCAGAGAGCAGCGGCCACCACCGACGAGAGGCCGCGCCCAACCACCAAGGAAGAGACCCATGGGTATCACCTCCGCCCTTCGCGCCTACCGCTCCTACCGCCAGACCTCGAACGAGCTGAACCGCCTGTCGAACCGCGAGCTCGCCGACCTCGGCATCAGCCGGGCCGACATTCCGACCGTCGCCCGTCAGGCCTCGCGCTAACAGTTTCACGCTTTCGCTGCGGCACTCTCCTCCCAAACGTCGCAGCGGATCGGCCGAAGGTTCCTCCCACCTGAGGCCACTCATACGCCCCCGCCGGTCCTCCCCCGGCGGGGGCGTTTTGATATGCGGATCAGCGGGCCCGCGTCACGCCCATTGCGCGAGCGTCAGGCCGCCGATCAGGAGATAGATGACGAGGCCGAGACTCAGCTTGAGCCGCCCGTCGACCTGCGTTCCGCCGAGAAAGCGCTTCCAGAACGCAAGGCCGGCATCGTCGCCCGGTTTGACGCTGTCCATGCGTATCCCTTCCCTGTCCCGGTCGTTTGTGCCGCCTCGCCCTCAGGCGGCGGCGGTCGCGTCCATCCAGTCCTTGTGACGCGACTCGTCCGCGTAGGCCTTCTGGAAGAAGGCGCGCGCCTCGCCGCTGGCGACGCCGTTCTTGGCCGCCTGGTCGTAGGCCATCTTGGTCTCGATCTCGTTGGTCGACATGGCCTTCAGGATCGTCCGGTCGCCGACGATCGAGGCCAGCGCCACCTTGCCGGTGGTGAGATACTGCTTGACGTCGCCCTCCCGGGGCGCCTCGGTTCCGAGCGCGGCGGCCATGCGCGTGAGTTCGGCCACATGGCTCTCGTGGTCGCGCTTGAACTCCGCGATCCGCTGCTTGTGGGCGGGATCGTCCAGCCGCTCGATCGTCGTGTCGTAGGCGGCGATCGCGTCGTGCTCGAGGATGAGCAGGTTCTGGACGAGCTTTTCGAACGTCGTCTCGGTTCCGACCGTGGTGACCATGGGGTCTCTCCGTCTGGTTGAACAGATCCGGGAAAGGCGAGGCCGGACCCTGCCGTTCCAAACTCATCACTTAGCCGGCACCACGGCTCGGCCGGGCCGAAACACCATCGCCGCCGAAAGTTTGCGCGCTATCTTCTTGGTCGGGGATCGATGAACCGGCGCTCATGGTGCCGATACGGGATGTGGATGGGGAAGCTGCGAAGGGACATGGTGGCGCCGGCCAGGCGTCGCGGGCGCAGCCGCGCCCGGACGGCCCGCGCGATGGCGCTGGGCATGGTCGCTGCCGCGCTGGCGGGTTGCCGGGGACCGCAATCGGCCTTCGACCCGGCCGGCACGGAGGCCGCGGGCGTCATCCACCTGTTCTGGGTGATGGCGGCGGGCGCCGCGCTGATCTGGCTCTTCGTCATGGGCATCTCGGTCTACGCCACGCGCGTCCAGCCCGGCGCCCATAGCGAGCGCACCGGCAACCGTTTCATCCTGTGGGGCGGCGTCGCCTTCCCGGTGGTGGTGCTGACCGCGCTGCTCGTCTTCGGCCTGCGCCTCATGCCGGGTTTCCGCGCGCCCGCCGACGGGCCGCGCATCGCTGTGTCGGGCGAGCGCTTCTGGTGGCGCGTCCACTACGACACGCCCGATACGCCCGGCGTCGCCAAGGCGCTGACGCTGGAGGGCGTGCCCTCGGCCAACGAGGTCTGGCTGCCGGTCGGCCGCCGCTCCGAGATCCTTCTGGGAAGCCCGGACGTCATCCATTCCTTCTGGGTGCCCAATATCGCGGGCAAGACCGACACCATTCCCGGGCGCATCAACCGGCTCGTGCTGGAGCCGACAAGGCTGGGCACCTTCAACGGCATCTGCGCTGAATTTTGCGGCACCGCCCACGCCCAGATGGGCTTTCGCGTGCGTGTCGTCAGCCAAGCCGACTACGACGCACGGGTGGCGCTGGAAGCCTCCGATGCCGCTGTGCTCGACCATCCGGGGCGGGCGAGTTTCGAACAGGCCGGCTGCGGCGCCTGCCACGCGGTGCGCGGCACCGCCTCGGTCGGCCTCGTCGGCCCGGACCTGACCCATCTGGCGAGCCGCCAGACTCTGGGCGCCGGCATCCTCCCCGTGACCCCCGACAACATCGCGCGCTTCGTCGCGCTCACCGAACACGAGAAGCCGGGCGTCCAGATGCCACCCTTCAGCATGCTGCCGCCGGACGAACTCGCCAGCATCGCCGCTTGGCTGGGAGCGCTGCGATGAGCATGGCCGAGCTCGACGCCCTGCGCCGTCCGGGCGACCCGGACCAGAACGACGAGGCCGTCCGCAAGGCGCAGGCCGAGCGTCTGATCGCGGTCTGGGACAGCCCCAAGGGCTGGCGCTACTGGTCCGACGTCAACAACACCACCGTCGGCGTCTGGTACACCGCGACGGCCTTCGCCTTTATGCTGTTCGCGGGCGTGCTCGGCCTCCTGATCCGCGTGCAGTTGGCCGCGCCCGACAACGACTTCCTGTCGGCCACGATGTACAATCAGGTGTACACGCTGCACGGCACGGTGATGATGTTCCTGTTCGCCGTCCCGATCTTCGAGGCGGTGGCGGTTATCCTCCTGCCGCAGATGCTGGGCGCGCGAGACCTGCCCTTCCCGCGCCTGTCGGCCTTCGGATACTGGTGCTTCCTGATCGGCGGCCTCTTCGTGTGCGGCTCGATCTTCTTCGGGCAGGCGCCCGACAGCGGCTGGTTCATGTACCCGCCGCTCACCACGCAGGCGCGCTTCACGCCGGGCTACGGCGCCGACATCTGGCTGCTCGGCCTGTCCTTCATCGAGGTCGCCTCGATCGCGGCCGCCGTTGAGCTCATTGTCGGCACGCTGAAGTGCCGCCCGCCCGGCATGCGCCTCAACCTCATGCCGCTCTACGCCTGGTACGTCCTGGTGGTTGCGGCGATGATCCTGTTCGCCTTCCCGCCGCTGATCGCGGGCGACGTCCTGTTCGAGATGGAGCGGCTGTTCGACTGGCCCTTCTTCGATCCCACGCGCGGCGGCGACCCGATGCTGTGGCAGCACCTGTTCTGGATCTTCGGCCACCCGGAGGTCTACATCATCTTCCTGCCGACCATCGCGCTGTTCGCGATGATCATACCGACCTTCGCGCGCCGGCCGCTGCTCGGCTATTCCTGGATCGTGCTGGCGGCGGTCGGCACGGGCTTCCTTTCCTTCGGCCTGTGGGTCCACCACATGTTCGCGACGGGCCTGCCGGCCATGTCGCTCGGCTTCTTCGCGGCCGCCTCCGAGGCGGTCGCCATCCCGACCGGCGTCCAGATCTTCGTGTTCCTAGCCACCTGCCTGGCCGGCCGCGTCCTGTTCTCGGTGCCCATGCTCTTCGTATCGGGCTCGCTCGGCATCTTCGTGCTGGGCGGCCTCACCGGCGTCATGGTGGCGCTCGCGCCCTTCGACTGGCAGGTCCACGACACCTACTTCGTGGTGGCCCACCTCCACTACGTCATCATCGGCGGCGTCCTGTTTCCGATCGTGGCCGGCCTCTACTACTACTGGCCCGTCGTGTCCTCGCGGAAGCTCTCGGACCGCTGGGGCAAGCGCGCCTTCTGGCTGATGTTCGCCGGCTTCAACATCGGCTTCTTCCCGATGCACTATTCCGGCATGATCGGCATGCCGCGCCGCGTCTGGACCTATCCGAAGGCGCTCGGCCTGGAGCTGCCGAACCTCGTCTCCACCGTCGGCGCCTTCATCTTCGCGGCCGGCTTCCTGATCGTCGTCGCCGACATGCTGCGGCCCCGCAAGGACCCCTATGCCAGCCGCAACGTCTGGAACGCGGGCACGCTGGAATGGTCGGGCGAGGTGCCGGACCAGCCCTGGGGGGTGCGCTCCATCCCGATCGTCCGCTCGCGCTACCCGCTCTGGGACCAGCCGAACTTCGTGGACGACATGGACAAGGGCCGCTTCTACCTGCCGGACGCGCAGGAGGGGAAGCGCGAGACGCTGGTGACGTCGGTGCTCGACGCCGAGCCCGTGCAGTGCCTGCGCGTGCCCGGCCCCTCCTTCGTGCCCATGATCGCCGCCGTGTTCCTCGGCGCCTGCTTCATCGCCGCGACCTTCCACTACTGGACGCTGACGATCGCCTCGCTCGTGGTGGCGGTGCTGGTGATCATGTTCTGGCTCTGGCGCGCCACCGCCGTGATCCCGGAGAAGGATGAGAAATACGTCGGTCTCGGCCTGACCCTGCCGACCTACGTCTCGGGGCCGCACTCGGTCTCGTGGTGGGCGATGTTCATCACCATGATCGGCGACGCCACCGCCTTTCTGAGCCTCGTTTTCGGCTACTACTTCTTCTTCACGATCCATGCCGACTTCCCGCCCGCGGGGACCACGGGGCCGGGGCAGTTCTGGCCGACCGTCGCGCTGGCCCTCTTCGCGCTCGCCTGGGGCGGCACGCTCGTGTCGCACCGCGTGCTGAAGGCTGGCAACGTGCGCGGGGCGCAGCTCCTCATGGCCGGCGCGCTGGTGGCCTTCCTCGCGGCAGGCGCGGCCATCCTCTGGGGACCGCACGCGACCGGCCTCCAGCCGACCGTCCATGCCTATCCCGCGATCGTCTGGATCATCGCGATCTGGACCGCGATCCATGCCGGCGTCGGGGCGCTCATGCTCGCCTACTGCCTCGTGCGCTCGCTCGCCGGGCACCTGACGCCGCGCTACGACATCGATCTCTCGAACGTCGCGCTCTACACCCACTTCGCGGCGGCCACCGGCCTCGTCACCGTCCTGACGATCGGCTGGTTCCCGCTGGTCGCCGGAGGCTGATCCCGCCATGCTCGGTCTGCGGCGCGGTACGCGCGACAGTCTCGTCACCATGATCGCCGCGCCCACGGTCTGGGCGCTGCACTTCCTCCTGTCCTATGTCTGGGTGGCGAGCGCCTGCGCGCCCAACGAGAACGTCTTCAAGTCCATCACGACGGCCCGGATCGGGGTCGCGGTCGCGACCCTCCTCGCGCTCGCCTTCTGCTTCTTCGCGGGCCTGCGGGCCTGGCGCGAATGGCGGGAGGCCGGGGGCGAGCCGCCGCACGACCAGCCGACGGAACACGATCGCGAGCGCCAGATGGAGCTTGCCTCCGTTCTCCTGTCGGGCCTGTCGTTCCTGGCGATCATCTTCACCGCCCTGCCGGTGCTGCTCGTATGGGACTGCCGGTGAGCGCGGTCCCCGCTCCCGCACCTGAAGCCGGCTGGCGCCGCCACGCGCCGTTCGGGCTCGGCCTCCTCCTCCTCGCCCTTCTCTGGGGCGGGCCGCTGCCGGCGCGCGCCGAGACCTCGTTCGCGGCCCACATGGTGATGCACATGGGCGTCGTGGCCTTTGCGGCGCCGCTCCTTGCGCTGGGCCTGTCGCGCTCCGGCCTCCTGCGGCGCGGCGGCTCGGGGCGCTTCGTGCTTCTGGCGGCGCTTGCCGAGTTCCTCCTGATCTGGGGCTGGCACGCGCCGGCGCTGCACGACGCGGCGCGGCAGCGCCTCGCGCTTCTCGTCCTCGAGCAGGGCTCCTTCCTGCTGGCCGGCCTTCTTCTGTGGACGACGGCGCTCGGAACGCTCGGCCCCCATCGCCTCGCGACGCGCACGGCGGGCGCCGCCGGGCTTCTCGTCACTTCGATGCACATGACGCTGCTCGGCGCCCTCCTGCTCCTTGCTCCCCGGCCGCTCTACGAATGCGGCGACATCTGCTCGCCCTTCAGCACGCTGACGCCGCTGGAGGACCAGCAGCTCGGCGGAACCATCATGCTGATCGTCGGCGGCTCGACCTATCTGGCCGGCGGCATCGCGCTCCTCGCCGGCGTCCTGAGGCTCGATGCGTCGGAGGCGCGGGCATGAAGCGGACCATTACGCTCACTTGGGCGCGTCTGGCGCTGCTTCCCGTCGCCGGCCTTGCGCTCGCGCTCTTCGTCGGCTGGTCGGGCCTCGTCTCGATCGCGGCCTCCTCGGGCCACTTCAAGGTCGTGGAGTGGTTCCTCCACTGGACCTTCATCAACGCGGTGAAGACGCAGTCGCTGCCGATCTCGGTTCCCGAAGGCGTCGACCTGGCCGACCCGCTCCTCGTCCAGCGCGCGGCGGGCCACTTCGCCAGCGGCTGCGCGCCCTGCCACGGCGCGCCGGGAGAGAAGCAGTCGCCCGTCACGCAGGCCATGATGCCCTGGCCGCCCCGGCTGGAGGAGAATGTCGGCGACTGGCGCGACCGCGAGCTCTTCTGGATCGGCCTGCACGGCGTGAAATATTCCGGCATGCCGGCCTGGATCACGCAAACGCGGCCCGACGAGGTCTGGGCGATGGTCGCCTTCCTGCGCAAGCTGCCCGAGCTGACGCCGGAGGCCTATCGCGAGCTCGCGCTCGACACCTCGGGCGGACCGGCGGCGGTGCCTGCGCTGGCGCTCGAGGCGCTCGGCCAGGCTGCCGACCCGGCGCTCGCCGACTGCGCGCGCTGTCATGGCACGGACGGGCGCGGACGCGGGCCGACGGGCGCCTTCCCGGTGATCGCCGGCCAGCCGGAAGCCTATCTCTACGAGACGCTCGCGGCCTTTGCGACGAACGAGCGCGAGAGCGGCATCATGACGCCGGCCGCCGGCATCCACGACGACGCGACGCTGCGTCGCCTCGCCGCCCACTACGCCGCGCAGGATCCGGCCGGCGCGCCCGCGCCCACCGGCACCGCCCAGCCGGCGGCCGGCGTCACGATCGGCACCGAGGGCGCCGCGCGCCTGCCGCGCAACTCGCTCGCCGCCGACGCGCCCGCCACCGAGCCCGCGCCGCAGGGTCCGGCGGCCGCCGTGGACCCGGCCGCCGCGCACGGCGCCCCGGTCAGTCCGCCGGGCCTTCTGGACCTCGGACGGCGCATCGCGCAAGAGGGTCTGCCGGCCCGCAAGCTCGCCGCGTGCGACACCTGCCACGGCGCGAGGCGCGCCGCCGACAGCGCCAACTACCCGCATCTCGCCGGCCTGCCGGAATGGTACGTCGCGGCCCAGCTCCAACTCTGGCGCGACCACAAGCGCGGCGGAACGCCGTTCAACCACCTGATGGAGCCGATCGCGATCAACCTCACCACCGAGCAGATCGACGCCCTCGCCCTCTGGTACGCTTCGCAGCCGCCGGGCGGCTGACATCGGGGTCCGTAGCCGGCCACGCGGCCTGCCTCTTGCGGATCGCGGCCTCGCCGACAGATGAGCCCCGGCGGCACGGCGTTCGTCCCGGCCGCTGGGAGGACACGCCATGCAATACCGGACGCTGGGCACCACGGGCGCCGTGGTCTCGAACCTGTGCCTCGGCACGATGACCTTCGGCGCCGAGGCCGACGAGGCCGCCTCGCATGCCATGATGAGCCGCTTCGCGGCCGCCGGCGGCACGTTCCTCGACACGGCCGATGTCTACAGCCGCGGCGTTTCGGAGGAGATCGTCGGGCGCTGGCTGCGAGCCAACCCGGACGAGGCCGACCGCATGGTGGTCGCCACCAAGGGGCGCTTTCCCATGGGCGCGGGGCCGAACGACCTCGGCCTGTCGCGCCGCCACCTTGGCCGGGCGCTCGATGACTCGCTGCGCCGTCTCCAGGTGGAGTGCGTCGATCTCTACCAGCTCCACGCCTTCGACGCGCTGACGCCGATCGAGGAGACGCTGCGCTTTCTCGACGACGCGGTGAGCGCGGGCAAGATCGCCTATTGGGGCTTCTCGAACTTTCTCGGCTGGCAGCTGACCAAGGCGGTGCATGTCGCGCGGGCGCATGGCTTCGCCGCCCCCGCGACGCTCCAGCCGCAATACAACCTCCTCGTGCGCGACATCGAGCACGAGATCGTGCCGGCCTGCCTCGATGCGGAGATCGGCCTCCTGCCCTGGTCGCCGCTGGCGGGCGGCTGGCTCACCGGCAAGTATCGCCGCGACGAGCGGCCCACGGGCTCGACCCGCCTCGGCGAGAATCCCGAGCGCGGCATGGAGGCCTTCGGCCCCCGCAACGGCGAGGAGGCGACCTGGACCGCGATCGAGGCCGTGCAGCTGATCGCCGAGTCGCGAGGCGTCACCATGGCGCAGGTCGCGCTCGCCTGGCTCGCGGCACGGCCGGCCGTCACCTCGGTGATCCTCGGCGCGCGCGACACGCGCCAGCTCGACGACAACATGGGGGCGGCCGATCTCGTGCTCTCGGTCGAGGAGACGCAGCGCCTCGACGACGCCAGCGCGCGACCGATGCCCGACTACCCCTATGGCCGGGCCGGCATCGCGCAACGCAACCGCAGGCTGGAGGGCGGTCGCTAGGGAGCGTCGCGTGGAGGCCGGACCGGCTCTCACATCCGGTCCGTGCCGCGGGACACCGAGAGTTGATGCGGGCGGCGCCTTCCCATAAGCCGGAACGCGAGCTTGGCCGACGCGTCGTGGCGCCGGCCGGGCCGAACCGGAGGCTTGGTGGTGGATCGTCCTGAGATCGCGTCGTCGAACGAATCCAGTTGCCCCGAGACCGTCGCCGCGCCGGCGGGCGGCGTCCTCCATGTCTCGCTCGGCGCGCTGCGCGCCAACTACCGGCACCTGCGGACCCTGGCCGGGGGCGCCGAGGTTGCGGGCGTGGTGAAGGCGGATGCCTACGGGCTGGGCGCGCGGGAGGTCGTGCCGGCGCTGGCCGAGGAAGGTTGCCGCAGCTTCTTCGTGGCGCAGCTCTGCGAGGCCGCCCCCCTTCTGCCGCTCCTGCCGGCGGGGGCCGAGCTCTTCGTCCTCAACGGCCTGTCGCCGGGCGCGGAAGGGGCTTGCGCCGCGACGGGCGCGATTCCGGTCCTCAACTCCCTCAACCAGGTGCGGCGTTGGGGCGCCGAGGCCGCGCGGCGGGGCGAGGCGCTTTCGGCCGCCCTCCAGGTCGATTCCGGCATGTCGCGCCTTGGCCTGTCGCCGGCCGAGGTGGAGGCGCTGGCCGCAGAGCCGGCGCTCCTATCGGGCCTGCGCATCGTTCTCGTGATGAGCCACCTCGCCTGCGCCGACGAGCCGAACCACCCCGCAAGCGAGCAGCAGCGCCTCGCCTTCCGCCGGCTTGCCGCCCGGCTGCCGGCCGCGCGCCTGTCGCTCGCCAACTCTGCCGGCATGTTCCTTGGCGAGGATTTCCGCTTCGACCTCGCGCGGCCCGGCATCGGGCTCTACGGCGGCCAGCCGGTCGCCGACGGCCGGCCCAACCCGATGCGGCCCGTCGTGCGCCTTCAGGCCCGCGTCGTGCAGACGCGCGAGGTGCCGGCGGGCTCTGGCATCGGCTACGGCTTCAGCCGCGTGGCGGACCGGCCGATGCGGCTTGCGACGATCGGGATCGGCTATGCGGACGGCTGGCCGCGCGCGCTGTCGAACCGGGCGGCGGCGTTCTTCGGGGCTGCGCGCCTGCCGATAGCGGGGCGCGTCTCGATGGATTCGACGATCCTCGACATCTCCGCCCTCGAGGCGGCACTCCGTCCCGGCGACCTCGTGGATCTCGTCGGCCCGCACCAGACGCTGGACGAGGTGGCCGGGCTTGCCGGCACCATCTCCTACGAGATCCTGACCTCGCTGGGCCACCGCTTCGAGCGGCGGATCGAGCGCGAGGGCTGAACGCCCTCGCGCGTCCGTCGTCAGGCTGCCTGGGCGCGCGCCTCGTGCGTGTCGGCGTTCTCGCGGCTCCAGTCGCGGTACCAGTTCTCGAAAAGCTTGAGCTGCGCCGTGGCGTAGCCGCGCTGCGACTGGCTGAGGGCGTCGCTCTCGTTGAAGTGGAGCTCGTAGGCCCGGTCGCCCTTCTCCACCATGAGGTGCTTGTAGAAGAGGACGAGGTCGGCGCCCTCGTCGAACGAGGAGAGGACGGCCAGCGCCTCCTCCAGCTCGCCCGCCTGCCGGCGCGCCGTGGCGTCGCCCGCGGCCGCGGCCTCGGCCAAACGGCAAAGGTGGAGCACCTCGCGCGGCAGGACGTTGCCGATGCCCGTGATCGCGCCCTTGGCGCCGCAGTTGACGAAGCCGTGGACGACCGCCGTGTCGACGCCCACCATCAGCGTCACCTCGTCGTCGCGGCTGGTGATGGTCTCGGCCGCGTAGCGCAGGTCCGCCTTGCCGCCGAACTCCTTGAAGCCGACGAGGTTCGGATGCTCCGCGCGAAGCGCGAAGAACAGGTCGGCGCGCGTGGCGAAGCCGTAGTACGGGCTGTTGTAGATGACAGCCGGAAGCTCGGGTGCGGCTTCGAGGATCGCCTTGAAGTGGTCGCGCTGCGCCTGCGCCGACGAGCCGCGCGACAGGACGCGCGGGATCACCATCAGGCCCTTGGCGCCGACGCGCGCGGCGTGGCTCGCGTGCGCCACGGCCGACGCCGTGTTCACGGCGCCCGTGCCCACGATCACCGGGATGCCGGCCTTGGCCAGGCGCTCGACGCCCTCCATGCGCTGCGCGTCGGTGAGGAGCGGCCAGTCGCCCATCGAGCCGCAATAGACGACGGCCGACATGCCCTGGGCGATCAGCTCGCGGGCCTTCTCGACCAGCGCGTCGAAGTCGGGCGTGCGGTCGGGGCGGCACGGCGTCATCAGCGCCGGGATCACGCCGGAAAAGATGGATGCGGTCATGACGGGCTCCTTCGGATCGGCCGTCGGGCTCCGCGAGTCCAGCGTCGCGAGCCTCGATCGACCCGCTTATCGCATTCTGTATTTTATTTGTCGACACCCAATGCGACGGTGAGATCGGATCGCCGCGCCAGAAAGGTGCGCACCTGCTCGGCGATCTGCTCGCCGTGCTCGCGCGCCAGCCTGTCCGCGCGTTCGAGGTCGCGCTCCTCGACGGCGCGGATCAACATCTCGTGCTCGTCCACGAAACGCTGCGGCAGGCGGTCGTGGTAGCTGTCGTAGTAGAGGCGCAGGATGCGCCGGCCCTCGTCGAGAAGCCGGCCGAAGAGCGCGCTGAAATAGGGATTGCGCCCCGCTTCCGCGATGGCGGAGTGGAAGGCGGCGTTGGTGGCGATCATGGCGAGCGCGTCCTGCGCCCCGACCGCCCGCGCATAGGCTGTCTGGTGGCGGCGGATGGCCGGCAGGTCGGCCGCGCGATGGTGCTCGGCGGCCAGCCGCGTCGTGACGCGGTACATGAGGACGAGGGCGTCGAAATAGGGCCCGAGGTTCATCGCGTCGATCGGCGAGACCAGCGTCGAGCGGTTGGGCAGGGTCTGCACGAGCCCCTCGCCGCTCAGGCGCACCAGCGCCTCGCGGATCGGCGTCCGCGACATGCCGAAGCGCTCGGCCAGCTGCACCTCGTCGATCGGGCTTCCCGGAGCGAGCGCGAGGCTCAGGATCTCGTCGCGCAGGAGATCGTAGACCATCCGCGCGCCCGAGCCGCGCCGTCGCTCCTCGAGCACGCGGTCCCCTGTGTCGCCCATGGTCGTTCCCTTGTCAGCGGCCCGGCTCGCGGCCGTCTTCCGCTGTGTAAGGTCCGGACCGGCGGCGCGCCAGTGGGGCGTCAGACGATGCCGCCGCCCGACCCCGCGACCGCCGGGCGCTCGGTTGCGACGCGCTGGCGGTAGCCGCTCGTCCGATAGGCGCGGATCGGGTCGATCGCCCCGCCCTCGCGCCGACGCGCCTCGGCCAGAAGCGGCTCCACATCGGTGCGGAAGGCGCTCTTCAGGCGCTCGGAGGCCAGAAGCGCGTCGCCCTCGTCCTGCAGGCCCCGAAGCTCGGCGCGGTCGACGAGCAGCGCCTGCGCATAGGCGCGGCGGATCTCGGCCCCGGAGCGGATCAGGCTTTCGATCGGGTCGGTGACGTTGTGCGACTGGTCGATCATGTGGGCGGGCGCGAGGCGATCCAGCCGCTCGCCCGCTTCCACCAGCTCGTTGAAGACGAGGAACAGGCGGAACGGGTCGATCGAGCCGGCGTCGAGGTCGTCGTCGCCGTAGCGCGAGTCGTTGAAGTGGAAGCCGCCGAGCTTGCCGGCCCGGATCAGGCGCGCGACGATCTGCTCGATGTTGGTGTTGGGCGCATGGTGGCCGAGGTCGACGAGGCAGAAGGCCTTTTCGCCGAGTTCCTGCGCGGCCATCAGGCTCGTGCCCCAGTCCGACACGACCGTGGAATAGAAGGCCGGCTCGTACATCTTGTGCTCGGAGAAGACGCGCCAGCCCTCGGGCAGCGCCTCGACGATCCGCTTCATGCTCTCGATGTAGCGGTCGAAGGCCCGCGACAGGTCGCTCTGTCCCGCGAAGTTCGAGCCGTCGCCGATCCACACCGTCAGCGCCCTGGAGCCGATCGCCTCGCCGATGCGGATCGTCTCGATGTTGTGCTCGACGGCCTGGCGGCGCACCGCCGGGTCGGCGTGGCTGAGCGAGCCGAACTTGTAGGAGAGCGGCTGGTTCGGGTCGCCCGGATGGTCCTGGAACGTGTTGGAGTTCATCGCGTCGAACCGCAGGCCCAGCGCGTCGGCCCGCTCCTTGAGCTCGGTCGGCTCCGCCTTGTCCCAGGGAATGTGGAGCGAGACGGCCGGGCTCGCGCGTCCCAGCGCCTGGATCACGGCGCAGTCGGCGAGCTTCTCGTAGATGCCGCGCGGCTCCCCAGGGTCGGGAAAGCGGGCGAAGCGCGTGCCGCCCGTGCCCGTGCCCCACGAGGGCACGGCGACCGTGAAGCGGGCGACCTTTTCCACCAGCGCGTCGGCGTCGAGCCCCCGCCGGGCGAGGCGCTCGCCGAGCGACCGGAAGTCGGCCTCGTGGTCGGCGCTGAGGCTCTCGTTGTGGCGCTCGATCACGCCGGCTTCGATGGGCGATGTCATGATGCGGGCCCCTCCCAAGGCTCGTTCCGACTCGTAAAGCTATTCAGCGGGTGAAGCTGATCGCGTTGCCGGCGTCGACGTTGACGATGTTGCCGGTGGACTTGGCGGACTGGTCGCCCGCCAGGAAGTAGACCGCCTCCGCGATGTCCTCCGGATAGACCGAGCGCTTCAGGAGCGAGCGGTTGCGGTAATGCGCCTCCAGTTCCTCCTCGCCGATGCGCGAGGCGGCCGCGCGCTGCTCGCGCCACTCGCCCGACCAGATCTTCGAGCCGCGCAGCACCGCGTCGGGGTTCACCGTGTTGACGCGGATGCCCGCTTCCGCGCCCTCCAGCGCCAGGCAGCGGGCGAGATGGATCTCGGCCGCCTTGGCGGTGCAGTAGGCGGACGCCCCGGCGGACGCCGCCAGGCCGTTCTTGGACGAGATGAACACCACCGAGCCGCCGAGCTTCTGCCGGCGGAACAGGCGGAAGGCTTCGCGCGAGACCAGGAAATAGCCGGTGGCGAGGATCGAGATGTTGCGGTCCCAGACCTCCAGCGTCGTGTCCTCGACGGGTGCCGCCGAGGCGATGCCGGCATTGGAGACGAGGATGTCGAGCCCGCCGTAGTCCACGACGGCGTCGCGGAAGCTTTGCGCGACCTCCGTCTCGCTCGTGACGTTCATGCGCGTCCGGCGGATCTGGTCGGCGCCGAAGCCCTTCGCGAAGTCGGCGGCAGCGGTGTCCAGCGCGCCCTCGTCGATGTCGGCCAGGACCACGCAGGCGCCCTCCGACAGGAGGCGCGCGGCGATCGCGCGGCCGATTCCGCCCGCCCCGCCGGTGACCAGCGCGACGCGGCCTTGGAGCGGCTTGGCCTTGGGCATGCGCTGGAGCTTGGCCTCCTCCAGAAGCCAGTACTCGATGTCGAAGGCCTCCTGCTCGGGCAGGCCCTGGTAGGTGTCGACGCCCGAGGCCCCGCGCATGACGTTGATCGCGTTGCGGTAGAACTCGCCCGCGATGCGCGCCGTCGCCTTGTCCCTGGCGAACGAGATCATGCCGACGCCCGGCACGAGGTAGATCACCGCGTTCGGGTCGCGCATGGCCGGCGAGTCGTCGTGCCGGCAACGCTCGTAGTAGCGCGCGTAGTCGGCGCGGTAGCTCTCGATCGCGGCTTCCAGGCCTTCCAGCACCGGCTCGACGCCCGTGGCGGGGTCGAAGCGCAGGACGAGCGGGCGGATCTTGGTGCGCAGGAAATGGTCGGGGCAGCTCGTGCCGAGCGCCGCCAGGGACTCGAGGTCGCGCGAGCCGACGAATTCCAGCACGGCGTCGGAATCGTCGAAATGGCCGACCTTCGCCTCGTCGCGGCCGATATGGGCGCGGATCGCGGGCATGAGCCGGGCGGCCACGTCGCGACGCGCCGATGCGTCGAGCGCGGCGACCGCCTCGCCGCCGAAGGCCGGCTTTCCGGCGAGTGCGCCCTCGAACCACTCGATCGCGCGGTTGATGATGCGCAGCGTCGTGGCGTAGCAGTCCTCCGCCGTATCGCCCCAGGTGAAGAGCCCGTGGCTGCCCAGCACCACGCCCTTGGCGTCCGGATGCTCGGCGGCGAAGCGCGAAAGCTCGAGGCCGAGCTCGAATCCGGGACGGCGCCATTCCAGCCAGCCGATCTCGTCGCCGTAGACCTTTGCCGTGATCTCGCGCCCGTTTCGCGTCGCGGCGATCGCGATCACCGCGTCGGGATGTATGTGGTCGACGTGCTGATACGGCAGATAGGCGTGCAGCGGCGTGTCGATCGAGGCGGCGCGCGGGTTGAGGTTGAAGGTGCAGTGAGGAAGATACCCCACCATCTCGTCCTCGTGCGCCTCGCCCCGGTAGACGTTGCGCAGTTGCTCCAGCTTGTCCTGGTAGAGCGTCGCGAAGCCGTCGAGCTTGATCGAGCCGACGTCGCCGCCCGAGCCCTTCACCCAGAGCACCGTCACGCTCTCGCCCGTCAGCGGATCGCGCTCGGCGACCTTGGCCGAGGTGTTGCCGCCGCCGTAGTTGGTGATGCGCTTGTCGGAGCCGAGGAGGTTGGAGCGGTAGAGGAGCTTGCCCGGCTCGTCGAGCCCGCTCGCATAGGCCTCGTCCCACCGGTTGCGCAGGCGCGTGTCGCCTTGTCCGGCCATCGCATGTCCTCCCCCAACGAGCGGCGTGCCGTCTCGCATCGCCTGCCCCCGATGAAATGCGCCAGCACCGTCCTTTTTGTCAACAAATCCGATCAGGACCGATCGGATATTGCATTGCAGTGAATGAATATGATCGGACGTGATTGACAAGGGTCGCTGCGCCCGACGATCTTCGACGCTGGAGGACCGCGATGCACGAACGGGAGCGACACCGCCTGATCCTGAGCGCCGTGCAGGGCCGCCCGGTCGTGGCCGTGCCCGAACTCGTGGACCTGACGGGCGCCTCCGAGGCGACGATCCGGCGCGACATCGCGGCGCTCGCGCTTCAGAAGCGCTTGAAGCGCGTGCGCGGCGGCGCCGAGGCGATCAACAGCTCGCCCTACGGGCGCATCGGCGGCCCCTCGATCCTGGCGACCGAGGCGCGGCGCCGCGCCGAGAAGCGCCTGATCGCGCGCGCGGCAGCCGAGATGTGCCATGAGGGCGACTCGATCATCATCAACGGCGGGACCACGACCTTCCAGATGGTGCACTTCCTGGGCGACCGGCCGCTCCAGGTCCTCACGAACTCCTTCGTGGTGGCCGAGCACCTCGTGAAGCACGCGCGATGCACGGTGCTGCTGCCGGCCGGCGCGGTCTACCGCGAGCAGGGCCTCGTGCTCAGCCCCTTCGAGGCCGACGGGATCGCCCATTTCGCGGCCCAGCGCATGTTCATGGGCGCCCAGGCCATCTCGGCGCTCGGCATCGCGGAGGGCGATCCCCTGATCGTCCAGAGCGAGCAGCGCCTGATGCGCCAGGCCGACGAGCTCGTGGTGCTCGCCGACTCCACCAAGTTCCGCGCGCGCTCCTCGATGGTCGTGGCGCCGCTCGAGCGCGTCTGCGCGATCGTCACCGACGAGGACATCGACGACGCGGCGGCGCAGATGATCGAGCGGGCCGGCGTGCGCCTCGTGGTGGCGCGAGCGGCGGGCGAGGACGATCGGGCCGCCACGGCCTGAAAAGGGTCGGCACAACAGGAAGACACGCATGAGCGCGCTGGAGAAGATCGCCTTCCGCATGGTCCTGAAGCCGGGCATGGCCGAGGAATACCGACGACGCCACGACGCGATCTGGCCCGAGCTCGTCGCCCTCCTCCGGCAGGCCGGCGTTCGCGACTATTCGATCCATCTCGACGCCGAGACCCACCACCTCTTCGCGGTGCTCTGGCGTCCCGTGGACCACGACATGGACGCGCTGCCCGCCCATCCCGTGATGCGCCGCTGGTGGGACATGATGGCCGATCTCATGGAGGTGCGCGCGAACAACGAGCCGGTCGCCCTGCCGCTCGAGACCATGTTCCACCTCGCATGACGAGTCCTACGCCCCGCCGCATCGCGGTGGTCGACATCGGAAAGACCAACGCCAAGCTCGCGCTCCACGACCTCTCCGAGGGGCGCGACCTTTTCGTGCGCACCGCGCCCAACACGGTGCGCCCCGGCCCGCCCTACCCTCATTTCGACACCGAGCGCCTCTGGGAATTCCTTCTCCAGGCGCTGACCGAATGCGCGAGCGCGCACGAGATCGACGCCGTGTCGGTGACGACGCACGGCGCCTGCGCGGCGCTGGTCGACGCGCGCGACCTCGTCCTTCCGATCCTCGACTACGAGAGCCGCCTGCCGGACGAGCTGGCCGAGAGCTATGCCCTCGCGCGCCCCCCCTTCCGGGAGACCGCCTCGCCGCGTCTGCCGGGCGGACTCAATCTCGGCGCGCAGCTCTTCTGGCTGACGTCGCGCTTTCCCCGCGACGTCGCGCGGGCGCGCCATCTCCTTCCCTATCCGCAGTACTGGGCCTGGCGCCTCAGCGGCGTGGCGGCGGCCGAGGTCACCTCGCTCGGCTGCCACACCGACCTCTGGGACCTCGGCGCGAGCCGACCCTCGAGCCTCGCCCGCGCGCGCGGCTGGGACCGGCTCCTGCCGCCGCTTCGCTCCGCCTTCGACGCGCTCGGCCCGCTGCGGCCGGAGCTTGCCGCGCGGATCGGGCTCGCCCATCCGGTTCCCGTGTTCTGCGGGCTGCATGACTCCAACGCCTCGCTCCTGCCCCACCTCCTGTCGCGCGAGGCGCCCTTCACGGTCCTGTCCACCGGAACCTGGACGGTCGCGATGGCGGTCGGCGGGCGGCTCGACGGCCTCGATCCCGCGCGCGACACGCTCGCCAACGTCGACGCGCTCGGACGACCGGTGCCTTCGGGACGTTTCATGGGCGGGCGCGAGTTCGACGAGCTGACGGGTCGCGAACCGGCGGAACCGACTGCCGAAGACATCCGGCGCGTGCTGGAGCGCGAGATCATGGCATGGCCGAGCTTTGCGCCCGGCACCGGGCCCTTTCCCGCCGGCGCCGGGCGCTGGAGCACGGCGCCGGACGCGCTGTCGCCGCGTGAGCGCACGGCCGCCGCCAGCCTCTACGGTGCTCTGATGACGGAGCGGGTGCTCGCCCTGGTCGGCGCGGGCGGCCCCTCGATCGTGGAGGGACCCTTCGCGCGCAATCCGCTTTATCTCGCGGCCCTGCGGACCCTGAGCGGGCGGGCGGTGCTGGCCTCGGAAGGGGCCACCGGCACGACGGCCGGCGCGGCGCTCCTGGCACAGGGGTCGGGCGCCCGGCCGCAGGCTCCCGCTCATGCGCCGGCCGGCGAGGTCGCGGGCCTCGACGAGCCCTCGCTGCGGCGCTACGCGGACGCCTGGCGGCGGCAGGCGGAGGCGGCCTGAGCCGGCGTCAGGCCTCGGACAGCCGGCGCTCGGGCCGGAGGAGATGGTCGCGCATCGCCGAACGGAAGCGCGCGGCGGTCGGCATGTCCCAGACCGGATCGCCCTGGAGGAAGAGATCCAGAAAGGCCACGGCCTGGTCCGGGTCGTTGGCGACGTTCTCGCGGAACGACCACCAGCTTCGCAGCTCCAGCGCTTCCGGGGCGAGGTGGATGCCCTCCAGCCGCTGCTCCGCCAGGACCTTGTCGAGCACCGTGATGCAGAACTCGAAATAGAAGACGCCCTCCGGCCAGAAGGCGACGAGCCGCTCCTCCGGGCCGGAGGCGGCCGGGGTGGCGACGGCGGGCCGGGCAGCCGGGCGCCGCCGCACCGGGCGATTGCGCACGAGGCTGCCCAGAAGCAGCCCCGCCGAGAAATGGCTGAAGTCGCGAGGGTCGCGCGCGGCCAGCTCGCGCTGCGCGTCGAAGCGGCGGACCCATTCCAGGAAGGCGCGCGTCAGGTCGCGGCGCGAGAGTTCCAGCTGCGTGCCGTAGCGTCGGTTGAACTCGGCGAGGGCGAACTCGACGCTGCGCGAAAAGTCGCCGAGCCGCCGGATCGATCGCTTCCACTGCGATGCGCCCGTGTCGCCGCCCGGAAGCGGCAGGTTGAGCGCGTCGGTCGCGGCCTCGGTCATGGATACGCGCCTCCGGGCGTCAGGGAAGATAGGGAACGGTGCGCCGCCAGCCGGCCGCCAGCGCCTCGAGGCGCCCCTCACGCAGGAGGCGGGTCCAGTCGTCGCCCTCGGCCTCAAGAGCCAGGGCCGCGGCATCCAGGACGTCGCTCGCCGGCGCTCGGCTCTCGCGGCGCACCAGCACCGCCAGCCAGCAGCCGAGCGCGACGCGGGCACCCGTCCCGGCGACGCGCTCCCGCTCGGCGGGCAGAAGGACGGTCGACAGGCAGGGGCGCACCGCGCCGAGGCCGTGGAGTTGACCCGCCATGCGCGCCGCCAGAAGCGCGGCGTCGCCGCCCGGCTGGCGCGCCGGCCGGCCTCCCGCCGCGGCCAGCGCGAGCTCCGAGACGAGAAGCCCGGCCGCGCCCTCGCGATCGAGCACCTCGCGGCAGACGGCGTAGAGGTCGTCGGCGCGGGGCGCCTCCGGGCCGCCGAGCGCGGCGGCCATCCGGTCGAGCCGCGCGCCGAGGTCGCGCTCCTCGCGCGGGCGCACGCGGCTCGCCGCGCGCTCGGCCCGCGTCAGCACCCCGTCGGCCAGCCGTGCCAGGCCCCGCACGGGCTGGGGCGCGCCGAAGAGATGGCTCGACACGAGCCCCGAGCGCGCTTCCAGCCGGATCGAGGAGCGCAGGTCGCGGATGCCCTCCTTCAGCGGCAGCGTCAGGCCCTCGGGATGGGGCAGCATGGCTTCCTCCTCGGTTTTCGGCTCCGGCCGCGCGGGACCGTCGGACCTTGTCCGGTAACGGTCCGCGACACTAGCATGTTTCCATGCGAATCATGAGGGCATCGATGACCCCGATCCTGGCTTCGAGGCGTGGCGCGGGCGCGGCGCGGCGCCCTGCCCGAGACGACGCGCCGGCGGGATCCGGCATCCCGTGCCGGTGACGCGAACCGCGCGGCCCGCCGCCCTCGAGGCCGTCCCCGGCGAAGCCGGCTCGCGCTCCGACCGCATGCGCGTGCGCGCCGCCTGGATGTACTATGTCGAGGAGATGACCCAGAACGACATCGCGACCGCGCTCGGCATCGGGCGCGTCAGCGTGGTGCGCCTGCTCGCCGAGGCACGGGCGCGCGCCGAGGTGCGCATCTCCGTGACGGGGCCGCTCGCCGAGCTCGTGGGCATCGAGCGCGATCTGGAACGGCGACACGCGCTGGCCCGCGCGATTGTGGTGCCGGCACCGGGCGCGGGCGAGGACCCCGCCCCGGTGATCAGCGCGGCGATCGGCGCCTACCTGTCGGAAGCCGTGCGCTCGGGCATGACGGTGGGCCTCGGCTGGGGCCGCACCCTTCTTGACTCGCTGCCCTTCATCGAGGCGCGCGCCCTGGAGGACCTGCGCGTCGTCTCGCTGCTCGGCGGCATCGCCGAGGCCCATCGCTTCAATCCGGCCGAGTTCGCCTGGCGCTTCGCCCAGATCTTCAACGGCGACGCCTTCCTGCTCGCCGCGCCCGCGATCGTCGACAGCGCCGAGACCAAGCGGGCGCTGGTGGAGCGCTGCGGCCTCAAGCCCGTGCTCGACATGGCCGAGGCGCTGGACCTCGTGGTGCTCTCGGTCGGCGGCATCGCGGCCGACGCCACCACCTACCGCACCGGCTTCATCGCGGAAGGCGACCGGCGCTCGCTGGAGCGGGCGGGCGCGGTGGGCGACCTCCTGTTCCACTTCATTGACCGCGACGGCCGTCTGATCGATCATCCCATCAACTCGCGCATCATGTCCGCCGACATGGCCGCCATCCGCCGGGCGCCCGCCCGCGTCGTGGCCTCGGGCGGTCCCGAGAAGATCGACGCCCTGAGAGCCGCGATCGCCTTCGTGCGGCCGACGGTGCTGATCACCGACGAGCGCAGCGCCGTCCGCCTGCTGCGGGAGCCGGAATAAGGTCGTCGCGGAGGTTTTGAACATATTGACATCGTAATGGTCAAATGTTCCTTGATGGGGTCGGCGCGGGATGGGCGCCGACGGGAGGTGCGGTCCATGTGGGGTTGGCAAGGCATCCTGGCGCTTCTGGTCCTGGCCTGGACGCTGCAATGCGCGGGCACGTTCGTACAGGTGCGCCGCTACCGCGCGGCGTTCCGCGAATTGTCGAACGGGTGGTCGGACGGCTGGATGGGCGCGGGCAAGGGCGGCAGCGCCCTGCGCGGCGCGGCGCTCGCCATGGTGGTGATGGGTCCCGACGAGCGGATCCGCCGCGCGGTGTCGATCCGCGGCCGCACGGTCTTCGCGCAAGCCGAGCGCCTGGCACATCTGGAAGGCATGACGGCCGAGGCGCTGCGCGACGAGGCCGCACGCACGCCGAAGGACGCCGTGTCGGCCGCGCTTCTGTCCGCGCTCGACCAGATCGCGACCGTTCGCGCCGCGCAGGCCGCCCGCGCCGAGAAGAGCGCGCAGGGCCGCGCCGACGAGGATTGGGCGGAAGCGCCGGCCTGACCGTGCGCCCTGCCCCTTAGAAGAAGACGATCTCACTCAACAGGCCGGGAGGGGCCCATGATGCTGACGATGCTGATGGCACAGGGAGCGGCCGATATCGCCGCCCATGGTGCCGCCTACGCCCACGCCTTGAGCGACCCGGCGCTCGCCGTGCCGCTCGCCGACGTGGCGGGCCACCACGCGGGGGCGATCGCGGATGCCGGTCACCAGGGCGCGACGCTCATTGCCCAGGCCGCCGATCCCGGCGCCGCCGGCACGGCGCAGGCGACGGCGCCCGCGACCAGCGGGGGCGCGATCTCGGCCGACGAATACGCCCGGCGCGTGCAGCAGCTCTCCAAGAGCGGCAACCAGGAGGAGCAGCTCGGCTGGCTCGCCACGATCGGCCGCCACTTCATCGGCGTCTTTCAGAAGGGCGGCGAGGTATTCCTCGGCTTCGTCACCGGCATCATCCCGACGCTGGTGGTGCTGATGACCGCCTTCTACGCGCTCACCGGCATGATCGGCGAGGAGCGCGTCCACGGCCTTGCCCAGAAGGCCGGCCGCATCGCGCTGACGCGCTACACCGTGCTGCCCGTGCTGGCCATGTTCTTTCTCACCAACCCGATGGCCTACACGTTCGGGACCTTCCTGGAGGAGAAGCACAAGCCCGCCTTCTACGACTCGGCGGTCTCCTTCTGCCACCCGATCCTCGGCCTCTTCCCGCACGCCAACGCCGGCGAGTACTTCGTCTGGGGCGGCGTCCTCGTCGCGCTCCTGGAGCTCGAGAACCGGGGCGTCGTGCCGGCCGGCTACCACATCAACCTCGCCATCTACTACTTCATCGTCGGCGTCGTCGTGATCCTTCTCAAGGGCATCGTCACCGAGCGCATCACCCGCTTCCTCGCCGCGCGCGAGGGGGTGACGCTCTGACGATCGGTCTCGGGAGGACACGCACATGAACAAGACCTTCAAGGCCATCCGCGTCTCGCCCGGCAAGGGCGGCTGGGGCGGACCGCTGGTGATCCAGCCGACGCCCGAGCGCGACAAGATCGTGGCGGTGACGGGCGGCGGCATCCCCGCCGTCGCCCAGCGCCTGGCCGAGCTGACCGGTGCCACCGTGGTGGACGGGTTCCGCAACCCGCCGCTGGAATCCGAGATGGCCGCCGTCGTGATCGACTGCGGCGGCACGGCCCGCTGCGGCGTGTATGCGAGAAAGCGCATCCCCACCGTCAACATCATGCCCGTCGGGCAGTCGGGCCCGCTCGCCCAGTTCATCACCGAGGACATCTACGTCTCGGGCGTGACCGTGGAGGACATGGCTCCCGCCGACGGCTCGGCGGCACCCGCCGGGGCCGCCAGCGGCCAGAGCGCCGCCTCGCCCGCCGCCATGGGCCAGCCCACCGCCGCGCCGCGCTCGTTCTCGTCGGCCGCCGAAGCCAGCGCCGCGCTGGGCGGCTCGCTTCCCGCCACCAACAAGGGCGGCCTCATCGGCGCGATCACGAGCGTCGGCCGCGTCATGGGCCGCGCGGTCGGCATCTTCTTCAACGCCGGCCGGCGCACCATCGACATGGTGATCCGCAACGTCCTGCCCTTCATGGCCTTCGTGACCATGCTGATCGGCATCATCCTCTACACGGGCGTCGGCGATCTCCTGGCGGCCCCGATGGGTCCGCTCGCCAACAACATCGTCGGCCTGATCGTCCTCTCCGCCATCTGCGGCCTGCCGTTCCTGTCGCCGATTCTCGGCCCCGGCGCGGTGATCGCGCAGGTGATCGGCGTCGCCATCATCGGCCCGCAGATCGCCAACGGCACGATCGCCCCGGCGATGGCCCTGCCCGCCCTGTTCGCCTACAACACGCAGGTCGGCTGCGACTTCGTGCCCGTGGGCCTCGCGCTCGGCGAGGCCAAGCCCAAGACCATCGAGATCGGCGTGCCGGCGGTCCTCATCAGCCGCCAGGTCATGGGACCGGTCTCGGTGCTGATCGCCTGGGGCGCGAGCTTCCTGCTCTGATCCGGACGCGGGTCCGGGCGAGGCATCGCTTTGCCCGGACCCGCATCGACCGGCCCCCGGACCGCGGCTATAGGCTCCGGTCCACTCCTTCCCATCCCCTGACGCCGCGCTGCCCCCGCGCGACCGGAGAAGCACGCCCATGACCGCCCATCTGCGCACCACCGTCACCGCCGTCGGCCCCGACGTTCCCGACCTTTTGGAGGGCGGCGTCCTGATCCTGTTCGCCGACGGCGCGCCGCCCGAGCTCGCCGAGGTCTCGGTGCTGCACAGCGTCGTGGAAGGCCCGAGCGACGAGCCGCCCGCCGTCGGTGCCCCGATCCGCGTCGGCTCGGTGCTGGCCAGCCTCACCGGCATCGGTCCGCTTGCCTGGGCCAAGGTGCGCGACATCGGCCATGTCGTGATCAACTTCAACGGCGAGGCCGAGCCCGCGCGGCCCGGCGAGCTGACGGCGAGTCCGGTCGACGGCGGAGAGCTCGCGGCCGCCCTCAGGAGCGGCGCCGAGATCGTCATCGGCGGCTGACGCCGGCCCTTTCCTGCCAGAATCGAGCCTTTCCATGATCGAGCGTTCCGTCGTCGTGCGCGTGCACGAAGGGCTCCATGCCCGCCCGGCCACCCAGTTCGTGAAGCTCGCCAAGAGCTTCACCTGTGAGGTCGAGATCCGCTGCAACGGACGCGGCGCGAGCGCCAAGAGCGCGGTCAAGCTGATGCTGCTCGGCGTCAAGGAGAACGACGAGGCGGTGCTGCGGGCCGAGGGCGAGGACGCGGCCGAGGCGGTGTCGGCGCTGGCGACCTTCCTCCAGACCCCGGGCGCGGGCGACGTGGAGCTGGCGGCCCCGCCCGCCGCGAGCGCGACCTCGGCCGCCGGGGACGTTGCGGCGTCGGCCAGCCTCGCGCCCCTGCCGGTCCCGGCCCCCGGTCCCTCGCGCGGCGTCGCCGCCAGCGAGGGTACGGCGATCGGCCCCGCCTTCGCCTTCTTTCCCGCAGCGCTCCGCATCCCCGCCGACCGCGTCGAACCGGGCGACGCGGAGGCCGAGGTCGCACGCTATCGCGCGGCCCTTGCCGCCACGACCGAAAGCTTTCGCAAGGCCAAGGCGCGGCCCGGCCTCAAGCGCGACGACGCCGCGATCATCGACGCGCTGGTGGACGTCGCCGAGGACGCCGAGTTCATCGCCGGCGTCGAGCGCTCGATCCGCGAGGGGTCGAATGCCCCCGCCGCCGTGACGCGGACCGGCGCCGAGATCGCCGGCAGCTTCGAGGCGATGAGCGATCCCTATCTTCGGGCGCGCGCCGAGGACATCCGCTCGGTGACGCGCTCCATCGCGCTCGCCCTTCTGGGCGAGCGCGACGCCTCGCTCGCCGACATGCCGCCGGGTTCGGTGATCGTCGCCGACGAGATCGCCGCGCTCGACCTCGCCAAGGCGACGCTCAAGGACATCGCCGGCATCGTCTGCCGCAAGGGCGCCGCCACCAGCCACGTCGCCATCATGGCCCGCGCCCACGGCATTCCCGCCGTGCTGGGCGCGCCCTTCGCGCAGGAGGCGCTGAAGGCCGCGCGCGTCGTCGGCCTCGACGGGGCGAGCGGCGAGGTCCTCGTCGATCCCATGGCTGCGGACGAGGCGCGGCTGCGCGAGGCCATCGCGCGCGAGCGCACCGAGCGCGAAAGCCTCATCGCCTACCGCACCGTGGAGCCCCGCACGCGCGACGGGCGGCGCATAGAGATCGCGGCCAACCTCGGCTCGCTCGCCGAGATCGACGGCGCGCTCGAGGCCGGCGCGATGGGCGTCGGCCTGTTCCGCACCGAGTTCCTGTTCATGGAGCGGCGCGCGCTGCCGGGCGAGGACGAGCAGGCCGAGACCTACCGCCGGCTGGCGGAGGCCTTCGCGCCCCACCCGGTCGTGATCCGCACGCTCGACATCGGCGGCGACAAGCCGGTGGCCGGCATCGACTTCGAGCACGAGGACAATCCGTTTCTGGGCTGGCGCGGCGTTCGCATGTGCCTGGAGCGGCCCGACGTGTTCAAGCCGCAGCTGCGCGCGCTCCTGCGGGCCACGCCGGCGGGCAACGTGAAGATCCTCCTGCCCATGATCGCCGATGTCGGCGAGGTGGATGCGGTGCGCGCGCTCCTCGACGAGTGCCGCGCCGAGCTCGACGCCGAGGGACTGGCCCACGGTGCCTTCGAGCTCGGCGTCATGATCGAGACGCCGGCCGCCGTGTTCCTGGCGGGCGCGATCGCGCGCGAGGTCGACTTCTTCTCGGTCGGCACGAACGACCTCACGCAATACGTCATGGCGGCCGACCGGCTGAACCCGCGCGTCGCCAAGCTCAACCGCACCGAGCACCCGGCCGTGCTCGAGGCCATCCGCATGGCGGCGCGCGCCGCGCGAGAGGCGGGCATCTGGATCGGCGTCTGCGGCGAGGCGGCCGCGCGCCCCGACCTCATCCCCTTCTTCGTCGAGAACGGCGTCACCGAACTCTCCATGAGCCCGGCCTCGATCGGCCGCGCCAAGAAATGCGTGACGGAGATCTGAGACCACCCGGGCGGATGGGCGGTTGCACGGGTGGAACGGTGACGGCTCGCTTGCGCGTATCAGGGGTTCGAAGCCGCCGCCGACAAGCCGATGCCTCGCTCGGGTCGTCGCCGTCACTCCAGGAACCAGCCCTCCGCCATCGCATGGCGCAGGACCGCGACCCGGCTGCGCAATCCCAGCTTTTCAAAGGCGCGGGCGCGGTAGGTCTCGACGGTCCTCGTGCTGAGGCCGAGATACGTCGATATCTCCTTGTTGCAGTGGCCGGACGCGACGAGCCGCAACACGCTCTCCTCGCGATCGCTGAGCCCGTCGCCTCGCGCGCGTGCGACGGGCTTGAGCGGGATCACCTTGCCCGCGATCGCGGGATCCACGTAGACGCCGCCCGCCAGCACCGCCCGAATGGCCTTGAGAAGGTCATCCGCCGCCGACGCCTTGAGAACGAACCCCTTGGCACCGGCCCGAAAGAACGCCCGCACATAGGCCCCTTCCTCGTGCAGCGTCAGCGCAAGGGTGCGGATGCCGGGGAAGCGCTTCGTCAGGTGGCTCACGAGCGCGGCGCCCGACATGCCGGGAAGCGAGCCGTCGACGATCACGAGATCCGGCTGCGTGCTCTCGATCTGTTCCATCGCGTCCGCCGCCGCTTCGGCCTGGCCGACGACTTCCAGATCGGCCTGCTCCGACAAGAGGGAATTCAAGCCCGAAAGGACGATCGGATGGTCGTCCACGATGAACAGTCGATGCTTACGCTCGCTCGTCATGTGCCTCGCTCCCGTTGCTGAGGGGAATCTTGACGTACGCTGCCGTTCCCGTTCCCATTCCGCTCTCGATCGTCAGCGATCCGCCGACCGCCGCCAATCGTTCCCGCATGCCCGCCACTCCGTTCCGACGGACCGGCATGGAAGACCCGTTCGTCGAATCGAACCCACGGCCGTCGTCCTCCACGACGATACGCAGGACGTCGCCCGAGCGACGGGCCGCGACGCTGAGGGATCTGGCTCCCGAATGGCGCGCCATGTTCGTCATGAGTTCCTGGAGGACGCGATAGATCGCGACGGCGACGGGCTTTGGAACAGGCTCCTGCAGACCGTCGAGAAGCAGATCGACCTCGATCCCGAGCTTCGATCCCCAGCCGAGCGCGAGATCCTCGACGGCGGCGAACAGACCGAGATCCTCGAGGATCGGGGGCCGTAGATTGCCCGCCAGATGATGAACCTGGTCATGCAGGCGTCCGGCGACCGCGCGCAGGTTCTCCAGGCGTTCGGATCGGAGCTCGTCCGTCGCGGCGGTCCCGATCCCTTTCAGCCCGACCATAAGGGCCGTGACCTCCTGGCCGAGTTCGTCGTGGAGCTCCCGCGCAAAGTGGAGGCGCTCCTCCTCCTGAACCTCGATCAACCGTCGCAGGAGGACCTCCTGCTCATGCTCCGCGAGCTTGCGGGCGGTTATGTCGGAAAACGCCACGACGGCGGCGGGTGTCCCGTCCGGGTCGTCCTGGATCGGTCCGGCGCTGACCGCCATCCAGCGACGCTGCCCATCTGCCGTTTCCATCTGGACTTCGACGTCCCGGCTCGTCTCGCCGAACTTGAGGGCGCGGCTGCTCGGCCAATCGGGTCGCTCCAGCGCTTCGCCGTTGCGATCGAACAGGCGGACGCTTCGATGGATGTGGCTTGGCGGAACATCCGCGCCCTCGACCTGGACGAGGGCTCGATAGACGGCGTTGGACAGGACCAGCTGGTTGCTCGACCCGTCAATGACGCCGACCGCGACCGGCATGTTCTCGACGACGCTTTCCAGCCACGCCTTGCGTCGCCGCATCTCCCGTTCCGCCGCGTCCCGTCGCGTCTCGACCTGACCCACCACGCGCGCCGCCCGCATCAGAGCGAATGCGGTGAGCGCGTTCAGGAGAACCAGGAGGCCGAGGAAGACGTCGTCGATGCGGAACGGCTCGCTCGCGGGCGGGAAGGCGCGCCGCGTGACGGCGTAGGCCGCCAGCAGGAGCGCTCCGCCCAGGAGGGAGGTCGCCCCCCAATGCAACTGCCGCTGAGCGAAGCGCTGGATCACGTGACACGACCCTCGACCATGCCGCCTTCGTCGGGACGGCACGGAGCGGCCGAGCCAGACGAGCCCGGGGACGATAGCACCGTTTGGCGCCCAGCCATGTCGCAGAATCCCCGACAGGAACGGCCACGAATGCCCGACGTGCCCAGCGTGGAGAACCCGGCGGCACATGCAGTCCGACCCGAATGGCGGGTTCGGGACCGGAGGGCTCTGATGGCGGCGTCGGCACCGATCGGCGACCGGCGCAACCGCAACTCAAACCTCCTGGAGATCAGTCATGAAACGCATGGTTCTCGTCACCACCGCCTTCCTCGCCCTGACCGCCGTCGCGAGCGCCGCCTCGGTGGGGAGCGGCAACGGCAACGGCAACGGAAACGTCGGGATCGGCAACGGCAACGGAAACGGAAACGGCAACCACGGTGCCCTGAACGGCAACTTCAACGGCAACGGCAACTACGGCATCGGCAACGGCAACCTGAACGGCAACGGCAACTACGGCATCGGCAACGGCAACTTCAACGGCAACCTGAACGCAGGCGGCCTGAACGGCAACGGCAACGGCAACAGCAACTACGGCGGCTTCAGCGGCAACTTCAACGGCAACATGAACCGCTGATCGGCACCGTCCGCCGACCGCAGGCGCCGCCTCTCTCCTTCACGCGAGGGCGGACCTGCGGCCGGCGGCGTTTCCACGAGAAGAGGAGGTCCACATGACCATCAGGCATATTGCCGGCTGGACCTTGGCCGCCGTGCTCGTCGGCACGGTTCAACCCGCCTTCGCCATCAGCATCGGAAGTGGCAACGGCAATACCGGGATCGGCAACGGCAACGGGAATGGCAACGGCAACGGCCGGCCTCAGACGGGCGGCAACTACGGCGCGTTCAACTCCGGGACCGGCAATGTCGGCGCCTTCAACTCGGGCACGGGCAACGTCGGCGCCTTCAACGGCAACGGCAACACGTCACCGACCAGCGGCAACAACAACCTCGGTTCCTTCAACGGGAACTTCAACGGGGGGCTGAACAATGGCAACGGCAACGTTGGAGCCGGCAACGGCAACTTCAACGGAAACGGCAACACGCCTTGACGTCTCTGCGGGGCGTCGCCCGGCCGAGGCGGCGGCGCTCCGTGGAGCATTCGCGTTCCACTTCCGTGTCCTGCTCATCCTCGCGACCGTCGTGCCGGCGGCATCGCCCTGCGCCGGCCTGGCGGCCGTGGGACAGGGGAACGGCAACGGGAATGGCAACGTCGGAAATGGGAACAGCAACGGCAACTCGGGCAACAACAACGGCAACAACAATGCGGGCGACCGGAACGGGAACGGAAACACGGGTTCCGGTCAGGGCAACGGCAACCTCGGAAGCGACCGCGGCAACGGCCCCGCCTACCGCCATTGGAACGACGGCTATCGGCTCGGCCAGGGCCACGGCCACGGCCGCGACGCGCCTCGAGCGTCCGAATGGCCGTGGTGGCTCGAGGATCTCACGATGAAACACCAAGCGCCGCCCAAGGCGAGGCGCATGCTCGACGACGACGGCCCGATCGGCATCGTTCCCTGAAAGCCGCCGCAGCTCTCCTTCGGGATGCGGCAACCATGACGGCCTGTCGCCGCTGCGGCCGGGCCGAACCTTCCGATAGGCGCCCGGAAACCGTCAGCCCATCATCTCGGCGGCGATCTCGTCCCAGGTGCGGGCGACGAAGTCTGCGCCGGCCGCGCGAAGCGCCTCGCCGGAGTTCGCCAGGAGGTGCGCCCCGCCCAGGAAGCCGTAGGCGGTCATGCCGGCGCTTTTCGCGCCCTGGACGCCGAAGCGCGAGTCCTCGATCACGAGGCAGCGCTCCGGCTGGGCACCCATGCGGGCGCTTGCGTGCAGCACGAGGTCGGGCTCGGGCTTGCCACGCCTGACGTCGTGCGAGGAGAAGATCGCATCCGCTCCGAAGAACCGGTCGAGCTTCGTGACGCTGAGGCTGTGGCGGATGCGCTCGTGGTCCGAGGAGGAGGCGACGCAGCGCGGCAGGGTCGAGCGCTCCAGAAAGTCCGCCACGCCCGGCACCGGCAGGAGCTCGGCCGAGAACAGCGCCTTGGTCTCGCTCCAGAAGCGCGGATGGTAGTCCTGCGACAGCTTGCGGCCCGTGCGCTCCTCGAGCCCGGCCAGGAGGTCGGCGAACTTCATGCCGACCACCGCGTCCACCATCTCGGCGGTGATCTCGATTCCCGCCTGGCGGAAGACGGACTGCACCGCGCGGCGCGCCAGGATCTCCGAGTCGACGAGCACCCCGTCGCAGTCGAAGATAATGAGGTCGAACTGCGCCATGCCGCGTCTTTCGGTTGTCGCGCCGCTCGATCGGGCCGGGCGGCGTCGGTTTAGCGGGCGAGCTCGCGCAGGAGCCGGGCGACCTCGGCCCGCTGTTCGATCTGCGGCATATGGCCGGTGCGGGCGAAGATGTGCAAGGCGATGCGGCCGGGAAGCCCGGTGAAGTGGCGCGCCGGCAGCACGCGGTCCTCGGCGCCCACTACGATCTTCACCGGCATCGACAGCTCGCCCACGAGCCGGCGCACGTCGAAATGCTGCGTGCCGTTCGAAAAGAGCCGGCCTGCGAGCCTCGTCTGCGCGAGGGTCTGGCGTCCGTCGGCTCGGCCTCGCGCTGTCGCGCGCACGAAGCCGTCCGACAGCGCGGCGGGGTCGGCGACGAGGTGGTGCAGCCAGGCGCGCACCGCCGGCTCCTCGCTTGCGCGGGCGAAGCCGTCCGTGAAGCCGGTGTCGATGTCCGGCCCGAAGCCGCCGGGCGCGACCAGAAGCAGCGAGCGCGTCTCCAGCGCGATGCCGCCCGCCACCGCCACCGCCACCGCGCCGCCGAGCGAGTGGCCGACGAGATGGGCCGACGCGATGCCGAAGGCACGGATCGTGTCCTCGACCGCCGCGACGAGGTCTTCGAAGCTTGATGCCTCGCGGTCCACCGAGCCGCCATGCCCGGGGAGGTCGATGCCGAGGATGGGCATGTCGTCCGCGATCTCGGACAGCATCGGACGCCAGCTCGCGAGCTCGGAGCCGAAGCCGTGGATCAGGATCACCGGCGTTCCCGCGCCCTGCCGCAGCCAGACGGCGTTGAGCGGCGGGTTCGCGGGTGCCGCGCGGGGCGCCTGCTCGGCGCTCCTCTCCACGACCGGAGCGGGGGACACGGGTGAGGAAACCGGGCCGTTGGCCGAGGCAGGCGCCGGGGCGGTCTCGCTTCGGCGCGCGGCGACCGCCTCCTCGACCTCCTCGCGCCCGATGCGCCCGCACGGGCCACGACCCGTCAGCGTCGAGAGGTCGATGCCATGCTCGCGCGCGAGACGCCGGGCGAGTGGGGTGGCGCGAACGCCGCGACGCGAGCCGTCCGACGCGGTGATGGGCTGCGTCGCGTCCTCAGCCCGGCCCGCGACGACTGCCACGTCTCGTTGCGTGACGGGCCCCGAGTCCACCTCGACATCCGGATCCGGCCCGACCGCCTCCGGCTTGCCGGCCCCGGTGGTGGGCGCGGCCTCGTAGCGCTCGCCCTCGGCATAGATCCAGGCGACAGCCGCACCGATGGCGATATCGACGCCTTCCGCCCCGGTCACGTCGCGCAGCGTGCCGCTGGCCGGCGCGTCGACCTCCATGGCGGCCTTGTCGGTCTCGATCTCGAAGAGCGGCTCGCCCTTCTTGATCCGGTCGCCCTCCCGGTAGAACCAGCGCGAGATCTGGCCGGTCGCCATGTCCATGTCGACCTTGGGCAGGATCACCTCGGTCGGCATGGCTCAGCGCTCCCGCTTGTGCAGCGAGCGCACGGCCGCAAGGATGTCGGGAACCTGCGGCACCACCGCCTTTTCCAGCTCGGGATTGTAGGGGATGGGCGATTCCGCGCCCCCCAGCCGCACGATCGGCGCGTCGAGATAATCGAAGGCCTCGCTCTCCGCGATCATGGCCGCGATCTCGGCGCCGACGCCCAGCGTCTTCACGCCCTCGTAGACGCAGACGAGGCGCCCGGTCTTCATGACGCTCGCGATGATGGTCTCGCGGTCCATCGGACGGATCGTTCTGAGGTCGACGACCTCGACGTCGATCCCGTCGCGGGCCAGCTCCTCCGCGGCGGTCAGAGCCTTGTGGACCATGATGGCGCTGGCCACGATCGTCAGGTCCCGCCCCTCGCGCACCACGGCGGCCTTGCCGATCGGGACCGTGTAGCGCCCTTCCGGCACGAGGCCCTTCATCTTGTAGAGGATCTTGTGCTCGAAGATCATCACCGGATCGGGGTCGTCGATCGCGGCGAGCAGCATGCCCTTGGCATCGTGGGGCGTCGAGGGCTGCAGGACCTTGAGGCCCGGCACGTGGCCGAGCCAGGCTTCGAGGCTCTGGGAGTGCTGCGCGGCCGCGCCCGTGCCCGAGCCCGCGGGAAAGCGCATCACGAGCGGCACCGAGACGTTGCCGCCGAGCATGAAGCGCAGCTTCGCCGCCTGGTTCACGATCTGCTCCATGGCGAGCGTCGCGAAGTCCGAGAACTGGAACTCGTAGATCGGCTTCATGCCGGTGAGCGCGGCGCCCACCGCAACCCCTGCCCCGCCGAGCTCGGCGATCGGCGTGTCGATCACGCGTTCGGCGCCGAAGCGGTGCACGAGGTCGCCCGTCACCTGGAAGGCGCCGCCGTAGACGCCGATGTCCTCGCCCATGATGAAGACGCGGCTGTCCTCCTCCATGGCGATGGCGATCGCTTCCTGGATCGCCTGGGCATAGGAAAGCTCGCGGCCGGCTGCCGCGTTCGCAAGTTCGCTCATCCGGGGATTCCTTGGGGTCGGCTGTTCAGGCCGTGTAGACGAAACGCGTCGCTTCGGACGGGTCAGGGGACGGCGAGTTCCTGGCGAACTCGATGCCCTCCGCGATCTCGCGCTCGACGCCGGCGCGGATCTCGTCGATCGCAGCCGCGTTCACCACGCCGTATTCCAGCATCTCCGCCTCGAAGCGACCGATCGGATCCTTCGAGATCCAGTCATCGATCTCCTCCTTGGTACGGTAGCGGTTGCGGTCGCTCTTGGAATGGCCGCGATGGCGGTAGGTCTTGCACTCGATCAGCGTCGGCCCCTCGCCGCGACGCGCGCGCTCTATGGCCGTGACGGAGGCTTCCGACACGTCCGACAGCGAGTTGCCGTCGACGGTCACGCCCGGCATCGCGTAGGCCACCGCGCGCTCGGCGATGTTCTTGACGGCGGTGGAGCGCTCGGTCGAGACCGACATGCCGTACTTGTTGTTCTCGCACACGAACACGACCGGCAGCTTCCAGATCGAGGCCATGTTCAGCGCCTCGTGAAAGGCGCCCTCGTTGTTGGCGCCGTCGCCGAAGAAGGAGACGACGACGTCGGGCCGGCGCTGCATCTTCATGGAAAGCGCGGCACCCACCGCGATGGGCAGGCCGCCGCCCACGATGCCGTTGGCGCCGAGATTGCCCTTGGCGACGTCGGCGATGTGCATGGAGCCGCCGCGCCCCCGGCAATAGCCCGTCTCCTTGCCGAAGAACTCGGCGAACATCTTCCCCACCTCCGCGCCCTTGGCGATGCAATGGCCGTGGCCGCGATGGGTCGAGGTGATCTGGTCGGTTTCGGTGAGCGGCAGGCAGACCCCCACCGCCGAGGCTTCCTGGCCGATCGAGAGATGCATCGTGCCGTGGATGAGGCCGCGCATGTAGCTCTCCTCCGCCCCTTCCTCGAAGCGGCGGATGAGATGCATCTGGCGCAGCGCGTCCCTCAGGACCTCGGCCGGGAAGTGCCGAAAGGCGAAGGGCCGGTTGTCGCCGCCTCGCGGGGCCACGCCTTGGGAGGCGGCGTCTGCGACCTCGGAGCTGCGCGGGATGGCGGACATGGGAATCGGCTCCTTGCGGGGTGGGTCTGCTCTACGCGGCCTGCGTCGCGAACCGGCCGTCGGCCTGGTCGAGACGGCGGCGGATCTGGGTGATCACGAGGCTGTCGTCGGGCTCGCAGTTGGCATAGGTCAGCTTCTCGCCGGCCTTGATCGGCTTGATGACGCGGGCCCGCTCGGCCAGACCCAGCGGCAGGGCGCCCTCGTTTCGCGCGCCTTCCCAAGTCATCGCGAAGCCGCGATAGTCGTACTCGCCGATCTTGCCGAGCGTGTCGCCCGGGTTCAGGTCGCGCTTGGCGAGCGTCACGCATTCGGCGACCGGGCGCTCGGCGGGGACGAGGTCGGGCGTCTTCTTGACCACCGCACGCACCGCCGAGAGCGGCACCTCGAGCGAGGTCAGGTGGTAGGGCCGGAAGATCGTGTAGTTCGGGCCGGGACCCATCTTGAGATCGCTCATGCGCTCGAGCACGCGATCATGCTTCGGCTTCACGATGCAGAAGACGCCGGGCGCGACGCCCTTGCCGATGGAGTAGTCGACCTTGCCGGGGCCCGACAGGACGCCGCCGTCCTGCTTCGTGCAGAGGACGGAGGCGAGTTCGTCGCGCGTCGCGGCCGGCCCGTGCATGCCCGGCACGTCGGGCACGAGGCCCGTGGCGTTGGCGACGGCCACCATCTCGATCATGGTCTTCGAGCCGTCCACGAACTCCACCAGCATGCGCGCGTTCATGTTGCGCTGGCGCGCCTCCTCCTCGTAGGCGTCCGGCGTGGCATCGAACTTCAGGGGATTGTTCTTGCCCTTGCCCGCGCACACGATATCGAAGCCGAGCGACTGGGCGAAGCCGATGATCTCGACGGTCGCCGCCGGCTCGTCGCCCGCCGCGCCCGTGTAGATGACGCCGGCCTTGGCGGCCTCCTCGCGCAGGAAACGGCCGATCGTGATGTCGGCCTCGACGTTCAGCATCACGACGTGCTTGCCGTTGCGGAACGCCTCCAGCGCGATCAGCGTGCCGACGTTCGGGTTGCCCGTGGCGTCGATGATGACGTCGATCCGGCCGCTGGAGCACAGCGCCTTGTAGTCCTCGGTGAGCGCGACGCGCCCGCCCTCGATGGCGCGGTCGATGTCGCCGGCGCTCGAGGCGCGCGAGAATTCCGAGCCCGCCATGCGCAGCGCGCTTTCCGCGCCCGCGATGTTCAGCTCCGACAGGGCGCCCAGGCGCACGCCCGGCATGAGGGTCAGCTGCACCACCATGTCGGTGCCCATCTGGCCGGAGCCGGCCAGACCCACGGTCACCGGACCATGCTGGTCGGCATAGGCCTGAAGCTCGGCCGCCAGGCCCACCTGCAGAATGCTCATCGGACGTCCTCCATGCGAGAAAGATACATTTGTATTAGGTGAAAGACAACAGTTCACAGCGTCATTTTACGCCGTTCCCCTGTCGGGAAAACGCATGTCCCGCGCTCGTCGCTGGCAAGAAATGCGGGTCGCAGGAGCGAGACGGTGGCGCGTGGCGTGGCCATTCCAACCAGCCGCCGGGCCATGGGCGTGCGCTTCCCATCCGCGCTCCGCCGCGAGTTCCCGGGCGACGCGCCTCCGGTTCGCGACGTCGCCGACCTCATCGCCACGGGACCGCTCGACACCGGGCCCGTCCTGACGCATCGTCTCGCGCTCACCTCGATCAACGAGGCGCTGGACACGGCCGTGCGCGGCGACGCGATCAAGGTCGCGATCGTGTCCTGAACGCCCCCGCTTCAGAACCGCCATGGACGCCTCACCCTCCGACATCCGCCACGTTCCCGTTCTCGTCGTCGGCGGGGGAATCAACGGCATCGGCACGTTCCGCGACCTGTGCCTGCAGGGCGTGGACTGCCTGCTCGTGGACCGGGGAGACCTGTGCGGGGGCGCGAGCGCGGCCTCCTCGCGCCTGATGCACGGAGGGCTGAAATATCTCGAGACCGGCGAGTTCCGCCTGGTTCGCCAGTCGGCGGAGGAGCGCAACCTCCTCCTGCGCAACGCGCCGCACGCCGTGGCGCCGCTCGAGACCGCCCTGCCCGTGCGCTCCTGGTTCGGCGGCATCGTGCCCTCCGCCAGGCGCTTCCTCGGCCTCAAGGCCAGGCTCAACGACCGCGGCCGGCTGATCACCGCGCTCGGCCTGACGCTCTACGATATCTTCGGCCGGCGCTTCCGCGCCATGCCCGTGCATCGCTTCGTCGGCCGGCGCGAGGCGCAGCGCCTCCTGCCCGGCCTCGATCCGGGCATCCTGGCGGTCGGCCTCTACTACGAGGCGCGGCTCGACCACGCCGAGCGGCTCGGCCTCGAGATCGCGCTCGACGCGCTCGCCGACAATCCGGGGAGCGGCATCCGAACCTATTGCACGGCGCGCGGCCAAGCGGGCGGCGTGATCGAGATCGAGGACCGGCTGACGGGCCGGCGCGAGCGCGTCACCACCGACCTCGTGGTGAATGCCGGCGGCGCTTGGATCGACGACGTGAACGCGGCGCTCGGCCTCAACAGCCGCTACATGGGCGGCACCAAGGGCAGCCACGTCGTGGTGGAGCACCCCGGCCTTCTCGCGGCGCTGAACGGTCGCATGGTCTATTTCGGCTCGGCCGACGGGCGCGTGAACCTCCTCTACCCCTTCAAGAACCGTGTCCTCATCGGCTCCACCGACATTCCGGTCGCCCACCCCGACGAGGCCGAGGTGAGCGAGGACGAGATCGGCTACATGATCGGCGTCGTGGCCGAGGTCTTTCCGAATATGGCGATCGGGCGCGAGGACGTCGTCTACAGCTTCTGCGGCGTGCGCCCGCTGCCGCGCGCGGATGTCGACAATCCCGGCGAGATCAGTCGCGACCACTCCTTCGGCGAGGACAAGCTGCCGGGCACGGACGTGCCGGTCCTGTCGCTGATCGGCGGCAAGTGGACCACCTATCGCGGCTTCTCGGAAGAGGCCGCCGACCGCGTGCTCGGGCATCTCGGGCGCGCGCGGCGCGCCTCCACGGCCGATCTCGCCATCGGCGGGGGCCGCGACTTCCCTGTGGACGCGCGCGGCCGCGCGAAACTCGCGGCCGAACTGGACCGGCTCGCGCGCGCATCCGTCGGCGAGCGGCTTCTCTTGCGCTACGGCACGCGGGCCCGGCCCGTCGCCGAGGCGATCGGCGCCTCGGACGGCGCGACGCTTCGCGCGCTGCCGGACTACCACGACGCCGAAATCCGCTGGATCGCGCGGCACGAGCTGGTGCGAACCGCCGACGACATCCTGCGCCGGCGCACCGAGATCGCGCTGACGGGCCGCGCGAGCGAGGCGGCCCACGCCGAGGTCGAGGCGATCATCGAGAGCGCGCGGGCAACGCTTCACTAGACATTCGCGGGACCTGGAAAGGGGCCCCGCCGCAGGCATAAGGGAGGAGACGCGGACCATGGCGCGCTACGACTACACCTCGATCGGCTTCATCACCTTCGACTGCCTCGGCCGCCCCGTCGGCGAGATCCCGGCCGGCGGCGGAACGGCGTTCATCCCGCAGATCGACATCGCCGTGTCCGGCGCGGCGGGCGCGGCCGTGGTGGCCGCCGCCAAGCACGGCCTGAAGTGCCTGGCGGTGGGCGGCGTCGGCGACGACCTGATGGCCGACTGGGTGCTGAACCGCATGGCGCAGTTCGGCATCGACATCTCGCTCATGCAGCGCTGCGCAGGGGTCGGCACCTCGACCTCGATCATCCTGACGCGCGCCGACGGCTCGCGCCCGGCGCTGCACATGCGGGGGGCGACCGGCGCCTTCGCGGTGAGTGACGACAGCCTCGACCAGATGCTCGACGCCACCGTCGTGCATCTGGGCGGCGTCGGCCTCATGGACCGCATGGACGGCGAGCCTTCGGCGCGGCTCTTCGCGGAGGCCAAGCGGCGCGGCGCGCTGACCACGGTCGACGTCTTCGCGGCGGCCGAGAAGGATCTCGCCAACGTCGTCGGCCTCCTGCCCTACACCGACTACTTCCTCCCCTCGATCGAGGAGGCGCGCGTCCTGTCGGGTCTCGAGGATATCGAGGACGTCGCGCGCTTCTTCCTCGACCGGGGCGTCACCTGCTGCATCCTGACGCTCGGCGAGAACGGCGCCTATTATCGCCACGCCAACGGCGACCGCTTCCTGATGCCGGCCTTCGACATCCAGATGGTCTGCTCCTGCGGCTGCGGCGACGCCTTCAACGCCGGCATCGCCACCGGCCTCGTGCACGGCATGGACCCCGAGACCATGGTGCGCTTCGCCCAGGCGACCTCGGCGCTCAACGCCACCGGCCTCGGCAGTCAGGCGGGCGTTCGCTCCTTCGAGCACACGCAGGCCTTCACCGCCACGCCGACGCGCCGCTCCGCCGTGTCGCTGCCGCGCCTCGTCGCCTGAGGTTCGAAGCCCCTCATGCCGGCTTGACGATCGGGATGCCCTCCTCGCGGAAGCGCCCGAGGATCGAGAACAGGAGCGCCGAGCGCGTGGAATAGACGAGACGCGGCGCGGACACGAAGGCGAACGCCTTGAACTGCACCTGCCCGCTCTCGATCCCGTCGATGAAGAGGCTGGGCGCCGGCTCCGACAGCACCGCCTCGTGGTCCTCGAAGATCGCGAGCACGGTGCGGCGCACCGCCTCGGCGTCGACCTCCAGCGGACCCGAGAAGCTGATCTGGATGCGGCCGAGTGGGTTCGCCATGGTCATGTTGCGAACGGGCTTGGTGATGAGCTCCGAGTTCGGGACGATCAGGGTCGAGCGGTCGGCGATCTGGATCTCGGTTGAGCGCACCGAGATGCGCTTCACGTCCCCCTCGTCGGTGCCGATGCGCACCGTGTCGCCGATCTTCACCGGCCGCTCGGCCAGAAGGATCAGGCCCGACACGAAGTTCTGCGTGATCGCCTGAAGGCCGAAGCCGATACCGACCGACAGCGCCGAGACCACGAGCGCGATGCGCTCCATGCCGATGCCGAGCGAGGTCAGCGCCCAGAAGCTCGCGAGGATGATGCCGGCATAGCCGACGATCGTCGACACCGAGTTGCGCGCGCCGGGATCGAGGTCGGTCGCCGGCAGGTAGCGCTCGTCCAGCCACCGGCGGACGCCGCGCATCAAGGTGATGCCGATGGCCAGCGCGACCGCCGCCTTGAGGATCGCGCCCGGCACGATCGTGAAGCCGCCGATGCGGATCTCGGCAGACGAGCCGAACTGGTAGAAGAGCGACGAGGCGCCGGGCCCGAGCGGCCCCGACAGGAGAAGGGCGGCGAGCACGAGGATCGCGATGCGCAGGAGCGCCGACAGGACGACGCCGAGCTGGCGCACCTGGGACTTGCGCAAGCCGAGGCTCGCGTGGAGCGCGCGGCCGAGCCGGCTTTCGGGCGCGAACATCGTGGTGCACAGGTCGTCCGCCACCACGAGAAGGAGATAGGCCGCGGCCGCGACCACGGCGGTCCAGATCGTCTGCCGGCTGATGAAGAGCGCGAGGTTCGCATAGCCCTGAAGCGCCGCCGCGAGGCTGACCGCCACGCAGATCCACGCCGCGACGGTGGCGAGCGTCACCCAGGTCGTCGCCCCGCCCGGCTCGCGCACCTCGTCGTCCTGCCGGCGCCGGACGCGGCCCAGCGTGACGAGGACGGTCACGATCAGCGCGACATAGGCGAGCGCGGCCACCGCGTTGAGAAGCACCACGGCCGAGCGGCTGACGCCCACCGCGTTGCCGCCCTCGATCAGGAACACGGCGAAGAACGAGACGAGGGCTGTGGCGAGCGGCAGGAAGCGAAGGCTCTCGGCCGTCTCCTCGGAGATGGGCAGGAGACGCCAGGAGGCCTTGCCGACGAGAAGAAGGCCCGCGCCGAGCGACACCACGAAGCCGCCGACCCCGGCCGTGACGCTCAGGACCTCGAGCAGCGGACGCGTGGCGTTGGTCAGCATGTCCGCCCAGTAGAGCGCCAGGAACAGGGCCGAGACGCCGAGCGTCGAGATCAGGGTGCCGACGAGGACGAACCAGAGGGCGAGCCCCGAGCGCCGCGCGCGGGTCGCGGGCACCTGGCGCACCGCGAAGTTGCGGCCCGCGTCGCGCAGCCAGCGCCGCACGGGCACGAGGATCAGGAGCGCCAGCCCGAGCCCGCCGAGCACCACGGCGATGCGCGAGGAGGTGCGCGTCTCCAGAAGGCGCGTGACGTTGTCGTGCGTGAAGTCGCGCAGCCGCGCCAGGTCATCGGGCAGGTTGCGCGCGACGGTCTGCCACAGAAGCGGCGAGAGCGGCGAGGCGACCTTGCGGAACGTGTCGCGGTTGAAGGCCTCGTTGATCTCGCGGATCAGGCGGTCGATCGTGTCCTTGGCGTCGGCGGCGAGCAGCCGCCCGCGCTTGATCGCCGAGTCCACGGCGTCGCGCTGGGCGGTGAGGCGTGTGCGCTGCTCCTGGACGTCGGGCGCCTCGCCCTCGCTCGCCTCTCCGAGCTCCGTGAGCCGGGCATTGGCGGCGTCGAGCTCGGGAACGAGCAGCGCCGCCGCGTCGTTGGCGGCGCTCCCCACCGCCATCGCCCGGTCGCGCAGGTCCGCCTTGGCGTCCGTGTCCGTGCCGGCGGCGTTGGCCGCCGCCTGGACGGCGGCGAGCTCGGCGGCCTGCTGGTCGAGCGTCGCGATCGGCGCCTTGGCCCCGTCCGGCACGTCCTGGGCGCGCGCGGGCGAGAGAAGGAGCGGAACGAGAAGGGCGATCAGCGCGACGAAGGCGGCAAGGCGTCGGTTCTGCAAGGCGGCACGTATCCCCATGATGACGGCGCGTCCCCTCCCCCCGGAACGGGACGCGGGGGCCCTTTGCCGGGCAAATGCGGAGGTTTTATTGCAAGGCTCCCGAAACGAACCGCCTCGCGCCCCGCGACGTTGAACCGGCATGAGCCTCGACCTCGACGCCTTCGCCCGCGCCCTCGACCTGTTGCCGGAAGGCTTTCGAGAGGGCGCGTTCGAGGGCCGCCGCTGGGGCGTCACGCTCAACCGGTCGCCGGACGGGCGCCGCCGCTGGCTCTGGGGCGAGGAGCTCGGCGGGCCGGGGCGCGTCAGCGCCAACGTCTACCGGCTGGAGGAAGGCCTGCGCCTCCTGCCCTGCGAGATGCCGGCCGAAGCCGTCGTGGCCTTCGTCCTCGGCTTCCGGCCGGACGGCTGACGATCGATCAAGCCGGGCTCACGGCGCGTTGATCGCGCTCGCCCCGAGCGGCTAAACGGGACCATGCCGCCGCGTCTCGGCGCCAACCGCACCCCGGGGGCCCCATGCACGTCTTCGAGTCCCTTCTCGCGCTTCTCTTCGGCGCGACGCTCCTGTCCATGCTGGCGCGACGTCTGAGCGTGCCCTATCCGACGCTGCTCGCGCTGGGCGGCGCGCTTCTCGCCTTCCTGCCGAGCGGGCCGCGCCTGGAGCTGCCGCCGGACCTCATCCTCGCGCTCTTCGTCGCGCCGGTCCTGTCGGACGCGGCCTACGATTCGTCCTTGCGCGACCTCAAGCGCAACTGGCTGGAGGTCTCCTCGCTGGTTCTGGTGGCGGTCGGGCTGACGACGCTGGTCGTGGCGCTCGTCGTGCACCTCGCCCTGCCGGACATGCCCTGGGGCGCGGCGATCGCGCTCGGTGCGCTGCTCGCCCCGCCGGATGCCGTGGCGGCGCTGGCGATCCTGCGCGCGGTCGCCCCGCCCTACAGGCTGCGCGTCATCCTGGAAGGGGAAAGCCTTCTCAACGACGCCTCCTCGCTGCTGATCTACCGTCTGGGCCTCGGCGCGGTGGCCGCAGGGGGATTTGCCTGGAGCGAGGCGCTGCCCGCCTTCGGCCTCGTCTTCATCGGCAGCGCGGTGGCGGGCTTCCTGTTCGCGCAGGTCACGCGCCGCCTGATCGGGCGCATGACCGACGGGCCGAGCGCCACGATCTTCCAGTTCGTGGTGACCTTCGGCGCCTGGCTCGGGGCCGAGCGGCTCGGCCTGTCGGGCGTCATCACCGTCGTGGTCTTCGCGATCACGGTGGCGCGCGGCACGCAGTACGCCATGCGCGCGCATCTGCGCGTCACCTCCTTCGCGGTCTGGGAAACCGTGACCGTGGTGCTCAACGTCCTCGCCTTCACGCTGATCGGGCTGGAGCTGCGGCCCATCCTGGAGGCGCTGACCGTGGCCGAGCAGGAGCGCTTCATCGGCCTGTCGCTCCTGCTTCTCGTCGTGGTGATCGTGGTGCGCCTCGCCTGGGTCGCGGCCCATCACGGGCTGCGGCAGCTGCGCCGCGAGGCGGCGGACGAAGACCAGGCCGGCATCGGCCCCTCGCTGGTGATCGGCTGGTCGGGCATGCGCGGCATCGTCACGCTGGCGGCGGCGATCGCGCTGCCGGAGGGTTTCCCCTATCGCGACTTCATGCAGCTCGCCGCCTTCGTGGTGGTGCTCGGCACGCTTCTCATCCAGGGGCTGACGCTGGGCCCGCTCCTGCGCTTCCTGCGCCTGCCCGAGGACCGGACCGTGGAGAGCGAGCTGCGCCGCGCGCGCAAGACGGTGATCAAGGCGGGCCTGGCCGAGCTCGACGGCGACACCTCCCCCGCCGCCCGCCGCATCGCCGAGGAATATGCCGAGGCGCTGTCCCAGGCGATGGAGGGAGCGGACCTGCGCGAGCGACCCGAGAACCACGTTCGGCTGCGCATGGTGATGGCTGCGCGCCGGGAGATCGGGCTCTTGCGCGACGACGGCACGATCGGTGACGAGGCCTATCGCCGCGTCGAAGAGGAACTCGACTGGCTGGAGATGAGCGCCCGGCCTCTGTGACGGGGCAAGCGCCCGCGGGGCGTCGGAGCGGCCGGGGCGTTGAAACATCTGCCCGGGGCCGCGCGTCCGGTCGCCCTGACGCAAGGCTCCTCGGCTACGACCATCCCGTTGCGATCCGTCGCCCGATCACTCCGACAAGGCGACGCGCATGCCCCTTCCTGCCACCACCATCCGCTGCATCTCCGGTCACTGGCACCTCGTGGTGACCACCGACGGGTCGGAGCGGACGCATCCCGCCGCATCCAAGCTCGAAGCCGAGATCATGGCGGTCCGGGAGCGTCGGCGACTGGCCGAGGTCCGGCTGGCCGAGGCGGCCGGAGGCGCGGAATTCGACAAATAAGTCGCGGTCGATCCGGGCGAAGCGGCCTGATCGTCCCCATATACGCTTTACCGGCACTCAAGGACCGATCCTCATGCGGACACCGAACTACAACTTCGAGCGCCAGGAGCGTGACAAGGCCAAGGCCGCCAAGAAGGCGGAGAAGGCGGCAGCCAAGGCGGCCAAGAGCGATTCCGAGGCCGCGTCGCGCGACGCTCGCGAGGATGTGCCGGACACCACTTCCTCTTCCGCGAACTGACGCGGGGAAAGGCACGTGCTGCCATGACCAACCAAAGCAAGACCCCGGCCAAGCCGGGCAAGGCCTCCCACGAGGAGCCCTACGAACCGGAAGCCTTCGCCAAGAAGTACGGTATCCCGCCCGGCGAGGCCAAGACGATCATCAAGCGATACGGGCCCTCGCGCCGGAAGCTGGATACCTACATGGCGGCTCGCAACGCCTGACAGGCCGGCGGGGCTGTTCCCTCACCCTGTCCACCGACACTCCTGCACCCACGGGCCTGGTCGCGAAAGCGACCGGGCCCGTTTGCTGTCAGGGAGAGGAGATCAAAGGCCGATCTGGACGCCGCAGAGCTGTGAATACGAAGGCCCAGCAGGGCGACCCGGCCCTTCAAACGCGTCCGCGCCGAGCGTGCCGCCGTCGTGGCTGCCTACGGCGCCGGCAGCGCGAGGAGAAGCCGGCTTGGCGGCAGGCCCGGCTCAAGGCGGAGCGCGCCACGGCGAAGGAGTTGGCGGCCCAGTCCCCCGCATTCGAGCCAAATCGGCTTAGGGCACAGGCGCGGGAAGGTGAGGCCGCGCGGGAAGGTCAGACGCGACGCGCGATAGGCCGCGCGCCAGACACGCAAGAACTGACGCGCACCCACCGACGGCGACGAACGCACCGATGCTGCCAAAGGTCCTGAAATGCGTCGAGCGCTCAGGCGCTCTTCTTGGCGCGCGAGGCGCGCTTCTTCGGCTCGGGGGCCACGACGATCGTGGCCTCGTGCGCGAGGCGGAGGGCTCGCAATCTCGCCGTCTTGTCCTGCGTCGCGGCGGCCTGCGCCGCGATGGTCCGCATCGCCGATCCCTTCTCGGGCCGGTTGTCGTGAGGAATGAAGAGGCGTTCGGCCTGCGTCTTGGGTGTCGTCGAACGATCCATGGGAATGTCCTTCCGGTCTCGGCCGCAGCCGCGACGGCTTGATACGAAAAGGCCCCGCTTCCTCGTCGGAACGGGGCCTTCGGTCGGTGAAGCAAGACCCCTCGCCCTTCTCGGCCGCCAGTCCATCCGTGGTCGGGGAAAAGAGGAGGAGACTAGGCCGTCCGGGCTCGCAGGGAGCCTCGGAGGTGCGCGATCAGGAGATCGACTGGAGGTTCTCGGCGGCCATCTTGCCGGTGCGGCGGTCGGCGACCAGCTCGAAGCTGACCTTGTCGCCTTCCTGCAGGCCGCTCAGCCCCGAGCGCTCGATCGCGCTGATGTGGACAAAGGCGTCCTTGCTGCCGTCGTCCGGCGCGATGAAGCCAAAACCCTTGTCGTGATTGAAGAATTTCACGGTTCCCGTCGTCATGGGATACCTTTCAGAATAAAGTTCTCGTCGGCTGGCATGAGCTGCCATCCGTTGCAGATCGAGTGTTCAGGAAGAAGCTTGAAAGCAAGGCGCTGCACTGGCGAGCGCGGGGCCAAAAGTTCCGGCCGTCTATCGACCCTGTAACTGTGGGCTCTTTCAAAACATTGCGCAACCCCCACGCAGCGGATTGTTCGATTTCCTGGGCGCAGCTTTTCGGAAAGACCGGTCGCGGCACCTTCACCCGCACCGGTTGCGATCCAGATTCTCTGCAGGACGGCCATGCCGAGGAGGTCTCGAGCGATGCGATAGGTGACGGGAGCCTTCGTGCTGGCGATGGCGGTGCCCTTGCCGGCCTTTGCGGCGACCGTCGCCGTTCCGGCCCAGGCGCAGCGCTCCGAGGCTTCAGGCGAGGTCGTCACGCCGGCGCTCTACGCCGTCCGGTTCGTCGGCGCAGCGGGCGGCGGGCGCGGTTCGCTCTATGTAGGCCACGGCATCGTCAGCGGCGTGGACGTGACCGGCGGCACCTATGACGGGTCCTATGGGGTGAACGAGGGACGCGTCCACGGGATCGCGTCCATGCGCGCGCTCGGTGAAACCCAGTTGGTCACCGGCCAGCGCCTCGACGGCGGACAGGCGCTGGAAATCCGGTTCGAGCTGCCGGTCGCCATCGACGAGACGGCGACCTACGACATCACGGTCGGCGGCCAGCCGGTTCGGATCCAGCTTCGAAAGGTCCGCGACCTGCCTTGAGACTCTTGCGGGCGCTCACGTCACCCGCGCGAGGCTCGACAGCGCGCGCGGGCGGTAGGTCCCCGCGCCCTTTTCGCCGACCAGCGCGCCGCCGCGCACCATGACCCGGCCGCCGAGGATGACGTCCTCGGGCCAGCCCATGACCTCCAGCCCCTCGTAGGGACTGTAGTCGGCGCCGTCGTGAAGGTCGGCGTGGCGGATCGTGCGGCGCGCCTCCGGATTCCAGATCGCGATGTCGGCGTCCATGCCGACCGCGATCGAACCCTTGGTGGCGAGGCCGTAGATGCGCGCGTGGTTGGTCGCCGTCAGCGCGACGAAGCGGGAAAGATCGATGCGGCCCTTCATCACCCCTTCCGAGAAGAGGATCGGCAGCCGCGTCTCGACCCCCGGTATGCCGTTCGGCACATGGCGGAAGCTCGTTCGCCCGCGCGGGTTCAGCTTGCCCTCCACGTCGTCGTAGCGGAACGGGCAGTGGTCGGAGGAGAAGAGGTCGAAGTCGCCGTTCTCGAGGCCGGTCCAGCAGGCCACCTGCTCGGCGGCGTCGCGGGGCGGCGGCGAGCACACGAACTTCGCGCCCTCCCAGTCCATGCCCTCGAGGTCGGCGGCGGTGAGCACGAGGTATTGCGGGCAGGTCTCGGCAACGACACGCCGGCCGCGCGCCCGCGCCGCGCGGATCTCTCCAAGGGCCGCCCCGTTCGAGACGTGGACGATCACCACCGGCACGTCGACGACCTCGGCGAGGCTGACGGCCCGGTGCGTTGCCTCGCGCTCGACGGCCACGGGCCGCGTCGTGGCGTGGGCGCGGGGTGCGACGTCGCCGCGCGCCTCGTGCTGGCCGACGAGGTAGCGGATCGCGTCCTCGTTCTCGCAATGGACCATGACCAGCGCGCCGGTGCGGCGCGCCGTGTCCATGGTCTGGAGGATCTCGGCGTCGTTCAACCGGAGGTCCTCGTAGGTCATGAAGACCTTGAAGGAGGTGTAGCCGTCGGCCACCAGCGCCGGCAGTTCCTGGCCCAGCACGGACGGCGTCGCGTCCGAGACGATGAGGTGGAAGGAGTGGTCGGTGTAGCACTGCCCTTGCGCCAACGCATGGTAGCCCTGGAGCGCCTCGCGCAGCGACTGGCCCTTGCCCTGCAGGCAGAAGGGCAGGACGGTGGTGTTGCCGCCCATCAGCGCCGAGCGCGTGCCGCTCTCGAAGTCGTCGGCCATGCGGATGCCGGCGCCCGAGGGCTGCGAGATGTGGACATGGCTGTCGATGCCGCCCGGCAGGACGAGCCGGCCGGCTGCGTCCACGCTCTCGCGCGCCTCGCCGACGCTTTCCGCGATCTCGACGATGCGCCCGTCGCGGATGCCCACCTCGGCGCGGAAGACATCCGATGCGGTCGCGATCGTGCCGCCGCGGATCGCCAGATCCAGCGTCACAGCTCGGGCTCCAGCGCGGCGATCAGCTGGTCCACCTCCTCCACCGTGTTGTAGTGGATCATCGAGACGCGCACGACGCCGCCCCGCTCGAGCAGCCCGTGCTCCTCGACGATGCGGCGGGCGTAGAAGTCGCCGTGGCGGATGCCGACATGGGCGCGGTCCACGGCCTCGACGATGCGCCTGGAGTTCTCGTCGCCCACCGTGAAGGACACCGTCGAGACGCGATCCTCGACGGCGGTGGAGCGGCGCCCGATGACGCGCACGGAGTTGCGCGAGGCGAGGAAGTCCATCAGGCGCTCGGTGACGACGCGTTCCTGCTCGGCGATGGCGGCAAAGCCCGCCTCGATCGCCGCGCGGCCCGTCGAGCCGTCGGCCTGCCGGCCAAGCTCGGCGACGTAGTCGACCGCCGCGACCGAGCCCCAGGCCGCCTCGTAGTTGATGTTGCCGGGCTCCAGCTTGTGGGGCACCCGGCTCTTGTCGAAGAAGTAGTGGTAGATGTTGTCGAGCGCTTCCAGCCTGTCGCGCCGGCCGTACATCACCGCATGGTGCGGCCCGAACACCTTGTAGACGCTGAAGACGTAGTAGTCGGCCTTGAGCGCCCGGACGTCGATCGCGCGGTGCGGGGCGTAGGCGACCGCGTCCACCGCCAGTTCCGCCCCCGCCTCGTGGACGATGTCGGCGATCTCGGCGATCGGGTTGATCGTGCCCAGGATGTTGGAGGCGTGCGTGACGCAGACGAGCTTGGTGCGCTCGGTCATCAGGGCGCGAAGGTCATCGAGGTCGAGTTCGAAGGTCTCGGGGTCGCAGCGCCACCACTTGATCGTGACGCCGCGCTCGGCGTGGCGCAGCCAGGGGCCGATATGGGCCTCGTGGTCGACATTGGTGAGGATGATCTCGTCGCCCGGCTGGAGGCGGCCTGTCATCGCCTCCGACAGGAAGCGAAGGAGGATCGTGGTGCTCGGCCCTTCCACGATCTCGCTCGCGTCGCAGTTCATGAAGCGGGCGAAGGCCTGCCGCGTTTCGGCGACGCGCTGGGTCGATACGCGGCTCGGCTCGTAAGTAGCGCCGGTCTGGACGTTGGTGTTGAGGAGATAGTCCGACACGCGGGCGGCCGCGTCGCGCAGCACCTGGCTGCCGCCGGCATTGTCCATGAAGATCCATTCACCCCCGAGCGCGGGGAACTGCGAGCGGACGAAGTCGAGATCGAGCGACATGGGACTGGCTTTCATGGGACTGGGGTCAGCGCGCCTGCTGGCGGGCCGAATGCTGCTCGAAGCGCGAGACGAGGCGCACGAGCGGCAGGAGGATGAGGAGGTATAGGATCGCCGCCCCGATCAGCGGCGAGGGGTTGGCGGCGAGCGCCTGGGCCTGCGTCGCCTGCTTCAGGAGGTCGGGCAGCGCCACGACCGAGGCGAGCGCGGTGTCTTTCAGGACGTTGATCGAGTTGTTGGTGAGCGGCGGGATCACGATGCGGATCGCCTGGGGCAGGATCACCCGGCGCATGCGCGCCCAGGCGTGGAGGCCGAGCGCGTCGGCCGCCTCGAACTGGCCGCGCGGGATGGCCTCGATGCCGGCGCGGAAGATCTCCGCCGCATAGGCGCTCGACACGGTCGACAGCGCGAAGGTCGCCGCCCAGAAGGGCGAGAAGCGGATGCCCAGGAACGGCAGCGCGTAGTAGACGATCACGAGCCAGACGAGCACGGGCAGCGCGCGGAAGACGTCGATGTAGCTGATGGCTAGCCAGCGCACGGGCTTGCGGCCGTAGAGGCGGGCGAGCGCGAGGCCGAGGCCGCCGAGAAGGCCGAGCCCGATCGACAGGAAACCGAGGAGCACCGTCCGCCCGAGGCCGCCGAGCAGCAGCGGGAACGAGTTCCACAGGACGTCGACGTTGAAGAAGGTGGTGACGATGTCCATCGGGTCTCGAATGTCGGCGGTCGGGATGGACCCGCCCGGGCGGGGGCGGGTCCGCGAGCGTCAGCGTGTCAGGGCTTGGGCATCTCCGCCTCGCGGGCGGTCGAGGTCGAGGCGTCGGGCGCGCTGCCGAACCAGGTCTCGTGCAGCTTGGCGAGCGTGCCGTCCTTCTTCAGCTCGCCGATCGCCTTGGAGGCCTCGGCCGCCAGCGGCGAGTCCTTGGCGAACATCACCGAATACTGCTCGCCGGTCGGGATGCGCTCCACCACGGCGTATTGAGGCTTGTCCTTGATGTAGTAGGCGACGGCCGGGATGTCGGAGATGTAGCCGTCGATGCGGCCGGCGGCCAAGTCCAGCATGGCCGGGGCGAGACCCTCGAAGCGGCGGATGTCGGAGATGCCGTACTCGCCCTGGTGCTGGGTCGACCAGATGTCGCCGGTCGAGCCGGTGTCGACGCCCACCACCTTGCCCTTGAGGCCCGCAAGGTTTTCGATGCCCGACGCCTTGAGGACCGAGAGCGACTGGTCGCTGTCGTAGTAGGGCTGAGCGAAGGAGACCGACTCCAGGCGCTTCTTGGTGATGGTGATCGAGGAGACCGCCGCGTCGATGCGGCCCGACTGGACGGCCGAGAAGAGGCCGTTGAACGGGATGTTCTCGAAGGAGACCTCGTCGTAGCCCAGGCGCTTGCCGACCTCGCGCATGAGCTCGACCTCGAAGCCCACGGTCTGGCCCGAGGCGTCCTGGAACTCCCAGGGCACGTTTCCGATGTTGGCGCCGACCGTCAGGGTCTTGGCGGAGGCCGCGCCGGTGAGGGCGAGAGCGGCGACGAGGGCGGCGGCAAAGGTCCTGCGGATCATGGCGGCTCCTTCCACGGGAAGCTGACTGGGAAACAGGCGGCCTGCACACCTATCGCGCAGGCGATGCCCAACGATCGATCATATCTTCTGCATGCACTTCGACGACCAAAACGTATGCTCGTTTCGGCCCGCCGCCAAGCGAAAAGATACGCCGTCAGTCCCCGCGCGGGCGGGCGCCGCCGCGCTCGGCCTCGGCATAGGGTCCCAGGATCTCCATGAGGTCGCCGCGCGCGGGCGTCGCGCGCAGAAAGGCCCGCTCGGCCACCTGGTCGAGATGATGGGCCATGAGCGCGGCCGCCCGCTCGGCGTCGCCCGCCTCCAGGGCGTCGATCACCGCCCCGTGCTCGTTGATGGCGCATTCCGTGGAATGGGGCCGGCCGAAGGTCGCGAGCGAGAGCGAGGAGCGGTAGGCGATCTCGCGCACGTATCGCAGGAGCGTCGGCTTGCCCGCCATCTCGGCGAGCCTCACGTGGAACTCGGTGGCGAGGCGGATCGAGTTGGCATCCGGGCCGCCGCGCGCCTCGGACTCGTCCGCCACGTGGGCGCGCAGCTCGGCGATCTGTTCCGGGGTCAGGCTGCCGGCGAGCGCGCGGACGACGAGGCGTTCGAGCTCGCGCCGGATGTCGAACTCGTCGCGCGCCTCCTCGAAGGAGGGCGTGGCGACCAGGGCGATGCGGTTGCGCCGAAGCTCGACCAGCCCCTCCGAGGCGAGCTGGCCGAGCGCATGGCGCGCGATCGTGCGGCTGACGCCGAAGCGCTCGCCGAGCGTGTCCTCGGGTAGCTTGTCGCCGGGGCTGAGCGCCTGTTCGAGGATGGCGCGCCGGATGGCCCGGCAGATGGCGGCGGCGCGGTCGGAGGCATCCATTCGGGCAGAGATTTCCTGGAAGACGCGGACAAGGTTGCGCCTCTCATACCAGCTTATCCCAGCGGCACCCAAGCGCCGCGACGCAGACAAAGCGCACGATCCAGCAGCAAACTGCATGCACTTTAAGCGGCAGTGTGCGCGT
>NZ_BBWK01000011.1 GCF_001463765.1 Aureimonas sp. AU4 | reverse complement strand
GTCCACTCAGCCTTTGATTTTCTCCATCCACCCCAGCCCCTCATCGGTTGCTCTCCCTGGCCTGTACTCGGCGCCGAAGGGTCCTTTGTATCCGGCGTCCTGGAGGGCGGGCAGGAGCCAACGGTAGTTGACTTCCCCCTGATCCGGCTCGGCGCGCGAGGGCACGGCGGCGAACTGGACGTGGCCGACGAGGTCCTTGTGCGCGGCCAAGCGCGCGACGAGGTCGCCGCCCATGATCTGCTGGTGGTAGCAGTCGAACAGGATCCGGACCTCGGGGCGAGCGAGCCGGCGCACGAGCGCGGCCGCCTCCTCCACCGTGGCATGAAGGTAGCCGGGCGCGTCGCGCCGGTTCAGCGGCTCGACCAGAACGCCCATGCCGTTGTCGCGCGCCAGGTCCGCCGCATAGGCGAGGTTGGCCAGGAACGTCGCCTCGGCCCCCGCCTGCCCGCGCGCGGCGCCCGCCATGACGTGGACGAAGCGCGCCCCGATCCGCGCCCCGTACGCGAACGCTTGCGCGATGGCCTCGCGCGCCTCGCCCTCGCGCCCGGGCAGCGCCGCCAGCCCGTTCTCGCCCGGCCGACCGCGCCGCGTGTTGAGCGAGAGCATCGGCAGGCCGGTCTCGGCCAGGGCGTCGGCCACCGCGCCCGCGTCGGTCTCATACGGCCAGTGGCACTCCACCGCCGCAAAGCCCGCCGCCCCGGCGCGCCGGATGGCGTCCGGCAAGGCAAGCTCGCTCCACAGGAAGCCCAGATTGGCCGAGAACTCGATCATGCTCGTCTCCCTCACGCGTCCGGCCCGGGTGTTCCCGTCACGCGTCCCATTCCACGCCAAAGCGCTCCACCACGCGCGCGACCTCGCCGTCCGACAGAAGGCGCGGATGGTGGCCGCGCGTGAGCAACGCCAGGCGCGCGGTGGCCTCCAACTCCTCCATGGCGTTCACGGCCGCCTCGAGGTCGCGGCTCGCCACCACCGGCCCGTGGTTGGCGAGCAGCACCGCCGAGCGCCGGCCGCCCAAGCCCCGGATCGCCTCGCCGGTCGCCGGGTCGCCCGGCACGAAGAAGGGCAGGAGCTTGACGCGCCCGAGCAGCATCACCGCGTAAGGGGTGATGGGGGGCAGCGCGTCGTCGGGGTCGACCTCGGGCAGCGTCGACCAGGCCACCGCGTGGGCCGAGTGAAGGTGCACCACCGCTCCCGCCGTCCCGCGCGTCCGGTAGAAGGCGGCATGCAGCGGCACCTCCTTGGTGGGGGCATCGCCCGACACGAGCCGCCCGTCCGCGTCGAGCTTGGCCAGCCCCGCGGGGTCGAGGCGCCCGAGCGAGCGGCCGGTCGGGGTGACGAGCAGCCCCCCGTCCGGCAGGCGCACCGACACGTTGCCGGACGCCCCTTGCGTCAGGCCCCGGTCGAACAGCGAGGCGGCCAGCCGGCAGACCGCCTCGCGCGCGGCGTTCTCGGCGCGGGCCGCGCTGTCGACGGTCGCACTCACGGGGCGTTGCGCCCGAGCACGTCGAGGGCCTCGGCAAAGAAGCGCTCGCCCCCGAAGTTGCCGCTCTTGAGCGCCAGCCAGAGCGGCCGGTCGCGGATGGCCCTGACCGCCGGCACGCCGGGCGCGATCTCGGGGCCGATGGCGAGCGCCTCGACCCCCAGGCCCTCCACCACCGCCCCCGACGTCTCGCCGCCCGCCGTCACGAGGCGCGTGACGCCCCCCGCCACCAGCCGGCGCGCCAGCTCGGCGAAGAAGCCCTCCACCGCGCCCGCCGCATGCTCCCGCCCGAAGCGCGCCTGCGCCTGCGCCACGACCGCCGGGTCGGCCGAGGTGTAGACGAGCGGGGCGGCCGGTCCGTCCGCGTGCGCCTCGGCAAAGGCGAGCGCCTGCGCCACCGCCGCCGCCCCGTCGGCCACGATCTCGTCGGCCGAGACCTCCAGCCCCGGCGCACCGTCGGCCAGGTGGCGCTGCACCTGCGCGCGCGTCATCACCGAGCACGAGCCCGACAGGATCGCCGCCCGACCGCGCGAGCCGGTCCAGGCGCCCGTTCCCTCGACCTCGCCGCTTCCGCCCCGGGGCGCCACCAGCCCCTTGGCGCGCAACACGTCCGGCAGACCCAGCGCCAGCCCCGAGCCGCCCACCAGAAGCGGCCAGTCGGCGGCCGCCTCGCCGATCGCGTGGAGGTCCTCGTCGCGGATCGCGTCCACCACCACCAGCGGGCGGTTCGCCGCCGCCTGCGCCAGCGCGCCCCGGCGGATCGCGTCCGCGCCCGCAAACACCGTGGGCGCCGCCACGTGCCCGACGCCGAGCTGTGTCTGGTAGCCCAGCCAGCGCCGGATGTCGGGATCGCGCATGGGTGTCAGCGGATGGTCGCGCATGCCCGACTCCGACAGGAGCGCGTCGGCCACAAACAGGTGCCCCTGGTAGAGCGAGCGTCCCGCGCGCGGAAAGGCCGGGCAGACCGGAACCGGGGCGCTGGTTCCCAAACGCTGCGCCAGTGCCGCGCGCAGCGCCTCGGCCACCGGGCCGATGTTGCCGGCCTTTGTCGAGTCGAAGGTCGAGCACACCTTGAACAGGATCTGCCGGCAGCCCTGGTCGAGAAGCCAGTCCAGCGCCCGAAGCGACAGCGCCACCGCCTCGCCGGCGGGGATCGTGCGCGACTTCAGCGCCACAACCCCCGCCTCCACGTCCCCACCCGCCGCACCCGACGGCACGCCCCCGTACTGAACAACCCGCAAACCACCCCGCGCCAGCGTGTTCGCAACATCCGACGACCCCGTCACGTCGTCCCCGATGATCCCGAGATGCATCAGGCTGCCTCCCCTTGCGCGACCGCGCCGAAGAAGTGGCGATCCTGTGCCCGGCGCAGTTCCAGCATCGCGGAGCCCTCGCCAAGGTCAAGATCGCCGAGCGTCACGAAGGCACCCTTGGCAACCGCGCGGCGAAGGCGCCGGCCGGAGATGAGGTAGTAGGGCGCAGGGGCCTCGTTCCCGAGCGGCCCGGCCTCGACCAGCGCCGGCTCCAGTCCGTCGATCGTGTGGTGATGCCCGACCGCCTCCAGGAGCGACCCTGCGGGAAGCTCGCGCATCGCGCGGCCGACGAGGTCCACGACGGGCTGGGGCTCGGGCGCCACGGATCGCGCGTTGAGAACGGTGTCGAGAAGGCTGATCGGCGCCTCGAGGCCGAGGATGTGGCGTGGCAGCCAGAGCATGGCCGCCCGCCCGTCTCGGCTCACGGTGTGGCCCTTGGCGGCGAGGATCGGCCAGGTCTCGGCGTCCTCGCAGGCCACCACCACGAAGACGCCGCCGGCGAACGACACCTCGTCGGCCTCGCGCAGGCAGTTGAAGACGTCGAGTCGGCGACGCCCCGACAGGAGCCCGCCGCGCGAGGTCTCCGAGAACACGTCGGCTACCTCCGCGATGCGCGCGACCGGTACGTGGAAGCCCGGCACGTCGGGCCGCAGGCCCGTCGCGTTGGCCACCACCGCCATCTCGCAAAGGTCCGGCACGGTGCGCTGGGGCAACCTTGCGGCAGCCTCGGCGCGCCGGGCGAGCACCTCCGCGACCGGCCGATCACCCAGCGTCCAAAGCGCCTCGAAGCCCGGCACGTCGTCGCCTGCCGCCTCGTTCGCGATGCGGCCGGCCTCGGGATCGTAGACGAAGTCGTATTCGCTCGACTTTCCGGCCGCGATGATCGGCAGACCCAGCGTCTCGGCCCAGGTCACGAGGCCGATCAGGAGCGCCGGCTGGTCGCCGTCGACCGGTGTCACGAGCCGTCCCCGCTCGCGCGCGAGGTGCGCGAGCCAGGGCCCGACCACCGAGTCCGTTTCCTTGGTGACGAGCGCGACGTGCTTGTCGTGGAGGATCGCGGCGTGGGCGTGGGCGGCGCCCGCCTCCGGGTGGCCGCTCGCCTCCACCACGATGTCGACCGGAAGCTCCAGGACATCGGCAAGCCGGCCAGACGCGACCGCCTGGCCCGCCTCCCAGGCCTCGCGCGCCTCCTCGGCGCTGCGGCAGAGCGTGATCTCACCCTCCGGCCAGCCGACCGCGCGGAAGGCGTCCGCCGCACGCTCGGCCGAGACGTCGACGGCCACGCGAACGTTGAGGAGCGGCATCCGCCGCCCCTGCCCCAGGAGCGAGCGCCCGAAGGCGCCGGCCCCCACCAGTACGGCCTCGACGGGGCGGCTGCCCGGCGGGAAGCGGAGATGGCTGTTCATGCGGTGTCTCCCATGCGTGCCAGCGGAACCCCGCCCTTGAGGGGGCGATAGACGCGGCGCGCGGTCTCGAAGAAGAGGTCGTGCTGATCGCGGGCGGAGCGCGTCGAGGCGATCTCGCGGGTGCCGTCGAAGATCGTCCGGTAGGAGGCGCAGAGCCCGTCCACCGGGAAGTTCGAGCCAAACATCGCGCGCCCGCCCCCGAAGAGGTCGAGGATGGTGTCGACCACCTCGCGGTTGCGCTCCACGGTCCAGGGGTGGTCTCGCTCGCCGATGCCCGATACCTTCACCACGACGTTGTCGTGCCGGCTCAGCGCCTCCATGCCGGCGCGCCAGCCTCGCAGCGTCTCGGGCTCGCGGTCGCCCGGCACGCCCGCGTGGTTCACGATGATCAGAGTTTCGGGGAAGTCGCGGGCGAGCTCGGCGCCCTCGGCGAGGTTCCACCATGGCGTCTGGAGGTCGAAGTGGAGCTTGTAGCGGGCAAGTTCCGCATAGCCGCGCCGCCAGCGCTCATCGCTCATCAGCGTGCGCACGCCCTCGCGCGCTTCCAGGGGGGACTTGGCCCCTTCCGGCTTGTGACGCACGGAGCGGACCAGGGGAAAGCTGGCCTGCTTGGCGATCACCTCGGCCGCGTCCTCGCGGTCGAGCCAGGCCTGCGCCACGACGGCGTTCGGCAGGTCGAAGCGCTCGGCCACGCCTTGGACATAAGCCGTCTCGCCGAGCGGATCGGCGGGATCCCATTCGGCCTCCATGTAGACCGTGGCCGCCAGCGGCACGCCGGCCGCATCGGCGCGGAACTCCGGCGGGAGGTAGCGCTGCTTGATCGCCGTGTAGTCGCCGTAGCGGAACGGGATCGCCGCTTCCGGCCGCAGCCAGGGATAGGTGCCGCGTTCGGGCTCCCAGACATGGTGGTGGGCGTCGATGACGGGGCCGTCGTAGAGCCGCGCGCTCATGGAAGCACCCGCCGCTCGCGGAAGTCGATCAGGAGCGAGCCCACGAGATACACGACCGCGCAGATCGCGAAGTAGGTGAGCACGGCGTCGAAGCCGCCGGTCCACTGCACGAGGAAGCCGATCAGGATCGGCGCGGCGATGCCCGACGAGGTGCCCGCGAAGTTCATGACGCCGCCGACGACCCCGATCCGCTCGCGCGGGGCGAGCATGGCGGGGATGGTCCAGTAGAGCGAGCCGAAGAAGTGGAACATCACGAGCACCGACAGGACCACCACGGCCGTCACGGGATCGCTGACGCGCGGCAGGAGCAGAAGGCCGCCGAGCACCACGAGGCCCGACACGCCGAACAGGATCTTGAAGGCCCAGTCGCGCGGCAGCTTCCGCTGCAGCCAGTCGGCGAGCGCGCCTGAGACGATCGCGCCGAGGCCGCCCGCCATGAAAATCGCGAAGGTCGCATAGCCCATGGACTTGAGGTCGAAGCCGCGCGCCTGCGCGAGGTAATTCGGACCCCAGGTCGCGAGGCCGAAGAAGATCATGGTCCAGCCGATGCGCCCGACGATCATGGCCGCGAACGTGCGGCGCGACATGTGCCGCACGGGCTCGGCGATGGCTTCGGGCTGGGCCCGCGCGCTGATCAGCGCCCGCTCGGCGGCGTTGACGCGCGGATCCTCGTCGGGCCGCGAGCGCAGGCGCAGGTAGAGGAAGACGGCATAGGCGATCGTGACGGCGCCCACCACGAAGAAGGCGATGCGCCAGGACGAGAAGAGCGCGATGAGTTCGGCGAGCACGAGGCCGCCGATCGCCGAGCCGATCGGCGCGCCGGCGTCGATCAGGGTGATGGAGCGCGAGCGCTCGCGCTCGGGAAACCAGGCGGCGGTGAACTTCGAGGCGGACGGCATCATGGGCGCCTCGAAGAGGCCGAGCCCGAGACGCGTCAGGATCAGGCTGACGCCGCCGACCGCCAGCGAGGCGAGCGCCTGGAACAGACCCCAGAGGCCCGCGCCGAGGCTCAAGACGCGCCGCGCGCCGAAGCGGTCGACGGCCCAGCCGCCCGGCACCTGGAACAGGCAGTAGGTCCAGAAGAAGCTCGACAGGACGATGCCCTGCACGGCCGGCGAGAGCTGGAACTCCTGCCCGATCACCGGCAGGCCGACGGCGAGCGCGATACGGTCGACGCCGTTCAGCACCGAGATGCCGAACAGAAGGGCGAGGACGCGCCAGCGCTGTCCGGTTGGCGCCTCTCCAGGGGCATGCGGCGGCGTGGGGCGCGCGACCTTCGTCGGGGCGCCCGTCTGGGACAGGGTCATGGGAAAGCTCCTCCCGGCCCGCCGCCTGAAACGGCGGACCCGTTCGGGCGCGGCTCGCACGGAACCCCGCCCCTCCATCGGACGCCCCGCCCTTTCGGACCTTGGGCGCCCCCTCGAACCTCGGCGGGCACCGGGCGACGGCCCGGGCACGCCGCCGGGGCTTAAACGAACCGCTCGACGCGCTCCCAGGCGTTCGCGAGGTGCCGGCCGAGAACGGCGGCGAGGCGCGGGCCGTCGCGCGCCTCGAGCGCGGCGATCATCGCCTCGTGTTCGGCGACGGCCGCCGTCCAGTTCTCCTCGCCCTCGTGGCCGATGAAGCGGATGCGCTTGAGGCGCATCTGCAGGCGCGCCTGCATGGCCGCCAGCGTCGCGTTGTCGCTGAGCTCCACGATCGCGGTGTGGATGGCCTGGTTGAGCTTGTAGTAGCTGAGGCGGTCGCGCCGCTCGAAGCAGCGCACCATCTCGTCGTGCAGCGAGCGCACATGGGCGATGCCCTCGTCGCTCGCCGCCTCGCAGGCCAGCTCGCCCGCCAGCATCTCCAGCTGGCGGATGACGCGCAGCATGTCGCGCACGTCCTTCGGCTCGAAGCGCTTCACGGTGGCGCCGCGCGAGGGGATCAGCTCCACCAGCCCTTCGCTCGCCAGATACTTGATGGCCTCGCGCAACGGCGTGCGCGAGATGCCGAGCCGCTCGCCGAGCTGCACCTCGTGCAGCCGCGTGCCGGGCGCGAGCTCGCCCTCGATGATCATGTCGCGTAGCCGGCCGACGATCATCTCGTGCAGCGACAGGCGGCTGATCCGGTCGCCCGCGTTCGCCGTCAGGGTCTCGCTCATGGAACGCTCTCCGCTGCTTGGCGCCCTCGGCGCCCTCCCACAGGGAAGGTATCGCCGGTCGCCGCGCCGCACCACGTGGAATTTTGCATACACAACACAAAAGACTTGAGACAAGCAAAAAGATCGCCTAGTCGTCGGGGATCGCAGATCTGAGGGAGAGACGGATCATGACGATCCCGAGCACCGCGTCCGCCAAGCCTGTCATCGCCCTCGCCATGGGCGACCCGGCCGGCGTCAGCCCCGAACTCACCGCCAAGTTCCTGGATCTGCCGGAAGCGCGCGACGACGCCCGCATCGTGGTGTTCGGCGACCGACGCATCTTGGACGGCGGCGCGCGCGACGCCGGCGTCACGCTCGACATCGACACCGTGAAGACCCCGGCCGAGGCGCTTTCGCGCCCGGGCAACGTCCTTGTGGATCTCGGCAATCTCGCGCCAGAAGAGGTGGATCGCGGCGAGGCGACGCCGGCCGGCGGGCGTTTTGCGACCCACAACTTCCGCGAGGCGCTCCTGATGGCTCATCGCGGCGAGGCCGACGCCGTCACCTTCACGCCCTTCAACAAGAAGGCCATGCGCTACGCCTACGAGGGCTACGACGACGAGATCCGCTTCGTCGCCGACGTCACGGGCTTTCGCGGCAAGGTGCGCGAGTTCAACGTCCTGCCCCAGATTTGGAACGCGCGCGTCACCTCGCACGTGCCGCTGAAGGAGGTCTCGCAGCACCTCTCGGTGGACGCGATCCTGGCCGAGATGGACCTGACGCTGCGCTGCCTCGCCGAATCGGGCATCGAGAACCCGCGCATCCTCGTTGCCGGCCTCAACCCGCACGCGGGCGATGGCGGCTCCTTCGGCATGGAGGAAATCGAGATCATCGAGCCGGCGGTGGCGGAAGCCAAGCGGCGCGGCCTGAACGTCGAAGGCCCCTTCCCCTCCGACACGGTCTTCCTGCGCGCCCTGAAGGAAGGGTGGCACGCGGTCCTGACCATGTATCACGACCAGGGCCAGATCGCGATGAAGATGATGGGCTTCGACAAGGGCGTGACCATGATGGGCGGCCTGCCCTTCCCGCTCTGCACGCCGGCCCACGGCACGGCCTACGACATCGCGGGCCGCGGCATCGCCGATGTCGGCGCGACGCGCGAGGCGCTGCGCCTGGCCATCCGCATGGCCCGGCAGCGCGGGCGCTTCGCCCAGGCCGCCGAGTAAGCCACGTGGTCGCCTATCCCTGGACGGCGGAGACCTGGCCGATCGCCTCGGCCATGATTCACCGCCGCAACGCGCTCGGTGACGGGCGCACCGTGCAGGACCAGAGCGCCGAGGAATGGGCCGTGGCGCTGGGCGAAGTCCGCGCCGCCGGCTTCCATCACGTCGACCCGACCGATAGCTGGATCCGCCTCGCCGACCTCGAACCCGCGCGCCTCGACGAGTTCATGGCGGTCGCCCGCTCGCTCGGCCTCGGCGTTCCCGCGATCTCGACCGCGCGCCGCTCGGTGATCGACCCCGAACATGGCGACGCGTATCTCGCCTACGGCCATCGCCTGATCGACACGGCGGCGCGCATCGGCGCCACCGCCGTGTCCTTCGGCTTCTTCGGGCCGCTCTCGCCCGAGCAACAGCGCGCCTTGTGGTTCTGGACCGTGCCCGGCGTCGTCAACCCCGACGAGCCGGCGACCTGGGCGAAAGCCGTGGAGCGCATCCGCGAGCTCGGCAGGCACGGCGCGGAGCTCGGGATCGAGGTCGCGCTCGAGATGTACGAGGACACCTATCTCGGCACGGCGGAGAGCGCGGTGCGCTTCTGCACCGAGGTGGACCTGCCGAACGTCAAGCTCAACTGCGACATCGGCAACCTCGTGCGCCTGCATCGCCCGGTCGAGCATCCGCAGGCGATGATGGAGAAGCTGGCGCCCTTTGCCGGCTACTGGCACGCCAAGAACTACCTGCGCCTCGAGGACAGCTCCACGGGCGTGGTGATGTCCTCGCCCGCGCCCATGGAAAGCGGCGTCATCAACTATCGCGAGGCGGTTCGCCTGGCGCTCTCGCACGGCTTCCGCTCGGCCTTCCTGCTCGAGCACTACGGCGGCGACGGCCTCAGCGTCTGCGCCGCGAACCAGCGGTACCTGCGCCGCATCCTGTCCACCGCCCTGGCGACCTCGCGATGACCCGCATCTTCGACGCACCGGACCAGTTCGCCGCAACGGCCCTCGACGGCTTCTGCCGCCTCTACTCTGACCACGTGCAGCGCGTGAACGGCGGCGCGCTGCGCTCCGCCGAGACGCGCGAGCAAAAGGTCGCGCTCGTGATCGGCGGCGGTTCGGGCCACTACCCCGCCTTTCTCGGGTTTGTGGGTCCGGGCCTTGCCGACGCGTCGGTCGCGGGCGACGTCTTCGCCTCGCCCTCCACGCAGGCCGTGGCGCGTATCGGGCGGCTCGCCCATCGCGGCATGGGCGTCGTGCTCGGCTTCGGCAACTATGCCGGCGACGTCCTGAACTTCGGCGCGGCGGCCGAGCGGCTGCGGGGAGAGGGCATCGACGCGCGCATCCTCGCCGTCACCGACGATGTCGCGAGCGCGGACGCGTCCGAGCAGGAGAAGCGCCGGGGCGTCGCCGGCGACGTCGTGGTGTTCAAGATCGCGGGCGCGTCGGCCGAGCGCGGCGACGCGATCGACGAGGTCATGCGCCTCGCGGCCCACGCCAACCGGCGCACCGCCTCGTTCGGCGTCGCCTTCTCCGGCTGCACGCTGCCGGGCGCGCGCGAGCCCCTGTTCACGGTGCCCAAGGGCCGCATCGGCGTCGGTCTCGGCATCCACGGCGAGCCGGGCGTCGACGAGGTCGATGCCATGGGCGCGAGCGAGCTGGCCGCGCTGCTCGTCGACAAGCTCCTGCCCGAGGCGCCGGACGGTTGGAACCGGCGCGCCTGCGCCATCCTCAACGGCCTCGGCTCCACCAAGTACGAGGAGCTCTTCGTTCTCTGGACGCATGTCGAGGACCGTCTCAAGGCGGCCGGCGTCACGCTGGTGCGGCCCGAGGCGGGCGAGCTCGTCACCAGCCTCGACATGGCCGGCTGCTCGCTGACGCTCGGCTTTCTCGACGACGAGCTGGAGCCGCTCTGGCTCGCCCCTTGCGACACGCCCTTCCTGCGGCGCGGCGCGGCCGCTCCCTCGCGCCCCGCGGCCCTTGTCGGCAACGAGGCCGATCCCGCGCCGGCGGTCCCGCCGGCCTCCGACGCCTCGCGCCGGAGCGCCGCCTGCATCCTCGACATGCTGCGCGACACCGCCGCGCTGCTGGTGGAAGCCGAGGAGGAGCTCGGCCGCATCGACGCCTTTGCCGGCGACGGCGACCATGGCCAAGGCATGCGCCGGGGCTCGGCCGCCGCGCTCGAGGCGGCGGAAGCCACGGCCCGTCGGGGCGCGGGCGCGAGAACGCTTCTGGCGACCGCCGCAGACGCCTGGGCCGATCGCGCGGGCGGCACGTCCGGCGCGATCTGGGGCCTTCTCCTGCGCGGCTGGAGCGACAGGCTGTCGGACGATGAGGCCGTGAGCGACGCGATGGTCGCCGCCGGCGTGCGCGAAGCCGTGGACCGCGTCATGCGCCTCGGGCGTGCGCGCCCCGGCGACAAGACGCTGGTGGATGCGCTCGTGCCCTTCGCCGAGACGCTGGCCGGCGCGATCGAGGGCGGCCGGTCCCTGGCCGAGGCTTGGGAACAGGCGGCCGACGCCGCGACCCGCGCGGCCGAGGCGACCGCCCCCATGACGCCGCGCCTCGGGCGCGCCCGCCCGCTCGCCAGCCGCTCCGTCGGCCATCCCGATGCGGGCGCCGTGTCGCTCGCCATGATCGCGCAGCGCCTTGCCGGGCGCCTGCGGGCTCCGTCGCGCTAGGGGCACCCATGATTTCTGGGTTCGCTCGAGGAGGAGCGGACCCGGCGAAATTCCGATCCCCGAGCGGCGGCGCCGCCCGGTCTCAACCATCCAAGGGAGGATGACTTCATGACGAACCGACTTCTCACTGCCGGCGCCGCGCTTGTCGCCCTGATCGCCGCAGCGCCCGCCGCGCAGGCCGAATACAAGCCCAAGCGGCCCGTCGAGCTCGTGGTCTCCGGCAGCGCCGGCGGCGGCACCGACCAGTTCTCGCGCCAGATCCAGGCGGCCATCCAGAAGCACGACCTCAACCCGACCAACATCGTCGTCCTCAACAAGGGCGGCGGCTCGGGCGCCGAGGCGTTCATCTACGCCAAGGGCTATGCCGGCGACGAGAACAAGCTCATCACCGGCACCAACAACCAGTGGGTCCTGCCCATGGTCGCCAAGATGGGCTACACGGCGGCCGACCTGACCCCCGTGGCGCTGATGGCGATGGACGAGTTCATCGTCTGGGTGCAGCCCGATGCCCCCTACAAGACGATCATGGATCTGGTGGACGCCGCCAAGAAGGCGCCGGGCTCGGTCCGCTTCGGCGGCTCCCAGTCCAAGGACACCGACCAGACGCTCGTGCGCCAGATCGAGAACGCGACCGGCGCGCAGTTCACCTACGTGCCCTTCAAGTCGGGCGCAGAGGTCGCGACGCAGCTCGCCGGCAAGCACATCGACGCCAACACCGACAACCCGTCCGAGACCACCGGCCAGTGGCGCGCGGGACAGGTGCGCCCGCTCTGCGTCATGTCGCCGGACCGCCTGCCCGACACCACCAAGGTGACCGACACCATGGCCTGGAGCGACATCCCGACCTGCAAGGAGCAGGGTCTGGGCATCGAGCGCTACCAGCAGCCGCGCATCGTCTTCGCCCCCGCCAAGGTCGATCCCGAAGCGATCAGCTACTACGCCGACATGCTGAAGAAGGCGTCCGAGACGCCGGAATTCCAGAGCTACATCAAGACCACCTCGCAGACCGGCCGCTTCATGGCCGGCCAGGAGCTTCAGGACTACATGAAGCAGAACGAGGCGGCCCTGCGCACGCAGTTCGAGAAGGATGGGTGGCTGGTCGCGCAGTAAGGCGCGATCGATCCACCGCCAGGGGCGCGCGGCGCGCGCCCCTTCCGCTCCCGCCGAGGCGGGGGCGCCCCTCGTCTTCCGCCAGCTTTCCCGAAGGGTCAATGCACATGCTGACACGCCGTCACATGGAAGTGGGCACGGGTCTCGTTCTCGCCGCGCTCGGCACCGTCGCGATCGTCGGAAGCCTCGAGAACGGCATCGGCTGGCAGGAAGGAGGCCCGGCGGCCGGGTACTTCCCGTTCCGCATCGGCGTCCTGATCGTCGTGCTGGGCCTCGCCATCGCGGTCCGCTACGCGATGATCGACCGCCAGCGCCGTCCCGCCGAGACCGCCGCGAGCGATCCCTCGCACGCGACCGAGACGGTGGCCGCCTTCGACCACCGCTTCTTCGAGCCCGGCGCCCTGAACCGGATCGCGCTGATGTTCGTGCCGACCGCCGTCGCGGCGGCGCTCCTCCCCTGGCTCGGCCTCTACCTCGGCTCGGTCCTGTTTCTCGTCTTCTCCATGCGCGCGCTGGGCCAGGTGCCCATCTGGAAAGGAACGCTCATCTCGGTTGCCGTGATGGTCGCCTTCTACCTGATCTTCGAAATCTGGTTCCAGGTGCCGCTCGAGAAGGGCGTCGTCCTCCCCCTTCTCGGCCTCGAATAGAAGGAGCGCTCCCATGGCCGCAGACTTCGCGCAGCTCTTTCACGGCTTCACGATCGCCTTTTCGTTCTACCACGTCGCCATCATCGTGGTGGGCGTGCTCCTCGGCATCCTGGTGGGCGTCCTGCCGGGCCTGGGCGCGCCCAACGGCGTGACGCTGCTCCTGCCACTCACCTTCACGATGGACCCGGTCTCGGCGATCATCCTCTTGTCCTCCATGTACTGGGGGGCGCTGTTCGGCGGCTCGACCACCTCGATCCTCTTCAACATTCCGGGCGAGCCCTCGTCGGTCGCCACGACCTTCGACGGCTATCCCATGGCGCGCGCGGGGCGTGCCACGGAAGCGCTGTCGACGGCCTTCTTCTCAGCGGGCCTCGGCGCGCTCGTCGGCATCCTCGTGATCACGCTTCTCGCCGGCCAGATCGCCGAGTTCGCGCTGCGCTTCTCGTCCCCTGAGTTCTTCGCGATCTACCTCCTCGCCTTCTGCTCCTTCATCGGCCTCGGCGGCGCCGACCCGATGAAGACCGCCGTGTCGCTCCTGACCGGCCTTGCGCTCGGGACGGTCGGCATGGACACGGTCTCGGGCGAGCTGCGCCTGACCTTCGGCCTGCCCGACCTTCTGCGCGGCATCTCGTTCCTCGTGGCGGTGATCGGCCTGTTCGGCATCGGCGAGCTCCTGCTCACCGTGCAGGAGGAGCTGAAGTTCCGCGGCGTCTCCTCGCGCATCGAGCCGCGCGAGATCTGGGTCGCGATCCGGCGCCTGCCGACCTACTGGGCGACCTTCCTGCGCTCGGCCGTCATCGGCGTGTGGATGGGCATCACGCCGGGCGGGCCGACGGCGGCCTCGTTCATGAGCTACGGCATCGGCCGACGCTTCGGAAAATTCGGCCACAACTTCGGCAAGGGCGAGCCGGAGGGCGTCGTCGCGCCCGAGACCGCCGACCATTCGGCCGGCACCTCGGCGCTCCTGCCGATGCTGGCGCTCGGCGTGCCGGGTTCGGCGACCGCCGCCGTGATGATGGGCGGCCTGATGATCTGGGGCCTTCAGCCCGGCCCCCTCCTCTTCACCGAGCAGCCGGACTTCGTCTGGGGTCTCATCGCCTCCATGTACCTGTCCAACATCATCGCCGTGGTGCTGGTGCTCGCCACCGTCCCGATCTTCGCCTCGATCCTGCGCATCCCGTTCGCGATCATCGCCCCGATCATCATCGTGGTCTGCCTGATCGGCGCCTACACGGTGGCGGGATCGAGCTTCGACGTATGGCTGGCCGTTGCGTTCGGAATCGTCGGCTACGTGTTCAAGCGGCTGGACTACCCGATCGCGCCCTTCGTTCTCGCGATGGTGCTGGGCGACAAGGCGGAGGACGCCTTCCGCCAGTCCATGATCCTGTCGAACGGCTCCTTGTCGATCTTCTGGTCGAACGGGCTCGTCACGACCCTGATCGCGCTGGCGGTGCTGCTTCTCGCCTGGCCGTTGGTGTCCTCGGGCCTCGCGCTCTCGCGCCGGCTCGGAACGGCGGCGGCCCGCTGATCCAAGGTCTCGGGCGCCCTTCGCGGGCGCCCGAGGATTGTTGACGTCACCGGTCAGCTTTCTCTAATCCTTCGCCCGAAACCGGGCCCCGCCCGGCATGGGAGCGCCTGCCGGCATGGATCATCCCGCGACATCGGAGCCTACCGCGCTCTCGGCGACCACGCGCTTTCGCCTCGCCGATCCGGCCGCGCTGATCGCGCACGCCTGCCGCCTTTATGCCGAGTTCGGCCCGGTGGAAGCCTCGGGCCGTCACGGGCGCATCGAGACCGCGTTCGGTCGCACCGTCCTGGAAGCGGTGGCGCCGGACCTCATGGAGGCCCGCGCGGAGGCGAGCGACGCGGTGAACCTCGCCTACGTGAAGATGGGCCTGGCCGAGACCGTCGCGCAATTCCTGGGCGACGCCGCCCCGGCGATCCGCTGGGAGGGCGACGAGGCGGACGTGCGCGTTCCGCCCTTCTTTCGCGAGATGCGGGTGGTCTCGGCGATCTGGCTGGCGCCGCGCATGCGCCGCATCCGCCTTGAGGGCGAGGATCTCGCGCGCTTCGCCGTGAACGGCCTCCATGTCCGCCTCCTGTTTCCGCCGGAGGGGCGCGCGCCGGTCTGGCCGCACCTGCGCGAGGACGGCCGTATCCGCTGGCCGTGCGACGAGGACCGGCTGGAAACGCGCGTCTACACGATCCGCCGCATGGACGCGGCGGCCGGCTGGGTGGACGTCGACATCGTGGTCCACGAGGGCGACCGGACGCCGGGCTCCGCCTTCGCGCTCGGCGCAAGGCCCGGCGAGCGCGTCGGCATGACCGGTCCCGGCGGCGGCGAGGCACCGCTCGACCGCCCGCTCTTCCTGTTCGGCGACGAGACGGCGCTGCCCGCCATCGCGCGCATCCTGGAAATGCTGCCGCAGGGCATTCCCGCCCGCGCCGCCGTCGAGGTCGACGGGCCGGCCGACGAGCTGCCCCTTCCCGAGCGCCCCGGCATCGAGACGCGCTGGCTCCATCGCGGCGGCCGGCCGGCGGGAACCGCCGGGCTCCTGCCCGAGGCGCTGCGCGCCTGCGATCTCGAGGCGCTGGGCGAGCGGGCCTTCGTCTGGGCGGCGGGCGAGTTCGCCGATTTTCGCGCCATGCGGACCCATCTGCGCGTCCAGCGCCGCTGGCCGCGCGAGCGCCATCTCGTCGCGAGCTACTGGCGGCGGGGCTCTGCCGGCAACGAGCCTCTGCCGACCGACTGAGGCCTCCTACCGGTCCGAGTGCCCGAGCGACCGGTCCGGGTCGAGCCGGTCGCGTACGCGCCGCTTCAGCACCTTAGCCTCGGGAAAGCCCTCGTCGGCCACGCGCTCCCAGATCACCTCGCCCTCGTAGCGCACCTCGAAGACGCCGCCGGTTCCCGGCTCCAGTGCCACCTCGCCGAGATCCGTGCCGAACGTGTGGAGGAGCTCCTGCGCGAGCCAGGCGGAGCGCAGCAGCCAGCCGCATTGCGTGCAGTAGCGGATCACGACGCGGGGCGAGGACAAGGGCGGGCACACCTTCCGGGCGGGAAACGGGATTCGATCCTGAACCCGCCCGGCCGCCCTTGGCAACCGCGCCGTGCGGTTGCAACGCGGCCTCGCCCACTATAAATCATGCAAGCTTATCTTAAGCACCCTATCTTAAACGGCGCCGCCATGTCCTCGAACCGCTCCGAAACCCATGCCGCCTTCGCCGACACGCTCGCGCAGGCGGGCCGTCGCCTGCGCACGGCCTTCGACAGCCGCGTCTCGCAGCGAGGCCTGACCTTCGGACGGGCGCGGGCGCTGCGGATCCTCAGCGACGGGCGTCTTCGCACGCAGACCGAGCTCGCCGCCGAGATGGTGCTGGAAAGCGCGACGCTCGTGCGCCTGCTCGACGGCATGGTCCGTCTCGGCCTCGTGGAGCGCATCGAGGTGCCGGGCGACCGGCGCGCGCGGCATGTCGCGCTGACGCCCCACGGCGTCGCGGAGGCGAACGAAGTGTCGCGCATCGCCACCGAGCTTCGGAGCGATATCTTGGCTGATGTGCCGGAACGGGACCTCGAGGTCGCGCTCGGCGTTCTGAGAACCGTTTGCCACCGCCTCGACGAGGTCTGCCGCGATGCGCGCTGAGGATCGTTCCCTGCCGGAAGGGCCGCGCGCCGCGCTCGGCGGCCCGGCGCCCGGCGACACGCTGCCGACCGAGGGTCCGCCGCTTCCCGCGCAGCCCTGGTGGCGCGGCGCGCCCATGCCAGCGCCCGCGCCCTACGTGCGCAAGCCCCCCCTCATGGCCGCGCTCTACATCCTGGCCTCGACCGTGATCGCCCAGACGCAGGGGCTCGGGCTCAACCTCGTTTCGGCCAACCTCTACCAGATCCAGGGGCCGCTCGGCGCCACCACCAACGAGACGACCTGGCTGGTCGCCGCCTATCTCGCGCCCAATGTCAGCCTGACCCTGTTCCTGACCAAGATGCGCGCCCAGTTCGGCCTGCGCGCCTTCGCGAAGGCCGCGATCGCGCTCTTCGTGGTGGTGGCGGCGCTCCATCTCTTCGTCGCTGACATCCAGTCCGCCGTGGTGGTGCGCTTCTTCGCCGGCGTGGCGGCCAGCCCCATGTCTTCGCTCGCCTTCCTCTACATGCTGGAAAGCTTCCCGCCCGAGCGCAAGATGACGATGGGCCTGTCCTTCGCGCTCACCAACATCGCGATCGCCCCCTCGATCGCGCGCCTCGTCTCGCCCTCGCTCCTCGACATCGGCGACTGGAACGGCCTGTTCCTGCTCGAGACGGCGCTCGCCATGATCAGCTTCGGCTTCATCAACCTCCTGCCGCTCAACTCGCCGCCCAAGACGCAGGTCATCGAGCCGATGGACCTCGTCAGCTACGTCTTCATCGCGATCGGCCTCGGCTCGCTCGCGGTCGCGCTGACGCTCGGCGCCTTCTACTGGTGGCTGGAGGTGGACTGGCTCGGCTGGATGCTCGCTGTCGGCCTCGCCAGCCTCACGGTCGCCGCCGTGATCGAGCTGAACCGCACCAATCCCCTGATCGACCTGCGCTGGATCCTGTCGCCGCAGATCCTCCATTTCGCGGGCGTGCTGTTCCTGTTCCGCCTGCTTCTCTCGGAGCAGACGAGCGGGGCGAGCGGCTTCTTCCAGGTGCTCGGCCTTCGCAACGAGCAGATGACGGTTCTTTATCTCGTGATGCTCGGCTCGGGGCTCCTGGCCGGCCTCGTCTGCGCGGCGGTCATGAAGCCCGGCCGCGAGCCCGCGATCCACGCGGTCGCGCTGGCCCTGCTCGCCATCGGCTCGTTTCTCGACTCGCAGGCGACCCAGCTGACGCGGCCCGAGCAGATGTATCTCAGCCAGGGACTGATCTCGGCGGCCGGAACCTTGTTCCTGCCTCCCGCCATGTCGATCGGCTTCCTGTCCGCCATGAGCCGGGGCATGAACTACATCCTGTCCTTCCTGATCATCTTCCTCACCACGCAGTCGCTCGGCGGCGCGCTCGGCTCGGCCCTGTTCCGCACCTTCGTGACGATCCGCGAGAAGTTCCACTCCTCGCAGCTCGCCGAGAACATCGTCCTGTCGGATCCCGTGGTCGCCGCCCGCATCACCCAGCAGGGCGCGGCCTACGCCCGAACGCTGCTCGACCCGGCGCTGCGGCAGGCCGAGGGCGTCGCGCAGCTCGGCGTCATCGCGACCCGCGAGAGCAACGTCCTCGCCTATAACGACGCCTTCTTCGTGATCGGCTGCCTCTCGCTCTTCGGGCTGAGCGTCCTTCTCCTCCACGTCGCCTGGCGGGGCGTGCGCGCGCGCCTTGCCGCGCCCGCCGCCGCCGCCCCCGCCGCCTGATCCCGTCCGCTTCCCCTCATCCCGGCACACCCATGCGCAAGCTCTTCAGCTCCTTTGCCACCTTCGTCGCCCTTCTCGTCGGCTGTGCCGGCGTCGCGCTCGTGCTCTACGCCTGGCGCCTGCCGCCCTTCGCGACCAGCGTGGAGGTCACCAACGACGCCTATGTGCGCGGCCAGGTGACGATCATCGCTCCCCAGCTCGCCGGATACATCGCGGCGGTCGACGTCCAGGACTACGAGGAGGTCGCGCAGGGGCAGGTGATCGCCCAGATCGACGACCGCATCTTCCAGCAGAAGCTCGCCCAGGCGCGCGCGACGCTCGACGCGCAGCGGGCCGCCCTCGAGAACGCCGCCCAGCAGCGCCGCGCCGCCGAGGCGCGCGTCAAGGCCGCCGAGGCCGCCATCGCCAGCGCCCAGTCCGCCTCCGACACCGCGCAGGCCAACTTCGAGCGCGTCCAGCCGCTCGCCCGCCAGGGCTACGTGCCCGGCAGCGACTTCGACGTCGCCACGCGCACCCGCGACCAGGCGGCGGCCGCCCTCGACCAGGCCAAGGCCTCGGCCGAGGTCTCGCGCCAGGACCTCCAGACCGTGATCGTCCAGCGCCAGTCGCTGGAGGCGGCGGTGGAGGGCGCCGAGGCCGCCGTGAAGCTCGCCGAGATCGATCTCTCCAACACGCGGGTCGTGGCGCCCAAGGCCGGGCGCCTGGGCGAGGTCGGCGTGCGGCTCGGCCAGTACGTCCAGGCCGGCACGCAGCTCACCAGCCTCGTGCCGAACCAGGTCTGGGTGGTGGCGAACTTCAAAGAAACGCAGCTGCCCGGCATGGAGGTTGGCCAGCCCGTGTCCTTCACGGTGGACGCGCTGAAGGGGCGGCGCATGACCGGCCGGATCGAGCGCTTTGCCCCGGCCACCGGCTCGGAATTCGCCGTGCTGCGGCCCGACAACGCCACCGGCAACTTCACCAAGGTCGCCCAGCGCGTCCCGGTGCGCATCGCGATCGACGCGGGTCAGGCGGGCGTCGAGGACCTCTCGCCCGGCCTCTCGGTGGTGGTGAGCATCGACACGGCGTCGGAGGGCTCCACTACCGCGGCATCCACAGGCACGCAGCAGCCACCTGTGGACAGCGCCTCCGCAACCCCTTGATCGCACGACGGCTTCGTCCACATAGTTCGCTGATTGTTCCTGTGGGAAAGGTCGCGGCTCGTGACGACGATCAAGGAATTCGAGGAGGCCCTGCGCCAGAGCGGCAACGAGGCGGCGCTGGAGGTGCTGGGCGAGTTGCGCAAGCGCGACAAGGCCAAGCGCTCGCTGGCGCCTGCGCGCCGCGTCACCGGCCGCAAGATGACGCCCGAGCTCGCCCGCCGCATCCTGGAGCTGCATGGCGCAACGCGCATGACGCAGCAGGAGATCGCCTTCAAGCTCGGCGTCAACCAGGGCCGGGTGAACGAGGTGGTGAAGCGCGGCAAGTGGCTGACCGACGACCCGTCGGCCCCCGAGCAGGTCTCGCGCGACAAGGCGATGGAGCGCATGACGCGCCCCCCGCGGCGACGCCGTGGCCTTGCCGTCGCCCCGCCGCCCAAGCCCCGCCCCGACGGGCAGCTCTCGCTCGGCGACTTCTAGGGGAAGGTCCGGTCGCGGCTCCCTGTTTGCCGCCCGCCCGGGGCGGTTGCCACGGGCGCGGGGCGAACCCATGTCAGGGTCGACCCGACGCTTCGGCCGCCGCCGCATCCGCGCGCCGGCGCCCCTCCCGCTTCGCCCGAGCGAAAGATCCGCCGTGACCGCCCTCTTCCCGTTCCAGAACAGCTTCGCGCGCCTGCCCGCCGGCTTCTTCGAGCCGGCTCGGCCCTTCGGCGCACCGGCACCCGCGCTCCTGCGCCTCAACCGCACGCTTGCGGTGGAACTGGGACTCGACGCCGACGCCCTGGCGGCGCCCGAGGGCGTCGCGGCGCTGGCGGGCGCCAGCGTGCCCGAGGGGGCCGAGCCGCTCGCCGCCGCCTATGCCGGCCACCAGTTCGGCAACTTCGTGCCGCGCCTGGGCGACGGTCGCGCGCTGCTGCTCGGCGAGGTGGTGGATCGCTCCGGGCGCCGGCGCGACATCCAGCTGAAGGGCGCGGGGCCGACCCGCTTCTCGCGCGGGGGCGACGGCTTCGCCGCGCTCGGTCCGGTGTTGCGCGAGTACCTCGTCTCGGAGGCGATGCACGCGCTCGGCATCCCGACGACGCGCGCGCTGGCCGCGGTCCTCACCGGCGCCGAGGTCTACCGCGAGCTGCCGCTGCCGGGCGCGGTGCTGACGCGCGTCGCCGCAAGCCACATCCGCGTCGGCTCGTTCCAGTTCTTCGCCGCGCGCGGCGACCGCGAGGGGCTGACCGAGCTCCTGCGCTTTGCGATCCGCCGCCACGACCCGGAGGCGGAGCGCGCCGGAAACCCGGCGCTCGCCTTTCTCGAGGGGGTGATCGCGCGCCAGGCCGATCTCGTCGCGCGCTGGATGCTGGTCGGCTTCGTCCACGGGGTCATGAACACCGACAACATGACCGTCTCGGGCGAGACGATCGACTACGGCCCCTGCGCCTTTCTGGACCGCGCCGACCCGGAGGCCGTCTTCTCCTCGATCGACCGGATGGGCCGGTACGCCTTCCGCAACCAGCCCGGCATCGCCTTGTGGAACCTGACGCGGCTTGCCGAAGCCTTGCTGCCGCTTCTCGCCGACGAGGAGGCGAAGGCGATCGCGCTGGCGGAAGAGGCGCTGGACGGCTTCGCCGCGCGCTTCCTCGACGCCCACCTTGCCGGAATGCGCCGCAAGCTCGGCCTCCTCACCGAAGAGGAGGGCGACCGCGCGCTCGCCGACGATCTCTTGAAGGCGATGGCCGAGAACGGGGCGGACCACACGCTCCTGTTCCGCCGTCTCGCCGACGCGGTGACCGGCGAGGCCGAGCCGGCGCGCTCGCTCTTCATCGACCCGACGCGCTTCGACGCCTTCGCCGAACGCTGGCATCAGCGCCTCGCGCGCGAGCCGCAGGTCGACCCGGCCGAGCGGCGCGCGCTGATGCGCCGTGCGAGCCCCGCCGTGATCCCGCGCAACCATCGCGTTGAGGAGGCGCTGGCCGCCGCCCATCGGGGCGACATGGCGCCCTTCTCGGCGCTGGAGCGGGCACTCGCCCGCCCCTTCGACGATCCGCCCGCCGATCTCGCGCATCTCGCCGACGAACCGCCCGCCGACTGGCGCGACTACCGCACCTTCTGCGGCACCTGAGGGCGCCTGCCGCGTTGCGCTGATCCAGAGAGGGGCGTGCGCGGCATGACGGACGAGGAACTTCAGGAGCTGACGCGCGACTGCCCGACGCTCTACCACATGGCGGCACGCGGCTCCTGGCCGCTGATCCGGCGCCACGGGCTTCTCGGCACCCGCGCCCTTCTCGATCTCTTCGACGTCCGGGGCGAGCGGCGCGAGGCGATCCTCGCGCGACGGCGGCCGGAAGGGGTGCGGCTCGAGCATCCCGATCTCGGTGAGGCCACCGTGCGCGACCAGAAGCCCATGAGCGACAAGGGCCTCGAGACATGCCTCGAGGACGGCATGACGCCGGAAGCCTGGTACCGGCTTCTCAACGAGCGCGCCTTCCTGTCGCTGTCGCGCAAGCGTCTCCTGCGCCTTCTGGAGGCTCGGCCCTACCGGGGCGACGAGCACGACGTGATCGAGGTGGCGACGGCACCCCTGATCGAGGCCTATCGCGACCGCATCACGCTGGCCCCCATCAACACGGGCTTCACGGCGCGCTATCCCGCCCCGCGCGGGGCGGACACGTTCCTTTCGATCGAGGACTACCCCTATGCCCGCTGGCGCGCAAAGCGCGCCAGGGGCGAGCGCGTGGTGGAGCTCGCCGTCTCGCCGGGCGTCCCCGACATCGCCCGCTTCGTGCGCCGGGTCGTGCGCATGCGCGAGGCGGAGGAACGGGCGCTCCTGTGGACGGGCCCGGAAGGTTGACGCGTCAGCGCGCGGGCGCGCGCAGCGAGTGCGCGACCGGGCCGACGAGGTCGTCGTAGGGATCGCGCAGGGTTTCGGGGTAGCGGATCGAGACCGAGTGGATCAGGTCTCCCCGGAAGATGTAGCGCTCGTAGAAGATCCGCCCGTCCGGCCGGTAGCCCGACACCACCGCCCAGTTGCGACCGCGCTTCTGGTAGGTCACGCGGTCCACCGTGCGCCGCCACTCGACGAGGCGCGCGGGATCGTAGGCCTTTTCGTTCGGAAAGGCGTAGATCACGAGTTCCGCCCCATCCGGCGAGCGCCACACGCCGCCCTCCCCGCCCGGCGGCGCGGGGTCGGCCTGCGGAAAGGCCGCCTCGGGAAAGCTCGCCGAGGTGCCGAAGGTGGGGTTGGTGTAGGTCTTCGCCTCGGCCGGCGCGTGGCCGAGAAGAGCCATGCCGAGCGCGAGCGCCGGCGCGAGGTGGGCATGCCGCATCGTCGTGTTTCCCCGTCTGTGCCATCCCTTGCGGAAGGGTCAACGCGGCGACGGCCCGGCGGTTTCCGCGCCGGGACTCTAGATGCGCGTTCGCGTGCGCATGGCGGCGAGCAGCGTGCCCTCGTCGAGATAGTCGAGCTCGCCCCCCACCGGCACGCCGTGCGCGAGACGCGTGATGCGCACCGGCATGTCGGCCAGCTGGTCGATGATGTAGTGGGCCGTGGTCTGGCCCTCGACCGTGGCGTTCACCGCGATCACCAGTTCCTCGATGCCCCCTTCCGCCACGCGCTCCACGAGGCGGGCGACGGTCAGGTCGTCCGGCCCGATGCCGTCGAGCGGCGACAGGACGCCGCCCAGCACATGGTAGCGCGCGTTGAGCGCCTTGGCCCGCTCCAGCGCCCAGAGGTCCGACACGTCCTCCACCACGACCACCACCGCCGTGTCGCGGTTCGGGTCGGTGCAGATCGTGCAGGGGTCGCGCGTGTCGATGTTGCCGCAGTTGGAGCAGAGGCGCACCTCCTCGGCCGCCACCGTCATCGCCTCGGCGAGCGGACGCAGAAGCTGCTCGCGCCGCTTCACGAGCTGCAGCGCGGCGCGGCGCGCCGAGCGGGGCCCGAGGCCCGGCAGGCGCGCGAGCAGCTGGATCAGCCGCTCGATCTCGGGGCCCGCGATGGGCTTGGCCACGACGGAAGCTCCTAGAACGGCAGCTTCATGCCGGGAGGAAGCGGGAGGCCGGCGGTGAGGGCCTGCGTCTTCTCCCCGATCGTGGCGTCGAGGCGGCGCTTGGCCTCGGCGTGGGCGGCGACCACGAGGTCCTCCAGGATGTCGCCCTCGCCGTCCTTTAGGAGGCTCGGGCCGATCTGGACGCCCACCATCTCGCCCGTGCCCTTCAGCGTGACCTTGACGAGGCCGCCACCGGACTGGCCGGTCTCGGTCACCTCGGCGATCTCGGCCTGCAGACCCTGCATCTTCTCCTGCATGGCCTTGGCCTGCTTCATCATTCCCATGAGGTCCTTCATCGGGCGCTCCTTTCAGTCGTCTTCGTCGGGTTGGGCGTCCTGGTCGAACAGGACGGATTCCTCGCCATAGTCCCTATCAGCGGGATCGGCGTCGATGAGTTCCGGCAGGCCGTGCTCGCCGCCCTCTTCGGCGAGCGGGGGCAGCGCCTCGACATCGTCCGGCACGGCCTCCTCGGGCGCCGGCTCGCCGCGCAGGCGCACCTCCCGCACGAAGGCGCCGGGGAGCGCGGCCAGAAGCGCGGCGACATCGGGGTCGCCCTCGGCCTCGCGGATCAGTCGGGCGCGGCGCTCGGCCGCCGCCTCGTCCAGCGTCGGCGCCCCGCCCCCCTCCACCGTGTCCACCACCCAGCGGCGGCCGGTCCATTCCAGGAGCCGCTTCTGCAGGTCGGCGGCGAGCGTCGGCGGGGCGCCGGGAGCCGGCTCGAAGCGGATCACGCCCGCCTCCACATGCACCGGGCGCATGTAGCGGCGCAGCCGGGCGCGCAGGTGCGAGTCGCGCCGCTCGACGGTCAGCGCCTCCACCGCTTCCAGCGTGCGCGGAAGGTCCGCCTCGGCCAGCTGGGGCACGGAGCGCTGGCCGGGCGCGGCGCTCGGCGCGGCCTGCATACGCTCCGCCAACCCTACGGAAACCGGCGACGGGCGGGCAGCCTCGGCGCGAACGGGCTCGACACGCAGGGCCGGCGCGGGCTCGGCAGCGGGCGTCACCACCGCTGGCGTCGGCGCAGGCTTCGCCGGCACGGCCGCGGGCGCGGGCTTCGCGGCCGGCGGCGGGGCTGGGTCCTCGATCTCCGCCGCGGCGGGTCGGGGAGCGGGAGGCGCGGCGGGCACCGGCGCGGGGCGCGGCGGCTCGGGACGCGGCCCGGCCGCGGCGACGTCAAAAGGGCGGCTGGTCTCCGCCGACCTCGCGGGCTGGGGCGCGGCGGGAGCCGGAGCGGGGGCGGACACCGGTGGCAACGGCGCTGCGACGCCGCCCGGCGCCGCGCCCTGGAGAAGGCGCACGAGTTCGTCGGGGCCCGGCAGCGTCGCGGCGTAGCTGATGCGGATCAGCGCCATCTCGGTCGCCTGGCGCGGCGAGGCGGCCTCGCGCGCCTCGCCGATCGCGCGAAGCAGCATCTGCCAGACCTCCGACAGCGCCTTCACCGAAAGACGCGCGGCGAAATCGCGGCCCCGCTCCACCTCGTCCGGCGAAAGCGAGGCGTCGCCGGCCGTCTCGGGCACGAAGCGCAGCGAGGTCACGAGATGGGTGAAGTCGGCCAGGTCCTGCAGCACCACCACCGGATCGGCGCCCGCGCGGTACTGCTCGGAGAATTCGCGCAGCGCGCCCGAGCCGTCGCCGCGCATCACGAGCTCGAAGAGCTGGACGACGCGCGCGCGGTCGGCCAGGCCCAGCATGTCGCGCACGGTCTGCGTGCCGACCCGGCCCGCCCCGTGAGCGATCGCCTGGTCGGTCAGCGAGAGCGCGTCGCGCACGGAGCCTTCCGAGGCGCGCGCGAGGATGCGCAGCGCATCGTCTTCCGCCTCGATCCCCTCCTGGCCCAGCACGTTGCGCAGGTGCCCGATCATCGCGGCGGGATCGACGCGGCGCAGGTCGAAGCGCTGGCAGCGCGACAGGACGGTGATGGGAACCTTGCGGATCTCGGTGGTGGCGAACACGAACTTCACGTGCTCGGGCGGCTCCTCCAGCGTCTTCAGCAGGCCGTTGAAGGCCTGCGTCGAGAGCATGTGGACCTCGTCGATGATGTAGACCTTATAGCGCGCCGAGACCGGGCGGTAGCGCACCTGCGCGATGATCTCGCGGATGTCGTCGATGCCGGTATGGGAGGCGGCGTCCATCTCCACGACGTCGACGTGCCGCCCCTCCATGATCGCCTGGTCGTGGACGCCCGCGTCCAGCATGTCGATCGTCGGCCGGTCCACCGTGTCGGTCTGGTAGTTCAGGGCGCGCGCCAGGATGCGGGCGGTGGTGGTCTTGCCCACGCCCCGCACGCCGGTCAGCATCCAGGCCTGCGCGATGCGGTTCGCCTCGAAGGCGTTGGTCAGCGTGCGCACCATCGGCTCCTGGCCGACGAGGTCGCGGAAGGAGCGCGGGCGATACTTGCGGGCAAGGACGCGGTAGGGCGTGCCGGGCTGGGCGGCGGTGTCCGTTGGATCGGCCATCAGGTCGGAGATGAAGAGGTCCCAGGAATGGAGGCGGAGATCCGCCGACGGCAGCGGTCGGACCCTAGAGCCTTGCGGCCGGCTTGAACAGCCGCGACTCGGACACGAACGCCACGCGCCCGCCTTGCCGCCGGAGCGATCCGGCTACACAGGCTGCGTGGCGAGGATTAAGGAGGGTGGGAGGCTGGCACGATGACCCGTGCCGGATTCGTTGGGGCTGCTTCCTTCCGGACCTGACCCGGTTGGCGAGCGGCTCGTCCACCACCAACCTCCCAACTCTCATATCGGCGAGACCGCTTCCGAATGCAAGACGCTTCCCTCTCGCCCGGCTCCTTCGAGCTGGACGCAAGGCTTCAGGCCGATACGCGGCTCCTCGCCGACCTCGGGTTTTGCCGCCTCCTCCTCATGAACGACCGGCGCTGGCCCTGGACGATCCTCGTGCCGCGCCGGGCGGGGGTCGTAGAGATCACCGATTTTTCGCCGGGGGAGCGCGCGCGTCTCGTGGAGGAGGCGGCGCGCGTCGCGGACGCGCTGCGGGCCGTGTCGGGCGCGCCCAAGACGAACGTCGCGACGCTCGGCAACGCGGTGCGCCAGTTCCACCTCCACGTCGTGGCGCGGCGGGAGGGCGACCCGAACTGGCCCGGCCCCGTCTGGGGCTTCGGGCAGCGCGAGCCCTGGAACGACGACGAGGCCGAGGCGTTCGCCGCCCGCCTCCTGAAACAGCTGTCGTGAGCGGACACCCCACCATGCGCCTTGGATATAGCGGCAACCGCCTCGTGCGCGACGGCGAGAAGCGCAACCCCGAGCACGTGGAGGCGGCGGGGCGCGACGAGCGCGCGCGCGTCATGCTGCGCGACGCGGACGGCGCCTGGCACCTGCGCGACGGCGCCCCCCTGTTCGGGCTCGATGAGGCCGAAACCGGGGAGCGCGTGCTTCTCGGCCATACCGGCGAGGGCGCGCCGCGCTGGGCGGGCG
>NZ_BBWK01000010.1 GCF_001463765.1 Aureimonas sp. AU4 | reverse complement strand
GGCCGGCCCGCCGCCCGCCGGCGCCGCGCCGGAGCCCCTGCGGCGGATCAGCAGCGCCCGGCTTCTCGACGCCAACAGTGAAGGCCAGCTGGCGCAGGGGTCCCACCTCCTGAACTGGCACGCCGCCAACCGCTTCTGCGGCCGCTGCGGCTCGGCCACCGCGTCCGAGGCCGGCGGCTTCCGGCGCCGCTGCACGGCCTGCGACCACCTACTCTTTCCCCGCACCGACCCGGTCACGATCATGCTCGTGCACGACGGTCGCGGCCGCTGCCTTCTGGGGCGCCAGCCGCAGTTCCCGAGCGGCATGTGGTCGTGCCTCGCCGGCTTCGTGGAGGCGGGCGAGACCGTGGAGGACGCGGTGCGCCGCGAGACCTTCGAGGAGGCGGGCATCTCGGTCGGGCCCGTGCGCTACCTCCTCAGCCAGCCCTGGCCCTTTCCGGGCTCCTTGATGATCGGCTGCGCGGGACTAGCGCTGGACGCCGAGATCCGGCGCGACGAGACCGAGCTCGAGGACTGCCGCTGGTTCGAGCGGGACGAGGTGCTCGCGATGCTGGCGGGAACGCATGCGGACGGGATCGAGGCGCCGCAGGAATTTGCGATCGCGCACCACTTGATCCGCCGCTTCGCCGAGCACGCCGACGCGTTCGACGCAAGAGCGGAACCGTTCGCATCACGAGAGGATTAAGGAAACGTTTCACGAAAATTGCGCATGCCATGCACAGGCTGCACAAGAGGCGTGCAGAACCTGCTCTCCTGTTGGGCAGGCCGGAGGTCTACATACCGGTCATCAGATTGATTGATGAACCGGACAAGACCGATGCTGACCTCCCTCGCCAAGCGCTTCCACACCCTCCGCGCTCACCGCAAGACCGTTCTCGAGCTCAACCGCATGGACGACCGCATGCTGAGCGACATCGGCGTGATGCGCGGTGACATCGACCGCATGGTGCGCATCGGCCGCTAAGCCGCCCCGCACCGCCACACGCTACGAAAAACCCCGCCTCACGGCGGGGTTTTTGCGTTTGGGGGTCGTGAAGGCGTGCAGGGCGCCTAATCCGTGAGCGGGCGGGTGCTCGCGAAGCGGTAGACGCCGAGAATCTGGAGATCGGTGGTGAAGTGCTCGAGCTCGGCGAGCGCGCGGGCAAGGCCCGCGTCGTCCGGGTGGCCGATCACGTCGGCATAGAAGCGCGTCGCGGTGAAGCGCCCGCCGACCTGGTAGCTCTCGAGCTTGGTCATGTTGACGCCGTTGGTCGCAAAGCCGCCCAGCGCCTTGTAGAGCGCGGCGGGAATGTTGCGAACGTCGAAGACGAAGGTCGTGACGACGCCGGGCGTCGGCTCTCCCCCGCCCGCGGCAGGCGCCCAGAGCGCGCGCTCGTCGCCTTCCGGCCGGCGCAGCACCACGAAGCGCGTCTGGTTGGTGGGATCGTCCTCGACCCGCTCGCGCAGGATCGCGAGCCCGTAGATCTCGGCCGCGCGCCGGGGCGCGAGCGCCGCCATGGACCGGTCCCCGGCATCGCGCACGAGGCGGGCCGAGCCCGCCGTGTCGCCTTCCGTGCGCCCGCGCCAGCGCGGCCGGCCGGTGGCCGGGTCGGTCTCGTTCAGGAGCGTGCGGCACTGGCCGAGCGCGTGGACGTGGCTGTGGATCGTGCGGATCTCGCTCTCGCCGACGCCCGGCAGCGCCATGAAGTGGAAGTGGATCGGCAGGAAGTGCTCGCCCACGATCCTGAGGCCCGACTGCGGCAGGAGATGATGCACGTCGGCGACCCGGCCGGCCAGCGTGTTCTCGATCGGAATCATGGCGAGTTCCGCCTCGCCCTCGGCGACCGCGCGGAAGGCGTCGTCGAAGCTCGCGCAGGGGAGCGTCTCGCGGCCCGGGAACATCTCCTCGCAGGCAATGTCGGAATTGGCGCCCGGCTCGCCCTGGAAGGCGATTCGCGTGGCCCCGCCGGCCGGCGCCAGGAGCCGCCTCGCCTCCTCGAGCTGGCGCGGCGTATCGACGCCGAGGGGCACCGCGTCCACCACGCAGACGTCGATCCGCATGCCCGCCTCCAGCGCGCGCAGCTGCTCCAGCGTCTCGCGACGCTCCAGCGCGCCCGGCGGCAGGGCGACGAAGCGCTCCAGCGCCGCGCGGCGGTAGGCGTAGATGCCGACATGGTGGAAGAGCGGCCCCTCGCCCGTCGGGGCTGTGGCGCGCGTGAAGTAGAGGGCGCGGCGCGGCGCATCGCCCTCGCCCCCGCCGGCCAGCACGGCCTTCACGACGCTGGGGTCCGCGCGGTCGCGCCCGTTTTCGATCGGCACCACCACCGTGCCGATGTCGCAGGCGGGATCCGCCAGCGCGCGCAGGCTCGCGCGCACGGTTGCGGGCTCGACGGTCGGCAGGTCCCCTTGCAGGTTCACCACCGTGTCCACGAGGCCCTCGGGATCGACGAGCCGGAGGGCCTCGAAGATGCGGTCCGAGCCCGACGGGTGGTCGGCGCGCGTCATCACCGCCTCGAAGCCCGCCGCCCGCACGGCGCTGGCCACATCCTCAGAATCGGTCGCCACCACGACGCGTCCCACATCGGCCTCCCGGGCCCGCTCGGCCACGTGGACGATCATCGGGCGGCCGTGGATCGGGGCGAGAGGCTTGCCGGGCAGGCGCGTCGAGGCGATGCGAGCCGGCACGAGGACGAGCGTGGACATGGGCGATTCTTCCGGCGCGGGACTTCGGGTCCGTCGCCCTGCCCGAAACTTCCGGGGGCGGGCGACGGGATTCGGCGGGGCTGTGGCGAGCGGGCGCTTGATCGCGGCGGATCACAATGTCAGAACGCTTCCAGCTTCGCGGGCTTATAGGTCTTGCCGCACCCCGGCAAAAGGCCGTAACGCCCGCGCGTGTTTGTTTGTCCGGCCGGCCGCCTCGGGAGGGGTTCGCAGCGGCCGCAGCGGAGCCTCCTCATCGCCATGGATTCATTCGAGGCCAACAAGATCTTCGGTGCCCTCCTGGGCACCGTGTTCGTGCTGTTCGGCGGCAGTCTGGTGGCGGAGGGGATCTTCCATTCCGAGGCGCCCGAGAAGCCCGGCTTCGCGATCCAGGCCGCCGAGCCCGCCGCCGGCGGCGCCGCCGCCCCTGCGGCCGGCAACGAGGTGACCCCGGTCGGCCAGATCATGGCGAGCGCCAACGCGGAAGCGGGCGCCGGCATCTTCAAGCGCTGCCAGGCTTGCCATTCCGGCGAGAAGGGCGGCCCCAACAAGGTCGGCCCCGACCTGTGGGACGTCGTGAACCGCCCGATCGCGAGCCACGAGGGCTTCAGCTACTCGGCCGCCATGACCGAGTTCAGCCAGGGCAAGTCGGTTCACTGGGACTGGGACCACCTGAACCACTTCCTCCACGGGCCCAAGCAGTACATCAAGGGCACGGCGATGGGCTTCGCCGGCCTGCCCAAGGACCAGGAGCGCGCCGACCTCCTGGCCTACCTTCGCACGCTCTCCGACAACCCGCCGCCGCTGCCCGCGCCCGATGCCGGCGCGACCGCCGAGAACGCGGCGCCCGCCGAGGGTCAGGCACCGGCCGAGGGCAACGCGGCCGCGCCGCAGCCGACCGCCCCCGCCACCTCGACCTCGACCGCGCTTCCGGGCGACCCGGTGTCGCAGCCCCAGGGCGCCGGCACGACCGATCCGGCCACCGGCGGCGCGCCCACCGCGCCGATGACCGGCCAGGTTCCCGCCACCGGCGACAACGCCGGCTCGCCGCCCCCGCAGGCGCCCAAGCCCCCGCAGCCGGCCGAGCAGCCCGCCGCCTCCGGCGCGGCGCCCGCGC
>NZ_BBWK01000009.1 GCF_001463765.1 Aureimonas sp. AU4 | reverse complement strand
GCGCAGAACGAGGCGCGGCCCGCCACGCGCCCATTGGGCGTTCCGGGCGGGGAGAAGCCGTTCCGCATGCCGGCCATGGCGGGCGGCGCGGAGCCGCAGGTCTCACCGCGCCCCTTCGCGCTCGTGCCCCCGCCCGCCCCGGCGCGCCCGCCCATGCCCGCCAGCGCGCCGCGCGCCTGACGAAGGGCGCGGCCTCGCCTATATGAGGGCGGCACAGGAAGAGCGGACCATCATGCGGACCTTCGACGACATTCTCGCCGACTTCGAACTCCTCGACGACTGGGAGGATCGCTACCGCTACGTGATCGAGCTCGGCCGCGAACTCGAACCGCTGCCCGAAGGCGCCGTGAGCGACGAGAACAAGGTGCCGGGCTGCGTCAGCCAGGTCTGGCTGACCAGCCGCCACGACGCGGCGTCCCCGCCGCATCTCTTCTTTCAGGGCGATTCCGACGCCCATATCGTGCGCGGGCTCGTCGCGATCACGCTCGCGCTCTATTCCGGCAAGAGCGCGCCGGAGATTCTCGCGCTCGACGCCGAGACGGTCTTCGCCGAGCTCGGTCTGAAAGAGCATCTGACCCCGCAGCGCTCCAACGGCCTGCGCTCCATGGTCGGCCGCATCCGGCGCGACGCGCAGGCCGCGCTCGCGCAAGCCGCCTAGCCCTTTCGCCAGGCCCGCACTCCCGCGCCAGCTCGGCCGCTCTCGTGAACGAGGCCGTAGTGGCGCGCGAGAACGGAGAGCCCCGCCTTGAGCAGGAGCTTGGCCGAGCGGCGCGGCCACTGGCGCGCGCGCTCGACCTCCTCCAGTCCCGTCTCGAAACAGCAGACGTCGACGAGAACGCCGGACAGCTCCGGTCCCGCCGCGTCGAGCGCCCGCGCCACGCGCGCCCGGCAGTCCAGCGCGAAGTCGCCGATCTCGGCGTCCGGTCCCGCCCCGCCCGCGCCGCCCGCCGGCATGCCGCTCCAGCTCTGCGTCACGGAGGGCATGAGCTGCCCGCGCGTCCAGTCGCGCGCGAGCCGCTCGCCCGCCTCGACCTCCTCGGGCAGCAGAAACGGCCGGCCGTCGGAGCCCCGCCGCGTACCGAGACGCACCAGCGGCGCCTCCGCTCCGCGCGCCGCGCTCACTCCGCCGCCCCCTCGCCCGACAGCTGCCGGCACGAGACCGCGAGGCGTTCCAGCCGCGTCAGCTGCCGGTCGAACTCCTCGTCGTCTCGCGCATCCTCGATGCGCCCCACCGCGTAGACGACGCTCTTGCGGTCGCGCCCGAAGCCCTCGGCCACCTGCGCATAGGTGAGCTGGAAGGCGACGTGCGCGAGATACATGGCCAGGTGCCGGGCCCGCGACACGGCGGCGCCGGAGCGATGGGCCGACAGGATGTCGAGACTGCCGACGCCCGTGACGGCGGCCGCGATCTCGACCGAGACGCGGCACTGGAGGCGACCCCTGCCCGGCCGCGCCGGGTTCGGCGGCGGAACGGAGGGGCGCCCAGAAGGGGACGGAATGCGGGACTGCGGCATCGGGCGACTCACGGCACGCGTGTCGGGAACATAGAACATAACGTGAACAAACGGAGCAGGAATATTTTCCGGCGTCGCGAAAAAATGTTTCCTTCGCTCAACGCCTGTGTGCCCGGACATTCCCGAAGGTTACGCCGCCCGGTCCGCCCAGCGGTTTCTTCCCGCCGGCCGGCGGTCCCTCACCCTGCGGCCTTCCCGATACCGGAAAGGACCGCACCATCATGTCATCCACCCCCGCATCCACCGCTCTCCACGCGTTCGAGACCGCGCTCGTGGAGGCGGTGGCCGCCTTCGGCGACAGGCTGCAGCGCTCCGCCGATCCGATCCGGCGCTCCAGCGAGTCGCTGCTCGCGCGCCTCGGCTTCGAGGGCGCGCGTCTTCCGCTTCCCGAGCCGGCGCGCGAGGCGCTGCGCCGCGAGAACGAGCGGCTGCGCCGGGCGGCGCTGCGCGGCGACGCGCGCTACGACCTCAACCGGCACATCGCCGTGCGGCGCCTTCTGGCAGGCGAGGAGGCGGCGCTTCCGGAGGCCGCGTTCCGGGAACCGGCGCGCTCGGGCGCCGAGTTGAACGGCCGGTTCCGGCGCGAGCGTCGCGCCTGACGCCGCCTACTCCGCGGCGGCGAGGCGCGCGGGCGCCTGAACGGCGCGCATCTGCGCGAAGAGCCCGTCGAAGAGCTGGGCCCCGAGCATGGTGAAGTCGAAACTCTCGCCGGAGCGGAGCCAATGATTGAACAGCCCCGTGAAGACGCAGACGCAGGCATCGGTCGCGCGCTCGGGTGTCCAGTCGGCCGCGAGATGGCCGAGCTGGGCGGCCCGCTCGAAGGCACGCCGGATATTGCTCTGCATATGGGCGTCCGCCTCCCGCTGGCAGAGCGTCGCCTCCTCCATCTCGCCGACATACTCGCAGCGCAGCGTGAGGATCGCGACGACGCGCTGGGCGCGCTCGTCGGCCGCGAACCGCCGGAGGCTCTCGATCGTGACGCGGTGCAGCGCGCCCAGCGGATCGGGATCGGACACGATGTCCTGCGCCTGGAAGAATTCCTCCTGCGGCAGGAAGGCCCGCTCGCGCATGGCCATGAACAGATCGGACTTGCCGCGGAAGTGCCAGTAGATCGCGCCACGCGTGCATCCGGCCGCCGCGGCGATGTGCCCGAGCGAGGTCTGGCTGACGCCGCGTTCGTAGAAAACCGTCTCGGCCGCATCCAGGATGCTGGCGCGTGTCTGGTCGGCGGCTTCCTTGGTGCGGCGCATCATGGCCCTCCTTGAATACATCCGTATATGAATGTATGTTAGCTGCAACGCAATATCCAATGTCCCGGAGTCGACATGCCGTCCTATCGCGCAACCCTCCTCGCGCTGCCGCTCTTGGCCTCCACGGGACTGGCTTTCGCGCAAGGGGCCCCCGGCGGGACGGCCCCTCCCCCGCCCGCCGTGACGGTCGAGACGGTGACGCCCTCGACCGTGCCCGTGACCTACGAGTATCCGGCGCGGGTCGCCGCCTCGCGGCTCGTGGAGATCCGGGCGCAGGTCGGCGGCATCCTTCTCGAGCGCTCCTTCAACGAGGGCGCGCGCGTCAACGAGGGCGACACGCTCTTCCGCATCGACCCCAAGCCCTATCAGGCGGAGGTCGCGCTGGCGGAGGCGCAGGTCACGCAGGCCAAGGCCCAGCTCTCGCAGGCCCAGCGCACCGAGGAGCGTGCCCAGTCGCTCGCCCGCACGGGCGCCGGCACGGCGGCGACGCTGGACGACGCGCGCTCTCAGCGCGAGCTCGCCCAGGCCGCCGTCGCGCAGGCCGAGGCGCGGCTCGAGACCGCCCAGCTCTCGCTCGGCTACACCACGGTCACGGCGTCGGCCGGCGGCATCACCTCGCTGGAACAGGTGCCCGAGGGCTCGCTGATCCAGCAGGGCGCGCTGCTGACCCAGATCACCCAGCTCGACCCGATCTACGTCAACTTCTCGCCCGCCGACACCGAGGCCCAGTCGATCCGCCAGCAGATCGAGAGCGGCGCGGCCGAGGGCGCTCTGAAGGACCTCAAGGTGTCGGTCCGCTTCGGTAACGGCGAGACCTACGCCCAGACCGGATCGATCGACTTCCTGAGCTCCTCGATCGACACGCAGACCGGCACGATCCTGTCGCGCGCCGTGCTGCCCAACCCCGATTCGCGCCTGCTGCCGGGCCAGTTCGTGCGCGTCGAGGTCGAGGGGCTGAAGGTGCCGAACGCCGTGACCATCCCGACCGCCGCCCTGATGCAGGGTCCGCAGGGCACGTTCGTCTACACGCTCGACGACAAGAACGTCGCCGCGGTTCGGCCCGTCACGATCGGGCGCGAGCTCGGCGACCGCCTCCTGGTGGCCAACGGCCTCAAGGGCGGCGACCGCGTCGTGACGGTGGGCGTCATTAAGGTGCGGCCGGGCTCGCCGGTCCAGCCGACCGGCGCGATCGAGACGCCCGTCGGCTCCTCGCCCGCCGGCCAGGTGCCGCAGGCGTCCAACGCCGCCGCCAGCTCCGTCGCCGAGGCCAAGTGATGAACTCTCGCTTCTTCGTCGACCGCCCGGTCTTCGCGGCGGTCATCTCGATCATCATCGTCTTGGGCGGCCTCGCCGCCATGCGCGCGCTGCCGATCGAGCAGTATCCCCAGCTCGTCCCGCCCCAGGTCCAGATCAACGCGACCTATCCCGGCGCCTCGGCCGAGACCATCGCCCAGACGGTGTCGGCGCCGATCGAGCAGCAGGTCAACGGCGTCGAGGACATGATCTACATGACCTCGTCGAACTCCTCGACGGGCACGGCGACGATCACGGTCACCTTCCAGTCGGGCACCGATCCCGACCAGGCGACGATCAACGTCAACAACCGCGTGCAGCAGGCCGTTTCCTCGCTCCCCTCCGAGGTGCAGCGCCTCGGGGTCACGGTGACCAAGCAGTCGTCGTCGATCCTCGCGGTCGCCACCATGACCTCGACCGACCCGCGCTACGACGCGACCTACGTGTCGAACTACGCGCTGCTCTACGTCCTCGACGAGCTGAAGCGCATTCCCGGCATCGGCAACGCCCAGCTCTTCGGCGCGCGCAACTACTCCATGCGCATCTGGCTTCGGCCCGACCAGCTCGCCCAGTACAACCTGACGCCCACCGACATCGCGACCGCGATTCGCGAGCAGAACGCCCAGTTCGCCGCCGGCCAGTTCGGCGCGCAGCCCTCCAACAATCCGCTCGCCTTCACCTACTCGGTGACCACGGCCGGACGCCTGCCGGATGCGCAGGCCTTCGAGAACATCATCATCCGCTCCGACGCCAACGGCGGCGCGCTGCTCCTGAAGGACGTCGCGCGCGTCGAGCTCGGCTCCCAGGACTACTCGTTCAACGCCACCTACAACGGCAACCAGACGGTGCCGATCGGCCTCTACCTCCAGCCCGGCGCCAACGCGCTGAACGTGCTGTCGGCGGTCGAGACGCGCATGAACGAGCTTTCGAAGCAGTTTCCGGACGGCATCTCCTTCGCGGTGCCCTTCGACACGACGCTCTTCATCGAGGCCTCGATCGAGTCGGTGATCCACACCTTCATCGAGGCGATGGTGCTGGTTCTCGTCGTCGTCTACCTCTTCCTCCAGAGCTTCCGCGCGACGCTGATCCCGATGATCGCGGTGCCCGTGTCGATCATCGGCACGTTCGGCATCCTCCTGGCGCTCGGCTTCTCGATCAACCTCCTGACGCTGTTCGGCCTCGTGCTCGCCATCGGCATCGTGGTGGACGACGCGATCGTGGTTCTGGAAAACGTCGAGCGCATCATGCGGGACGAGGGATTGTCGCCGCCCGACGCGACCGCCAAGGCGATGACCGAGGTGACGGGACCCGTCATCGCGATCGTCCTGACGCTCTGCGCCGTGTTCATCCCGGTCGCGTTCCTCGGCGGTCTCGCCGGCACGATGTACCGCCAGTTCGCGGTCACGATCGCCGTGTCGGTCACGATCTCGGGCATCGTCGCGCTCACGCTCACGCCCGCCCTTTGCGCGCTTCTCCTGCGCAAGGAGCACAAGGAGCCGATCGCGCCCTTCCGCTGGTTCAACCGCATGTTCGACAGGCTGACCAACGGCTACGGCCACGGCGTCAGCTTCATCATGCGGCGCGCGTTCGTGGCGCTCGTGCTCTTTGCGGCGCTTTTGGGCGGCACGGCCTATCTGTTCCAGACGCTGCCGGGCTCGCTCGTTCCCAATGAGGACCAGGGATCGAACTTCGGCGTCGCGATCCTGCCGCCGGCCGCCTCGCTGTCGCGCACGACCGACGTGATGAAGGAGATGAGCGCCAACATCCAGAAGCACCCGGCGGTCAAGGACGTCGTGGCCTTCGCGGGCTTCGACCTCCTGTCGGGCTCGCAGAAGTCGTCGGCGGGCGCGGCCTTCATCACGCTCAAGGACTGGTCGGAGCGCACGACGCCGGAACTCGACGCGCGCAACCTGCCGGGGCCTTTCATCGGCATGAACTCAGGCATCCAGGACGCGATGGTGCTGGCCTTCTCGCCGCCGCCGATCCAGGGACTGTCCACCACGGGCGGGTTCGAGCTCTTCGTACAGGACCGGGGTGGGCGCGGTTCCCAGGCCTTGATCGAGGCGACCGGCGCGCTGGTCGCGGCGGCCTCCAAGCGGCCGGAGCTGGCGGGCGTGCGCACCTCGTTCGAGGCGAACGTGCCGCAGTACCAGATCGACGTCGACCGCGAGAAGGCCAAGGCGCTCGGCGTTCCCATCGCCTCGATCTTCGAGACCATGCAGTCGACCTTCGGCTCGCTCTACGTGAACGACTTCACGCTGCTCGGCCGCAACTACCGTGTCTCGCTCCAGTCGGAATCCGACTTCCGCGAGAAGCCCGAGGACCTGCGCTTCGTCTACGTGCAGGCGTCGAACGGCTCGATGGTGCCGCTGGACTCGCTCCTGATCACCAAGCGCATCGTCGGCCCGGACCTCATCGAGCGCTTCAACGCCTTCACCTCGGCCAAGGTTTCGGGCGGTCCCGCACCCGGCTACTCGTCGGGCCAGGCGCTCACTGCCATGCAGGAGATCGCGAGCCAGGCGCTGCCGGAGGGCTTCGTCGTGGCCTGGACGGGCTCGGCCTACCAGGAGATCCAGGCCGGCGGCACGGGCGCCATCGCGATCGGCTTCGGCATGATCATGGTGTTCCTGATCCTCGCCGCGCAGTACGAGCGGTGGTCGCTGCCGATCGCGGTGCTGCTGGCCGTTCCCTTCGCCATGTTCGGGGCGCTCGCCGCGATCTGGGCGCGGGGGCTCGAGAACGACGTCTACTTCCAGATCGGCCTCGTGACGCTGGTGGGGCTCGCGGCCAAGAACGCGATCCTGATCGTGGAGTTCGCGGTCTTGAAACGCGAGGAGGGCCTGTCGGCCTTCGACGCGGCGCTGGAGGGCGCCAAGCTCCGCTTCCGCCCGATCGTGATGACCTCGCTCGCCTTCATCCTCGGCGTGGTGCCGCTGGCGATCGCGACGGGGGCCTCGTCGGCCAGCCGCCACTCCATCGGCACCGGCGTGATCGGCGGCATGCTGATGGCGACCTTCGTCGCGATCTTCTTCATCCCGCTCTTCTACAAACTCCTGTCGCGCGACAAGAAGAAGCCGGCGGCCAGCCCGCCCGTGCCGCACACCGTCGGCCACGGCGGCGGCCACCCCGCCCCGGCGGAATAGGGCCAGACGAAAAGGGCGCCGGAGACGGCGCCCTTTCTTGTTCCAAGGACCGTTGCGAGGCGCCAGCCTAAAACGTATATTCGACAAGGATATACGTTGACGGCGCGACGGATGATGAAGGCGACGAAACTCTTCCAGTCCAACAGGACCCAGGCCGTGCGGCTGGCCAAGGACATCGCCTTTCCGCACGATGTGCGCGAGGTTGTCATCCGACGCGACGGAAATCGGCGCATCCTGTCGCCGGCCGATGCGAGTTGGGACGACTTCTTTTCTGAGGGCGGCGTCGATCTGGGTCGGCGCGAACAGGGCGAGGCGCCGGACCGCGCCTCGTTCTGATGCTTCGCTATTTCCTCGACACCAACTTCTGCATTCAGGTCATCCGCGACCGACCGGCGCATGTCCGCCCGCGCTTCAACCAGGAAGCGTCCGGCCTTTCGATCTCGACGGTCGTGCTGGAGGAACTCCTCTTCGGCGCGGCGCGCTCCGCGCGTCCGGCCGAGAACCGGCGTCATGTCGAGAGTTTCGCGGACCGGCTTTCCGTTCTCGCCTTCGATGCCGATGCAGCAAGTCACTCCGGCGACATTCGCGCCGATCTGGCGGCTCGTGGCCTGACGATCGGCCCCTTCGACAACCTCATCGCCGGCCACGCCCGCAGCCGTGGCCTCGTCTGCGTCACGGCGAACCTGCGCGAGTTCGAGCGCGTGCCCGGCCTTCGCTGCGAGAACTGGCTGGCCGATGCCTAGCCTCCCGCGACCGCTCCCGACAGCGACACGCCCTTCATCTGCGCCTGGACCGTCTGCCCTTCGGAAAGCTCCAGGAGGCGGGCGGAGCGGCGGGTGATGCGGGCGGCGAGAAACTGGCCGTCGCGAAGCTCCAGCGAGACGTCGAGCTCGGCGGGACCTACCGGGAGGATGCGCCGGATCGTGGCGGGCAGGACGTTGAGGATGGTGGTGTTCTGCGGCGCCGCGAGCGCCAGGCTGACATCGGCCGCCCGCACGCGAAGGCGCAAGGGGGTGCCGGGCGGACGCTCCGGCCCGGCGATCAGGAGGCGGTGCCCGCCGAGATCGAGCACGGCGAGGTCATCGGCGTCCTCGTGGCCGACGACGCTCGCGCGCAAAACGCTCGCCGCGCCCTGCCGCGCGGCAAAGGGCAGCGCCGGGTCGGCCAGCACCTCGGCGATCGACCCCGCCCCGACGACGCGGCCGGCCTCCAGGACGACGACGCGGTCGGCCAGGCGCTCGACCTCGGCGCGATCGTGCGTGACGAGGATCGCCGGGATCGACAGGCGCGCGTGAAGCGTCTCGAGATACGGCAGGATCTCGTCCTTGGCGTCCTGGTCCAGAGCCGAAAGCGGCTCGTCCATGAGGAGAAGGCGCGGTTCGGCGAGAAGCGCGCGGGCGAGCGACACGCGCTGGCGCTCGCCGCCCGACAGCGCCTGCGGGCGACGAGCCAGAAGCCGCTCCAGCCCCAGAAGCGCGACGAGCTCCTCGAAGCGAGCGGTCGGCTGCGTGCCGGATGCCAAACGGCGGCGCCCGAAGTCGAGGTTGCCGCGCACGTCGAGATGGGGAAAGAGGCTCGGCTCCTGGAAGACATAAGCCGCGCCTCGCCGGTGCGGGGGGAGGAAGCGCTGCTCGTCCTGCCAGACCTCTCCTTCCACCACGAGCCGACCGGACAGGCGCTGCAGGCCGGCGACCGAACGCAGGATCGTGGTCTTGCCGCAGCCCGATGGGCCGAACAGCGCGGTGATGCCTCGGGCGGGCGCCGTGAAGGCGACGTCGAGCGAAAAACCGCCGAGCCGGCCGGAAAGCCGCGCCTCGATCCCCTTCCGCGTCGCGCTCACAGGGCGCGCTGCCGCTGGCGGCGGTCGAGAAGCTGGACGACGAGGATCACCAGAAAGGCGAAGAGCACGAGCGCTCCGGCGAGGATATGGGCCTCGCGCCAGCGCAGCGTCTCGACCAGATCGAAGATCGCGACCGACAAGACGCGCGTTTCGCCCGGGATGTTGCCGCCGATCATCAACACCACGCCGAACTCGCCCACCGTATGGGCGAAGCCCAACACCGCACCCGTCAGGAGGCCGGGCCGCGCCAGCGGCAGCGCGACCGTGAAGAAGCGGTCGAGCGGACCGGCACGCAGCGTCGCCGCGACCTCCATCGGCCGCCGCCCCATCGCATCGAAGCTGACGCGGATCGGCTGCACGACGAAGGGAAGGCTCGCCACCACCGAGCCGACGAGAAGCCCTGTGAAGGAGAAGGCGAAGGTGCGCACCCCCGTCAGTCCGCCCAGCCCCTGCGGCCCCAGCGCGATCAGGAGGTAGAAGCCGAGAACCGTTGGCGGCAGGACGAGCGGCAGCGCCACGACCGCCGCCACCGCTTCCTTCCCGGCGCGATGCGAGAAGGCGAGCCAGTAGGCGAGCGGCGTCGCCAGCGCGAGGAGGATCAGGGTCGTCGCAGTCGCGAGCTTGAGGGTCAGCCCGACGGCGGTCCAGAGGTCGGGCGACATCGCTTCCCTTGTGTCAGGCGCCGGTGTCCGTCCGGTAGCCGTACTTGCGGATGATCTCCAGGGCCTTCGGGCTCTTCAGATAGTCGACGAAAGCGCGGGCGGCCTCGTTCCCCTCCCCGGCCTTGAGCAGGACGACATCCTGGCGGATCGGCCTGTAGAACTCCTGCGGCACGTCCCATCGCGAGCCGCCCGAGGCGTTGACGACCTGGCCGAGCGCGACGAAGCCGAGCGCCGCAGAGCCGGTCTCGACGAACTGGTAGGCCTGCGCGATCGAGGTGCCCTGCACGATCTTGGGCTGCAGCGCCTCGAAGACCCCGAGCTTTCGCATCGTCTCCACAGCCGCCGCGCCATAGGGGGCGGCGTCGGGGTTGGCGATCGCGATCTTGTCGAACGCCGCCGTCCGCAGCGTCTCCTCGCCCGCGACGAGGTTCGGCTCCCGCGAGTAGAGCACGAGCTGTCCGACGGCGTAGGTCGAGACGGTGCCGGCAACGCCGTAACCCTCGTCCACCGCCTTTTTGGGGCGCTGGTCGTCGGCGGCGAGAAAGACTTCGAAGGGCGCGCCTTGCGTGATCTGCGTGTAGATCGCGCCCGTCGCGCCGAAGGAAAGGACGGCCTCGTGCCGGGTGTCGGACTGGAAGGCGCTCGCGATCTCCTTGGCGGCGTCCGTGAAGTTGGCGGCGACCACGACCTTGGTGGAAGCGGCCCGCGCCACCGCCGGAAGGGCGAGCATCGAGAGGCCGAGGCCGAGCTGCAGGACGAGACGACGAGAGAGAGTCATGCGCACGGCGCTCCGATATGGCCGGTGAGACATATCGGCTCCAATTAGGCGGAGGCCGCGGCGCGGCAAGGCGCGGCGGATGGCCCTCAGCCTTCCGGCGCGAGGCGCGCGGCCAGCGCCTCCAGATCGGCGGCGATGGCCCGGTCGCTCTGGTGCTGCATGTGACGGTAGCGGGCGAGAACCTCCGCGCCCAGCGCGGTCAGCGCCGCGCCCCCCTGCCTCGCGCCGCCGCGATGCATCTCGACGAGCGGCGCGTCGAAGGTCCGGTTGAGGTCTTCCACCAGCGACCAGGCGCGCTTGTAGCTCATGCCCATCCGCCGGCCGGCGGCGGCGATCGAGCCGGTCTCGCGGATGCGCTCCAGGAGATCGGCCCGGCCGGGTCCGACGATGCGCCGGTCGCCGAAGAGGATGCGCAGGCGCGGTACGAGGCGCGGCTTCCCTGTCTCTTCGTCGTCCTGGCTCATCGTCCATGCTCCGGCCCGGCCCCTTCGTAGGGCCGGATCGGGCGGAACGAAAGCGTCAGTTGCCGTGGCCGGCGTGCGGATCGGGCGCGCCGGCCGCGTTCGGCGCGCCGACGCTCAGCATCGTCTCCACCTCGCCGCCCCGTTCGAAGCGCAACGTCACGGGCACGCTCTCGCCCTCGCGGAAGGGCTGGGCGACGTTCTCGAACATGAGATGCGCGCCGCTCGGCTCCAGCATGAGGGTGCCGCCGGCGGGAACCGGGAGGCCAGCCGTCGCCTCACGCATGCGCATGACGCCGTTCTCCATGCTGGACTCGTGGATCGTCACCTTGCCGGCGCGCGGCGAGGCGGCCGAAACGAGACGGTCGGGCTCGGCGGCCGGGTTGGTGAGCGTGAGATACCCGCCGCCGACCTTGGCGCCAGGCAGCATGGCGCGGGCATAGCCCCCTTCCGCCGCGACGCCGGCGGCGGCGGGCGCCGCGGAGGCATGGTGGGCATGACCGCCACCCGCCGTCGGCGAGGCGGCCACCACACGGACGGTCGGGGCCGGGTGCTCCAGCGCGTGCGCATCGGCGCCGGGGGCCGCGACCTCGGTCCAGGCAACGCTTTGCGCGCCGCAGCCCTGCCTCACCTTGAAGGGCAGGGTCTGGCCGGCGGCCTGCGCGTCGAACGTGCCGCGCACCGTGAACTCGTCATAGAAGCGGTCGTCCAGCGAGCCGCCGGTCCAGCGGATCTCCACCGGCCCGCGCCGGACGTCCTCGCCGTAGAGCTTGTGGGTCTGCTCGAAGTCGCCCTCGCGCACCTCGACCTGCCAACCCGGCTTGGGCATGGGGTGGGCAGCCAGGAAGCCGGGCGGAAGCTGGATCGCGAGCGTGTCGGTCGCCGCGCCGTCGCAGCCGTGGCCGATGCCGACGGTGGCCTTGAAGGCGCGCCCGGCAGTCGCCTCGTCGCTGGTCAGGACCGCATGGGCCTGGGCGAGCGAAGGCGTAAGCGCGAGAAGAAGCGCCCCGAAACGAAGGGTGGTGTTCATGGGATGATCCGAATCCAGAAAAAACCTGGGCGCGGCCGAAGCGGCCGATCGCCGTTTGAGGGTTCCGTCTAGATCCGCGTCGGGGGCCCGCGACTGGCCCGTGCGAAAAGGTCGATCGGGCGCGGTGGCGCAGGCGCGTCCGACAGGCGCAGCGTGGCCGGCAGGGCCACGGGCGGCCGTGCGGCGATCCGCGCCTCGGGACCGACTGGCAGGATCGCATGGGCCGACACGAGGCAGACGCCGGCAAGGCACGGGCAGGAGCGGTCCGGCTCGTCCGGCGCCTTGTCGGAGACCAGACGGTTGCCGTTCTCCAGCGTGTGGCAGATCAGGCCGAGGTCGGGCGCGGCCAGCCGCTCGGCCGCCACCGCGCCCTGCCCAAAGCCGGACAGGAGCAGCTGGACCGTGAGAAGCAGGAGGCCGAGCGCGGCAAAGGCCGAGCGCTCGCGCCGCAGCGCGGCGAGCCCGTTCCAGCCTGAGTTGCGCAGGTGCCTCATGCCGCCGCTCTAGCAGGACGGCATGGGCTCGGGAAGCGGCATCAGGGGTTGATGACGCGGCAGTGCAGCTTCACGATGCCGCGCTCGCGCAGCTCGTGCGACAGGAGTTCCAGCTTGCGCGACCCGTGCCACTCGCCGGCCGCATCGAAGAGGCTCGGGGCGTCCGGCCGCGCGTCGGTGAGCGGTAGGATGAAGACGAGAAGCTCGTCGAGAAGTCCCGCGTTGAGGATCGCGCCGTTGAGCCCGCCGCCGCCCTCGACCAGGAGGCGCCGGATGCCGAGCTCGCGGCCCAGCGTGTCGAGGACGCGGGCGAGATCGATGCCGTCCCGGCCGCCGAGAATGTAGGAGACGCCGCGCGCGCGCAGGAAGGCGAGGTAGTCGTCCGTGACCTCGTCGCCGACGATCGAGACGAAATGCTCGCCGTCGATGTTGTCGCGCTTCCAGTTGAGCTTGCCGTGCGGGTCGAGGGCGATGGCAAACTTGCCGGCCTCGCGGTTCGCGAACCAGTCGGCGCGCTCGACCGGACCCTTGGCAAGGCCACGCTCCCACGCGCCGGCTGCATCGAAGTCCTCCTCCATCGTCACGCGTCCGACGATCCAGGCGTCGCCGCCGAGTTCGTCGTGGGCGTGCTCGAAGATCTCGGACGGGGCGTCGATCGCCCACCCTTCAGTCAGGACGCGGCCGTCGATCGAAGTCATCATCAGGCAGAGCGTGTGGGGGCGCATGGCGTCGGGCTCCGGTTTCGAAAAAAAGGGCGGGCCGAAGCGCCCGCCCTTTTCGGGGTTTTGCGTGGAGCGTCAGGCGGCCTGCCGCGCTTCCTTCAGCGAGGCCATGTCGATCACGAAGCGGTAATGCACGTCGCCCTTCACGGTTCGCTCGAAGGCCTCGTTGATGTCGGCGATCTTGATCGTCTCGATGTCGCAGGTGATGCCGTGCTCGGCGCAGAAGTCGAGCATCTCCTGCGTCTCCTGGATGCCGCCGATCAGCGAGCCGATCACCGACTTGCGGCCGACGATGAGCTGGGCGCCGCTGACCGGCGGCTCGAGCGGCCCGATCACGCCGACGATGATGTGCGTGCCGTCGCGCTTCAGCGTCGAGAGGTAGGGGTTGATGTCGTGGGGCACCGGCACGGTGTCGAGGATGAAGTCGAACGTGTTGGCGACCGCGTCCATCTGCGCCTGGTCGGTGGAGAGCACGACGTGGGCGACGCCGAGCGCCTTCGCCTCGGCCTCCTTGGACTTGGAGCGCGTGAAGAGCGTCACCTCGGCGCCCATGGCGACGCCGAACTTGATGCCCATGTGGCCAAGGCCGCCGAGGCCGATCACCGCGAGCTTCTGGCCCTTCCGGAGGTTCACGTGCCGCAGCGGCGAGTAGGTCGTGATGCCCGCGCACAGGAGCGGCGCGGAGGCCGCCAGGTCCAGACCCTCGGGCATGCGCAGGACGAACTTGTCGCGCACGATGATCTGGTCGGAATAGCCGCCATAGGTCGGGCGGCCGTCGCGGCGGTCCTTGTCGGCGTAGGTCTGGGTCATGCCGTTCTCGCAGAACTGCTCAAGACCCTCGTTGCAGGAGGCGCATTCCTGGCAGCTATCGACCATGCAGCCGACGCCGACCTTGTCGCCGACCCGGAAGCCCTTCACCGCCGAGCCGACCTCGGCGACGCGGCCCACGATCTCGTGGCCGGGCACAAGCGGGTAGCTCGCCCAGCCCCAGTCGTTGCGCGCCTGATGAATGTCGGAGTGGCAGACGCCGCAATGGGTGATCTCGATGCGCACGTCGTCGTCGCGCAGGTCGCGGCGCTCGAAGCTCCAGGGCTTCAGGGGCTCGTTGGCATCGGTGCAGGCAAAGCCGAAGGAGGGGGTGGTCATCGGTTTCTGATCCTTGGGGGGTCGACGGGCCGCCGGGAGACGCGGCCGTGATGGGTCGCGCACCAGTTAGAGCCGCGACGTCTCCCGGCCAGTGCGGCGCGGCGGCCCTCCGGCCGGTTCCGCCGCTTGTGGCGGGCGCCGAACTTCGATACCCCAGCGCTCCACGCCGATGGCCAAGAAGGGGTCCCGCATGATCGTGGTGTTCGGATCGGTGAATGTCGATCTCGTCGCAAGGGTCGGCACCATTCCGAAGCCGGGCGAAACCGTTCTGGCGCCGGGCTACGTCAGGCAGTCGGGCGGCAAGGGCGCGAACCAGGCGGTCGCCGCGGCGCGCGCCGGCGCCAGCGTCGCCATGGCCGGCGCGGTCGGGCGAGACGCCTTCGGCGGCGAGGAGGCCGAGGCTCTGGCGCGCGAGGGCATCGACATCTCCGCGCTCGCTCGCGTCGAGGAGCCCACGGGCTGCGCCTTCATCACCGTGTCGGCCGAGGGCGAGAACGCCATCACGGTCGCGAGCGGCGCCAACCGCCTGGCGGATGCCGGCTCGATCGACGCGCTTCTCGGCCGGCGCCCGAGCTGCCTTCTCATGCAGATGGAACTGCCGCTGGAGCCGACGCTGGCCGCGGCGCGCGCCGCGCGCCATCGCGGCGTGCCGGTGGTCGCGAACCTCGCGCCGGTGCCTGTCGATCTTGTGCCCGAGGCGCTCGGTGAACTCCTCTCCTGCATTGACATCCTCGTCGTGAACGAGCATGAGCTCGCCGATACCGCCCGGCTTCTCGGCCTGCGCGAGCCGACGCCGGAGAAGCAGATCCTCGCGGTCGCGCGCGGCCAGCGCCTCACCGTCGTCGCGACGCTCGGCGCGGACGGCGCGATGCTTGCCAAGCCCGGCCGAGACGAGGTGCAGCGCTTCGCGGCGCCGCCCATTCGCCCGGTCGACACGACGGGCGCGGGCGACACGCTCTGCGGCGTCCTTGCCGCCGCGCTCGACGCCGGCCTGTCCCTGCCCGAGGCGGTCCGGCGCGCGGTCGCCGCCGGCTCCCTGAGCTGTCTCGACTTCGGCGCGCGCACCGCCATGCCGCGCGCGGAGGCGATCGACGCAGCCCTCGCGCAGGCCGCATGAGCGCGCGTCGCATCGCCTTTCTCGGCGAATGCATGGTGGAGCTCTACCACCGTCCCGGCGACGAGCCCGGCCTTCTGCGCCGCACCGTGGGCGGCGACACGCTGAACGCCGCCGTGTACTGCCGCCGGGCGCTGGGCGAGGCCGGCAACGTCGAGGTCGCCTATGTCACGCGCCTCGGCGACGACCCGTTCGGCCGCGAGATCCCCGCCTTCTGCGCCGGACACGGCATCGCGACCGACCTGATCGAGATGGGCCCCGGCGAGACCACGGGCCTCTACGCCATCTCGCGCGACGAGGCTGGCGAGCGGTCCTTCACCTACTGGCGCTCGGCGGCCGCCGCGCGCAGCCTGTTTGCGAAGGGCGGTCACAAGGAGATCGAGCGCGCGGTCGAGAGCTGCGACGCGCTGTTCTTCTCCGGCATCACGCTCGCGATCCTCGCGCCCGAGGGGCGCGAGCGGCTCCTGGTCATCGCGCGCCGCATGCGCGATGCCGGCAAGCTCGTTGGCTTCGACGGCAACTACCGGCCGCGTCTGTGGAGCGACGTCGCGACGGCGCGCCGGGCGATCCGCGCCGGTCACGCGGTCGCGACCCTCACCATGCCGGGCCTCGACGACGAGCACGCGCTGTTCGGCGAGGAGACGGCCGAAGCCGCCGCGCGCCGGCTGATCGAGTTCGGTGCCAAATCCGCGATCGTGAAGCGCGGCGGCGGCGCGGCCGTGCTTCTCGACCGGCAGGGGCTGCGCGAGGTGGGCGCCCCCGCCCTGCCCGGCCCGATCGTCGACACGACGGCGGCAGGCGACAGCTTCGACGGCGCGGCGCTCGCGGCGCTGCTTCTGGGCGGCGATCTTGATGCGGCGGCAGCAGCCGGCCACCGCATGGCCGGGCTCGTGATCGGCGGCTACGGCGCGATCGTAGATGATCCGCGCACGCGCTGGAACGCGGGTCCGCTGGCGGCATGAAAAAGGCCGGGCACCCGGCCCGGCCTCCTCGCTCGTCTTGCGCGGCCTACTCCGCCGCGATCCGCTGCGCGGTCTCGCGCGGCAGACCGGCGAGCACCTTGTCGAGCGTCATCGGATAGTCGCGCACGCGCACGCCGCAGGCGTTGTAGATCGCGTTCGTGACCGCCGCGCCGACGCCGCAGATCGCCAGCTCGCCGATGCCCTTGCCGGCGAGCGGGCTCGCGGCCGGGTCGCGGTCCTCCAGGATCACCACGTCGAGGTCCGGCACGTCGGCATTCACCGGCACGTGGTACTCGGCGAGATCGTGGTTCACCATGAGGCCGGTGCGCTCGTCGACCACCAGCTCCTCGGTCAGCGCCGTGCCGATGCCGAAGATCTGCCCGCCGTAGCACTGCGAGGTCGCGGTCTTCTCGTTGAGGATGCGCCCGGCGGTCGCGACTGTCAGGAGACGACGGACGCGCGTCTCGCCGGTGACGGCGTTCACCGCCACCTCGCAGAAATGCGCGCCGTAGCTCGCCTGGTGGGTGTCGTTCGAGGTCGAGCCCGGCTTGAACGTCCCGGTCACCGCGATCGGCTCGCCGGCCAGAAGCTCGTGCAGCGGAACCTGGCGGTTCGCGCCGATCGCCGTGCCGTCCTTCAGCGTCAGGTCGTCGGGCGAGACGCCGAGCTTCTTGGCAAGCGCCTCCACGATGCCCTCGCACGCCGCATAGACCGAGGAGCCGGAGGAGTTCGCGCCCCAGGAGCCGCCCGAGCCCGACGCGGACGGCAGGGCGGAGTCGCCCAGCGTGACCGCGATCTTGTCGAGCGGCAGGCCCAGCATCTCGCCCGCGATCTGCTGCAGGATCGTGTAGGTGCCCGTGCCGATATCGGTCATGTCGGTCTCGATCAGCGCCGTGCCGTTGCTGAGCAAGGTGACGCGGGCCGAGGACTGCTGGGTCATGTTCTTGCGCGAGGCGGACGCCATGCCCATACCGATGAACCACTCGCCCTCGCGGCGCGTGCCGGGCTTCCGGTTGCGCTTGGACCAGCCGAAGCGCTCGGCGCCCACCTGCATGCATTCCACGAGGCGGCGCGAGGAGAAGGGCAGCCCGGTCTGCGGGTCCTCCTTCGGCTCGTTGCGGCGGCGGAACTCGATCGGGTCGAGATCCAGCTTCTCGGCCATCTCGTCCATCGCGTTCTCGAGCGCGAGCATGCCGACCGCCTCGCCGGGCGCGCGCATGGAGGACGACAGGAGGATGTTCACGTCCGCCTTGCGATGCGTTACCTGACGGTTCTCGCCCGCGTACAAGAAGACGGTCGAGATGCCGGCCGGCTCGAAGAAGTCGTCGCCCGGCGTGTTGGAGGTGATCGTGTCGTGGGCGAGCGCGGTGATCGTGCCGTCCCGCCGCGTGCCGATCCGCACGCGCTGGATCGTATCCGAGCGGCGCGAGGTCGCCTGGTAGACCTGCTGGCGCGTCAGAGCGACCTTGACCGGACGGCCGATCTCGCGCGCCGCCATGGAGGCGAAGACCGATTCCGGACCGATGCCGAGCTTGGAGCCGAAGCCGCCGCCGACATAGGGCACGATGATGCGCACGTCCTTGGTGGAGATGCCGAGCGCCTTGGCGAGCTGCTTCACGTTGGTGGAGACGAGCTGGTAGCAGCCGTGAAGCGTCAGCTTGCCGTCGGTCCATTCCGCGATCGCGGCGTGCGGCTCCATGGCCGACGAGCTTTGCGAGGGCGTCGTGTAGGTCGCGTCGAACGTGACCTCGGCTTCCTCGAACGCCTTCGGGAAGTCTCCCTTCAGCGTGTTGGAGGGCATGGTCTGCTGGCCGGGGTCGATCGCCTTGTCGCGCTCCTGGAAGATCGAGTAGCGCCCCTCGCGCGGCTCGACCTCGATCTCCACGAGCCTGGCCGCGTCGCGCGCGATCTCGAAGGTCTCGGCCACGACCATCGCGACCGGCTGGCCGAAATGGGTGATCTCGCCGTTGATCGGCGTCGGCGCGGGATCGCTCGGATCGGCCGAGGCGCGGGGCGCGGTCTTGGTGTCGGTCACGACATGGAGGACGCCCGCCATCGAAAGCGCGGCCATGGCGTCGATGCGCTTGATCTTGCCCGAGCCGGTGCCCGAGGTGACGATGTAGCCGTAGGCGACGCGCTTCCCGACCTTGTGCTCGTAGGCGTAGGTCGCCTGGCCCGAGACCTTGAGCGGCCCCTCGTAGCGATCGACGCCCTTGCCGATGACGTTCTGCACGCCCCGGTCGAGGCGCGTCTCGCCGACCGGCTTGTTCATGGTGAGGTTCTGGGTGGTGTCCATCACGCGTCTCCGCTCACCGCTTCCGCCAGAACGGCCGGCAGGGTCCGCCGCATCAGATCGATCTTGAAGTCGTTGTCGCCGAAGCCCTTGGCATCGGCGAGGAGGATGTCGGCGGCCTTGGCGAAGAGCGCTTCGTCGGGGGCCTTGCCCTTGAGGCTCGCCTCCACCTCGGCCGAGCGCCAGGGCACCGTGCCGATGCCGCCGAAGCCGAGCCGGACCTCGGCCATGCGCCCCTCTTCCATCCGCACCACGGCGGCGACCGAGACGAGCGCGAAGGCGTAGGACGCTCGGTCGCGCACCTTGCGATAGAGATGCCTGCCGCCCAGCGGCGCCGGCAGGCGCACGGCGGTGATCAGCTCGCCGTCGGTGAGGTGCGTTTCGATATGGGGCGTGTTGACCGGCTTCTTGTGGAGGTCCGCGATCTTGATCTCGCGCGTCGAGCCGTCCGCCTTCACGGTCTCCACCACCGCGTCGAGAACACGCATCGCCACCGCCATGTCGGACGGGTGGGTCGCGATGCAGCTCTCGGACGTGCCGAGGATCGCGAGGATGCGGTTGAAGCCCTCGCGACCGTCGCAGCCCGAGCCCGGCTCGCGCTTGTTGCAGCGCGCGTTGGTCTCGTAGAAATAGCCGCAGCGCGTGCGCTGGAGGAGGTTGCCGCCGGTGGTCGCCTTGTTGCGCAGCTGGCCGGACGCGCCGGCCAGGATCGCGCGCGACAGGACGCCGTAGTCGCGGCGCACCCGCTCGTCGGCGGCCAGATCCGAGTTCGTGACCAACGTGCCGATGCGCAGGCCCTCGCCCGCCGCCTCGATCGATTTCAGCGGCAGGCGGTTGATGTCGATTAGGGTGCGCGGCGTCTCGACCTGCAGCTTCATGAGGTCGAGGAGGTTTGTGCCGCCGGCGATGAACTTGACGGCGGAGTCGGCGGCGGCGGCCTTGGCGGCTTCCGTCTCGCTGGACGCGCGGCTGTAGTCGAAGGGCCTCATCGGGTGGCTCCTTCCGCGCCGCGGATCGCCCGCACGATGTTGGGATAGGCCGAGCAGCGGCAGATGTTGCCGCTCATGCGCTCGGAAATCTCGGCGTCGGACAGCTCGGCACCGCCCTCGAGGCTGTCGGACACGGCGCTCGGCCAGTTGTCGCGCGCCTCACCGAGCATTCCGACCGCCGACATGATCTGGCCCGGCGTGCAATAGCCGCACTGGTAGCCGTCGTGGTGGACGAAGCTTTCCTGCATCGGGTGGAGGTGGTCGGGCGTGCCGAGGCCCTCGATCGTGGTGATCTCGTCGCCCTCGTGCATCACCGCGAGGCTCAGGCAGCTGTTGATGCGGCGCCCGTTCACGAGAACCGTGCAGGCGCCGCACTGGCCGTGGTCGCAGCCCTTCTTCGACCCCGTCAGCGAGAGGTGCTCGCGCAGGGCGTCGAGCAGGGTCGTTCTGGGATCGATGTCGAGCGTGTGCTCGGTCCCGTTGATCGTCAGTTGCATGGCCGTGCCCGCCGTTTCCTGAAACCGTTCCAAACAGGACGGGGCAGCTAGTGCGCACGCACCGGTAAGGGAACGGCGGCCGGCGGATTGTCGCGCGGAAAAGCGAGCTAGCTCGGCCGGGCGACGCGCCCGCCGCGCGTCGGCTCGGGCACGCCGGTGGTTCCGGGGAAGCCGAGCGGCAGGCCGCGCAGAACGCGGGCGGCCAGAAAGGCGAAGCATTCCGCCTCCACCGCATCGCCCCGCAGCCCGAGGCTGTCGGCGTCCACGACCTCGACGGCGCAGCGCTCCGCGATCATGCGCGCGAGCGTCGGGTTGCGCCGCCCGCCGCCGGACAGCGCGAGGCGGCGGGGCCGCCCCGGCAGCAGCGCCAGGCCGCGCGCGACGCTCGCGGCGGTGAAGGCGGTGAGAAGCGCCGCACCGTCCTCCAGCGACAAGCCGTCCGCCATGCGGCTCGTGAAGTCGTTGCGGTCGAGGGACTTCGGATAGGGCGCGGCGAGATAGGGATGATCGAGAAGACGCGCGAGGCGCGTCTCGTCCACGCGCCCGAGAGCGCCGAGGCGCCCGTCGCGGTCCATCTCCTCCCCGGTACGGGCGCGCACCCAGTCGTTGAGCGGCGCGTTGGCGGGGCCGGTATCGAAGGCGTGGAGCCCGCCCCGGTCGTCGGCCCAGGTGATGTTGCCGACGCCCCCGAGGTTCAGGATCGCCGTTTCCGGCCCCGCACCGGCATGGCGCAGGAGAGCCGCGTGGTAGACGGGCGCGAGCGGAGCACCCTGGCCGCCCGCCGCGACATCGGCCGAGCGGAAGTCGTAGACGACGGGGATGCCGAGCTCCCGCGCCATCAGCGCCCCGTCGCCGAGCTGCCGCGTGGCACCGAGCCGCGCGGGCTCGCGCCGCCGGTGGAGGATGGTCTGGCCGTGGAAGCCGATCGCGGTCACCTGTGCGCGATCGATGCCCTCCTCCGCCAGGAAGCGCGCGACGGCCTCGGCCTGGCCGAGCGTCAGGGCGCGCTCGGCCTCGGCGAAGATCGCGGGTTCCTCGCCCTCGAAGTTCCAGCGGGCCGCCGACTCGAAGGTCTCGCGCAGGAGCGGGCGCAGGTCGCGCGGGTAGCTCGCGAGCCGCGCCGGCCCGAATTCGGCGATGCGCTCGCCGTCCGAGCGCAGGAGCGCGATGTCGATCTCGCCGTCGAGCACGGTGCCGGTCATCAGGCCCAGCGTCCAGATTGCGTCCACCCGTCGTTCCTCCTGCATCGCGCGGCTTGTCGCAGAGGGCGCCCCACCTCGTCCAGCCGCGTTCAGGCGACGATCGCGCGGTCGCCGACGCGCCGCCAGCTGGCGCCGTCCGAAAAGGCGAGCGTCGCGCCGCCCGCCTCGTCCGGCACGAAGATCACCTGTCCCGCGCCGCTCGCGGCCGGCGGCAACGCTGAACGCGCGAACGAGCCGACCTTGACCGCCCCCGCGACGTCCAGCGCGCAGGCCGGCTCGTGCCCGCCCGCCAGCGCCACGAAGCCGCTGGCGCGCGCGGCCCTCAGCGCCGTGCGGAAGCTCGCGCCGTCAGCCGAGACGCGGAACTCGAGGTCGTCGCCCCCCGTCAGCCCGAGTTCCGCGCGGCCCGACCACGCGGTCTGGAACACCAGCGAGGCGGTGCGCGCGGCGGACGCCTTGTTGACGACCTTGCGCGCGTCGCCCGTGCCCGGCGTCCGGTCGTCGTGCGTCAGGAGCTCGGCATCGGCCGCCACGGTCAGCCGGTTGGCGAGCGAGGGCGCGGCGTTGAGCCCGAGGCTCGGGAGCTCGCGTGCGGCAAAGGCGTCGCCGCTCCAGGTTGCACCGTCGAAGAGGACGAGCCGTCGCTCGTCCACCACATATGCAACCTGGCCGAGCACGGGCCGCAGCCCGATGAAGCCCCCGTTTTCGCGCAGCGCGAGCGAGCCGGGCGTCATCTCTTCCCAGCGCCCACCGGTCCTTCCCTGCGGCAGGATGAAGAGATCGCCCTCCTCCGTTGTTTCCGGCTCGGCGGCGACCCGCATCGAGCGGACCGCGGTCTGCACAAGCACGTCGAGCAGGCGCAGCGCCTCGTTGTGGGTGAGATGCTTCTGGGCCTGCTGCGCCAGCAGGAAGGGCAGGTTCAGTCGGGGCGTCTCGTCCATGCCGTGCGGGTCCTTCCGTTGCGATGCGCAAGCATACGCGGGGCTTGCGCCGCGGGGAGAACCCAACTGCCGCTACGTCGCTGTGGCTCGCCCGCCATGGTTGTGCTTGGCCGGCAACAGTTCGGTTGCGATGTCAACTATGAGTGCAATTTTGAGTTGCGATTGCGGCGCGAGATATGGGCATATCGGCCGCGACGGGGTGTCGACCTTCCAACGGGTTGTTTCCGTCACGCGGCTTGCGCGGTCGCCGGCGACGTTCCTGCCGGTCACGACCCGTCCGCAGGGGGAACATGACATGACCAGACCGTGCCAAGCGGCGGGACTTCTCGCCCTGCTCATGACCGCGCCCCCCGCCTGGGCGCAGAGCACCGTCAGTCCGCAGTCGGACTGGAACGGCAACTACGGCTTCAGCTCGACCGCCGAGAAGAACCTGCGTCTGCTGCAGACCGACGTTCTGCGCAAGAACGAGGAGGGCTACTACGAGTCCCTCGGCAAGACGCAGATCACCTCGTTCAACAACGTCCATTACGGCGACCAGATCGGCACGCAAACCAACAACGAAAAGAACGAGATCGGACAGCAGACGACCGCCATCGGCGCCGTCAACAACTCCACCAACAACATCGACATCTCGGGCCGCGGCAACATCAACGTCGCGACCAGCAACGAGGCGCAATCGCGCGGTTGCCAGGACGGGCGCGTCTCGATCGACGCGTCCCTGCCCGGCGGCCAGCCGACCTGCAACTGAGCGGGGCGACATGCGTCTTCGCTTCCTTGCGCGCACGCTCGCGGCGGCGCTGTCGACCGCCTCGCTCTTCGGCTGCGCCGCCGCGCCGGGCGTGGCGAGCTCGACCAGCAACGCCAAGCTGGTCCAGGGCCCGCCGATCAGCGACATCGTCACGCCCTTCGACAAGGCGCTGATCTGCCTGAACGGGCGCATCGCACGCCAGCTCGTCTTCTCGGTCGGCGCGGTGCTCGACCAGACCGGCAAGGAAAGCTTCACGGACGGGGGCGTCGGCAAGTTCGTGAGCCAGGGCGCGGGCGACATGATCCAGTCCGCGCTGTTTCGGGCGGGCGCGACCGTCGTGAACCGCCGCGACCCCCGCGTGGCGACCACCGAGGCCGAGTGGCGGGTGCGTGACCTGACGCGGCAGATCCCGTCGAACTTCTACATCACGGGCTCGATCAACTCGCTCGACTTCATTCCGGGCTCGGGCGCCGAGATCGAGGTGGCGGGCATCGGTGGGCGCTACCGGCAGAACCGCATCCTGATCGGGCTCGACCTCGCGATGACCGACGCCAACAGCGGACTGATCGTCGCCAACGTGCCGCTGCAGAAGCAGATCTTCTCCTCGGAGGCGGGGATCGGCGTCGGGCGCTTCATCGGCGACCAGCTGACCAACGTCGACTTCGGCGGCCGCGAGCGCGAGGCGATCCACTTCGCGCTGCGACAGATGCTGAATCTCGCGACCTTCGAGCTTCTGACGCAGGTCATGAAGGCCGAGAACTTCGCCGAGTGCCGCACCTTCGTGGACCGCGCGCACGGCTATGTCGACCACACCAAGACGGCCGAGGCCGTGGCAGCGCTGGAGAAGGCCAAGAGCGCGGCCCGCGCCGTCGGCGCCCCGCCGCCGGGCGCCAAGCCCGCCCCTGC
>NZ_BBWK01000008.1 GCF_001463765.1 Aureimonas sp. AU4 | reverse complement strand
CGCCAAGCCCGCCCCTGCCGCCGCCGCGGGGCCAACGCCGAACGCGCTGCCCGGCGTTCGGACCGGCGTTCCGGCCGCCAGCGCCGCGACCACGCCCGCCGCCGTGCGCGCCGAGAAGCCCTATGCCGGGTCGAGCGGCGCCTTTCAGGGCTCGAGCGGCGGCAAGGCCGAGAACGAACTCAGCGATCAGGCCAAGGCGCAGGCCATCCTGACGCAATGACGGGAATTCGGCGGAGCGCTGGAACCGCTCCGCCGATCGACAGGGCTCTCGCGAACGACCTGTCCAACCATAGGGGACCGCCGACAGGGAGCCGGCAAACCCCAGGCAACGAGCTGGAGTTAACAAATGAAGTCCCTCTTCACAATCGGCGCCTCGGCGCTGGTCATGGGTCTGGCCTCGATCGGCGGCGCGCAGGCGCAGTCGCTCGGTGCGGCGATCGGCGACAACCTCCTTGGTCTTCAGGCGACGTTCTCGAACGGCAACTGGGTCAACGACTCCATCAACATCGGTGCCATCAACGGTGCGGTGACGCTCGGCCAGGCCGGCCTCGACACGGCGACCTCGGTGGACCTCGGTAGCATCAACGCCAATATCCAGGGCGCCGCCTCTGGAGCGGTCAGTGTCGTTCCGCCGGTGCTCGCCCTTGCCGGGGCCACCGATATCGCCGTCGGGATCGATCTCGGCTCGGTGGCGACGCGTGCGGCGACGGTGGGCGGGATCGCAAGCTCGGCGGCGATCGAGACCGTTGTCGTCGGCGCGGTCAACACGGGCGACATCGCGAGCGCCGTGCAGAACAGCACCCTGCGCGCCAGCAACAGCACGATCGCCAGCACCGGCAGCCTCGCCACGACCGTTTCGGGCAGCGCGTCCTCTGCCGCTTCCACCACGAACACGGCCTCGTCCTCGGCGGCGAACTCGGTCAACTCGGTCAACTTCCAGGGTCCGTCGACCACGATCACGGCTGCGACCGAGGCCCTCTCGTCGGGCCCGCTCCAGGATGTCTACGCCGCGAACCGCGCCTTCAACGGCGGCGCGATCCTCGGCTCGGTCACCGCGGTCGCCAACAACATGGACCTGGCCGGTATCGGCACGACGGTCGTCGGCGCGGTGAACACCGGCACGATCTCGCTGGGCTTCGACGGCTCGGCGCTCAACCTGCCGGAGTAAGGCCTCCCGCTCGGGGGCGGGCAGAACGCCCGCCCCTTCTCTCGCTCATCGTCGCCGCAATCGACCCGCCCCTCGGCGGCGGCGCTCGCACGCCCTCAAGCCGACGCTTCGCCATGACGTCGGGCAGACCTCGAACCCTGGAGCCGACGCCATGAAGAAACTGGCCCTTGCCCTCGCCGCCTCGACCGTCGCCGGTTCGGCCCTTGCCGCCGATATCGTCGATTATCCGCCGCCCGAGCCGCCGGTCGCCTTCGTTCCGGCCTTCTCGTGGACCGGCCTCTATGTCGGTGGCCAGGCCGGCGGGTCGTTCAACAACGGCTCGTCGAACATTCCGTCGAGCTTCGTCTTCGTGCCCGGCATCGCGGCCACGCCCGGCACGCCCGAAGTTCCCGCGACTCCCGGAACCCCCGGGTCGCCCGCCGTGCCCGGCACGCCGGCCGTTCCGGGCACGCCAGGCACGCCCGGCAACCCCGGGACGCCCGGCACTCCGGGCATACCCGCCGTGTTCGGCACCCTGGAATATTCCTGCACGGCGGCTGCGGCGGGCGGGGCCGGGGCGGGCTCCTGCGCGGTCCTCTTCCCCGACGGCACGAGCCGTCTCAACGTTCCCGCCGCCGAGCTCTCGCAGACGCTCGCCGCCTCCGGCCAGGCCATCACCTTCGGGCAGGCCGTCCAGGTCGCCGTGGTCGTGACGCCGGCCGTGCCTGGCACCCCCGGCACGCCCGCAACCCCCGGCACTCCGGGCACGCCCGGAACGCCCGCCACCCCGGGAACCCCGGCGGTTCCTGCCACGGCCGGCACGCCCTTCATTACAGCGACCCCCGGCACGCCCGGCGTCGCCGAACAGAACTACGCCTACACGTTCGGGCCGACGACGCAGAACTACTCCGAGGAGGACGACAGCTTCGCTGGCGGCGGTCATATCGGCTACAACTACGCGCTGGGCGCGCTCGGCGGAAATACGTTCGTCCTGGGTGCCGTGGCCGACCTGTCCTATGTCGACATCACCAAGGGCGGCGGCATCACGGACGGGCTCGACACCGTGGGCATCCGTCAGGAGCTCGACTATCTCGCGACCGTCCGCCTGAAGGCGGGCGCCGGCCTCGACCGCTTCTTCGTCTACGGCACGGGCGGCGTCGCCTTCGGCCGGATCGAGACCTCGTTCGTCGCGACACCCTTCCTGGCCGCAGGCTCCGACGACGACACGCGCGTCGGCTACGCGGTCGGCGCCGGCACGGACTACGCCGTCACCGACAACCTCCTGATCGGCCTGGAGTACCTCTACACGAACCTCGGATCCGACGACCGCGCCTTCGTGACGCCGCTCGCCAACGGCTCGACGCTGACGACCCGCACCGACGAGGACTTCGACTTCCACACCGTGTGGGGCAAGGTCTCCTACCGCTTCAACTGACGCCGTCGCGCCGGCCGTCCCACGGCCGGCGCCGCTCCAAGCGGGCTTCGGCACTCCTGTCCTGCTGCCGATCCCGCCCAGTGGGGGCGGAGCCCCTGCCCGGCTTCGTCCCCGCGCCTAGACGCCGAGCCCGCCGATGGCCTTTGCGCCATCGGCGGGCTCGTGCGTTCGAGGCAAGAGACCCTTCAGGGCTTCGTCGACTGGTCGGGCCCGACCGCGACCTCGGGCGGCGCCGCCGCGAGCGAGGCCGCTTCGCGGCCGATCCGCTGCTCGCGCAGGAAGATGAAGACGCCCGAGCCCGTAATCAGCGCGGCGCCCAGGAGCAACGCCGGCGTCGGCTCCTCGCCGAAGAACACCGCGCCGAAAACGACCGCCCAGACGATCAGCGTGTACTGGTACGGCACGACGGTGCTTGCGGGCGCGAGCAGCAGCGAGCGGTTGATGCAGACATGCGCGGTCATCGACACGAGCCCGAGCAGCAGAAGAAAGACCCAGTCGAAGCCCGACGGCGTCGTCCAGCCTGCGATCGGCGTGAGGATCAGGCCGAACAGGAGGGCTGAGACCGTCTGCCAGGTGATGAGCGTGGTCTCGCCCGACGGCACGAGGATGCGCGTCGCGATGATCAGGAAGGCGTAGGCGAGCGACCCCGCGATGGCGATCAGCGCCGCCGGGCCGGCCTCGGCGATGCCGGGCCCGAGCGCCACGAGGACGCCGCAGAAGCCGACGAGTACCGCGCTCCAGCGCACCCAGCCCACCCGCTCGCCGAGCACCAGCGCGCCCAGCGCCGTGACGTAGATCGGCCCTGCGAGATAGAAGGTCATGACGGTGGCGAGCGACATGGAGCTCAGCGCCCAGTAGAACAGCCCGACCTCGAGCGCCGAACACACGGCGCGCGCCAGCTGCAGGCCGAGGCGCGGCGGACGCAGCATCCGGCGCCAGCCCTCGCGCCGCCAGAAGGGCACGAGAACCGCAAGCGCAGAGATCGAGCGGATGAGCAGGATCTGACCCACCGCGTAGCTTCCGACGAGCCACTTGCCCATCGCGTCGTTGCTGGCGAACAGGAACACGCCGAGCAGCATGAAGCCGACGCCGGCCAGGGCGCTGGACGTCGGTCGGCTGGCGGGGGAAGCAACACTCGTCATGGCGGACTCGGGCAGGCGGAGGCGTTGCCCTCGCGCATACACCCGCGCGCCGGCCGCCTCCAGCGCTTTGGCGGACTTACGATCGATCGGCCGCGAAACGTCGGCTGAGAAAGGGCGAGCCCGCCTCGCCGAAGCGCCACGCGGCCTCGACGCCCTTCGTGATGCCGATGCGCGGGCCCTCGAGAAGACGCACGGGCGCAGAGCCCGGCACGAGGCGAAAAGGAGCCGAATCGAGCGGCAGGCCGTCGAGCGTGGCGTCGATGCCGAGCGCCTGGCAGAGGCGTCCGGGCCCCGCGCACAGAAGGCGGGCGTTCGCGGTGCCGCGCCGCGCGGCCATGCGCTCGAGACCCTCGACGGGTTCGAGCGCGCGCACGAGCACCGCGCTTCCCGGCTCGCCCTCGTGGCACACGATGTTGAAGCACCAGTGGATGCCGTAGGAGCGATAGACGTAGGCGCGTCCGACCGGACCGAACATGGCGCGGTTGCGCGGCGTCTCGCCCCGGAAGGAGTGCGAGGCGGGATCGTCGCGCCGATAGGCCTCGGTCTCGACGATGCGCCCGCCCACTCCGTCCACGGTGAAGCTCGCGCCGATCAGCGCCCGGGCGAGCGCGACGGGATCCCGCGCGAAGAAGCTGGGCGATGCGGGGATGTTCAGGAGCGTCTCCTCGAAGCGGCGCCGCCAAAATGGGGTGCGATGGCTCCACCTGCCGTCTTGACAGTGGGAAGGCTCGATCCTTATACCGCTGAAACGTCCGGCGGGTAGCCCTCGCCTCGGACGCTTCTGCTTTGGCTTGGCAGTGTAGCTCAGTTGGTGAGAGCGCCGGATTCATAACCCGGAGGTCGGCGGTTCAAATCTGCCCACTGCTACCAAGCACCCCCCTTCCATCCTCATCGGATCGCGACGCGCGGCGACGCTTGTGGTTTCGGTTGTCGCAAACAAGACAACCATGAGCTGCAGGAAGGCGCATCCTTCGTGGCCGCCTGGAGTCGGTCCGGCGGGAGGGAGAGCGCCATGCGCATCGAAGAGATTTTGGATCAATTCAGCCGCCAGACGGGCTTGGCCCTCACGCTGGACGCGTCGCGCAGCTGCCGCCTCGTCTTCGACGGGAGGGTGAGCGTCGACATCGAGGCGCCCGAAGCGCGGCCCGATACGGTGTTTCTGCACAGCGCGGTCGGCGTCCTTCCCGCCAGCGGGCGGGAGGCGATCTACGAGCAGCTGCTGTCGGGCAACCTCTTCGGCCGCGACACGGGCGCGGCGGTGCTGGCCGTCGACCGCGACCTCGGCGAGGTCGTGCTGCTGCGCCGCCTGGAAACGCGCCATCTCGAATATGCCGACTTCACGGAGGCGCTGGAGGACTTCATCGCCCGTGTCGGCGCCTGGACCGAGAAGCTGAAGTCCGGGTCTTACGACGGCGCGGGACGACCGCACGAAGCCTTCGCCGATCACTCCATGATGCGCGTCTGAGGGAGGCCATCATGTCCAACCCGATCGGCGGCGCGCACACCGCGCAGAGCATCCAGACCATCGCCCAGCAGACCGTCGGCGGCGCGGAGGGCCGGTTCAACGGCCACACCGTCGCTGCCGCTCCGGCGCAGCCTCGCGCGACGAGCGCGCTCAAGACGACGTGGCTCGAGGTGCAGCACTTCTTCAAGTCGCTCGTCGGCATGCGCGTGAGCACGCCCGCCCCCCAACAGGTCAACAATGCCGGCGACGCCACGCGTGCTGTGATGCATGCCATGACCAAGCGCGAACCGGACACGCTGAGCGTCCTCGGCTCCCTGTCGCAGCTGCTCGAGCACGGCGATTTCACGCTGGATGCCGGCCGGGACGGAATGACCCGCGAGTCCGGCCAGATGTTCCGGCAAGAGTTCCAGAACATGTCCGACATGCAACTCCTGCGCCTGCACACGACGTTCCAGAAGAACCCCGAGTTTGGAGAAGCGCTGACACAGTCCGGCTCCTCGGCCGTCATGGCCCTGACCGATCCCGAGAAGGGGCGCGTCGACGACCCGACGATCGGCGAGCAGAGAGCCGGCGGACGGGTCAACGACCTCGGGTTCCTCGCCATGTCGCTGCGCGACAGCGTTCAGTCGGAACTGGAGGCGCGCGGCTTCAAGGTGGAGACCGTGAACGTCAGCGGCTCCAACCCGAGCCCGGAGATGCAGCGCTTCGCGGAACGCGCGGTCGAGAACGGCGGCGACATGCAGACGGCGATCGGCGAGATTCGCGCCGAACTGGCGCAGGAGCGCCACGACGCGATCGTCCAGACGCTGGAGCAGCTCGGCATGAGCTGACGCGGCGAATTGGCTGGACATCGAGGCACAATGCACGGGCACGATCGTGGCGATCGTGCCCGTCTTCGTTGCGCGGCGGGCCACGCGGGTCTAGGGAGCGGCCGTCCGCAATCCTTTCGCCGGGTCTTCATGAGCATTCGCATCGCTGTCGTCGGCTGCGGCCAGTGGGGTCGCAACCATGTGCGCACGCTGGCCGAGATCGGCACGCTGGCCGCCGTGTCCGACGCCGATGCGGAGCGCGCGGCCGAGTTCGCGGCGCGTTTCGGCGTGCCGGCGCGCACGCTCGACGAACTTCTAGCCGATCCCTCGATCGACGGGCTGGTCCTCGCCATGCCCCCGCGCCTCCATGGCGAGACCGCGCGCCGCGCCCTGAGGGCGGGCAAGCACGTTCTCGTCGAGAAGCCCATCGCGCTCGACCCGGCGGACGCCGAGGCGACGGCGGCCGTGGCGCGCGAGACCGGTCGCCAGCTCATGGTGGGCCATGTCCTGCGCTTCCATCCGGTGTTCGAGCGGCTCGACGCGCTCGTGCGCGAGGGGCGGATCGGAACCCTGCGCCACATCGTCTCGACCCGCCTCGGGCTGGGGCGCTTCCTCGGCATGGACGCGGTGTGGGACCTGGCGCCCCACGATCTCTCGCTCGTGCTCCAGGTCGCGGGGCGCGCCCCGGAGACGATCGAGACCCTGCGGCGCACGGTGCTGAGCGACGAGACCGACGAGGCCGAGATCGCGCTCGGCTTCGGCGGCAGGCTGACCGGCTCGATCCGCGTTTCCCGCGTCTCGGCCTATCGCGACCGCCGCTTCACGGCTGTCGGTACGAAGGGGATGCTGGTCTTCGACGACCTGGAGGCGGAGGGGCGCAAGCTCGCCTTCCACGCGCACGAGGTCTGGCGCGAGGGTGCGGGCTTCGCCTTTCGGCATGCCGATCCCGAATATCTGGAAACCGAGCCCGGCCTGCCGCTCGACCGGGAGCTGCGCGACTTCATCCGCGCCATCGCGACCGGCGAGCCCGTGCGCACGGGTGCGTCGGAGGCCGTCGAAACGGTGCGGATCCTCTCGCTCGCGTCGCCGCGCGCCTGACGTTCAGGCGGCGACGCTGCCCAGCGCCTCGGCAAGGCTCGTGCGGGCGATGACGCCGCCGCCGAGGACGCGGGCGCCCGCCCCCTCCCCGGCATAGACGACGCAGGCCTGTCCCGGCGACACGCCGCTCTCGCTGCCCGACAACTCCACCTCGACCTCGCCGCCCGGCGCGACGCGCAGGATGGCGGCGGCCGGCGGGCGCGTCGAGCGCACCTTCACGAAGACCTCCTGCGCGAAGCCGGGGCCAAGCGGCGCGTCGCCCAACCAGTTCACGTCGCGCAGGGTCAGGCGCCGCGTCGCCAGCGCCTCGCGCGGGCCGACGCGCACGGTGCGCGTCGCCGCCTCGATCGCCACGACATAGAGCGGCTCGCCGGAGGCGACGCCGAGCCCCCGGCGCTGGCCGACCGTGAAGCCGATGATGCCGTCGTGGCGCCCGAGATGCCGGCCGTCGAGATGGCGAATGTCGCCCGGCTCGTTGGCCTCGGGCCGCAGCTTGGCGATGACGTCGGAGTAGCGGCCGTTGGCGACGAAGCAGATGTCCTGGCTGTCGGGCTTGGCGGCGACCTCGAGCCCGTGCGCGCGGGCGATCTCGCGCGTCCGGCTCTTGGGCAGTGCGCCCAAGGGAAAGCGCAGGAAGTCGAGCTGCTCCTGCGTGGTGCCGTAGAGAAAGTAGCTCTGGTCGCGATCGAGGTCGGCCGGGCGGTGCAGCGAGCGGTGCCGGCCGTTCGGGCGCGACAGGATGTAGTGGCCGGTCGCCAGCGCGTCGGCGCCGAGGTCTCGCGCGGTGGACAGGAGGTCGCGGAACTTCACGGTCTGGTTGCAGGCGACGCAGGGCACCGGGGTCTCGCCCGCGAGATAGCTCGCCGCGAAGGGATCGATCACCGACTCGCGGAAGCGCTGCTCGTAGTCGAGGACGTAGTGCGGGATGCCGATGATCTCGGCGGTGCGGCGCGCGTCGGCGATGTCCTGGCCCGCGCAGCAGGCGCCGGCGCGGCGGGGCTGCGCGCCGCCGTCGTAGAGCTGAAGCGTGATGCCGACGACGTCGTAACCCTCGGCTTTCAGGATCGCCGCCGTGACCGACGAATCGACCCCGCCCGACATGGCGACGACGACACGGGTTTCGGCAGGGGCTTTCGGCAGGTCCAGGCTGTTCGTCACGGCATGTCTCGCGGGTCTTCGGCGGGCACGCCGCTCGGGTCCGGCCTGTTTTAGCGAAGCGGACGGCGCCGTGCCAAGTCGTTGGGGAGTCTCTCGAATCCGCCGCCGAAGTGCTGCGCAAATGCGGCGGGGGCGTGGCGAGAAGAGAACTTGCTTCAACCTGTTATCGAATTCTTTCTAGGGGCTTAGCGGAATTTTTAGATGCAGAAGTCTAGGGTTCCCTGGCGATTAGGTCCTTGCGGATGTTTGAGAGTTCAATGACCGATCAGGTGAGACCACGAGTGAAATACGTCATCGGACCCGACGGCAGTCCGCTGACGATCAACGACCTGCCGCCGACCAACACGCGGCGCTGGGTCATTCGCCGCAAGGCCGAGGTGGTGGCCGCGGTTCGTGGCGGGCTGCTCAGCCTGGACGAAGCGTGCTCGCGCTACACGCTCACGGTCGAGGAGTTCCTGTCCTGGCAGATGTCGATCGACAGCCATGGCCTGGCCGGGCTGCGCACGACGCAGATCCAGGAGTACCGTAAGAAGACGGACCTGCACTGAGGGATCCGGGCGACCCGCTCGCCCGTCCTCCCCGCATCTGGCGGATCCAACGAAGGCCGGCGCTCGCGCCGGTTTTTTTGTGCCCGCCCACAGCCGGCGCCGGATACGAAAAGACCCGGCCGCCCTCGCGGGCGCCGGGTCTGAGGGGATCGGCCGGGATGACGATCCGTCAGGCGACCGCGCTGCCGCGCCGCTCGACCTCGGCGCCGCTGTCGCGCTGCTCCAGCTTCTCGGCGTTGGAGAGTTCGGCCTCGGCCTCCTCCAGGCTGATTCGCGCCGCGTTCATCTGGATGCGCAGGTCGCCGACGGAGTTCACGAGGTTGTCGCGCCGGGCGCGCGCCGCCTTGGCGAAGGTCGGATAGGCGAAGTGCGTCGTGTCGGTGATGCCCGAGCGCTTCTCCTCGTTGTTGATCTGCACGTCGAGCTCGGTCGCCATGCGCTCGAACTCCGCCATCATCAGCTGGAGCTGGTCCACCTGCCGGCGCTTCTCCGCGACCTTGAAGCGCGCCAGGCGCAGGAGGTTCTCACGCTTCGACATGAATGGGATAATCCCTTGTTTCATAGGGTTTCGCGCACATGAGACCCCGGCTTCAGCAGCGCGCCTGCGGTTTCAGGCAAGGCTCGGCAGCTAGTGCTCTGCGACCTGTACAAGCGCACCGTCCAGCATCGGCGGAAAGGATTGAGGGCCGGTTAAGCCGGCCGAACGGGGCTTCCCGAGCCCCGTTTCCGCACGTTTCGACCACGGCTAACGCATTCTCGCCGAAGGTCGGAATTTTTGATTGATCAAGTCCCTGGGAGAGAAGGGGTTGTTAACCATTCACCGCCATCCTGCCGCTCAGGCTAGAAACGAACTCCCACCTCGTCGGCCCTCGGGCCGGTTGGGCTGACGCGAAGGATCATACGGATGCGCGTTCTTTTGATCGAGGATGACAGCGCCGTCGCGCAGAGCATCGAGTTGATGCTGAAGTCCGAGAGCTTCAACGTCTACACGACCGACCTCGGCGAGGAGGGCGTCGATCTCGGCAAGCTCTACGACTACGACATCATCCTCCTGGACCTGAACCTGCCCGACATGTCGGGCTACGAGGTGCTGCGCACGCTGCGCATCTCGAAGGTGAAGACCCCGATTCTGATCCTTTCCGGCATGGCCGGCATCGAGGACAAGGTTCGCGGCCTCGGCTTCGGAGCCGACGACTACATGACCAAGCCCTTCCACAAGGACGAGCTGGTCGCCCGCATCCACGCCATCGTGCGGCGCTCGAAGGGTCATGCCCAGTCGGTGATCGTCACCGGCGACCTGACGGTGAACCTCGATGCCAAGACCGTCGAGGTCAACGGGCAGCGCGTCCACCTGACGGGCAAGGAATACGCGATGCTGGAGCTGCTCAGCCTGCGCAAGGGCACGACGCTCACCAAGGAAATGTTCCTGAACCATCTCTACGGTGGCATGGACGAGCCCGAGCTGAAGATCATCGACGTCTTCATCTGCAAGCTGCGCAAGAAGCTGGCGACCGCCACCGAGGGCAAGAACTACATCGAGACCGTCTGGGGGCGCGGCTACGTGCTGCGCGAGCCCGAAGCCGACACGCGCGCCGCCTGACAGGCCGGAACAGAAGACGGGAAACGGGGCGCGCAAGCGCCCTTTTTCATGCCGGGCGACGGCTCAGGCAGCGACCGTAAGATGGCGGTCCACCCAGGCGAGAAGCGAGGCGCGGTCGAAGGGGCGGAACACGAAGCCGCTCGCCCCCGCCCGCTTGGCGCGGGTCATGAGGCCGAGATTGGTCTCCACGACCGAGACGAGGATCGGCACCTTGGCGGTGGCGGGCGCGGCGCGCAGCGCCCGCACGCTGGCCTCGACCGTCGTGTCGGGCAGCGTGCCCGACAGGATCACGAGCTCGAGCTCCGCTTCCCGGCCCTTGAGAGCGGCGAGCCCGCCTTGCGTGGTCGACGCGCCGACCGCGTCCATATCGATGCCCGACAGGATGCGCGTGGCGACCTTCACCACGATTTCCGATTCGTCGATGATCAGGCACAGGGGCATGGAGGTCGTCTCCCGAGCGATGCCGGCCGGTTGCCGGATCTCGAAGACGACCTTAGCAGCGGGTTCCTGACGCCCCGTTTCCGAACGAGGCTAACGAAAACCTGTGCAGTTCGCTCGAATTTCTCGCGTCAGGCCTTGGCGGCCGTGAAGGTCGCACTCGCCTCGTCCTGCTCCAGCGAGACCGTGAGGCCCGCCAGATTGGCCAGGAGGAGCGTGTAGTAGAGCTGCACGCTCTGGGCATCCACCGGCCCCTCCATCGCCTCGCCCGCGACGAGCTGACGAAAGACGACGGGCACGCGCAGCGGCTTGCCGCGCGCCACCACGACGATGCGGGGGTCGGGCTCGACCGATTCGACGCGAACCTCGACGCTCGGCCCCCTCGGAACCGACGCGTTCGCCACCAGGACGAGGTTCATGATGAGCTTGGCGACGTTCTTGGGAACGAAGGCGCGCTCGCCCTCCCAGGTGAGGTTCGCCCGCTCGAAGGCCATCCACCCTTCCGAAAGCGAGCGGGCGTCGCCGAGGTCGATCGGCGAGGTGGCCGAGCCGGATGCGCCGAAGGCGATGCGCAGGAACTGGAGCTTGGCGACGGCGCGCGCGGTCGATTCGCGCGTCAGGTTCATCGCCTCGGCGTCGTTCGGATCCTCGTCCAGCATCTCGAGGCCCGTGCGGATCGCGCCGACCGGCGACACCGCATCGTGACACAACCGGCTGGCGAGCAGCGAGGCGAGATCCGGGGCGGAGAGTTCGGGTAGCTGGTGCATGGTCGGTCCGTTGGTGAGAGCCGGATGGAGGCGCCCTAACACGACGGGACGAGGAGCAGCGAGTGCAGGCCTGCATCGCCCCGGCGTGGAAACGGACGAACTCGACGTTAGCATTTCGGAAACCAAGCTTGCGGCAAGCTGGGGACACATCGCCCGCCGACGCGTGGGCCGCGATCCGATCCGATCTTCCGGGACACACCGCCGATGATCCCCATGCGCCCCCTTCTCCGCCGTCTCGCCGTGGCCGGCCTCGCGCTGGCCGCCGCCGCCCCGGCAGCGCTCACGCCCGCTTCCGCGCAGGCCCAGCAGGCCTCTGGCTACACGATGGCCGAGATCGTCACCGAGGGGCACCGCTTCTTCGGGGCGACGGCCGGCGGCCTCGCCACGGTGGTCGAGAAGGCCTTCCAGGAGCGTGGCCTGCCGAACGGCTACATCCTCGGCGAGGAGGGCTCGGGCGCCTTCATCGGCGGCCTGCGCTACGGCGAGGGCACGCTGTTCACCAAGAACGCGGGCGAGCACCGCGTCTTCTGGCAGGGTCCCTCGATCGGCTTCGACGCGGGCGGCGACGGCGCGCGCACGATGATGCTCGTCTACAACCTGCCCTCCACGGACGCGATCTACGGTCGCTTCGTCGGCTTTTCGGGCAGCGCCTACCTCGTGGGCGGTCTCGGCATGACGCTGCTTCAGAAGGACGCGATCTCGCTCGCCCCGATCCGCACCGGGCTCGGGGCGCGGCTCGGCGTCAATCTCGGCTACCTGAAGTTCAGCCCGCAGGCGACCTGGAACCCCTTCTGATCGGCGCCAAGCCGACGGCTAGGCTAGCGCCTCGCTTGGCATGGCGGGGCGTCTTCCGGTAAGAGCGAGCCCACGCAACCTTGCCGGGTCGCCCTTGCGCGCTCTCCTTCTCATACGCATCGCGACGACCGGGGACGCTTGCCGCGAGCGCCTCCCCCTCGCCGCGCGCAGAGCGCCCGGCCTTATTCCTGATCGGACCCACGCATGATCGGGACGCTGCTCGTCTTCGCGCTCGGCTTCATGGCCGCCGCGCTGATCGCCCTCCTCTTCGTCCCCTTCCTTTGGCAGAAGGCGCAGCGCCTGGCACGCCGCCGCTTCGACGCCGAGATTCCCGCCAGCGTGCGCGAGATGCGCGGCGAGGTCGACGCGGTGCGCGCCCGCGCGGCGTTCGACCTGCGCCGCGAAGAGATGCGCGCGGCCGACGCCCTTGCGCGAGCGACCGCCGAGCGATCGGAATCGGGCCGCATCGTCCTGGAAAACGGCACGCTGCTCGCTCGCAAGGGTGAGCTGGAAGTTGAACTCGCCAACCTCGGCGCCCGCCTCGAGGCGCTCGAGCAGGCGCTTGCGGGGACTCAGGCGGAGCGAGACGACATCGCGCGCGACCGGCAGGCCCTGCGCGAGGCCTTCGAGCGGCGCGGCGCCGAACTGGAAGGCATGCACGGTCGCCATGCGGCGTCCCAGGAGCGCGCGGCGCTGTTGCAGGAGCGTCTCGCGCAGATGGAACGCCGGCTCCGCGAATTCGAGCCCGCACGGGACGGCGAAAGCACGGCAACGGAGCGGGTCGAGACACCGTCCGAGCCCGCGCCGACGCTCGCCGAGCGAGCGGGAGCCGATCCGATCCCGCCAACTGCCGCGACGTCCTTCGCGCCCCTGACGGGTGGCGAGCGGCTTCGCGCGGCCATCGCGGCCGGCGTCGGTGCAAGAGCGCCCGCGAGCCGCGCGGAAAATGCCGAGATCCGGGAGCGGGTCAGCGATCTCGCCGCCCGCATCATTCGCCGTCAGATGGACACCGAGGGCCCCGCCTCGCCGATCGCCGCGATTCTCGCACGCGACGAGAGCGTGGCGGGCGACGCCGAGCCGTCGTCCTCGCTGGCCGCGCGCGTTCGCGAGCTCGGCCCCGCGGACGGCACCGCGCCGGAGGCTGCGACCGAGCCGCCCGCGAAGGACGCCTCCCCTAGCGGTTCCCCAGCTCGTAAAGACGGTGGAGGACGATCGCGGCGCAGGTCGCGACGTTGAGGCTGTCGAGACCGCTCGCCATCGCGACACGCAGCGAGCGGTGACGGCGCAGGAAGTCCTCGCCCAACCCTTCCCCCTCGGTACCCAGGAACAGGGCGCGCGGCGGCCCCGGTTCCAGGTCGCCGAGCTCGCTTGCGCCGGCCGGCGACAGGGCCAGCGCCTCGAAGCCGAGCCGCTCCAGCTCGCGCCAGATCTCCGCGGCCGACCCCATGCGCGCGAAGGGCAGCGTCAGCACGGTGCCGACCGAGACGCGGATCGCCTTGCGATAGAGCGGGTCGCAGCATCTCTCGTCGAGCAGCACGGCCGCCGCACCGAAGGCCGAGGCGTTGCGAAAGAGAGCGCCCATATTGTCGTGATTGGACAGGCCGCAGGCGACGACGACCGTCTCCCGCCTTCGCGCCGCCTCTTCGAGGCGCGGCGTCACATCACGGGCCTCCTCGACGCGCTCGGCATGGGCGAGGACCCCGCGATGCACGGGAAAGCCGGCGATGCGGTCGAAGACCGCCGGCTCCGCGACATAGACCGGCACGTCGTCCGGCAGGCGGGCGAGCCGGTCGGCGAGGCCTTGGAGGCGAGCGGGCAGAACGAGGAGCGAGCGCGGACGAAATCGCATCGAGCGCAGAAGCTGGTCGATGACGACCGTCCCTTCCGCGATCAACCCGCCCCGGCCTGTGAGATCGCGCTCGCGCACCATGCGGTAGGGTTCGATGCGCGGGTCGTCCGGGTCGTGGATCGTGATGCTCTCCCGCCGATAATGGATTGGGGGCGGGATCACGAAACAATCCTGTTGAAATGGTTCGCTCGCCCCCGGATGGGGTCCGCGCAGGCGCGCCCTTCTGCAACCGCGTCGGTTGTAATTAACATTCGTATGTCATCCTTCGCTTGATTGATGACGGGAGACATCGGCATGGCGTGGGCGCGAGACGAGCGCTTCAAGGCGAAGCCTGCGCGCATGGCCTGGCGCATGCGGCAACGGCTGCGTCCCTGGGCAGCGGACCGATCCGGCGCGACGGCGGTGGAGTTCGGCCTGCTGGCGCTTCCGTTCTTTCTGATCGTTCTGGCGATTCTCGAGACGTCGTTGGTCTTCCTCGGCGAGATCACCTTGCAACGGGGGGTGGCGACGGTCTCGCGTGACATACGCGTCGGCACGATCCGCGCCGGCCAGGCCGAACTGTTCGACAAGCACCTCTGCGACACGGTCGGCTTTCTCATGACGTGCAGCAAGCTGCGATACGACGTCCGGTCGTATTCGACCTTCGCCGCGATTCCCCCGTCCACGGCTGGCGACAACGGCAGTTTCGACAGCAGCGGCTTCCGGTTCGCTCCCGGCGGTTCGGGCGCGATCAATGTCGTGCGTGTGTACTACGAGTGGCCGCTCGTCACCGACTTCTTCCGCAAGTCGCTCGCCGGTCTGGACAACGGCCATTACCTCATGGCCGCGACGACGGCCTTTCGCGGCGAGCGGTTCTGATGACGCACGGCCTCGCTCGCATGCGGCAGTTTCACCGCCGCTTCGTTGGAGACATACGAGCCGTCGCGGCGCTTGAATTCGCCCTGATCGCACCAATGCTGCTGATTCTCTACATGGGCGGCACCGAGGCGTCCCTGGCCGTCACCCTGCATCGCAAGTTGGGAGACACGGCGGGTACGATCTCGGACCTCGCGACCCAGAACAACGCGCTGACCAAGGCCGAGCTGAACGGACTGACCAACGTCGCACGCGACATCATGCGCCCCTACGACGTCTCGGCTCTCGGGCTGTCGGTGATCGGCGTCGACATCGCGACTGACGGCAAGGCGAAGGTCGTATGGAGCTACGGGGAGAACGGCTCCACGCCCGCTCGCGGCTCGCCCTATGCGCTCGGTGCCGACTACGCCTCCGTGAAGGATGCCTTCGTCGTCGTGACGAGCGCGCGCTACACCTACCGGCCGCTCGGTGGCTACGGGTTCAAACAATCCATCGATATGGTTCAGGACGCGATCTTCCGCGCCCGCAGCAAGACGGGTGTTCGATGCGACGACTGCTAGGGCACAAGTGCTCCCGGACCCTGCGGCGCTTCGGGCGGGACCAGCGAGGCAACTTCGCGCTCCTCACCGCTCTCATGGCGGTTCCGCTCTTCGGCCTGTCGGGACTGGCGCTGGATTACGCGCGCGCCGTCAACGCGCGGACGCATCTCCAGACGCGAAGCGACGCGATGGCGCTCGCCGTCGCGTCGCGCGGGCCCAATGTCGACAGTTCCGCCATTCTCGCGAGCCTCCAGGCGGACGCGATGGCCGGCAGCGCGATGGGTCAGGCCAGCTTCACGGGCCGGTGGACCAGCGCGACGGACTACACGGTCGACGCCGCCCTCGTCCTTCCCCTCACGCTCTCGCAAATCATCCCCGGCGCGGGAGCGACCATGCCGGTGGGCGCCCAATCGGTCGGCCGGTACATCGGGCTGAAGTACGTCTACAAGCCACCCGAGTTCAGTTCGCTCGATCCGGAGGCCGGCGACTTCAACCGCGTCTACGCCTACTGCTTCGATCCCACCGCGGTGTCGGCGGCGAACAAGGGACGCAGCCAGATGACAGCCATCTCGGACAACGGCGGCACATCATACATCAATCCGATGCCCGAGTGCCGCGCGGGCGAGATGATGAGCTTTCAGCTCTACAACTCGCGCAACGCCCGAACGAACAAGTCACTTTGGGACAAGGCCTCCAACGAACACTATTCCTATTTCACCGATACGACGCTTCATCCGACCGACAAGTACGAACAGTACAACCTCGACGGCTGGGCGATCCTCGAGACAGTCCTGTGCCCGTCCCTCGAAAAATGCGTCGTCAAGAGCAAGGGAGGCATTCTGCCGGAGGGCAAGAATCGGACGCCGCAACGGGCAACGGAACCCTGCTCGCCCGGCAAGTACATGTACTACGGCTGGGAGGATCGACCGCCCGGGCGCGGGTCGAGCGATAAAGACTACGACGACATCCGGGTCATCATCAAATGCCCGGACCTGATCGCGACGGGAGACGAGAATGCCCTTCTCGTTCGATGACTCGGCACGCTGCGAGAATGAAAGGCTGGCGGAGTGGCGCCAGTGATCACATGCAATCGCAGGTAGATTTCGGGGAGGAGACTGGTACGCCCAAGGGGAATCGAACCCCTGTTTGCGCCGTGAGAGGGCGCCGTCCTAACCGCTAGACGATGGGCGCGTGCCAGTGATCGGGGATATAGCCGGGCCGCTTCGCGCTGGCAAGCGCTTTTTGCGGCGCGGCGAACAATCAGGGCTGCGAGGGCTGAAGGCGGGTGCGCGAGACGAGCCCGCCGCTCGCCGCGTCGATCACCAGAATCTCCTGCCGGCCGTCGGGTGTCTCGACCACCACCATCGCCCGGTCGCGCGACAGGCCGGCCGCCGCGCCGATCCGCGCGCCCTGCGGCACGGAGATGACGGCCTCGGCGGGGGTCGCGGGCGCGCCGGCGGCGGCCTCCTCCCCGTCGCGGCCCGCACGATAGACAACCGCGCTCAGAACCGCGATAAGCCCGACCATCAGGACCGCGATCGAGACGGCCAGGAGCCGGATCATCTTGCGGCGGACCTTTTCCAGGGCCGGGTCGAGCGGCTCGTCGGCCCCATCCGTTTGCGTCATTCGCCGTCTTTCTCAAGGAGAACCGTCATTCCGGCGCTTGGTACAGGCACGCAGGACGCCCCGGCAAGCGAGTTCGAGGCGGGCGAGGACGAGATCGTCGCGCTGCGCGTCGAGCCCGACGAGGCGGGCGCGCGGCTCGATCAGTTCATCGCGGCCAGGCTCGGCGGCCAGCTTTCGCGCTCACGGGTGCAGAGCCTCATCGAGCGCGGACACGCGAGCATCGATGAGACGGGCGTCGCGGAGCCCAAGCGGCGCGTGCGGGCGGGCGAAAGCGTGCGCCTCGTGGTGCCCATGCCCGAGGCGCCCGAACCGGTCGCCGAGGACATCCCGCTCTCGATCCTCCACGAGGACGCGGAGCTGATCGTCGTCGACAAGCCCGCCGGCCTCGTCGTCCACCCCGCGCCCGGCAACTGGACCGGGACGCTGGTGAACGCGCTCCTGTACCATTGCGGCGACTCGCTTTCCGGCATCAACGGCGTGCGGCGCCCCGGCATCGTGCATCGCCTGGACAAGGACACGAGCGGCGTCATGGTGGTCGCCAAGACCGACCCCGCCCATCGCTCGCTCGCCGAGCAGTTCGCCGCGCACGGGCGCGACGGGCGCATGGAGCGTGCCTACCTCGCCGTGGTCTGGGGCACCCTCCCCCGTCCGGTCGGCGTCATCGACGCCGCGCTCGGGCGCTCGAACTCCGACCGCACCAAACGCAGCGTCGTGCCGGCGGGGCGTGCCGACGCGCGCCATGCGGTGACGCGATACGAGGTGGTGGAGCGGCTCGGCGAACAGGCCTCCCTCGTGGCCTGCACGCTGGAGACCGGGCGCACGCACCAGATCCGTGTCCACCTGTCCCATATCGGCCACCCGCTGGTGGGCGACGACGTCTACGGCGCGCATTTCCGCTCCAAGGCGCGTAAGCTCGGGACCGTCGGCGAGGCGGTCGAGCATTTCGGCCGCCAGGCGCTGCACGCCTTCCGCCTCGGCTTCGAGCATCCCGCGTCCGGCGAGGCGATGCTGTTCGAGAGCGAGCTCCCCGACGACATGCGGGAACTCTGCGCGGCGCTCGGCCGTTCAAGCGCGGAATAGAATCGCCGACGGCCGGGATGGCCGTCCGGTCGCGCCGCCCACGTGAACGATTTGTAACCTCGTTCGCGGCTGCGAACCCGTGCGAAACCACACGTGCGTACCCATATGAAGGTTCGGGCGGATTGGGCGCGTTTCGCGCACCGCCTTCGACCGGGCCGGCTTGCGGGCGGTCGGATGGAAAAGAAGGAGGGTGCGGAGTATGGCGAAGGCCAATCTTCCCAGCATCGCAGCAGGAGAAGGCGGCCTCAGCCGCTACCTCGACGAGATCAGGCGGTTTCCCATGCTGGAGCCGCAGGAAGAATACATGCTCGCCAAGCGCTATGCCGAGCATGACGACCGCGACGCCGCGCACCGGCTCGTGACTAGCCATCTGCGCCTCGTGGCGAAGATCGCCATGGGTTACCGCGGCTATGGCCTGCCCATCGGCGAGGTCGTGTCGGAGGGCAATGTCGGCCTGATGCAGGCGGTCAAGCGCTTCGACCCGGAGCGGGGCTTCCGTCTCGCGACCTATGCGATGTGGTGGATCAAGGCCTCGATCCAGGAATATATCCTGCGCTCGTGGAGCCTCGTGAAGATGGGCACCACCGCGAACCAGAAGCGGCTGTTCTTCAATCTGCGCAAGATGAAGAGCCGCATCCAGGCGCTGGACGAGGGTGACCTGCGCCCCGAACAGGTGAACCAGATCGCGACGCAGCTCGGCGTGTCCGAGGAAGAGGTCGTCTCGATGAACCGTCGCCTGTCGGGCGACGCGTCCCTGAACGCGCCGATCCGCGCGACCGAGGGCGAGTCCGGCGAGTGGCAGGATTGGCTGGTCGACCAGTCGGAGAACCAGGAGCAGATTCTGGTGGAGCAGGACGAGCTCGCCCAGCGGCGCGGCATGCTGCACCAGGCGATGGACGTCCTGAACGACCGCGAGCGGCGCATCTTCGAGGCGCGGCGCCTCGCGGAGGATCCTCTGACGCTCGAGGCCCTGTCGGGCGAGTTCGACATCAGCCGCGAGCGCGTGCGCCAGATCGAGGTGCGCGCCTTCGAGAAGGTTCAGAAGGCGGTGCAGGATACGGCGGAGGCGGCCCGGCGTGCGTTGCGCGTCGTCGAGGACGCCCACGCCTGATCGACTGGAACTTTCGGCAACGAGAAAGGGCCGGCTTCCGCGAGGAGGCCGGCCCTTCTTGCATGCGCAGTCCGAACGAGGGTCGTCAGGTCTTGGCGGCCCAGGCGTCCATGGCCTGCTTGAAGACGCGCTCGCCCGGCAGTCCCTTCTCGACCGACATCAGCGCCCGCTGGCCGCTCTCGTAGGCGAGCGGGATATCGATCCACTGCTCGCGGCCGAGCAGGCCGAGATTGCTCTGGATCGCCTGCGGCAGGTCGTTCAGCGCGATGATGAAGAAGCCAGGCGAGATCTTGCCGGCGACCCCAATCAGCGGCTCGCCGCGCGCCTGCTCGGTCGGCTTCAGCGCGAGGCGCTGGACGTTGGCGATGTCGCCGCCGGGGAAGTCGGCGGGCGTGTCGAACATGATCTCGATCACGTGGCTCGCCGGCAGCGTCGCGTCCGCGTTGCGCCGGATCGTCAGCGTCATCTTCAGCTTGTCCTGCGGCACGTCGACGACGCCCCGGATCGCTGGCTCGGCGGGCTGGCCATCGGCCGGCGGCTCGCTGACGAGGCTCCACACGACGTTGCCGTTCTGCTGCGAGCCTTCGCGGTTCGTCGCCCGCTCCTCGTAGAACACGGCGCGCTGGCCGACCGGAACGCTCTGGTTCGACGCCGTCACGGCGGGTGCGGGGGGTGCGGCGGGCGTGGTCGTCGCGGGAGCCGGAGTGGCGCTTGCGGCGGCCGGCGCGCCCGGCTCGGCAGGCGAGGCGGCGGCAACGTCGGTGCCCTCCTCGAAGGCGTTGGCGACGCTCGTGCCCGGCCCCTCGTCGACCTCGCTGCCGTCGGGCAGGAGGCGCTGGGTGAACTGGCGCGGCCGCGCACCGCCGGTCACGGGAGCCGCGGGCGCCGTATCGGTGACGGCGCCGCTCGGCGGCGCTGCGGTCGCGGGTGCCTCGCCGTTCGTGTCGGCGGGCGTCTCGCCGGCATCGGTCGTGCCGGCGGGCGTCGGGGTCGAGGCGACCTGCGATGCGCCCGATCCCGTCAGAACGCCGCGAATCTCGTCGCCGTAGAAGTAGGCTGCAGCTCCCAGCCCCGCGATCAGAACGAGGGCGCTGCCCGCCACGAGCGCGGGACGGCGCGAGCCGGAGCGTGCGGGCGCGCGGCGCTTCGTCCGGCGCGGGGCTTCCAGATCGGCTTCGGGAATGCCGGCGAAAAGGCCGGTATAGGGCGCTCCGTCGTCGCCGCGCGGCTCCTCGCGGGCGGGGCGCAAGGCACCGGCGCGGGCGGGCGGCGTCGACCGGCGATCCGTGCCCTCGCGAGGCGCCGGGCCGATCTCGCCGACGCGGTCCTCCGCCTCGGCCGGCGACGGCGACAGGTCGCGGCGCTGCAACGGAGCCGGCGGCGGGGGCGCCGCGCGCGGCGGCTCGGCCCGTCGCACCGGCAGGGGCGCCTCGTCGCGGCGCTGCGGCGCGGCCTCAAAGGCGGGCTCGGCGGGAGCGGGATTGCGCGCGGTCGGCGTCACGCGAGGAAAGGCCGGACGCTCCGGCGCGCGCTCGGGCGCGGGCGGCGGAGGCGCAGGCTCGGGCGAAGTCGCTGGCTCAGGCTCACTCGGCGCGACATGTGCCGCCGGTTCCTCGGCGGCCGCCGGCTCGACGTCACCGCCGTAATGCGACTCGGTCTCGCGGATCGCGTCTTCCAGAACGCGATAGCGCGCCTCCGCCACATGGGGCTCGAGCGGCGGATTGGCGGCCTGGATCTGGCGCGTGATCGCCGACCGCGCCTTCTCGTAGACCTTGGCCCGGAGTTGCGGCGTCGCGTTGGGGAGGCCGTCGATCGTCTTGCGCAGAACGGCGGTCAGGTTCGCCATGGATTGGGGCACTCACTGATCGTGAAGCGACATGGCATCGAATGGGGGTCCGGTGTCGCGAACGTGGCCCGTCCTGCCACGGGTTCCGTGCCGCCCGGCCTCGCCCGGCGAACCGGACCGTGGCCGCCCCTCATGGACGACGGGATGCCGCGCCAGGGGCGCGGCAGGCTTCGGTCGTTCGCGATCCGGGCGTCCCGCACCCGGCCTTCAAGTCCAGACGAATACCGTGTCTTTGGTCAAGTTTTCATTAATCCTGAAACGGATCGCGGACAAGGATCGTATCGTCACGCTCGGGCGATGTGGACAGGAGCGAGACCGGCGCCCCGACGAGTTCCTCGATCTGCCGCACGTACTTCACCGCCTGCGCCGGCAGGTCGCCCCAGGAGCGGGCGCCGGCCGTGGTGCCGCTCCAGCCCTCGAAGCTCTGGTAGACGGGCACGATTCGCGCCTGCGTGCCGAGGCTGGCCGGCAGGTAGTCGATGCGCTGGCCGTCGAGCTCGTAGCCGACGCAGATGCGGATCTCCTCCATGCCGTCGAGGACGTCGAGCTTGGTGAGCGCCAAGCCGTGGATGCCGTTCAGAGCCACGGCCTGGCGCACGAGCACGGCGTCGAACCAGCCGCAGCGACGCTTGCGACCCGTGACCGTGCCGAACTCGTGGCCGCGCGTTCCCAGGAACTCACCGACCTCGTTCTGTTGCTCGGTCGGGAAGGGTCCCTCGCCCACGCGCGTCGTGTAGGCCTTGGTGATGCCGAGCACGAAGCCCGCCGCCGAGGGCCCGAGGCCCGAGCCCGCCGCCGCCTGCCCCGCCACCGTGTTGGACGAAGTGACATAGGGATAGGTGCCGTGGTCGATGTCGAGGAGCGTGCCCTGCGCGCCCTCGAACAGGATGCGCGCGCCCGCCTTGCGGCGCTCGTCGAGCAGCCGCCAGACGCGATCCACGAAGGGCACGATCTCGGCGGCCACCGTGATCAGCTCTTCCAGGATCGCCTCGGGGCGGATCTCCGGCTGGCCGAGCCCGCGCCGCAGCGGGTTGTGGTGGGCGAGCAGGCGCTCGATACGGCTCGGCAGGAGGTCGGGTTCGGCGAGATCCATGACGCGGATCGCGCGGCGGCCGACCTTGTCCTCGTAGGCCGGGCCGATGCCGCGCCCCGTCGTGCCGATCTTCGTGCCGGCGGCGGCCTGGTTCTCGCGGATCGCGTCGAGCTCGCGGTGGAGCGAGAGGATCAAAGCGGCGTTATCGGCGATGCGCAGCGTCTCGGGCGAAATGGTGACGCCCTGCGCGGCGAGGCGGCCGCGTTCGGCCACGAAGGCGTGCGGATCGAAGACGACGCCGTTGCCGATCACCGACAGCTTGCCTTGGCGCACCACGCCGGAGGGCAGAAGCGAGAGCTTGTAGGAGGTGCCGTCCACCACGAGCGTGTGCCCGGCATTGTGGCCGCCCTGGAAGCGCACCACGACATCGGCCCGCTCGCTCAGCCAATCGACGATCTTGCCCTTGCCCTCGTCGCCCCACTGCGAGCCGACCACCACGACGTTTGCCATGCCTACTCCTTGGCGCGCCGGCAGACAGAAGGCCGGCTCTGCGAATTCCTCGGGTCCCGCGCGCACGCGCCAAGACCGGCCGGAGCGCCTCGCGCCGACCCTCAAAACGGGCGGACTATAGGGGGAGCGAGCGGTCCGCGCGAGGGGCGTCGCGCGATTTGTCGGCCCTTGCGCACAAGGCCCATTGCCGAGAACGAGGTGCTGGCCCTAAGGGAGGCGAATGAAGCGCTTCGCAACCCACCCCTACGCCGTCCTCACCTTCACGGCCCTGATCTGGGGCGCGAACGCGGTGGCGGGAAAGCTCGCCGTCGGCCACGTCTCGCCCATGGTCCTGACCATGATGCGCTGGCTTCTCGCCGGACTGATGCTCCTGCCGATCGCGCGCCCGCATCTTTCCCGGGACTGGCCGCTGATCCGGCGCCACAAGCGTCTCTATCTCTTCCTCGGCGTCGCCGGCTTCACCGGCTTCAACGCCCTCTTCTACGTCGCGCTGCAGTTCACGACGACGATCCACGTCGCGATCGTGCAGGCGGCCATGCCGCTCTTCGTCTTCGCGGGCACCTTCTTCCTGTTCCGCGCGAAGGTGACGGGACTGCAGCTTGCGGGCTTCGCGCTGACGCTTCTCGGCGTCCTCGTCACCACCGCGCACGGCGAGCCGGCCGCGCTCCTGCATCTCGTGCTGAACCGGGGCGACGTGCTCGCCCTCGTCGCCGTCGGCATCTTCGGTCTTTACACGGTGATCGTGACGCGCCGCCCGCCCGTGCATTGGAGCACGAACCTCCTGGCACTCTGCGTCATCGCCTTTCTCGCCTCGCTGCCCCTTCTCGTGATCGAGACCGCGCTCGGCGCGACGCGCTGGCCGGACGCGCAGGGCTGGGCGGTCGTCGTCTTTTCGGCCGTCATGCCCTCGATCGTCTCGCAGGCCCTCTACATCCGGGGCATCGAGATGATCGGCGCGAACCGCGCGAACCTCTTCGTCAACGCCTCGCCGATCTTCGCGGCGCTGCTCGCGGTCCTGATCCTCGGCGAGCCTCTCTTCGGCTACCATCTCGCCGCGCTGGCGCTGGTCTTCTCTGGCATCGTGCTTGCCGAGCGCGGCAAGCGCGCCGAGCGGGTCGCCAACCGGCCCAAGACGCCGGTCGGCCAGGAAGCGGCCTGACGCGAAGAAGGGCGGCACCCCGCCGGGTCCCGCCCTTCCCGCATCGAAGGCCTTCGCCGGACGCGATCAGACGTCGAAGGTCAGCATCCGGGCCTGGCCGATCGCGTTGAGGCCGCGCAGCTCCTCCAAGAACGACTCGCTCAGGGGCTCGTCCAGGTAGATGATCGCGATGGCGCTGCCGCCCTGCTCGTCGCGGCCGAGATGGAAGTTCGCGATGTTGATGCCCGCCTTGCCGAAGGCCGTGCCGATCTGGCCGATCACGCCCGGCACGTCCTTGTTGGCGGTGTAGAGCATGTAGCGGCCGACATCGGCCTCCATGTTGATGCCCTTGATCTGGATGAAGCGCGGCTTGCCATCCGAGAAGGTGGTGCCGGCCACCGAGCGGGTCTGCTTCTTGGTCGTGACGGTGACCTTGATGTAGCCGTCGAAGACGCCCGACTTGTCGCGTCGCACCTCGGAGACGGCGATGCCGCGCTCCTTGGCCATGAGCGGGGCCGAGACCATGTTGACGGTCTGGACCTGCGCCTTGAGAAGACCGGCGAGCGCAGCGGCCGTGAGGGCGCGCGTGTTCATCGTGCCCGGCGCGCCGTCGTACAGGATCTCGACCGCGTCGATCGCCTCTTCCGTCAGCTGGCCCGCGAAGGAGCCGAGAATCTCGGCGAGCTTCACGTACGGGGTGAGGATCGGCGCTTCCTCGGCGGTGATCGAGGGCATGTTGAGCGCGTTGGAGACGGCGCCCTTCACGAGATAGTCCGCCATCTGCTCGGCGACCTGCAGCGCGACGTTCTCCTGTGCCTCGGTGGTCGAGGCGCCGAGATGCGGCGTGCAGACGACGTTCTCCAACCCGAACAGCGGCGAATCGGTGGCCGGCTCCGTCTCGAACACGTCGATGCCCGCGCCCGCCACGTGGCCGGACCGGATGGCCTCGGCGAGGTCCTTCTCGACGATCAGTCCGCCGCGCGCGCAGTTGATGATGCGCACGCCCTTCTTCATCGTGGCGATCGCCTTGGCGTCGATGATGTTGCGCGTCTTGTCGGTGAGCGGCGTGTGCAGCGTGATGAAGTCGGCGCGGCGGAAGAGCTCGTCGAGCTCGACCTTTTCGATGCCGAGCTGGGAGGCGCGCTCGGGGGAAAGGAAGGGATCGAAGCCGATCACCTTCATCCTGAGGCCGACGCCGCGCGTCGCCACGATCGAGCCGATGTTGCCGCAGCCGACGACGCCGAGCACCTTGCCGGTGATCTCGACGCCCATGAAGCGGTTCTTCTCCCACTTGCCGGCCTGGGTGGACTGGTCGGCGGCGGGAAGCTGGCGGGCGACCGCGAACATCATCGCGACCGCATGCTCGGCCGTGGTGATCGAGTTGCCGAAGGGCGTGTTCATTACGATGATGCCGCGCCGCGAGGCGGCCGGAATGTCGACGTTGTCGACGCCGATGCCGGCGCGCCCGATCACCTTCAGCCGCGACGCCGCCTCGATCACCTTCTCGGTGACCTTCGTGGCCGAGCGGATGGCGAGGCCGTCATACTGGTCGATGACGGCGAGGAGCTGGTCCTTGTCCTTGCCGAGGTCGGGCAGGTAGTCGACCTCGACGCCCCCGTCCTTGAAGATCTGGACGGCGGTCGGGGAAAGCTTGTCGGAAACGAGAACGCGGGGTGCCACGGGCGGGGCTCCGTTGAAGGGTGTGACCGGAAGATGCGCTGCGCCCCTCCCCGCTCGTCGAGCGGGAAACGGCGTCGTTCATGCGAAAGGGAGAAGCGCCGGCGGACGAGGCCGCCAGCAGGAGCCAACGCTCAGGCCGCCTGCGCGAGCGCGGCCTTCTGCGCCTCGTAGGCGTACGCGATCCATGGCATCAGCGCCTCGACGGCAGCCGTCTCGACGGTCGCGCCGCACCAGATGCGCAGGCCCGGAGGGGCGTCGCGGTAGCTGCCGATGTCGAGGGCGACGCCCTCCTTCTCCAGCATCGTGGCGACGCCCTTGGCGAAGGCGTCCTGCGCCTCGCGCGGCAGGTTGGCGAGCGCGGGGTCGGTGAACTGGAGGCAGACCGAGGTGTTGGAGCGGGTCGCCGGGTCCTTGGCGAGGAAGCCGATCCAGCTGTTCCCGGCGACGAAGCGCTCGATCACCGAAAGGTTGGCGTTGGCTCGGGCCTTGAGCGCCTCGAGGCCGCCGATGCGCTTGCCCCAGGCCAGCGCGTCCAGATAGTCCTCGACGCAGAGCATGGAGGGCGTGTTGATCGTCTCGCCCTTGAAGATGCCCTCGATCAGCTTGCCGCCCGAGGTCAGGCGGAAGATCTTCGGCAGCGGCCAGGCCGGCTTGTAGGAAAGGAGCCGCTCCACGGCCCGGGGGCTGAGGATCAGCATGCCGTGAGCCGCTTCGCCGCCCATCACCTTCTGCCAGGAGAAGGTGACGACATCGAGCTTGTCGTAGGGAAGGTCCTGCGCGAAGGCGGCCGAGGTCGCGTCGCAGATCGTCAGGCCCTGGCGATCGGCCGGGATCTTGTCGCCGTTGGGCACGCGCACGCCGGAGGTCGTGCCGTTCCAGGTGAAGACGACGTCGTGATCGAAGTTCACGTCCGCGAAGTCGACGATCTCGCCGTATCCCGCTTCCAGGACGCGGGCGTTCTCGAGCTTCAGCTGCTTGACCGCATCCGTCACCCAGCCCGAACCGAAGCTCTCCCAGGCCACCATGTCGACGGGCCGCGCGCCGAGCAGCGACCACATGGCCATCTCGACGGCACCCGTGTCGGAGGCCGGAACGATGCCGATGCGGTAGTCGGCGGGCACTTGGAGGATCTCGCGGGTTTCCTCGATCGCCTGGGCCAGCTTGTTCTTGCCGAGCTTGGCGCGGTGCGAGCGGCCGAGCGGAGCATCGCTCAGGGCGTCCAGCGTCCATCCCGGGCGCTTGGCGCAGGGGCCGGAGGAGAAGCGGGGGTCGGCCGGACGCACGTCCGGCCTGGCGGTATTGGCCATCTGAAGCTACCCTTACAGATAGAAGCGCCTCGTTGGGGAGGCGTGTCCCGCTGACGGCGATAGGCCGGAAGCCCGGCCGGCGTCAAGCGGCAATCCGTGGGAGCCCTGCCCGGGCCTGAAGGGTGTCGCCTAGTGGAAGCGGTAGCGCAGCCCGAGGCGGATCGAATGGCGGTCGAGGCCTTCATCCGTGACGGCCAGCGCCGCTCCGCCCGGCGTGCCGAGGGTCCAGCTCCGGCCACCCGCGGTGTCGAGGTAGCGGTAGCCGAGGTCGAGCGTCAGCGCGTCGCTGAGGTCGTAGGCGAGCCCGGCGTCGAGGGCGTAGGCGAAACGCCAGTCCTCGCTCCCCTCCCCGCCGGTCGCCTCGCAGCCGCCCAGGCCGCAGCCGAGAAGCGTCACGTCGTCGTAGTCGACGCGCACCGCGCCGAGGCCCGCGCCGACATAGGGCGTGAAGCCGGCGACGGTGCCGAGGTCCAGATAGGTACTGGCGAGAATGTCGTAGGTGCGAGCGGTCGCCGCCTCGCGCGCAAGGCAGAGCGAGCCGCAGCCGGGCACGGCGAAGGCGTTCGCCGACACGTCGCGCTCGCCGTAGCCGACAGTGAGATCGGCGCGCAGCATGTCGGTGAAGCGGTAGCCGAGCCCAAGCGCAAGACTCGCGCCGTCGTCGAACTCTCCGCGCAAAGGGGCGGTGGCCAAAGCCTGCCCTTGCGCAAGGGCGCGCGTGCCGTCGAGATCGCCGCCGACATCGTAGAACACGTCGCCGCGCAGGTAGAAGCCGGAGCGTGTCTCGCTCAGCTGGACTTCGGGGGCACTGGCGAGGAGGTCCGCGTCGGCCGCATGGGCAAGGCTCGGCGAAAGGCCCAGAAGCGGCAGGATGAGGAGGCGAAGGATCATGCGGACGGGCCCTCATGCACCCGCGCGGTGCCGCTGGGGCCCGCTGCGAGTGGCATCGGTCGAAAAGTCCGCCGGACCCTAGGGCGGCGCTATGGTGCGGAGCTTGTGCCAGGACGCAAAAAGGGCCGCTCCTTTCGGAACGGCCCTTCCGGCGCTTCCCGGAACGGGAGGACGCGAGGGATCAGAAGAACGAGTAGCGAAGACCCGCGCGGATCGTGTGGACGTTGAAGCCGTTGTCCTTGGTCTGGACGCCGACCGCGCCGAAGGACTTGTCGGCCGCGTCGTAATCCCAGGCGTCGCCTTCCCAGATCTTGGTGAACTTGTAGCCGACGTCGAGCGCGAGGCTCTGCGTCAGGTCCACGCTCGCGCCGGCCATGAGGGCGGAGGCGAAGCGCCAGTCGTCGGCGCCGGTGCTGGTACTGGTGTAGGGCACGTAGCCCGGCTTGCAGGTCGGGCAGTTCTCCTGCGTCTTCACGTCGTCGTAGCCCACATAGGCCGCGCCGATGCCCGCGCCGATGTAGGGCGTGACGATGCCGAAGGTCGGCAGGTCGACATAGGCGTTGGCCATCAGCGTCCAGACGTCGGCCTTCGACTCGTTGCCGTAGTCGCACTCGTCGAAGGGGCCGAGGCCGTGGGCCGGATCGGTCTTGATCATGAGCGGGCACTTGGTGCGGCCGTTCACTTCGGAGCGGAAGTAGTCGACCGTCGCGTCCACGCGGAACATGTCGGAGAAGCGGTAGCCGACGCCGCCGCCGAAGCTGGCCGCGTTGTCGAGGCGCAGCTCGTCGTAGCGGTAGTAGTCGTCGATGCCCTCGACGCCCGGGAACTGGTTGTAGAACGCCCAGTGACCGTCGGTCTTCGACTTGAAGACGTAGCCGACGTCGCCGCGGATGTACCAGCCGCTGAAGGCGGGCGCGGGCTCGACGACCGGGATCGGCTCGAGGATGTCCGCTGCGTGGGAAAGGGTGGGCAGGAAGAGGGCCGAGGCCAAGAGGCCGAAGGCAAGCCGAGCCATTGCTGAGATCTCCAGATTTGCACGATCGCGCGGCTTGGGTCCCGCGATACGAGCAAATCTAAAGATTAATGATTAATGGACGGTTTACCGTGTGCTTCCCTGACGGAAAGGCCCCTTCCCGGCTAACACTTGACGATCAGGCCGCGCGCTTGAGCGCACCGATGATGTCGTCCACCACCGTGTTGACGAGGTGCGGATCGTCGCCCTCGGCCATCACGCGGATCAGGGGCTCGGTGCCGCTCGGGCGGATCACGAGCCGGCCGCTGTTGCCCAGCTGTGCCAGCGCGGCCTCGATCGCGTCGCGTACGCCGCTGCTTTCCAGCGGCTCGCCGCCCGCCACGCGCACGTTCTTGAGAACCTGCGGGACCGGCTCGAACTTGCGGCAGACCTCGGACACCGTGCCGCCCGCCTTGCGCACCAGCGCCAGGAGCTGCAGCGCGGAGACGAGGCCGTCGCCGGTCGTGCCGAAGTCCGACAGGACGATGTGGCCGGACTGCTCGCCGCCGACATTGTAGCCGTGCTGGCGCATGTGCTCGACCACGTAGCGGTCGCCGACCTTGGTGCGGGCGAGCTGGATCTGGCGCTCGTTCAGGAAGCGCTCCAGGCCAAGGTTCGACATGATGGTGGCGACGACGCCGCCGGCGGCGAGCCGCCCGTCCCCGGCCCACGCCTCGCCGATCACGGCCATGATCTGGTCGCCGTCGACGACCTCGCCATGCTCGTCCACCACCAGCACGCGGTCCGCGTCGCCGTCGAGCGCGATCCCGATGTCCGCCCTCACCTCGCGCACCTTGGCGCTGAGCGTCGCCGGGCTCGTGGAGCCGCAGTTGAGGTTGATGTTGGTGCCGTTCGGCTCGACGCCGAGCTTCACGACGTCGGCGCCCAGTTCCCACAGCACGTCGGGCGCCACGCGATAGGCCGCGCCATTGGCGCAGTCGATGGCGACGCGCACGCCGTCCAGCGTCAGGTCGCGCGGCAGCGTACGCTTGGCGAACTCGACGTAGCGGTCGCGCCCGCCGTCGTCGTAGCGCCGCGCGCGGCCGAGATGGGAGGCATCCGCCAGGCGCTTCGACAGGTCCTCGTCGATCAGCCGGTTGATCTCGGTCTCGACCTCGTCCGACAGCTTGTAGCCGTCCGGGCCGAAGAGCTTGATGCCGTTATCCTCGAAGGGATTGTGCGAGGCGGAGATCATGACGCCGATGTCGGCGCGCATGGAGCGCGTCAGCATCGCGACGGCCGGCGTCGGGATGGGTCCGAGCATCAGCACGTCGACGCCAACGGCCGTGAAGCCGGCGCAGAGTGCGGGTTCGAGCATGTAGCCCGAGAGGCGTGTATCCTTGCCGATCACGACACGGTGGCGGTAGTTGCCGCGACGGAAGGCGAGGCCGGCGGCCATCCCGACCTTCATCGCGATCTCGGGCGTCATGGGATGACGGTTGGCCCGTCCGCGAATGCCGTCCGTGCCGAAATAGGACTTTGCCATCCCGCCTCTCCTTGCGTCTTGGGCGATCGGTGTATCGCGGCCCTTCTAGCATGGGCGAGTAAAGACTTGCCGCAGGCCGACGAGAAGCGTGATGATCCCATGAGAAAGGGGCGGCAACCTTGCGGCGCCGCCCCCTTCTCAAACCATTCTTCGAAAACCGCCCGCCTCAGGCGGAGGGTTGCGGCTCCAGACCGCCTTCCTTGTCGTCGCGCGGACCGGAGGGCTTGGCGGACCCGGCCTTGGGAACGGCCGACCCTCGCGAGGGCGGCGTGTCGTCGCCCATGTCGCGGGCCAGCGTCTTGCCGGCCAGGAGGTCGCGAACCTCGTCGCCCGAAAGCGTCTCGTATTCGAGAAGGCCGTTGGTCAGCGTGTGGAGCTCGTCGATCCGCTCGCGCAGGACGGCGCGCGCCCGGTTCTCGGCGACCTCGATGATGCCGCGCACCTCCGAGTCGATGAGCTTGGCGGTCTCCTCGCTCATGTTCTGCTGCTGCGCGACGGAGTGGCCGAGGAAGATCTCCTCCTGGTTCTGCCGGTAGCGCAGGCGGCCGAGCTTGTCGCTCATGCCGTATTCCATGACCATCGCGCGGGCCATGTTGGTGGCCTGCTGGATGTCGTTCGAGGCGCCGGTGGTGACGTTCTCGTCGCCGTAGATGATCTCCTCGGCCGCGCGGCCACCAAAGATCATGGCGAGACGCGCCTCCATCTCCATCTTCTTCATGCCGTAGCGGTCGCGCTCCGGCAGATTCATGGTGACGCCGAGCGCGCGGCCGCGCGGAATGATCGTCACCTTGTGGAGCGGGTCATTGCCCGGCACGTGGATGCCGACGAGGGCGTGGCCGGCCTCGTGGTAGGCGGTCAGCTTCTTCTCTTCTTCCGTCATGGCCATGGACCGGCGCTCGGCGCCCATCATGACCTTGTCCTTGGCGTCCTCGAACTCGAGCATCGTGACGAGGCGCTTAGAGCGGCGGGCCGCCATGAGCGCCGCCTCGTTGACGAGGTTGGCAAGGTCTGCGCCCGAGAAGCCGGGCGTGCCGCGCGCGATGGTCTTCAGATCGACATTGGGCGCGAGCGGCACGTTGCGCACGTGCACCTTCAGGATCTTCTCGCGGCCGCCGACATCCGGATTGGGCACCATGACCTGACGGTCGAAGCGGCCCGGACGAAGCAGCGCGGGGTCGAGCACGTCGGGGCGGTTCGTCGCGGCGATGAGGATGATGCCCTCGTTCGCCTCGAAGCCGTCCATCTCGACCAGAAGCTGGTTCAGCGTCTGCTCGCGCTCGTCGTTTCCGCCGCCGAGGCCCGCGCCACGATGGCGGCCGACCGCGTCGATCTCGTCGATGAAGATGATGCAGGGCGCGTTCTTCTTCGCCTGCTCGAACATGTCGCGCACGCGGCTGGCGCCGACGCCCACGAACATCTCGACGAAGTCCGAGCCCGAGATCGTGAAGAAGGGCACGTTGGCCTCACCCGCGACGGCACGCGCCGTCAGCGTCTTGCCGGTGCCCGGAGGGCCCACCAGCAGCACGCCGCGCGGGATCTTGCCGCCGAGGCGCTGGAACTTCTGCGGCTCGCGCAGGAACTCGACGATCTCCTCCAGATCGGCCTTGGCCTCGTCCACGCCCGCGACGTCCGCGAAGGTCACGCGGCCGTGCGCCTCGGTCAGAAGCTTGGCCTTGGACTTTCCGAAGCCCATGGCCTTGCCGCCGGCCCCGCCCTGCATCTGGCGCATCAGGAAGATCCAGACGCCGAGGATGAGGAGGATCGGGCCGAAGCTGAGGAGCATCGACCAGATGGGGTTGGTGTTGTCGGAAGGCGGGCTCGCGTTGATCTGGACCTGATGGCCCTCGAGGCGCGAGACGAGCTGCGGGTCGCCCGGCGAGTAGGTCTGGAAGGGCGCGGAGCCGTCCGTGTAGGTGCCCGAGATGCGCTGTCCCTGGATCGTCACCGAACGGACGCGATTGGCATCGACGTCGGACAGGAACTGCGAATAGGGCACCTCGCGCGAGTTCGCCGTCTGCGAGCTGTTGGAGAACAGCTGGAAGAGCGCGATCAAGAGAAGCGCGATGATCGCCCAAAGGGCGAAGTTCCGGAAATTCTGGTTCATTATCCGTCCTGGGATAGCGCCGTGGCATCAGCCTCGCTGAGCGCGAAGACACCATGACATCAGGCGTAAAGATAGGTGGCCGCCTAGACCTTGCCAACAGCCAAGGGCTTCTTTGCGGCAATTTGGGGCCGGGCGGTTAACCCCTGCGGCATGGGACCCGGCAGGTCGGCCCAGAGCCGCCAGCCGGCCATGGAAGCCGCTTTTGGGCCGGGCCCCTTCGGCAAGGGGCCATCGGCAAGCTCCACGGGATCGAGCGTCCCGTCCGCCCGGCGGATCGCCGGCAGCGTGCGCCTCTTCACATTCGCGCCATCCGCCTCGACGAGCGCCCCGGCGGGCAGCGGTCCGACCATGAACCGCCGATCGAACACGGCGATGCCGTCCTCGCCGGTCAGCGCGGGAGGCGGTCCGACGCGGCCGAACTCACGCGATAGGCGGAGTCCGCCGTCGCGCGCTTCGGCCAGGCAACCGTCCAGCGTCGCCCTCCCCTGCCGCTTGAGCGCCTGCCGCAGACGGTCGAGCGAATCGCGTGACGGGGGATACAGAGCACCCCCGGCAGTGGTGACGGCGCGCGCGAGCAGGCGTTCGTCCAGCAGTTCGAGGTCACCCAAGACGTCGATCGAGGCGGCCGGATCCAGCCGCAGGCTTCCCGCCCCCGCCATGGCGGCGAGACGGGAGGCAAGGTCCCGGTCCTCCGCCTGCCGCAGACACTCAGCATCGGCCGCAGCCTTCAGGGCCGAGCGGCGCGCGGCCTCCGTCATAATCGTGCGCAGGCGAACGCGAGCGAAACGCTCGTCCTGGTTACTCGGATCGAGGATCGGACGCCATCCCGCCACCTCGCACAGTTGGGCGAGGTCGACGGGATCGTGCTCCAGAAACGGCCGCAGGTGGACGACGCCCGGCTCCAGGTCGCGCCACGCGCGCATCCCGGCCAGGGCGCCACCGCGTGCCCCGCGCTCGTGCAGCAGGACATGCGTTTCGGCCTGATCGTGACGGTGGTGCGCGGTGAGAATGATGCCGGCGCCGCAACGCCGAGCCTCGGCGGCCAGGAGCGCGTAACGGGCGGCGCGGGCCACGGCCTGCAGATTGCCGGTGAGAGATCTATCGCGTCGCCAGCGAAGGGTTCGATGGGGAATGCCGAGTTCGGCGCTCCAGCGCGCCACCGTCTCGGCCTCGGCACCGGAGCCCGGCCGTAGCCTATGGTCGACGGTCGCGGCGCGGACGCGGTGCTCGCCGGACAGTGCGGCGGCGGCGATCAGGAGACCGAGCGAGTCGGGACCACCCGACACCGCAACGAGAAGTCCGGGGGAAAGCGCTCGCGACACGGCGACGAGGCCGAGACCGTCGCGGATGCGTTCCGCAAGCGGCGGAAGGCGTGCCCCCGCCCCCTCTCGCGTCAGGAGCAGCTCGCCGACTTCTCCTCGGCCTGCAGCTTGCGCTTCACGTTCGCGCTCATCGCGGGGTAGCGGCGCGACACCTCGCCGTAGGTGACGCAGGCCGTCTCGCGATTGTCGAGGCGGGCGAGCGACATGCCGAGCTTCAGCATCATCTCGGGCGCCTTGGGTGCCTGCGGGTTGGCCTTCTGCGCGTTCAGGAACACCTCGGCCGCGTCGCGATACTTGGCCTGCGCGTAGAGGGCCTCACCCAGCCAGTACTGCGCGTCGGGCGCGTCCGACGAGGTGGGATAGGCCTGGGTGTACTGGCGGAAGGTCGTCTCGGCGAGGTGGTAGTCCCCGGCCAGCATGTAGTTGTAGCCGAGACTGTAGAGCTCCACCGGCCCCTCGGCGCGGATCGAGGCGACCTTGTCGGAGGGTGGCACGCTCGGCTCGGTCGTGGGCAGCGGCTGCGAGACGGCGGACCCGTTGAGGAGCGCGCCGATCTCGTCGGTCTGCGGCGCCGGGGCGGGCGCGGCCGCGCGCGGCGCCGTCGCGTCGTTGGCGCTGGGCGGCGTCACGGAGGCGACGCGAGACGACGTGGAGGGCGGCGTCGCGGCAGGCGGGGTGGCAACGGCGGCGGGGGCGACCGGCGGGGTCACCTCGGTCTTACGCTGAGGCGCGGAGGCCTTGCTCGTGCCGGCGCCCTTCTCGAGGTCCTGGAAGCGGAACTCGTTGTCCTCCTGCGTCTTGCGGAGCTGCTCCTGCAGTTGGAGCACAAGGAAGCTGAGCTCCTCGACCTTTCCGGTCAGGCGCCGCATCTCCTCCTCCATCTGGGCGACGCGCACGCCGCCGTCGCCGGCCTGCGCCATGCGCACCTCGGGCGCACGTTCTGCCGGGCGGGCCGCCGCGCGGTCGCCGCCACCGATGCCGAAGGGCAGCTCGAGAGCCCGTGCCGGCAGGGCCTGGGACCCCAGCGTCAGGGCAAGGATCGGGAGAAGTAGACGGGACTGGGCCATGCGCGGATACGACCTTCGGGAGCCAAGGGCGCCGCGTCCCGGCCTAACCCCTTCCCCGGCGGCGGCTGCGGTCGCGAGCGTCGGGTTCGAGAGGGACGGATCGAAGGCGTCCAAAGTTTGACGGACGTAGCATATGCGGTGGCCCGCCTACGCAAAACGGCCCCGGAGGGCCGCTTCGCATGCGTGCATGTTGCGTAAATGCCGCAGTGCGGCCCGCAGGACCTGGATCAGGAACCCGCGCCCGACAGGACGGTCACCGCACGGCGGTTCTGCGACCAGCAGGAAATGTCGTCGCACACGGCCACCGGGCGCTCCTTGCCGTAGGAGATGGTGCGCATGCGGTTCGACGCGACGCCCTGGCTGGCGAGATAGTCGCGCGTGGCGGCGGCGCGGCGGGCGCCGAGCGCGAGGTTGTACTCGCGCGTGCCGCGCTCGTCGGCGTGGCCTTCGACCGTGATCTGGTAGCGCGGGTACTGGTTCAGCCACTGGGCCTGGCGGGCGAGCGTCTGCTGAGCGTCGGCGCGGATCGAGGTCGAGTCCGTGTCGAAGTAGATGCGGTCGCCGACGTTCACGGTGAAGTCCTGCGTCGTGCCCGGCGCGGCCGAACCGGCGCCGCCCATGCCGCCTGCCCCGCCCATGCCGCCCGCGCCGCCGAGGCCGAGGCCAGCGGCGTTGTCGGGCAGCGCGTTGTTCTTCTTGGCGCAGGCCGAGAGCGAGAGCGCCGCAACAAGTGCGAGCGCGATCCGGCCGTGGGCCCCAGTCACGATGCGGCGCATGGCCGTCTCCTTGCAGTCGATGGAATTTCGATGGGTCCCGTTTACCATGTTCGGGGTTAACGCCCCCTAAACACGGCGCTGCGGGAAACTATTCGAGCGACGGCGACCAGGCCGGGTCGGAGCCGAAGTTGGGCGTGCCGACGCGCTGCTCGTTCCGGCCCGTGAGGTCGATGGAATAGAGCTGGGGACCGCCGCCCTGGTCGCGGAAGAACATGATGACGCGCCCGTTCGGCGCCCAGGTCGGGCCTTCCGCGTGGAAGGACGAGGTCAGGATGCGCTCGCCAGAGCCGTCCGGCTTCATGACGCCGATCTGGAACTGGCCGCCCGACTGTTTGGTGAAGGCGATGAGGTCGCCGCGCGGGCTCCAGACGGGCGTGTTGTAGCTACCCTGGCCGAAGGAGATGCGGGTCTGGCCCGAGCCGTCGGCGCCCATGACGTAGATCTGCGGTCGCCCGCCGCGATCGCTCTCGAAGACGATCTTGGAGCCGTCCGGCGAGTACGAGGGCGACGTGTCGATCGCGGCGGTCGAGGTCAGGCGCGTCGTGGCGCGCGAGCGCAGGTCCATCGCGTAGAGGTTGGCGTTGCCCTCCTGCTGGAGGCTCATGACCACCTTCGATCCGTCCGGCGAGAAGCGCGGCGCGAAGGTCATGCCGGGGAAGTTGCCGACCACCTCGCGCTGGCCCGTCTCGAGCTGGAGGAGATACACGCGCGGCTCACCCTGGCCGAACGACATGTAGGTGATCTCCTGCCGGTTCGGCGAGAAGCGCGGCGTCAGCACGAGGTCGTTGCCCTGGCTGAGATAGCGCACGTTGGCGCCGTCCTGGTCCATGATGGCGAGCCGCTTGCGGCGTTTGTCCTTGGTGCCGGTCTCGTCGACGAAGACGATGCGCGTGTCGAAATAGCCCTTCTCGCCGGTCAGCCGCTCGTAGATCGCGTCGGCGATGATGTGGGCGATGCGGCGCCAGTTGTCGGGCGAAGCGTAAAACTGCTGGCCGTCGAGTTGCTGGCCGGCGAACGTGTCCCACAGGCGGAACTCGACGCGCAGGCGCCCGTCGGCCTCCGGCGACACGCGGCCCGAGGCGAGGGCCTGCGCGTTGATCACCGTCCAGTCCTGGAAGCGGGGCGTCTGGTCGGGGCTGAGGTCCTTCTGGATGAAGGCGGCCGGGTTGACCGGCGCGAAGAGGCCGGAGCGCTTGAGATCGGCGCTCACGACCTCCATGATCTTGGCGCCGAGGCCGTCGCGCGACTGGAAGGCGGGCAGCGCGATCGGCAGGGGCTGGACGTTGCCCTGCGTCACGTCGATCTCGACGGCGGCATGCGCGGGCGACAGGCCCGGCAGGACAACGGCGGCGGCGAGCGCCAGGGCAAGGGCGGAAAGCTTGGTCATGATGGGTTCCCGTTCGGCCGGGGACGCGCGGTGCCGGATGACCGGCCCCGGCGGAGGGCGTCCGTCGGAGGGCATGTTGGTCAGAAGAATGCGGCGGCGCGAGGCCGCCGGCGGGGCATGAATCAGAACATCTGGCTCGGGTCGAAGTTGACGGTGACCTCGGCCCACGTGTCGTACTTGTCGGCCGGCAGCGAATAAGGCGCGCAGCGGCGCACGGCGCGCACGGCGGCCTCGCCGGCCGCGCGCTCGGCGCCGGTGGCGCCGCCGCCCTGCACGATCTGCGGCATGCCCTCGACCTCGCCGCTCGGCGACAGCTGCATCGAGATCTTCACGCGGAAGCCGCCCGCGTCCGTGTTGCCGGCCGGCGGGTTCCAGCATTTCGAGATCTGACCGCGCAGTGCGTCCATCTCGCTCTGAGAGAGCGTGCCGCCGGTCGCCTTCTTGGCGCCCAGCGCGGCCGTTTCAGTGGAGCGCTTCGCACCGCCGCCCGACGACTCCTGCTTGTTCACGAGCGCGGCGTTGACGAGCGCGTCGAACGCGTCCGCCGACGTCTGCGTCGCGGGCTTCTTGGCGTCCTTCGACTTCTCGGACGTCTTCTCGCGGGTCGGCTCGGTGCTCTTCGTCGGCTGCGCGGGCTTGGCCGGCTCGGGCGGCTTGGCCTCGGCGACCTTCACGGGCTCCGGCGGCTTGGGCTTGGCCTGCGGGCGCGGAACGTTGCGCGGCGGCTCGGGCACGGGCGGGGCCTTCGCAATGATCTCCGACAGCTCATCGATCGGCGCGGCCTCCTCGGGCGGCGACGGCTCCGGCTTCGCCTCGGCTTCGGCGGTCTCGGCCGGGGGCTCGGGCGTCGGCTCCGGCGGCTTGGGCGCGGGCGTCGGCTCGGGCGGCTTCGGCGCGACCGTCGGGGTCGGCGGCGGCGGGGGTGGCGGCGCCTCGGCAGCGGCCGTCTGGACGCTTTCGCGCGGCGAGGGCTTGGGCGCGGGCGGCGTCGGGAGGTCGGTCTCGTTGTCGCCGACGTTCTCGGCGGGCATGGGCAGCTTCTGGGGCGTCTTGGTCGGCGTGGGCGCCGACTTCTCGGCCACGGGCGCCGTCTCCTCGCCCTGCGTCGCCTGGCTGAACTCCTCGATCGGCACGAGCGAAACGGGCAGCGCCTCGCCGCCCATCTCGAGCGGCTCGGGCTGGCCGAACGACCACAGACCCCAGGTCAGGATCGCGACGTGCAGAACGGTGGAGGCGACGGATGCGGATCTCATCGGACGGCCGTCAGCTCTTCGCCGTGTCCTGGGCGGTCACGAGGCCGATGTTGCGATAGCCGGCGGCCGAGATCAGCGCCATGACGCGCATCACCGTGCCGTAGCCGGCAGCCTGGTCGGCGCGCACGAAGATGCGCTCCTCGTAGCCCGCTTCCGCGATGGCCTTGAGCTGCTCGACGATGCCCGAGGGATCGACCGGCGTCTCCTGAAGGAAGACCGAGCCGTCCTGCTGCACGGAAATGGTGATGGGCTGCTTCTTGGCGCTGAGCGCCTTGGCTTCCGTCTTGGGAAGCTCGAGCGGCACGCCCACGGTCATCAGGGGCGCGGCCACCATGAAGATGATCAAAAGCACGAGCATGACGTCGACCATCGGCGTCATGTTGATCTCGGCCATCGGCTGGCGGCGCTTGCCGCGCCGCCGGCGCGAACCGCCGCCCGAAGATGCCGCGCCCGTCGACATACCCATGTGTGTGGCCCCCTCGACCGCGTCTGTTCGTCCCGGCGCCTCAGCGGGCCGGGATCTTCTCGTCGATCTGGCGCGACAGGATGGCGGAGAACTCGTCGGCGAAGGCCTCAAGGCGGCCGCCGAGCTTGCCGGCGTCGGCCGAGAGCTTGTTGTAGGCGACAACCGCGGGAATGGCGGCGACGAGGCCGATCGCGGTGGCGAGCAGCGCCTCGGCGATGCCGGGCGCGACCACGGCGAGGCTCGTCTGCTCGGAGGCCGCGATCGACTGGAACGAGGTCATGATGCCGACCACCGTGCCGAACAGGCCGATGAAGGGCGCGGCCGAGCCGACCGTGGCGAGGAAGCCGAGACGCGACTCCAGGCCCTCGATCTCGCGGGCCATGGTGACGTCCATCGCCTTCTCGATGCGGGTCTGCAGACCGACCGGCGAGCGGGCGCCCTTCTCGAAGCTCTTCTTCCACTCGCGCATGGCGGCGACGAACAGCGCGCCCATGCCGCTGGTCTTGCGGTCGGAGAGCGTGTGGTAGAGTTCCTCCAGCGACTGGCCGCTCCAGAACGTGTTCTCGAACTGGTTGAGCTGGCGGCGGAAGCGCCCGTAGCGGGCGGTCTTGTCGAAGATGATCGCCCAGGTCCAGACCGAGGCGGCGAGCAGGCCCAGCATCACGAACTTGACGACGAAGCCCGCCTGCCAGAAAAGCCCCATCAGCGACATGTCGCTGCCATGCGAGGTGGCGGCGAGCGCGGTCTGGGCGACGTCGTTCATGTCTGTCGGTGTCCCTCGATCAAGCGGTCACGGCGGGGATCGATGTCCCGCCTCTTCCGTCCCCGGCCTCCAAGCCGAAGACGCCCCGTCCAGACGCGCCTTTCCACGGACATTCCGGTAAAAGAATGGCGCGACAAGGACTTCCGGTGATTCGTATGAAGCACCGTTAGGGTTAACAAAGCGTTTGCGACGGGGTGAAAATCCGTCGCGCGGCGCTGCGTCAGTCCTCCGACGGCGCGCCCAGGCGCTCGGCGACCCGCCGCGGCATGCGACGTGGTCTGCCCTCCGGCGAGATCACGGCGACCTTCACCCGCGCCTCGATGAGAACCTCCTCGCCCCGCAGGATGCGCTGGTCGAGAACCACCCTCGCCCCGCCGAGCGTCGCCGTGCGCGTCTCGACGTGGAGCACGTCGTCGATGCGGGCGGGCCGCAGGAAGTCGATCTCCATGCGCCGCACGGCGAAGGCCATCGGCTCGCCGAAGACGCCCTCCATCAGCTCGCGATGCCCGATGCCGTGGAGACGCAGGTAGTCCGTGCGACCGCGCTCGAGGAAATGGAGGTAGCGCGCGTGGTAGACGACCCCCGAGAAGTCGGTGTCCTCGAAGTAGACGCGCACGGGCAGAACGTGGCCGAACTCGGTGAGCTGGCCGGAAAGCGGATCGGTCATGCCGGCGTCCTAGCCTGTCCGCACCGCGAAACGGAAGGGTCGATCGACGAGGAGCGCGACCGCGCAAGGTGAACGCGGGAACCGTTGGGTGCCACGCGACTTTCGCCCAGCATGACGCATCCGCAAGACGCCACGCTTCCCGATCTGGAACGGCAGGACATCGAGCTGGCGGAGGCCGCCGGGCGTCATCGCCACCGGCCGCTCGTGCGCTGGGCCGGGTGGGCGAGCGAGATCGCGGACCAGCCGCAGCTCGCCGCGATCTGCGGTGCGACGATGGCGGCCGGGCTCGGGTTCCGGCGCCTCGATCTCGTGGGAACCGGCGCGCGCATGCTCGCCGCCCATGCGCTGGCGACCGCGGCCAAGGGCTGGATCAAGGACCGCGTCCGGCGCAGCCGACCCGAGGTCGTGATCGAGGAAGGTCATTACGAGCGCGAGGCGGGCGACACGCACGATCCGGACGAGCGGTCCTTTCCCTCCGGCCACACGGCGGGTGCGGTGGCGGTCGCCGCCGTGGTGTCGGTGCGCGTGCCATGGCTCGCCCTTCCCGCCTTCGCGCTGGCGGCCGGCGCCTCGCTCGCGCAACTGCCTCGCGCGAAGCACTACCCTTCGGATCTGGCGGCCGGCACGGTCATCGGCCTTGCCGCCGCCGCGCTCTCGCTCGGCCTGTTCGACCTTGGGGCACGCGCGACCCGCCGCCGCTAGTCCGCGTCGCCGCCGTCCTCGAACAAGGTCGCCTGAGCCCCCTGCCAGCCGCCCGGCACCGCCATGCCGATATGCTTGAAGGCGTGCGCGGTCATCATGCGGCCGCGCGGGGTGCGCTGGATGAAGCCCTGCTGCAGGAGATAGGGCTCGACGATGTCCTCGATCGCGTCGCGCGGCTCGGACAGGGCGGCGGCGATCGTCTCGATTCCGACCGGACCGCCGCCGAAGTTCAGCGCGATCAGGTCGAGATAGCGGCGGTCGAGCTGGTCGAGCCCGAGCGAATCCACCTCCAGCCGCGTCAGCGCCTCGTCGGCGATGCGGCGGTCGACGATCGGGGCCTCGGCCATGGTGGCGAAGTCGCGCACGCGCCGCAGAAGCCGGCCCGCGATGCGCGGCGTTCCGCGCGCGCGCCGCGCGATCTCGGACGCGCCGTCGTCCCCCATGGGAAGATCCATCAGCCGCGCGCCGCGCTTCACGATGTGTTCGAGTTCGGGAACGGTGTAGAAGTTGAGCCGCACGGGAATGCCGAAGCGGTCACGCAAGGGTGTCGTCAGAAGGCCGATGCGGGTGGTGGCCGCCACCAGCGTGAAGCGCGACAGATCGATCTTCACCGAGCGCGCCGCCGGGCCCTCGCCGATGATGAGGTCGAGCTGGAAATCCTCCATCGCGGGATAGAGGATCTCCTCCACCGCCGGAGACAGGCGATGGATCTCGTCGATGAAGAGGACGTCGCGCTCCTCGAGGTTCGTCAGGAGCGCGGCCAGGTCCCCCGCCTTGGCGATCACCGGACCCGAGGTCGAACGGAAATTGACGCCGAGTTCCTTGGCCATGATCTGCGCGAGCGTCGTCTTGCCGAGGCCCGGCGGGCCGACGAAGAGAACGTGATCAAGGGCTTCGCCGCGCGTCTTCGCGGCCTCGATGAAGACCTTGAGGTTGGCGCGCGCCGCCGCCTGGCCGACGAACTCGTCCAGCCGCTGCGGGCGCAGCGAGGCGTCGACATCCTCGCCGTGCTTCTCGGGCGTCAGGAGGCGGGTGGGCTGGCTCATGGGCTTAGGGCCTCGACTTCAGACGATGGATCAACGGCTGAGCACCTTGAGCCCCGACCGGATCAGAAGGGTGGCGGGCGCGTCCTCGCCCGCCTCGCGCAGCGCGACCGCGACCGCGTTGGCGGCCTGGTCGCGCGAGTAGCCAAGGTTCACCAGTGCAGACACGGCGTCCGTGACGGGCGCGGCCGCGACCCCCTCGCCGATGTCGCGATGGAGCGTGAAGCTTTCGGCGGACGCCGCGCCCGAATAGGCCGGCGCCTTGTCCTTGAGCTCGGCCACGATCCGGGCGGCGACCTTCGGCCCGACGCCCGGCGCGCGCGAGATGGCCGCCTTGTCCTGCAACGCGATGGCGCTGGCGAGGTCTCCCGGCGACAGCGTGCCGACGACGTTCAGCGCGACCTTCGTGCCGACATGCTGGACGACGAGAAGCAGGCGGAACCAGGCCCGCTCGGCCTCGGTGGCGAAGCCGTAGAGCCGGATCATGTCCTCGCGCACGTAGGTCTCTATGAACAGGACGGCGGCCTCGCCGGGCCGCATGTTCTGCAGCGTGCGCGCGCCGCAGAAGGCGAGATAGCCGACGCCGTGGACGTCGAGCACCACGTGGTCCTCGCCGACCTCGTCCACGGTGCCCTTCAGCTTGCCGATCAAGGGTGCGTCTCCGGGCAGATGAGGTCGAGATCCGGGAAGTAGGTCCGGTAGCGGAAGCCGTCACGCGTCAGGAGGCGGTGACCACCGATGCGGGCATGGGCACCGATCAGGAAGTCGGGCAAGGTCCGCTCGTGCCGCCCGCTGCGCTCGCGGTGGCGGCGGTGCGCCTGGCCGGTAACGAAGGCTATCGCCTCGCGCGACCACAAGGCCCCCGGCAGGGCACGCTCCAGGTCTTCGGCCGTATCGAACTGACAGCTCAGTTCGGCGGCGACCACGGCGTTGACGACAAAGGGTGCATGCGGCGCCAACTCGCTCAAACGCACCGCGGCCCATTGGAAGAAGCGCCCCGGAACAGGCCGGACGATGTCGATCAGGACGTTCGTGTCAACGAAGATCGAGGTCATCGAAGGGTCCGCGTGTCTCGTCCATGATGTCCTCGGTGGTCAGCCGCCCGTTGCCGCTACCGGAAGCGGAGCGCAGCCAATCTTCTACCGCGCTGCGTTTGCGCGCTGCGTCATCGAGCTTCACAAGGCGAACGCCATCGCCCTCCGCCACGAAATCCACATCGCTGCCGGGCCCTATGCCCAAACGCTCCCGCACCGCCTTGGGAACGGTCACTTGGCTCTTCTCGGTCAACCGCACGACACGTCTCCGTAATACCGATGGGTATTACTCATTGTTCCACCCGGAACAAGTCCAGAACATCTAGAGGCCCGCAAAGGCCGCGCGCGCCTGAGCCGACTGGCGGTGGTGGGCATGGCAGATGGCGATGGCGAGTGCGTCGGCCGCGTCGCTCGTGTTGAAGGTGGCCTTGGGCATGAGGACCTTCACCATCATGTGGATCTGCTGCTTCTCGCCGTGGCCGACGCCGATCACCGCCTTCTTGACGGCGTTCGGCGCGTATTCGGCGACCGGCAGGCCGGCGAGCGCGGGAACCAGCATGGCGATGCCGCGCGCCTGGCCGAGCTTCAGCGTCGCGACGGCGTCCTTGTTGACGAAGGTCTGCTCGACCGCCGCCTCGTGCGGACGGTGATCGGCCATGACCGCCTGCAGCCCGTCATGCAGCTGGCGCAGGCGGATCGCCAGGTCGTCGTCCCCTTCCGAGGTCACGGTCCCGGAGGCCACGAACCGCAAGGAGTTTCCGACCGTCTCGACGACGCCCCACCCCATCCGGCGCAGGCCCGGATCGATGCCGATGATGCGAATGACGCGCTCCTGATACATGACCCGTCTCGTCCGTCTCTAACCCAAGGAAGGCCGTGTTAGAAGACGAATCGTGAACGAAGCGGAAACGAATGAAGGACGTGCCGTGGACGGTCGCCGCTGCAAGGCATCGACTCAAACGTTCGTGCCACATAGAGAAATTCGTAGCATGTCCTCCTCATGATGGCGGAAATCCTCCTCCGGCGAAGGCGCCATGCTTCTGACATCCCGCTTCCGCCGCGACCGGCGCGCGAGCATCCCGATCATCGCCGCGTTTCTCCTGCCGGTGCTCGTCCTGATCTCGGGCGGCGCGGTGGATCTGGTGGTCCATGAGCGCGGGCGCGTCGCTCTGCAGGATGCGCTCGACCGGGGCGTCCTGGCGGCAGCCTCGCTCAACCAGACCGAAGACCCGACCGAGGTCGTGCGCTCCTTCCTGAAGAGCGTGCCCAACGGCGACGCCGCCTCGCTCAGCGTCTCGGAGGTGAAGACGCTCACGATGAGACAGGTCACGGCTTCGGCCTCGATCGACTATTCGACCAGCTTCCTCAAGCTCGCCAATATCGAGAACCTCGCGATCAACGCGTCCTCGACCGCGGAGGAGCGGCGCAGCAACGTCGAACTGTCGCTCGTTCTCGATATCTCGGGCTCGATGCAGGACAACGGCGGCATGACGCAGCTGCGGCCGGCCGCGAAAAGCTTCCTTGACGTCGTCCTGAAGGAGGATTCGCGCCCAACCACCTCCGTCAATATCATCCCCTTCGCGGGACAGGTGAATGTCGGCAAGGACGTGTTCGAGTACATCACGAGCGCCGCCTACAACGGGCGTATCCTCCCTTACTGGCGCAAGGAACACGATCAAAGCTGGTGCGTAGAGATGACGAAGGGCGACTTTTCGTCAGGCACCCCGGTCTTCTACGATCGCGATCAGACTCCGCATTTCAGCTATTACAACATCAGCGCGGCGCCCAAGCAGCCGTGGTGGTGCCCGACCGGGCCGACCATCACCTACATGACGAACGACCTCGTCACGCTGAAGGCGAAGATGGACGCGCTGCAGCCCTATGACGGGACCGGCACGGCCTACGGCATGAAATGGGCGGAGCTCCTGCTCAACCCTTCGATGCGTGCGACCATCCAGTCGATCCGCACAAAGGGCTACGCACCGATTCCGTCCGCCTTTTCCGCCCGCCCCTCGGCCTTCGATGACAAGGAAACCCTGAAATTCATCGTCCTGATGACCGACGGCCAGATCGGCTTCCAGCCCCGGCCGACGGACGCCAATGTCACGCCGGACCGGTGGGAGGTCACGACGCGCAACATCAGCGGCAACGATGCCAATAAAAAACCCTATGCGACCACGACCAACGATTACAAAAATCGCTTCAACGCCTTCACCGATACGGAAGCGACGGGTTTCTACAAGACCGTCTGCGACTACACGAAGCTCGAGAAAATCAAGATCTTCACGATCGCCTTCAAGGTTTCGAACGACGTCGCCGCCAACATCGCCAAATGTGCCTCGGATCCAACCTACGCCTACAAGGTCGACGGCCTCGACATGTCGGCGGCGTTCCAGTCGATCGCGGCTCAGATGCAGCAGCTGCGGATCACAAGGTAGCCGATGGGCTCGGCGCGCACGTTCTTTCTGAACCGAAGCGGGGCGACGGCGCTCGAATTCGCCATGGTCGCCCCCTTGTTCTTCGGGCTCGTCTTCTCGACCATAGAGACCGGCTGGATCATGGTCCGCTCGACCGCGCTCGACCGCGCGCTCGACATCGCGGTGCGGCAGGTGCGCATCGGCGCCGAGCCCGACCAGGCCGCGATGAAGGCCTCGATCTGCGAGAACATGAAGCTCGTCGTGCCCGCCTGCGCGTCGGCGATGGTGGTCGAGATGACGACCGTCAAATCGGCCTCGGACATCCCGCTCAGCGGCGCCAAGTGCCTCGACCGCGGCAGCACCGTCGCCACCACCGGCGCCTACACGACGGGCGCGGAACAGGAGACGCTCTTCGTGCGCGCCTGCCTCGTCGCCGATCCGTTCACGCCGCTCATCGGCGTGGCGCTGGAACTGCCCAAGGACTCGCTCGGCGGATACTGGCTGGTGGCAAGCTCGGCCTTCAAGAAGGAGCCGAAGAAGGGAACATGACGGCTGGGCGGCTTCCCTTGCGCTTCCGACGGGACGAGGGTGGCGTCGCCGCGATCGAGTTCGCCATCATCGCGCCGCTGCTCGTCGCCCTTCTCCTGGGCGCGGTGACCCTCTACGACCTCTTCCGGGCCTCGCACATCGCCGAGAAGGCGACCTTCACGACCGCCGACATCATGTCGCGCGAGAACTCGACGTCGACCGACAAGATCGGCACGAACCGCGCGATCTTCGTCGCCATGTCACGTCATGCCGCGAGCGACACGACGTTCCGCGTCACCAGCATCAAGCGCCAGGGCAAGAATTTCACCGTCTGCTGGTCGGACGCCCCGTCGCCGCTGGTCAAGATGGTCGACGCGACCATCCCGACACCCCAGATGCCGCTGGTCGCCGATGGCGACACGGTGCTCCTCGTCGAGACCACGGTGCGCGCCACGCCGCTCTTCGACTCGGTCGGCCTTCCGGCGATGACGCTCGCGAACTTCTCGGCGATCCGCTCGCGCACGGGCGGACCGATCAAGAACGAGTCGGTCCCCTCCGCACCCTGCTGAGGCCGCCGTCGTGCCTCAGGCGGCCGAGAGCTTGGCCATCACCTCCTCGTCCACCTCGAAGTTGGCGTAGACGTTCTGCACGTCGTCGTCGTCCTCGAGGTTGGCGATGAGGCGCAGAACCGACTGCGCCTTGTCCTCGTCCACGGGCGCGGTGGTCTGCGGGCGCCAGATGATCTTGACGCTCTCGGCCTCGCCGAGGCTCTTCTCGAGCGCCGAGGAGACATCGTTCAGGTCGCCGAGGGCGGTGATGATGCGGTGGCCGTCCTCGTCGGACTGGACGTCGTCGGCGCCCGCCTCGATCGCCGCCTCCATGACCTTGTCGGCGTCGCCCGCCTTCGCGGGGTAGACGATCTCGCCGACGCGGTCCCACAGGAAGGACACCGAGTTCGTCTCGCCCAGCGCGCCGCCCGCCTTGGTGAAGTAGGAGCGCACGTTGGAGGCGGTGCGGTTGCGGTTGTCGGTCAGTGCCTCGACGATCACCGCGACGCCGCCCGGCCCGTAGCCCTCGTAGCGCACCTCGTCGTAGTTGTCGGTGTCGCCGCCCAGCGCCTTGTTGATGGCTCGCTGGATGTTGTCCTTGGGCATGGACTGCGCCTTGGCGTTGGTAATCGCCAGGCGCAGGCGCGGGTTCATGTCGGGGTCCGGCATGCCCGTCTTGGCGGCCACCGTGATCTCGCGGGCGAGCTTGGAGAACATCTTGGAACGGACCGCATCCTGTCGGCCCTTGCGGTGCATGATGTTCTTGAATTGGGAATGACCGGCCATCGGACACCTTCTCGTTCGGGTGGGTTCGTGAGGTGGGCTGGTATAAAGCGCCCGGCCCCGCGCCGTCCAGCAACGGGAAGCGCGATCGGGGCCGGCCGGGCTCCCGGAAATATGACTTCGCGCGTCGAACGGTCCGTGAAACGCTGCGATCCCGAGACCCGTCCCGGTCCCGTCGCCGAAAGGCCCTGCCGATGCGCCTTGCCCTCGCCGTCCTTGCGCTCGTTTTCGCAGGACCCGCGCTCGCACAGGAGGGAATCTCCTCCTGCCTCGCGGTCGCGGACCGACTGCCCGGCGTGCGCGTCGCCCAGCTCGGCGCTCCCCCGCCCCATCGCGCGGCACGGGCGAAGGCCGGCGACACGGTCCGCATCACCTATGCCGCGCACGCGACCTACCTCGTCGAGAGCCCGGATGGCGTGCGCCTTGCGACCGACTATGCCGGTTACGCCGGGCCGGGCCCGACCCCGGACATCGTGACGATGAACAAGGCGCACGGCACCCACTACACGGACACCCCCGACCCTGCGATCGGCACCGTGCTGCGCGGCTGGAACCCGGCGGGCGGCGCGGCTCGGCACAACGTCACGGTCGGCGACATCCTCGTGCGCAACGTTTCGACCGACATCAACCGCTTCGGCGCCTTCGAGGCGGACGGCAACTCGATCTTCATCGTGGAGGTCGCAGGCCTGTGCATCGGCCATCTCGGCCACCTGCATCATCAGCTAACAGACGAGGACTACGCCGCGATCGGGCGGCTCGATGTCCTGATGGTACCGGTCGACGGGTCCTGGACCATGAGCCAGCGCGGCATGGGCGAGATCGCCGAGCGCCTTCATTCCTCGGTGGTCCTGCCGATGCACCGCTTCCGCACGCCGATCGAGCGGTTCCTGGAGCAGATACCGGACTTCGCGGTGGAGCGGCGGCCGGAGCGATCGATCGAACTCTCGGCCCGTACCCTGCCGCGCCGGCCGACCGTGATCCTCCTGCAGGGCGTCTAGACCGCCGCGTCGTCCCAGTCGTCGTCGCCCTCGTCCTCCTCGAGGAGCGCCAGAAGCAGCTCGCGCTCCTCGTCGTCGTCGAGTTGCACGAACGAGGCGCGACGAAGATCCGCGGCCTGCGGGTGCGGAAGGCGCAGCGGCATGGGCGTCGAGACGGCGAAGGATATGAGCGCCACGAGCGCGCAGAGAAGATGGCGCAGGGCCTCGTCCGCCCGGCGCCCTCCGTTCCCTGCATCCGCTCGCTCATCCGTCATGGCGACCCCCGTTGCCTGCCGTCTGTGTCGGCGATGCTGCGGTGCGAATGCGGCGGATGAAAGGGTTAACGCCAGAAGTCCGGGGCGCTCTCGGAGAGCCTCGGTCCGAGCCGCACGGCCGCGACCCTCTCCGCCAGCCCCGTCCGGTCCGAGATCTCGACCGCGAGGCCGCAGATCGTCGCCGGCCCCTCGGCCGCCTCGAAGCGCCCGCGCGGAACCCGCGTCAGGAAGCGGTTGAGCGGTTCCTCCTTGTCCATGCCGAGCGAGGAGTCGTAGTCGCCGCACATGCCGGCGTCCGACTGGTAGGCGGTGCCGTTCGTCAGGATCTGGTGGTCCGCGGTCGGCACATGGGTATGGGTTCCCACGACCACCGAGACGCGCCCGTCGAGGAAATGTCCCATGCTCTGCTTCTCGCTCGTCGCCTCGGCGTGGAAGTCGAGGACGATCGCATCGGCCTGCTCGCCGAGCGGACAGGACGAGACGATCGTCTCGGCCGCGCGGAACGGGTCGTCGAGCTCGGGATGCATGAAGGCGCGGCCCATGACGTTGGCCACCAGAACGCGTGCGCCCGAGCGCGCCTCGAACAGGCCCGAGCCGCGCCCCGGCGTGCCCGGCGGATAGTTGGCGGGCCGCAGGAAGCGCTCCTGGCGCGGGGCGAAGGTCAGCGCCTCGCGCTGGTCGAAGACGTGGTTGCCCGTCGTCACGACGTCGGCGCCCGCCGAAAGCGTGCGCTCCAGGATGTCCTCGGTGATCCCGAAGCCGCCGGCCGCGTTTTCACCGTTCACCACCACGAAGTCGAGCCGCCAGCCCTCGATGAGGCCCGGCAACCGCTCCGCCACGGCGGTGCGGCCGGACCGGCCCACCATGTCGCCCAGAAACAGGAACCGCACGCTTTCTCCTTTTCGTCACGCCCCTCTTCAGCACAGGTCGGCGATTCGGGCACGCGCGATCAGGAGGACGCGAGGGCCGACTTCGCGCTCTGGAGCTTGTCGAGCGCGCGGCGCACCGCCGGCCGCTCGCCGACCCGGTCCGCCCAGGCGGCGAGGTTCGGGAAGTCACCTCGCGCGTCCAGCCCCTTGAGCCCGGACACGGCCCAGCTCCAGTTCATGACGTCGGCGATCGAATAGTCGCCGGCCAGCCACTCGCGATCCTTCAGATGCGCGTCGAGCACGCCGAGCAGCCGGCGCGACTCCGTTTCGAAGCGGCGGATCGCGAAGTCGGAGCGCTCCTTGGCGTTGCGGAAGTAGTGGACCTGCCCGATCATCGGCCCCGTGCCGCCGGCCTGGAAGAAGGTCCAGGACAGTGCCTCGCTGCGGTCGGGCCCGCTCCTGGCAAGCAGCCGTCCGCTCTTCTCGGCGAGATGGATCAGGATCGCGCCGCTCTCGAAGACGCGCTGTCCGGTCTCCGTGTCGCGGATCGCCGGGATGCGACCGTTCGGGTTGATCGCAAGAAAGTCCGATTCCTTCTGTTTTCCCGTCGAGATGTCGAGGAGGCGCAGCTCGTAGGGCAGTTCGCACTCCTCCAGCATGATGATCGGCTTCTCGCCGTTGGGCGTCGTCCAGGTGAAGAGTTCGATCATCACAGCATCTCCTTCCCATGTGGGGTCGGGCGGGGAGCTAGGGCGGCGTCGCCCCGGCTTCGAGCGCCCGGCGCCCCGAAAGACAGACCCGACGTGCCCCGCCTCATTCCCCTTCTCTCCCTTCTGCCCGCCCTCGCGCTCGCGAGCTGCCTGTCCGCCGGCCCGAAGACCCCGGCCAGCCTCGTGCGGCCGATCACGATGGACCGCGACGCCGGGCTGCGCGCCGTGAACGCCTTCCGCGCGGAAAACGGGCTCAAGCCCTTGAGCGTCAACGCCCAGCTCGACCTTGCCGCCTCGCGCCAGAGCGAGGCCATGGCACGGGCCGACCGCATGGACCATCAGGTCGCGGGCGCCCTTCCCGGCCGTGCCGAGCGCGCCGGCTACCATTGGGGAACGGTCGCGGAGAATATCGGGCGCGGCTATGCCGACTACGGCGCCGCGATGAAGGGCTGGATCGGCTCGCCCGGCCACCGGCGCAATCTCCTGAACCCGAACGTCACCGAGATCGGCTTCGCGGGTGCCCGGATCGGCGAGGACGGCACGCGCTACTGGACGCAGATCCTTGCCACGCCCTCGAAGCGGACCGTCGCTAGCGCGTCCGAGAAGCCGCTGCGCTGGGGACCAGAACTCCGTTTTCCGTGATCACCGCGTCAAGCGTCTGGTCCCGCTCGTCGGTCGGAACCCGCTCGACGAGCTGCGCGGAAAAGCCGAGCCCGACCACGAGAACGGGCCCGCCCTGGCGGACGCGGGCGATCGCGCGGTCGTAGAAGCCGCGGCCGTAGCCCAGGCGGCGGCCGGCGCCGTCGAAGGCCAGAAGCGGGGCGAGGATCACGGCCGGCGCGATCTCGGCCGCCTCGGCGCCGGGAGCGTTCGTGCCGAAGCCCTGCGGCTCCAGCGCGTCGCCCTCCGAGATCCGGCGGAAGCGAAGCTCCTCGCCCTCGATCGCGGGCACGCCGACAACCCGCCCCGTTTGGCGAAGAAGAGAGACGAGGAGCCCCGTGTCGACCTCGGAGCGGATCGCGAGATAGGCCGCGACCGCATGGCGCTCCTCGGGGAGAAAGGCGAGCGCGTGGCGTGTGATCGCAAGGGAGTCGAGCGAGCGGTCGCTGGGATCCAGCGCGTCGCGCCGCCGGGCGGCCTCGACGCGCAGCGCACGCTTCTGCGCGGCGACGTCCTCGACCGGCGTCACGACGCGGGCCCGAGGGCGGGAGGGGAGGAGAAGCAAATCAAGCGGCGGACCACCTCGGCCGATGGAAACAGTCGATCCCGGGAACCTACAGAGTAGGTGGGCGCCGTGTGTCCCGGCCCAGGGGCCGGGTCAGGGACAGCTCCCTCAGGGATGCGTAAGGCCCCGGGGAATAAGTCGTCCCTGTCGCGCCGCGCAGTCCGCCGAGACAGAAGATAGGCGAGTTGGACCTCGCTGACCAGTGGCCTCAGGCGCCGTGGTAGCGTGAAGCCGGTTTGTCGCGGGACGCGTTCGCCCAGCAGGCCGCCTCGGCCTCGACATAGGCGTCCCAGGTCGACACGTCCGGCAGCGAGGGAATGCAGACCGGCTCGCCCATCTCCAGCGCCCGCAGCGAGGCAACCACGAGATCGTCGGCCTGCATGACGCGCTCGGCCGGAAAGCGCGCCAGATCGTTGCCGGCGACCGCGTGGAAATCGGTGGCGATCACGCCGGGGATCAGGAGCTGGACCTCGACGCCCGTCCCCTCGGCCTCGACCTGCATGGTGCGGGTGAAGGCCATGACGAAGTTCTTCGACGCGCCATAGCCCGCGTTGCCGGCGAAGGCGGCAAAGACCGTGCCCGACGAGACGTTGACGATGCGCCCGCGCCCCAAGGCTCGCATGGCCTCCATCGCGGCATGGGAGAGCTGGGCGAGCGCCACGACGTTGACCTGGATCATGTCGGCGAGCGCGGCGGGGTCGAGTTCGGCGACCATGCCCCTGGCCGCATAGCCCGCATTGTTGATCAGGAGGTCGATCGCCGGTTCCGCAGCGAGCCGCTCGGCCACGGTCGCCACGCCCGCCGGATCGGCGAGATCGGCCGGCAGGACCTCCACCTCGACGCCATGCGCGTCCCGGAGTTGCGAGGCGAGCTCGTCCAGCCTGTCCCGCCGCCGCGCCACGAGAACCAGCGCGCAGCCCGTGCGCGCCAGATGCTCGGCATAGCTGCGGCCGATGCCGGCAGAGGCTCCGGTGACGAGTGCGCGCGAATGAGATGCCATGGGAAACCTCGGGAAATGCGAACCGGACGACGGGCGGCTGAAACGAATGCGCCGCAGTTGGCGCACCGGCCCTTGCGGTCAACCGTCGAGTTCGCTGGCCGCCGAAGCGTCGGTTCCTCGCGCAGGCTCTGGCACGGCTCCCCGCCCTGCCCCTTGCGCCTTCCGCTAGCGGCGGTAGTCCTCGAGCTTCGCGCTGATCTCGTCGAGGACGTCGGAGACGCCGTTCAGATGCTCGGCGAGACGCCGGTCGCCGGCCTCGCCGCCGCGCGACAGGTCGCGCTCGCGCTCGCGCGCCTCCGCGAGTTCGGCCTCGAGGTCGGCGATGCGGCCTCGCGCGTCGGACAGCTCGTCGCTCGCCATGATGCCGGCCATGATGGCGAGGCGCTGGTCGCCGATCTCGCCGAACGACCCGCGCAGTTCGTTGATGCGCGCGTCCATCTGCGCGGCGAGCTGGACGAGATGCTCCTCCTCGCCCTCGGCGCAGGCCATGCGGTAGGTCTTGGCATCGATGGTGACGACGATCTGGGGCATGGGTCGGGCCTTCTGGCGGAGGGGATCAGGCGCGACGGGAGAGGACGTCGCGAATCGCCTCCATCGCCGTCACGAGCCGGCGCGAGACCTCGCGGTTGGCCGTTTCCAGACGCTCGGCGCGGGTCAGCGCGGTGTCGAGCTCCGAGGCAAGGCGCGAACGGTCGGCGGTCATGCGCTGGACCTCCTCCTCGGCGCCGTCGGCCACTTCCTGGCGCACGACGCGCGCTTCGGCCGCCCGCTCCAGGCGCTCGATCGAGCGCTGCAGGCGCAAAGTGGCCTCGTCCAGGCGGTCGCGCGTCATGCCGTCCCCTCTTGCGGGCGTCGCTTGCGGCATCGCGCCCGCCCCGGTTTGGGTCGCGATCCTCATCCATCGCTTTAACGCGACTGGCCAGCGAGGAAAAGGCGGCTTGCGAGCCGGCGTTGACAAGGCTCCGCCTCTGGGGCCATGCGAAGGCCGCCGCGCGGCGCGCCGCTCCCAGACGACGCGCCAGCCGGCCCTTCGAGGGGTGTTTGCGTGCCGCGACCCGACGTTCCGATCCCCGCTCCCGCCCCTTTGCGCGCGCACGCCGCGCGTTAAACCCCACCCGTGCCGGTCGTCCCGACCGGATCGCTAGGAGAGTTCCCATGGCAGTTCGCGTCGCGATCAACGGATTTGGCCGGATCGGCCGCAACGTGCTTCGCGCCATCGTCGAGTCGGGCCGCACCGATATCGAGGTGGTGGCGATCAACGATCTCGGCCCGGTCGAGACCAACGCCCACCTGATCCGCTACGATTCGGTCCATGGCCGCTTCCCCGGCACGGTGACGGTCAAGGGCGACACGATCGACGTCGGCCGCGGCCCGATGCGCGTGACCGCCGAGCGCGACCCCAAGAACCTGCCCTGGGGCGAGATGGGCATCGACATCGCCTTCGAGTGCACGGGCATCTTCACCGATCCCGCCAAGGCCTCGGCCCATCTCGAGGCCGGCGCCAGGAAGGTCCTGATCTCCGGCCCCCTCACGAAGGCCGAGAACGAGAAGACGATCGTCTTCGGCGTCAACCACGACACGCTGACGGCGAGCGACACGATCGTCTCCAACGCCTCGTGCACGACCAACTGCCTCGCGCCGGTCGCCAAGATTCTCGACGAGACGGTCGGCATCGAGACCGGCTTCATGACGACGATCCACTCCTACACCGGCGACCAGCCGACGCTCGACACGATGCACAAGGACCTCTACCGCGCCCGCGCGGCGGCCCTGTCGATGATCCCGACCTCGACCGGCGCGGCCAAGGCGATCGGCATCGTCCTGCCGCAGCTGAAGGGCAAGCTCGACGGCTCCTCGATCCGCGTGCCGACCCCCAACGTCTCGGTCGTGGACTTCAAGTTCACCGCCAAGCGCGACACCACCGTGGAAGAGATCCAGAACGCCATCAAGGCGGCGGCCGACGGCCCGCTCAAGGGCATCCTCGGCTACACGCTCGATCCGAACGTGTCGCACGACTTCAACCACGACCCGCACTCCTCGGTCTTCGCCATGGACCAGACCAAGGTGCTCGGCGGCAACTTCGTGCGCATCCTCTCGTGGTACGACAACGAGTGGGGCTTCTCGAACCGCATGTCGGACACCGCCATCGCGATGCACAACGCCAAGTAACGACCGGAGCGCGGGCGGCACGCCATCGGCGCCCCGCCCGCGCTCGCCTCGTTTCCCCGGCCGCCATCGGGGCGGCCCTCCCCTCGGAGCCCGTCCCATGAATCCGTTCAAGAGCCTCGACGACGCCGACCTCTCCGGCAAGCGCGTCCTCGTGCGCGTGGACCTCAACGTGCCGGTCAAGGACGGCCGCGTGTCGGATGCCACACGCATCGACCGCGTCCTGCCGACCATCCGCGAGATCGCCGACCGGGGCGGCCGCGTCGTCCTGCTGGCCCATTTCGGCCGGCCGAAGGGCAAGCCCGACCCCGCCCAGTCGCTGCGCCCGATCGGCGAGGCGCTGGCCGAGAAGCTCGGCAAGCCCGTGGGCTTTGCCGAGGACTGCGTCGGGCCGGTCGCCGAGGGCATCGTCGCCAACATGAAGGACGGCGACGTCCTCCTTCTCGAGAACACGCGCTTCCACGCCGGCGAGGAGCAGAACGACGAGACCTTCGTCTCGCAGCTCGCCTCGCTCGGCGACGTCTACGTCAACGACGCGTTCTCCGCCGCGCACCGCGCCCATGCCTCGACGGAAGGGCTCGCCCATCACCTGCCCTCCTATGCCGGCCGCACCATGCAGGCCGAGCTGGAGGCGCTGGAGAAGGGTCTCGGCAAGCCGGAAAAGCCCGTGATCGCGATCGTCGGCGGCGCGAAGGTCTCGACCAAGATCGACCTTCTTCAGAACCTTGTCGCCAAGGTCGACTGCCTCGTGATCGGCGGCGGAATGGCGAACACCTTCCTCGCCGCCCTCGGCAAGAACGTCGGCAAGTCGCTCTGCGAGCACGACCTCGCCGATACGGCCCGCACCATCATGGCGGCCGCCGAGAAGGCGGACTGCATCGTGCTCCTGCCGGTGGACGCGGTGGTCGCGCGCGAGTTCAAGGCGCATGCCGAGACGCAGACCGTCTCGGTCGACGCGGTTCCGGCGGACGCCATGATCCTCGACGTCGGCCCGGCCAGCGTCGGGCAGGTCAAGGAATGGATCGACAAGTCGAAGACGCTGATCTGGAACGGTCCGCTCGGCGCCTTCGAGATTCCGCCCTTCGACGCGGCGACCATGGCGGCGGCCCGCCATGCGGCCGCGCGCACGCGCGACGGCCAGCTCGTCTCGGTGGCGGGCGGCGGCGACACGGTGGCGGCGCTCAACGCGGCCGGGGTCGCGGACGATCTGACCTACGTGTCCACGGCGGGCGGCGCCTTCCTGGAGTGGATGGAAGGAAAGCCGCTTCCCGGCGTCGACGCGCTGCGCGCCTGAGCCGACCTCACCCTGCGGCAGCTCGGCCACAGAGCTGCCGCAATCGCGCGGCGATCCCCGCTCCGCACCGCATCCGCCCTGTCGCCCCGTCCCGCTCTCGCGCATGGTCGCATCCGACCGGTTGGGAACAGGCCGGCGATGGGGAGACGCTTCGCATGACCCGCCTGAAGAGCCGCGCCGTCCTGGCCGCCACCGCCGCGCTGCTGACCAGCGCCACCGCGATGCCGGCGCTCGCGCAGGTCGCCGGCCCCGTGATCAGCTTCGGCGACTCGCTATCGGACAACGGCAACCTCTTCCTCATCAGCGGCCGCCCGGCCTCGCCGCCCTATTTCGCGGGTCGCTTCTCCAACGGGCCGGTCTTCACCGAATACCTGAACGGCGGCCCGATGCAGCAGGCCGGCGCCGCAACGCTCGGCGGCATCCGCATCAACCCTGAACTCTCGCAGAACTACGCCTTCGGCAACGCCCGTACCGATCGTCTGGATGGCCTGCGCCCGCCTGGCATCGGGGCGCAGATCGACGCCTTCGTCCTGCAGGACGGGCGCTTCGGCGCGAACGACGTCGTGACGCTCTACGGCGGCGCCAACAACATCATCCAGGAGATCAACACGCCCGGCGCGACGGCCGCCCTGGTCGGTGCGGAAGCGGTGGCCTCGGCCGGAGACGTCGCGGCCTCGCTCGCCCGGCTCGGCAGCCTCGGCGCGCCGACCGTCGCGGTCCTGAACCTGCCCGACATCGGCGCGACGCCTGCCTTCTCGACGTCGCTGCAGGGCTCGGTCGCCGCGACGCTCGCCACCAACGCCTTCAACACCGCGCTCGAGACCGGCGTCCGCCAGGTCGCGGCGACGCTGCCCAACACCGACGTCGTTCTGGTGGACATCCAGCGCGTCGGCGCGCTGATCCTCAGCGACCCCGCTCGCTTCGGCCTCCTGAACGCCCGCGACGCCTGCCTCTCGACGCCCGCCTGCGCCGCCGCGCCGACCAGCGTCCAGAACACCTTCGAATACTGGGACGGCATTCACCCGACGACCGCCGTTCACCGCCTCTTCGCGCAGACCGTCGAGGACTACCTGTCGGTCGGCACGTCGGCCTCGGCGGTCGGCTCGCTGACGGAGACCGCGCTGCTGGAGCGCATGAGCGCGAACGACGCCCTGCGCGATCGCGCCCGCCTCGCCGCGCTCCAGGTTCCCGCGCCCGTCACGGGGTCCGATGCCGCGATCGCGGTGCCCTTCTCTGATGTCTACGTCTCGCTCGGCGGCAGCCGCTTCGAGCGCGACGGAGCCAACGACTACCGCTTCGACAACGGCACCGTGCGGATCGGCCTCGACCACCGCTTCAGCGACAGCCTGCTTCTCGGTGGCGCGCTGTCGGCCTCGACCGGCGAGGTGGACGAGGCGCGCCTGTCCTACGACACGCGCTCGTTCGCGGCCGACCTCTACGCCACGGCCCTGTTCGGCTCGGCCTACGTCACGCTGTCCGGCGGTGTCGCGCACCAGGACTACGAGGACCTCGACCGGCAAACGCTGATCGACACCGTGGTCAACCGCGGCACCGATTCCAACGGCGTCTCGGCCAATGTCGGCCTCGAGGCCGGCTACGGCTTGCGCGCCGGGGCGCTCACCGTCACGCCCGCGCTCGGGCTCGACTACCTTTATGCCGACGCCGACGGCTACGGCGAGACGGGAGCCGCGGCGCAGATCGTCTACGGCGACACGCAGCGCAACGCGCTCCTCGGCTCGGCCAACCTGCACCTCGCCTATGCGACCGAGCTGGGCGGCCGCCCGCTCGCCCTCACCGGCCGCATCGGCTACGAGGACATCCTCACCGAGGACGACGCGCGCGTCTCGGCGCGCATCGCGGGCGGCATCAGCCGCGCCCGTTCGGCCCGGCTCGATGATCTCGCCGCGCGCGGTTTCGTGGCGGGCGTCGGCGTCGATGCCGGACTGACCGACCGCCTGTCGCTGACGGGCCGCTACTCCGTCGGCACCAGTTCCGACATCGACATCAGCCATGTCGGCGAGGTCGGGCTGAAGCTGCGCTTCTGACATCCCGCCCGAGCGGCGCGCCGACGCGCCGCCCTTCTGCTGCGAGCCCGCCCGCCCTATAAAGCTGGCGGTTCGAGACGCCGATCCGGCGCGCTGAAGGAGGATGACGGGCGTGAGAATGGCGGTGCAGTCCTGGCTGCTCTACCCGGTCTATGTCTGGCAGGGCCTTGGCCTTCGCCGCCGCATCGAGCGCATGCCACCGCCGCCCGGCCCCTGCCAGGGGCATCTGGGATCGGGCGAGCCGGAGATCCGGTTGCTCGTCCTCGGCGATTCGTCGGCGGCCGGTGTCGGCGTCGCCACCATGGAGGAGAGCCTCGCAGCCCGCCTCGCCGAGCGGCTCTCGGTCCTGTCGGGCCGGGCCGTGTCCTGGTCGTCGCGCGGCGCGAACTCGGCCACCTCGGCCGAGGTGCGCGACTTCGTGGTGCCGAACCTCGACCGCGAGCCCTTCACGCACATCCTCCTGTCGATCGGCACGAACGACGTGAAGAACTGGCATTCCGCCCGCCGCTTCAAGCGCTCCTTCGGCACGCTCCTCTACGCCCTTCGCGCCCGCTGGCCGGAGGCGCGCATCGTCTGGTCGCCGCCGGTCGACATGCGGCGGGTGCCCGCTCTCCCGAGAGGCCTCGCCCGCGTGCTGGCGCTGCGCGCTGCGCTTCTGGAGCGGCTCGGACGGCGCCTTTGCATCGAGCGCGGCATCGTGCCGGCCACCACCTTGCCCCGCGTCGAGCCTGCCGGCTTCTCGCGAGACGGATTCCATGCCTCGGCGGAAGGGGCGGCCTACACGGCCGGGCACCTCGCCGGCTTCATACTGCCGGAGCGGCTCGCCGGGGCCTGAGCGGCGATCAGTCTCCCTCGTCCTCGTAGCCGACGAGGTGGAGCGGACGGGCGCGAACGCCCTTGAGCGAGCACCAGCGCACCAGCGCTTCCTCGCGCCCGTGCGTCACCCACACTTCCTGCGGCGAGATTTCGGCGATGGTCTCGATCAGCTCGTCCCAGTCGCAATGGTCCGAAAGGATGATCGGCAGCTCGACGCCGCGCTGGCGCGCGCGGCCCCGCACGCGCATCCAGCCGCTGGCAAAGCACGCCACCGGATCGGGAAAGCGCCGCGCCCACTTGTCGGCAAAGGCGGACGGCGGGCCGACCACGACGGCGCCCGCGAAGCTGGCCTTCGCCTCGCCTTCCGCATCCTTGCCGCGCGCGATCGTAGCGGGGCGGAGTTCGCCCAGGTCGATGCCCTCCTCCTCGTAGAAGTCGCAGAGCTTGCGCAGCGCGCCGTGGATGTAGATCGGCTCGTCGTAGCCCTGCTCGCGCAGCATCCGGATGACGCGCTGCGCCTTGCCCAGCGCATAGGCCCCGACGAGATGGGCGCGCTCGGGAAACTGGCGCGTCGAGCGGATCAGCTTGGCGATCTCGGTGCGCGGGTCGGGATGGCGAAAGACAGGAAGCGCGAAGGTCGCCTCGGTGATGAAGACGTCGCAGGGCACCGGCTCGAAGGGCTCGGCCGTCGGGTCGTGCGAGCGCTTGTAGTCGCCCGACGCCACGATGCGCATCCCGTTCCATTCCACGAGGATCTGCGCCGAGCCCAGCACATGGCCCGCCGGGTGGAAGGAAACCGCGACGCCGTTGACCTCGATCGGCTTTCCCCAGGGCGCCTCCTGCCGGGTCCGGCAGAAGTCCTCGCCGTAGCGCAGCGCCATGATGCGCAGCGTCCGGGGGGTTGCGAGCACGGCCTCGTTGCCGGGGCGGGCATGGTCCGCGTGGCCATGGGTCACGAGGGCCCTCTCCACGGGCTTGACCGGGTCGATGTAGAAGTCGCCGGGCGGGCAGTAGAGCCCCTTCGGGGTCGGGCGGAGAAGGTCTTCGAAGCGGGCCATGGTGCGGGAGATAGGGCCGCGCGAGCGGGCGGCATCGCGGCACCTTGCGCGAAGGGCACGTGACGCCGCATAGGAGGCCGCACCAACCGGAACCGTGACCCCCTTGGCAGACGACCCCCACCGTTCGGGCGACCCGATCGCCGACCTGCGCGCCGCCCATGCGCGCGACTACGCGCAAGGGGGCGAGTTCGAGGTGGCCGCCGATCTCATGCGTCAGGCGCTGGAGCGCGCTCCGGACTGGACCGCCGGACGCATGCAGCTCGCGGACTTCCTGCTCCAGGCCGAGCGCGACACCGAGGCGCGGACCATATTCCAGGGCATACTCGATGCCGACCCGGCCGATCCCTACGGCGCGGAGCTGAAGCTCGCCTCGCTCGGCGCCCTGCCCGTGCCCGCCGCGCCCTCGCCGCTCTTCGTCGCCGGCCTCTTCGACCAGTACGCGCCGCGCTTCGAGGAGGCGCTGGTGAACCGGTTGGGATACCGGGTGCCGGACCTTCTTCTGGGGGCGATCGATCGGCTCGCCGGCACCGACCGGCGCTTTGCCCGCACGCTGGATCTCGGCTGCGGGACGGGCCTGATGGGGGAGCGGCTGCGCGAGCGCACGGATTGGCTGGAGGGCGTCGACCTTTCGCCGGGCATGCTGGAGCGCGCGCGGCGGAAAGGCCTCTACGACGCGCTGCGCGAGGGCGACATCCTCGAGCCCTTCGCGGCCGAGCCCTTCGATCTCGTCACGGCGGCCGACGTCCTGACCTATCTCGGCGACCTCGAACCCGCTTTCCGCCGCATCGCCGAGACCGCCCGTCCCGGCGCGCCGGTCGCCTTCTCGTTCGAGGTCGAGGAAACGGCTGAGCCCTTCACGCTTCGCGCGAGCCTTCGCTACGCGCACCGGCCGGACCACGTCCGGTCGCTTCTGGTCGCATGCGGCTTCGAGACCGTCGCGATCGAGCGCGCTGTGATCCGCCGGGATGCCGGGGCCGACGTCGCGGGCGCGATCGTCACGGCGCGGAGGGCGGGGCGTTGAGCGCGCGCGACGAGGCCGGCACCATCACCGCCGAGGACGTCGAGCTCGCGACGACGCGGCGTGCGCACCGTTTCGGCAACTGGGCGGCCACCGCCACGCGCCATTCGCCCTGGGAAGACGCGCTCGGCATTCTGGCCGGCGTCGTCCTGACGGCGGTCGGCATCGCCATTCTCGGGCATCTCGGCTTCCTGACCGGCGGCATGGCGGGCCTCGCCTTCGTGGTCCACTACCTCACCGGCTGGAACTTCGGCCTCGTCTTCTTCTGCCTAAACCTGCCCTTCTACCTTCTGGCGATCGGGCGCATGGGCCGGGCCTTCACGGTGAAGACCGCGTTTGCGGTCGCGCTCCTGTCGCTCGCCACGGCCTTCAGCGGCGACGTCCTCGACTTCGCCCGCGTGCAACCGCTGGTCGGCGCGTGCCTCGGCGGCCTGATGATCGGTTTCGGGCTGCTCGCCCTCTTCCGCCATCGCTCCTCGGCGGGCGGCATCGGCATCCTCGCGGTCTACCTGCAGGACCGCTTCGGCTGGCGCGCGGGGCTGACGCAGATGGCGGTGGACCTCGTCGTCCTCGTGACGGCCTTCGCCGCCGTCCCACCGATCGCCGTCCTTTATTCGGTGATCGGGGCCGTGGTCCTCAACCTCTTCCTTGCGATCAACCACCGCACGGACCGCTATCTCGCCGCCTGATGCTTGGCGAGACGGGTGGGGAGCCTTACCTCCCCTTCCGTGACCGCGCCCCTTCCGCCTGACCTCAGCCCTGACCAGACCTTCGCCCTGCCGGAGGTGTTCCTACGCTGGTTCGCGAAGAAGGGCTGGAGCCCCCGCCCCCACCAACTCGACCTTCTCGCCCGCGCGGAAGCCGGCCGCTCGACGCTTCTCATCGCGCCCACCGGCGCCGGCAAGACGCTCGCAGGCTTCCTGCCCTCGCTGGTGGACCTGTCGCGCCGCCCGAAGCACCGGCCCGGCACGCGCCTGCCGGGCGTCCACACGCTCTACATCTCGCCGTTGAAGGCGCTCGCGACCGACATCCAGCGCAATCTCACCGCGCCCGTCGAGGAGATGGGCCTGCGCATCCGCATGGAGGCGCGCACCGGCGACACGTCGGCCTCGCGGCGCCAGCGCCAGAAGGCGAGCCCGCCCGACATACTCCTGACGACGCCCGAGCAGCTGGCGCTCCTCCTCAGCCACGCGGACGCGGCGGACTTCTTCAGCGACCTCACGACCGTGATCTTCGACGAGCTGCACTCGCTCGTCACCTCCAAGCGCGGGCATCTCCTCGCGCTCGGCCTTGCGCGCCTGCGCAAGCACGCGCCCGGCCTTCGCACGATCGGGCTCTCCGCCACCGTCACCGACCCGGCCGAACTCTGCGAGTGGCTGGTCGCGCAGGAGCCGGACCACCGGCACCAGGCGGACCTCGTGACGGTCGAGGGCGGCGCGAAGCCGGAGATCACGATCCTGAAGTCCAAGGAGCGCGTTCCCTGGCAGGGCCACATGGCGCGCTACGCCATGCCCGAGATCTACGAGGCGATCGGGGCGCACAAGACGACGCTTCTCTTCGTCAACACGCGCTCCCAGGCCGAGCTCCTCTTCCAGGAACTCTGGCGCATCAACGAGGAGACGCTGCCGATCGCGCTCCACCACGGCTCGCTCGATGTCAGCCAGCGTCGCCGCGTCGAGGCCGCCATGGCCGCCAACGAGCTGCGCGCCGTGGTGGCGACCTCGACGCTCGATCTCGGCATCGACTGGGGCGACGTCGATCTCGTGGTGCATGTCGGCGCGCCGAAGGGCGCCTCCCGCCTCGCGCAGAGGATCGGCCGCGCGAACCACCGGATGGACGAGCCCTCCAAGGCCATCCTCGTGCCGGCCAACCGCTTCGAGGTGATGGAGTGCCAGGCGGCGCTCGACGCCAACTACCTCGGCGCGCAGGATTCGCCGCCGATGCGCGAGGGCTGCCTCGACGTCCTCGCCCAGCACGTGCTGGGCATGGCCTGCGCCGATCCCTTCCGCGCGGACGACCTCTACGCCGAGGTGACGAGTGCGAGCGTCTACCGCGACATGGACCGCGCGACCTTCGACCAGGTCGTGGATTTCGTGGCGACCGGTGGCTACTCGCTGCGCGTCTACGAGCGCTACGCCAAGATCCGCCTGACCGAGGACGGAACCTGGCGCATCACCCATCCAAGCGTCGCCACCGGCTACCGGATGAACGCCGGTACGATCATCGAGTCGGAGACGCTCCTCGTGCGCCTGATCCGCGCCAAGACGCGCTCCGGCATGAGCCGCGGCGGGCCGGTGCTCGGCAAGATCGAGGAGAACTTCCTCGAGACCCTGGCCGCCGGCGACACGTTCCTCTTCTCCGGTCAGGTCCTGCGCTTCGAGGGCATCCACGAGATGGAATGCCTCGTTACCAAGGCGAAGGGCGACGAGGCGAAGGTGCCCTACTACGGCGGGCAGAAGTTTCCGCTGACGACGTTCCTCGCCGCGCGGGTGCGCGAGATGCTGGCCGACCCGAAGCAATGGGACGCCCTGCCGCCCCAAGTCCACGACTGGCTGGAGATCCAGGCTCGCAAGTCGAGCATTCCCGGACCGAACGACCTCCTGATCGAGACCTTTCCGAACGGCAACCGCTTCTTCATGGTCGCCTATCCGTTCGAGGGCCGCCTCGCCCACCAGACGCTGGGCATGCTGCTGACGCGCCGCCTGGAGCGCATGCGTGCCAAGCCGCTCGGCTTCGTCGCCACGGACTACGCCCTGTCGATCTGGGGCAAGGGCGACATGGGCGAGATGATCGGCGATGGCCGGCTCTCGCTCGACGAGCTCTTCGACGAGGACATGCTGGGCGACGACCTGGAAGCCTGGATGGCCGACTCCTGGCTCCTGAAGCGCACCTTCCGGCAATGCGCGGTGATCGCGGGGCTGGTGACGAAGAACCACCCGGGCCGGGAGAAGACGGGGCGCCAGATGACGGTTTCCTCGGACCTCGTCTACGACGTCCTGCGCCAGCACGAGCCCGATCACATCCTGCTTCGCGCGACCTGGGCGGACGCGGCGACCGGCCTCCTCGACGTCAAGCGCGTGTCGGACCTGCTGGCCCGCATCAAGCGGCACATCCTGCATCGCGACCTCGAGGAAATCTCGCCGCTCGCGGTTCCCATCATGCTGGAGGCGGGGCGCGAGCGCGTCGACGGCGAGGCGCGCGACGACGTGCTGCAGGAGGCGATGGAGCAGGATCTCATCATCCGCGCGCTGGGCGAGGCCAGCCGCTACCGCTCGAACTACGTGACCTGACGCATCAGGCCGGCGCGGCCTCCAGGCCGCGCTCCGCCAGAAGCGCCACGATCAGGTCGGATTGCGAGACGATGCCCACCAGCCGCCCGTCGGGCGCCACGACCGGCAGGTGGTTAAGTCCCGCGACAGCCATGACGCGCGCGGCATCGGCCAGGGTGCTTGTGGGCGCGATCGTACGCACTGGGCTCGTCATGATGTCGGCGATGCTGGCCGGATCTCGTCGGCCCCGGCGGAGCCCCCGCAAGACCCTGTCCCGCGCCCGCAGCGCGGGGCCCCGCGGTCCCCAGGGCGTCTTGTCGAGAAGGTCGGTCTGCGTCACGATGCCGACCACCGTCCGACCGTCGTCCACCACCGGCAGGGCCTTGACGTGGTGGCGCCGGATCAGGTCGAAGGCCTCGATGATCGAGGCGGCGGGATCGATCGACACGACATCGCGCGACATGATCGCGGAACAGGTCGCGCGTCCCGATTGCCGGCCGAAGGCCCGCATCTGCGCCTGCCGCAGGATCGCTTCGAGGTCGCCACGGTCGATATCGAGAAGCTCGTCGTAGTCCGCGAGAACCGCGTCGAGATCGGCCGACGTGATGCCGACCCGCGCCGAGGCCGGCGGATCGCGTGTCTCGTGCGCGGGGGGCGCGATCGGAGGCCGGTGCGGATAGGTGCGCCCCACCAGCCGGTTGAAGGCGAGCGCGACGAGAAGGAGGAGAAGCGAGTTCGCCGCGACCGGCCAGACGACGAAGCCGAAGCCGAGCTCCCGGATCGCCGGACCGCCGAGCACCGCCGTCAGCGCGATCGCGCCGCTCGGCGGATGGAGGCATTGCAGCGACATCATGATCGCGATCGAGACGCCGATCGCGAGCGCGGCCGCCGCGAGCGGATCGGGCACGAGGCGGGCGAAGGCCACGCCGACGATCGCGGCGATGAGGTTTCCGCCGAGGATCGAGCGCGGTTGGGCGAGCGGGCTGGCGGGCACCGCGAAAAGGAGGACCGCCGAGGCGCCCATCGGCGCGATCAGCGCGGGCAGCGACGGCGCTTGCCCGAGGGCGAGCGTGCAGACGAGGCCCGTCCCCGCTATGCCGATCGCCGCTCCCAGCGCCGAACGAAGGCGCTCCCTGCGGCTGACGGCGATGGGCACGGGACCCAGGATCAAACGGCGTATCGGCATGGCCCCTTATGAGGGGAGCCGGGGCGGACGCCAAGCCCGCCCCGGCGCCGCCTCAATGGCCCGACGTCAGTTCCAGAGCGTCGGGGCGGTCGCGGATGCTGAGCTTGTCCACGATCGTGCGCGAGGCCTCGTTGAGGCCGACGATCTCCGTCTCGACGCCGGCCTTTCGGAAGCGCAGAGCCACCTTGTCGAGCGCGCCGACGCCGGTGAGGTCCCAGATGTGGGCGCGGGTCACGTCGATCACGACGCGTGCCAGCGGCTCGCGCGTGTCGAAGCTGTCCACGAACTTGCCGGCCGAGGCGAAGAAGACCTGACCTTCCACCATGTAGGTGCGCGTCCCCCCCTCGCGGCGCGAGGACACGGCGAAGATCTGCGCGATCTTCGAGGCGAAGAACAGGCCCGACAGAAGCACGCCCGCGAACACGCCGAGCGCGAGGTTGTGCGTCCAGACGACGATGATCACCGTCGCCAGCATCACGACCGAGGAGCGGCGCGGATGGGTCACGAGGCTGCGGATCGAGCCCCAGTCGAAGGTGCCGATCGACACCATGATCATGACGGCCACCAGAGCCGGCATCGGGATCACGGCCACCCAGTCGCTTAAGCCTACGATCAGGAACAGGAGCATCGCGCCGGCAAAGAAGCAGGACAGGCGCCCGCGCCCGCCGGAGCGGATGTTGATGCCCGACTGGCCGATCATGGCGCAGCCCGCCATGCCGCCGAAGAAGCCGGTCACGAAGTTGGCGATGCCCTGCCCCACGCATTCGCGGTTCTTGTCGGACGGGGTGTCGGTCAGGTCGTCGACGACCTGCGCGGTCATCAGCGACTCCAGGAGTCCGACCATCGCGATGCCCACCGAATAGGGCGCGATGATGCGCAGCGTCTCGAAGGTCAGCGGCACGTCGGGCAGGAAGAAGCTCGGCAGGCTGGACGGCAGCTGGCCCATGTCGCCGACCGTGCGCACGTCGATGCCGAAGGCGAGCGCGACCGCCGTGATCGCGACGATGGCGACCAGCGGCGACGGCACGGCGGTGGTGACGCGCGGCAGGAGGTAGATGATGGCGAGCGCCCCGGCGAGCAGGACATAGGTCATCGCCGGCACGCCGATCAGCTCGGGCAGCTGCGCGAGGAAGATCAGGATCGCGAGCGCGTTGACGAAGCCCGTCATCACCGAGCGCGACACGAAGCGCATGAGATCGCCGAGCCGCAGGAAACCGGCCAGCATCTGAACGACGCCGGCCAGGATCGTCGCGGCGAAGAGATATTGCAGGCCGTGGTCGCGCACGAGCGTGACCATGAGCACGGCGGTCGCGGCGGTCGCGGCCGAGATCATGCCGGGACGACCGCCGAAGATCGAGATCAGGACGGCGATCGAGAACGAGGCGTAGAGGCCGACCTGCGGATCGACGCCCGCGATGATCGAGAAGGCGATCGCCTCGGGAATAAGGGCAAGCGCGACGACGAGGCCGGAAAGAAGGTCTCCCCGGACGTTGCCGAGCCAGTCGGCACGCGTGCCGAAGGGTGCGGCACGCCAGTTGGCGGATGTGAACATGAGCGGAAACACGAGATCTGGACGACGCGCCGCCGGGAGGCCGGGCGGTGGTTCGTTTGCGAAGCTGCGTCGTCTGGATTGGCCGGGGGATCGGCGCCCGGCATAGCCACCCGGCATGGAAGCCGGGTCCGTTGTGCACCGCGTTATCGCCGGATCCGGCCGTCAAGGCAAGCGGGCGCGACGTGTGGACGCCTTGCCAAACGGTATGCGAGACGATTCCAAGGGTTCACGAGAGGCGGGAACGAGTGGCATGAACAGTCTGGCGCGGCGGATCAGACAGGCGGAGTGCGAGGGCGTGGAGACGCTTCTGAACGGAGGACGTCTCGTCTGCGACCCGTCGGGCGTCGTCTTCGCGCCGGACGAAGACCTTCTCGTCGTATCCGACCTTCATCTCGAGAAAGGCGCGGCCTTCGCACGGCGCGGTGCCTTTCTGCCGCCCTACGACACGATGGCGACGCTCGGACTTCTGGAAGGCGCGCTGGAGCGCTACCGCCCGGCGCGCGTCGTGGCGCTCGGCGACAGCTTCCACGACCGCGCGGGCGCGATCCTCATGCCCGAGCCACTGCGCGAGCGGCTGCGCGCGCTGACGCAAGCGCGCGACTGGATCTGGATCGTCGGCAACCACGACCCCCTGCCGCCCGAGGGTCTCGGCGGACGGGCCGCTGACGAAGTCGAGATCGGCCCGTTCGTCCTGCGCCACGAGCCCACGGCGGGTCCGCGCGCCGGCGAGATCGCCGGGCACCTTCATCCGGTCGCCCGCGTCGCGGGGCGCGGCGGTTCGGTGCGGGGCGCGTGCTTCGCGACCGACGGCACCCGCATGGTGATGCCGAGCTTCGGGGTGACGACGGGCGGCCTCAACGTCCTCGACCGCGCCTTCGGCGGACTGTTCGACACGGACGCCGCCCGCGCGCTGGTGATCGGATCGGCGCGGATCTATCCGATCCCGTTCCGGATGCTAAGCCCGCGCTGACCGCGCTCAGAAGGCCAGTGGCTGGTTGGTCGCGACGCTGACGGCCACCATGCACAGGACGACGACGACGGTCAGCACGACGCGCAACTTGGCGAACCAGGGCGTCTCGATCCGGCCCTCGCGGATCGCCGTCACGTCCCACACGCCCTGCACGGTGAAGGCGACCGCGAAGCCCACGAAGCTCCAGGGCGCGGGCAGGAGCACGATCACCCAGGCCGCGATCGAGGGCAGCACCGAGAGCGCGAGCGTGGTGGGCGAGCGGCGCGCCGTCTCGTTCAATGCCGCGCCCCAGCGGATGCCGCCGAGAAAGGACAGGATCACCGCCGCGTAGGCGGAGACCGCGAACCAGAGCGTCGTCGGGTCCACCGTCTCGTTGTTGGTGACGATCAGAAACGTGCCGGCGACGAAGGGGATGAGACCGCCCAGCCCGAGGATCCAGGCGGCGCGCACCATCTGCTCGGAGCGCGGGCGGCGCGGCCGGTCGTCGAATTCCTTTTGCATCAGCTAATCCCGTTTGAAGGCGAGCCGGCCGAGCCAGCCGGTCAGAATGGCGACGAACACCGCGAGCAGTCCGTACAGGACGCCGTTCTCGGCGGCAAAGGCCGAGATGCGGCTCTCGATGCCGGTCTTGAGGACCCACACGTCCTCGTCGCGCTCCCGAAGATAGACGCCCTCGCGAAACAGGAAGGCCCGCGCGACGTGGCGGCCCACCGGCAGGTCGGCGGGAAGGACGAGGTTGGCGCGAAACAGCGTCGGGCTGACGAACTCGACCGTACCGATCTCGTCGGCGAAGAGGCCGCTCTGCGTCTTCAGCCGGCGCAGCGCGCCCGAGAAGTCCGCCCGCTCGTCGAGGAGCCCGGTCGGCGGGCGGAGCGGCGAGAAGGCGAGGTTCTCGATGCCGATGCCGAACTGGCGAAGCGTCGCGGCGGGCGCGATGTCGCGAAGGGGCCGCGTGGCGGCGGCGGAATAGGACTGGGGGACCGAACGGAAGCGCTCCGAGCGGCTGTTGATCCAGATGCCGAAAACGCGGCTCTTCTCGCGCACGACGAGGTCGCGGCGCGGCCCCTCCAGAATCACGGCGATGTCGTAGCGGCCCTGGCGCAGGAGGCGCTGGTCGGCATTGTCGAGCGCGCCGAAGACGACGAGCCGCGCGCCGCCGAAATTGGCGCCGACCGCGATCGTCTCGGTGGACAGGCCGATCTCGAAGGTTTCGGTCTGAAGCGTCGGCTCGGCGCCCGGCACCGGCGCGGCCTGCTGCGAGACCGCAGGACCCGCGAGAAGCGCGAGCGCGGCGGCGGCGAGCGCCGCGAGACGCCGCCTCACCCCTCGCTCCCGTTCGGCAGCGCGATCGAGAAGATGTCGCCCGGCACCACGGCGAGTTCCACGAGGAGGCGCGCGGCCACCATCAGGACCAGGACCGCGAGCAGCGCGCGCAGCTGTTCGCCCCGCAGCTTGCCGCCGGCCTGCGCCCCGAACTGCGCCCCGACCACGCCGCCCAGCATCAGGAGAAAGGCGAGCACGACGTCGACCGTCTCGTTGGTCGCGGCCTGCAGGATCGTGGTGATCGCGGCGGTCGCCATGATCTGGACGAGCGAGGTTCCGATCACGACGCTGGTCGGCACGCGCAGGAGGTAGATCATGGCGGGCACGAGAATGAAGCCGCCGCCCACGCCCATCACCGAGCCGAGCACGCCGATCCCGGCGCCGAGGCCGAGAACCGGCAGGGCCGAGACGTAGAGCTTGGAGCGCTTGAAGCGCATCTTGAGCGGCAGGCGATGGACCCAGTTGTGGTGGCCGCGCCGCACCTCGCCCGAGCCGCCGCCCTTGACGCGGAGCATGGCCTGCACGCTTTCGGCGAGCATCAGCCCGCCCACCGTGCCGAGCAGCAGGACGTAGAGGATCGAGACGGCGAGGTCGAGCTGACCGATGCGGCGCAGCAGCGTGTAGATCCACACGCCCAGCGCCGAGCCCGCCACGCCGCCCGCGATCAGGATCGCGGCGAGCTTCAGGTCCACCGTGCCGCGCTTGTAGTGGGCGAGCGCGCCCGAGAAAGAGGCGGCGATGACCTGGTTCGCGCCGGTCGCGACCGCGACCGCCGGTGGGATGTTGTAGAAGATCAGGAGCGGCGTGATCAGGAAGCCGCCGCCGACCCCGAACAGGCCCGACAGGAAGCCGACCGCCGCGCCCATGGCGACGATCACGAAGACATTGACCGAGATCTCGGCAATCGGAAGATAGAGCAGCACGTCGCGTCTCTCGGCGGTGTGCGATGCAAGAAGGGGCCCGGACCGACATGGCCCGAACCCCTTTTCCAAGTCAAACCATGAGGAGCGCCCCTCAGGCGTCCTTGCGCTCCAGAAGGGCGCGGATCAGCGGCTCGTCGATGCGGCCGGTGGCCTCGAGGCCGGACTTCGACTGGAACTGGCGGATCGCGGCCTCGGTCCGCGCGCCCACCACGCCGTCCGGCGTGCCCGCGTCGTAGCCGAGCTTGCCGAGAATGGCCTGGACGTTGCGGATGGCGCGGCTCATGTCGACCGAGGCCGTGCGACCGTCGCCCCCGTTCCAGTCGGCCGGCACGCGCACGGTGTTGGCCTCCTCGGAGCGCGGCAGCGGCTTCCAGGCGGCGACCTCAGCATCGACCTCCGCCTTCTGTTCGGGCGACAGGCTCTTGGCGACCTCGAGCTTCTTGTCCTGCGCGTCCTTGTCGCCGGCCGCGCCGACGATCGAGAACCAGCGGTAGGACTGCGCGAGGTTCTGGTCGACGCCCGAGCCCCGGGCGTAGAGGATGCCGAGATTGTACTGGCTGTCGCGCATGCCGTAGCTCGCGGCCTTCTCGAACCACTGGGCGGCGGCGCCCGCGTCCGAGCGGCCGTCGATGCCGGTGGCATAGAGAACGGCGAGGTTGTGCATGGCGCGCACGTTGCCCTGGTCGGCGGCGAGACGATACCACTGGCTGGCCGCCACGGTGTCGCGCGCCGCCCCGTTGCCCTTCTCGAAGAGCGTGCCGAGGCTGTACTGGGCCGGGGCGAACCCGCGCGCGGCGGACTGGCCGAACCAGTTGATCGCGGCGGCCGGATCGGCCGGGCCGTTGCGTCCCTCCATCAGCCGCAGGCCGACCTCGAAGAGGGCCATGGGCTCGCCGGCCTGGACGGCCTCGACGAGCTTCGGCGCATCGACGCCGGCGGGGATGGCGGGCAGAGCGCCGCGAGCGGTTTCGGGCAGGCGCTGGCTGGCGAGCGTGAGGAGGTCTGCGTCCTCAACCGCCGGGGCGGCCGAAGCCTCCGCAGCGGCGACCGGCGCGACCGTCCCGGCGACCGGCGTGGTCTCCTCGGCGGGCGGCGCGGCGGCCTCGGCCGCGACCTCGGGCTGTGTCTCGACAGGTGCGGGCGCCTCGGGGGAGACCTCGTGCGGCGGCTCGGCGGCCGTCGCCAGCGTCTCGGCCGGACCGTTGGACGCCGTCATCTCCGCCGTCTCGACAGGCGCCGTCGCCGGGGCATCGACGGGAGCCTCCTGCGTCAGGTCGGCGACCACGGGCGAACCGGTCTCGAGGTAGCGCTGGCCGAGCGGGATCGCCATCAGGGCCAGGAGCACGGCCCCCACCGCCATCAGGATGGGCTTGCGGCTGCGGCGCGAGGCGGCCTTGCCGTCGCTAGGCTCCTGGCGGTCGCTCTCACGCAGCGCCTCGGCCTCGGCGGCGGCGGCCATGGCGGCCTTGCGGGCGGCGGCGATGAAGTCGGCCTTGGCGGCCGGCTCGGGGCTGGCGGGCTCGAGGCCGCGCTGCTGCAGGCGCACCCGCTCCAGAAGGGCCGCGATGTCGGGCGTGCCGGAGCCGGGCTCGAGCGGCCGGTTGGCCTCGCGCATCACCATGTCGGTGGTGTCGAGCGCGGGCGCCTCGAGCTCGGCGGGCGGCGGAAGCGCCTCCTCGACCGGGGGCACGGCGGGCGCGCTCACGGCGGCGACCTCGGGCTCGCGGCGCGCCTCGGCCTCGACCGGACGGGACACGGGCGCCGCGCGGCGCGACAGGTGGCGGTTGATCGCCGCGCGCAGGCCCTTGGGCTCGGCGGCCTCGGCCGCTGGTGTTCCCACCGCCACGCGGGCGGCAGCCCATTCGATGCGGCGCGCGTCGTCGGCTTCGGCCTTGGCCGCCTCGCGCAGCACCGGCGGCGCGCCGTCGGCCCGCATCTCGGCCTCGATCGAGGTGAGGCGCTCGGCGATCTTGGTGAGGGTCGAGTGAACCGCGTCGAAGACGCCGAAGGTGCGCTCGTCGCTGTCGCGGCTCAGCGCCTCGAGGTTGCGCAGATCCTGCGCGAGTTCCTCGACATAGGCGGTCTCGCGGCGGAGCCCCTCCTCCTGCATGCGGCGCAGGGCTTCCTCGGCCGCCGCGCGCGCGGCGATCAGCACCGCCTCGCGGCTCTCGCCGAGCTGCTGCTCGACCGCGTCGAGCCGGCGCGACACCTCGCCTTCCGAGCCCGACAGAAGCGGGGAATCGCCCAGGAGCTCGGCGAGGCGCTGGATCTGGACCTCGAGCGCGCGCACCGCGTCGGTGTCGACGCCCTGCCCGGCCGCCGTCTCCTCGAGCCGGGCGGCCATGGTGGCGAGGCGCTCCTCCCACACGGCGGTATCGATCGTGGGCGCGGCGGTACGGAACAGCGTCTCGACACGCTCGCTCAGCCGGTCGATGCGGCGCACGATCTCCTCGTCGCCCGTGGGACGGGCGCCGATGCCCTCGATGCGCTCGGTGAGGACCGCGATCTGGGTCGAGAGGATGTCGGCATGTCCCGCCTCGACGAAGCTGTCGACACGGGCGCTGAGTTCGGCGACGCGCGCCTCGATGCGCTCCACGGGCGCCATGTCGATCTCGACGCGGCGCTCGGCCGTGGTCGCGACCAGAAGCGCGGCGGAAATGTCGTCGAGACGCTCTTCCACGATCGCGAAGCGGTCGAGGTCGGGGTCGCGGACCTCCCGCGTCAGGGCCTCCACACCCTCGGCGAGCGCCTGGATGCGGGCTTCCATGCGGTCGACCTGAAGAAGCTCGGGCAGGCTCGCGAGCGTCAGCTCGATCTCGCCCATGCGGTCCGACAGGCGCTCGACGCTGGCCTCCAGCGCCTCGCGGGTGCGCTCGGACGCCGCCTCGATGCGCGCGGCGATCGCCTCGTCGCCGGTCTGCGAGACAACGGCGTCGAGCTTGTCGCGCAGGGTGCCGAGCTCGTCGCGCAGGAAGCGCGTCAGCGTCTCCTCGGTCTGGGCGCGGGCGGTCTCGAGATAGCGCGACTCGAACTCGTCCCAGCGCTGCTGGACGGCGAGGATCTGCTCCTCGGTGGCGAGCGAGCGGAGCGAGCCGCGCAGGCGCTCCAGCTCGACCCGCAGGTCGCGCTTGGCCTGGTTGTCGAGCTCGATCCGGTCGCCGATGCGCGACTCGAACTCGTCCCACCGGCGCTGCACCGCTTCCAGAGACTCCTCGCGCGCCATCTGGCCTACGAGCCCGGAAATCTGGTCGACCTCGGCGCGCAGGGCGTCGAGCGATCCCTGGTCGGCGGTGCCGGCGGTCAGCTCGGTCAGCGCCTCCATGATCTCGAAGATCTCGGCCCCGATGCGGTCCGTGCCCTCGCGGGCTCCGATCATGCGCTTCAGTTCGACGAAGGAGGCGCGCAGTTCCTCGAAGCGGCTGTCCATCACGCCCGGCTGCGAGCCGACCTCGGCGCGCAGCTGCACGACCTCGCCGGCGAGATCGCGCACGAGGTTGAGGGTCTCGTTCTGGAGACGCATCTCCTCGGCGGCCTGCGCGGCCGCCTTGGCGCGGCGGGCGGGCTCGGCCGGACGGGCGGCGGGCTCCTGCAGGGCGATGGCCAGGCGCTGGCGCTCCATGGCCAGCGGCGAGGCTTCGGCGGCGAGCGTGTTGCGCGAGCGGCGGGCCTGCGTCATCGCGCGGAGCCGGTCACTGGGGGATGGGACCGGCGTGTCGAGCGCGAACTCGGCCTGGGTCGGCAGCGCGCCGTCGAGTTCCCCGGCAAGGGCGGGAGCCGGCTCCGGGGCGGCCACGGGCTCGGCGCCCCGGCGCGGCGCGCTCGACAGGCGCGTCAGGCGCGCCTCCAGGTCCTCCAGCGTCTTGCTGAGCGAGGCGAAGGAGTTCTCCGAACCGCGACCGGCGTCCCCTGTTCGCTTCTGAACCTGCGCATCCTGTCGCGACATTGCCCGCCCCTGACGTCGTGTGTTGTCCGGCTCTCGAGCTGTCCGTCTCGCCGCCGTCCCCAGGTCGACGCTTCAACGTCGCTGGATTTCGGTAACGGAATAGAAAGACAAGCGGGATTGAAGCTGGATTCACGGCCGCTGCGGCCTTTCGTCCGGCCTTGAGAAATCGACGCAAATTGTTTCTCATCAAAGCGGAAGCACTCGGGAGGGTGTTTCTGCGAATCCCCCTTATGGCGCACTGAAGCGCCGACGCGTGGCATGACATGACAGAACGCACTGACCTCGAACGCGCAGACGAGGAGGGATTCCGCGTCGGGATCGAGGAACTGCTCGGCCTTTCGGTCCGCAGCGACGGAGACGGCGAGCGCACGGTCTTCAAGATCGGCGACCTGGCGCGGGAGTTCGGCGTCACGCTTCGCACCCTGCGCTTCTACGAGGACCGGGGTCTTCTCTCGCCCGAGCGGCGCGGCACGACGCGCCTGTATTCGCGGCGCGACCGGATGCGCCTGCGCCTCGTCCTGATCTGCAAGATCCTCGGATTCTCGCTGACGGAGGCCAAGCAGATCATCGAGATCTACTATCAGCCGAACGGCGAGCGGAAGCAGATCGAATTCGCCCTGTCACGCATGGAAGAGCAGCGAAAGATCCTGGAGGAGCAGGAGCGAGAAATTCAGGAGTCGCTCCATGCGATGGAGGTGACGATGAGCTTCGTTCGCGGCCGCGAAAAGCGCGGCTCGGCCTGACGGGGCCGGTGCCGGCGCGCGGGCGGGGCGAGGCTCCCGCCCGACAATCGTGAAGAATTCATGAACAATACAGTTCGACTGCCCTGCAAGAAGCGAAGACAACCTATGCGCCAAGGCGGGTAGCTGATCCTGCTGCAGTGCATCATATTAGCCTCGGGAGATCCAGAAATCCCGAAAGGCTCGAAGAATCCCATGCTGTCCGCCCGCACCGAACGTTTCGGCTACGTCTCCTCTCACCTGCGCGCCCCGGTGCGCCGCCCCGTGACCGGTGACCGGTCTCGTCCGTCGGCGCGCTCGCTGCACGGGACGGGCCGGTTGATGATGCTCGACATCGAGTCGGCCAATCTCGCCAGCACGCTCGCCAGCTCGCGCTTCGAGGCCGCAGCGCCCCAGCGCTTCTGAAGGCGCCATACCGAGAAGCCGGAACGCCCGCGCCGCGCGCGGGCGCCGTCAGCGCGACAGGTGCAGCGTCACCCAGTCGCCTCGCCACAGCGTCGAGCGGTGGTAGATCCCCTGCCCGCGATAGGCGGCCAGGACGCCGCGGCGCTGACGCGCCAGAATGCCCGACAGGATCAGATCGCCGCCGGTGGCCAGCACCGCCGCCATCTTCGGCGCCATCTGCATGAGCGGACCCGCCAGGATATTGGCAAGGATCAGGTCGAAGGGCGCGCCCTCCCGGATCGCCTCACCCTCGAGTCCCGTCGCGACGCTGGTGCGCACGAGCGTGTGAACCCCGTTCAGCCGCGCGTTAGCGGCCGCGACCCGAACCGCGACCGGATCGATGTCGGTCGCCGTCACCGCGATGCGGGAAAGCTTCGCCACGCCGATCGCCAGAACCGCGCTGCCCGTGCCGAGATCCAGGACCCGCCGGGGACGGCGGCGCGCGATGAGGCGCCCCGCCATCTCAAGACAGCCCGCCGTCGTCTCGTGGTGGCCCGTGCCGAAGGCCTGTCCGGCCTCGATCTCGATGGCGAGGTCGTGGGGCCGGACCTTGTGCCGGTCATGTGCGCCGTGGACGAGGAAGCGGCCGGCCCGGACGGGTTTCAGGTCCGCGAGCACGCTCGCCATCCAGTCGATATCCGGCAGGTCCTCGCGCTCGGGCTCCAGCGGCGCGAAGGCCGCGCGCACGGCATCCGTGTCGACCGTCTCGCCATCCTCGAAGTACACCGAGACCTCGTGCCGGTCGGCGGCCTCGTCGAGCTCCACCATGGAGACCGGTGCGCCCTCCTCGCCGAACAGCGCGTCGAGGCGGTCGAAGACGGGCGAGACGCTCGCACGCGCGCCCTCGGCATGGAAACGGACCTGCGTCATGTGCGCTCCGCGAGGCGCTCGAGCTTGGCGCGGGCGGCCTTCGGGTCCTCGCCATAGGCGATCGTGCCGAAGAAGCGGCCCTCGCGGTCGAGAAGGATCACCGAGGCCGTGTGGTCCATCGTGTAGTCGTCGCCCTGCGGAACCTTGGCGGCATGGATGCCGAAGCCCTTCACCATCTCGGAGACCTTGGCGGGATCGCCCGTGACGGCAGTGATGTCGGGCGAGAGCGCGCCGACATAGGTGCGCAGGATGTCGGGCGTGTCGCGCTCGGGATCGACCGACACGAACACGACGCCGAGGTCCTTGCCCTCCGCCTTGAGCGCCTTCTGGTAGCCCGCCATCTCGTAGAGCGTCGTCGGGCACACGTCGGGGCAGTGCGTGAACCCGAAGAAGAGCGCCGTCGGTCGCCCGCGCAGGACGGCCTCGCTCACGGGCTTGTTGTTCTGGTCGACGAGCTGGAACGGCGTACCATAGACCGCCGCGTCCGCGACGTTCGCGGTTTCCATGCGACCGAAGGCCCAGACGAGGACGAGAAGCGCCAGCACCGCGGCCACCAGCAGCCAGAGTCCGATCCGAAGGATCGGCAGGCGACGGCGCGGCGGCCGGGCGGGCGGAGGCGTTGCGGTCATGGCGTCGATGTCCTTCTGCGTGTCGCGCCCCTCTTAGCGGGCGGCGGTACGGCCCGCTAGCGGGCGCGCCGTCGCTCGCCGAACAGGAAATAGGCGAGCGCCGCGAGCGGGAACAGCGTTCCGAGGAGCGCCACCGCATGCCAGCCGAACGCCTCGATCAGCGGGCTCGTCAGCGCCGAGCCGAGCGCGCCGCCGAGAAAGAAGGTCGACATGAAGACCGCGTTCAGGCGGTTGCGGATCGTCCCGTCGAGCAGGAAGATCTCGCGCTGGCCGATCACGAGGTTGGCCTGGACGCCGAGGTCGAGGAGGACGCCCGCGACCACCAGCGCGGCGAGCGAGTGCGAGGCCGTGAGAGCCAGAGCCATGGCGGCGGCGGCCAGAAGCAGCGCGCCGACGGTTCCCGCCCGCGCGTGCCCGCGATCCGCCAGACGTCCGGCGACGGGCGCGGCGAGGACGCCGAGCGCTCCGCTCAGCGCGAACAGCGCGATCGCCTGCGGCGACAGATGGAACGGCTCGCCGAGCAGAAGGAGGGGCGCGCCGGTCCAGAACAAGGCGAAGCTCGCGAACAGCGCCGCGTGGATGATCGCGCGACGACGCAGCACGGGCTGCGTGCGCAGGAGGCCGCCGAGCGAGGCGATCAACGCGCCGTAACTTTGCGCATGGGCGGGTCGCCGTTCGGGAAAGGCGCGGCGGCCGATCAGCGCGAGAACCAGAAGCAGCGCGGCCGAAATCCAGAAGATCGCCCGCCAGCCAAACGTGCCGGCCACGAAGCTGGACAGCGGCCGCGCGAGGAGAATGCCGCCGAGAAGGCCGGTCATGATGTTGCCGACGATCCGCCCGCGCTCGTGCGGTGCGGCGAAATGGGCCGCCAGCGGCACGATCATCTGAGCCCCCACCGAGGTGAGGCCGACCAGCAGCATGGCGAGGAAGAGCCAGCCGGCCGCCGGCGCGAGCGCGAGGCCGACGAGTCCGAGAATGCAGGCCGCAAGGCTCGAAAGGATCAGGCGCCGGTTCTCGACGACGTCGCCGAGCGGCACCAGAAGAACGAGACCGAGGGCGTAGCCGATCTGCGCGGCGGTGACGATCAGACTCTCGAGCGCCGGGCTCATGCCGAGATCCCGGCCGATCAGCGCGACGACCGGCTGGGCGTAATAGAGGTTGGCCGCCAGAAGGCCGCTCGTGACGGCCATGACGAGCGCCGCCGCGCGCGACAGGCGGGCGGTAACGGGTTCCGACACGATCGGGGACATGGCGCTGGTCCTTCCTCGCGCGCGGTATAGGACGCCCGATTGTGCAGCGCAAACCGGCGCTCGCCGCCTCGGTTCCGCGCCGGATGGCGCAATCGTGAACTCGGCGTGCGGGGACGAAGCCTCCTCGCTCATTCAAAAAGGCGGTGCGGCCCACCTATATCAACCCGTGTATCGCCTTCGAGGACCCTTGAGTTCATGACCCGTCGCCCCTTCGCTCGCTTTGCCGTGGGCCTGACAGCCCTGACGCTGATCTTCTCCAGCATGGCCGTCGACTACGCCGAGGCCCGTCGCGGCGGCTCGTTCGGCAGCCGAGGCACGCGCACGTACCAGTCGGCACCGGCCACCAGCACCGCGCCGGCCGCCGCCCCCGTGCAGCGCTCCATGACGACGCCCGGCCAGGCCGCGGCCCCGGCGGCGGGCGCCGCCGCCGGCATGGCGGGCGCG
>NZ_BBWK01000007.1 GCF_001463765.1 Aureimonas sp. AU4 | reverse complement strand
CCCCGGCGGCGGGCGCCGCCGCCGGCATGGCGGGCGCGCGCGCCAGCCGCTTCGGCTCGGGCCTCGGCGGCTCGCTGATGCGCGGCCTTCTGATCGGCGGCCTGTTCGGCCTGTTGATGGGCGCGGGCTTCGGCGGCTTCGCCGGCTTCCTCGGCCTTCTCGTCCAGGGCCTCCTGATCGCGCTGGTCGTGATGCTCGCGGTACGCTTCTTTCGCCGCCGCAAGGAGGGCGAGCAGCCCGCCATGGCCGGCATGAACCCGATGCGCCGCGAGGCCGAGGACGTGCGCGGCGCCCAGCCGATGCGCGGCATGGGCGGTGGCGGCGGTGGCGCGGTGGTGGGGCGTCCGGGCACCGACGCGATCGGCGTGAAGCCGGCCGACCTCGATGTGTTCGAGCAGCGTCTCGTCGCGCTTCAGGCCGCGTTCAGCCGCGAGGACCACGCCGCGCTCGACCGGATCGCGACGCCCGAGGTCGCGAGCTACCTTGCCGAGGAGATGGCGCAGAACGAGGCGCGCGGCGTTCGCACCGAGGCGAGCGACGTAACGCTCCTGCAGGGCGACGTCGCCGAGAGCTGGCGCGAGGGCAACCGCGAGTACGCGACGGTCGCCATGCGCTACGGCATGCGCGAGACGACGCGCGACCGCCGCACGGGCGCGATCGTCGACGGCGTCGAGAACCGACCGGTGGAATCCACCGAGATCTGGACCTTCGTGCGCGAGCGCGGCGACAGCTGGAGGCTCTCGGCGATCCAGTCCTGAGGACGCTAGCCGCGCCTAGCATTTCTTAAAAAGGGCCGCGGCAGTCTGTCTGCCGCGGCCCTTTTTCCATGTCAGGGAATGCCCGCCGCCCGCGCCGCGATGACGAGCAGGACGCCGACCGTCACGGTCGAGAGCAGCGACAGGCGGAGCGACAGGAACAGGCAGAGAAACAGGATCAGCCGCTCGCCGATGCCGCCCTCCACGACCGCCGGCACGACGAGCGCGATGAGCACGGCCGGCGGCACGGCGTTGAGCGCGGCGTCGAGCCGGGGCGGAACACGGCCCATCGAGCGCAGGATGAGGTAGCCGCCGACCCGCGTCGCGTAGGTCAGCGCGGCCGACACGAGGATCAGGGTCCAGATCGGATAGGTCGTCACGCCGCGCCCTCCCCGTCCGGCCGCCGGATCGCGGCGGCCAGCATGCCCGCGACGCCGGCCAGGGTGATGTGCCAGGGCGAGCCGAGCGTGACATAGGCGAGAAGCGCTGTGGCCGCGCCGACGAACAGCGTGAGCGCGAACTGCGCGCGCTTCCGGAACGCCATGGTCTGCGCCAGGAAGTAGACCGGCAGCGCGAAGTCGAGGCCCCAGCGGTGCGGGTCCTCGATCAGGCTGCCGGCCAGCGCGCCGATCAGCGTCGCGCCCGCCCAGCCGACGTAGAGGAGGATCGCGAAGCAGAAGTAGTAGCTGCGCGACAGCCGCCCCTCGGCCGCCCGCGCCTCGCCGGCGGCAAAGGCGGGATCGACGAGAAGAAAGAAGGCCAGCGCCCGCTCCAGCGGCGAAAAGGCGCCGAGATGGCGACCGATCGAGGCCGAGTAGAGAAGATGGCGGGCGTTCACCGCGAGAACGGCAAGGAGGATCGCCCAGAGCGGCGAGCCGAGCCCGATCATCTGGACGGCGAGGAACTGGCTCGCCCCCGCATAGGTCGCGAGCGAGAAGCCGAGCGTCTGCCCGAGCGAAAGGCCGCCGTCGACGGCGATCGCGCCGTAGACGAAGCCGAAGGGCACGAGGGCGACGAGAAGCGGCAGGCAGTGGCGCGCCGCGAGCGTGGCGTCGGAACGGTTCATGGCATGCAGTCTGGCTTGGGCGGCGACGCGTCCCGTCAGGGCGTCGTCACCTGCGCCTCGGGCTCGCGCTCGGCATTGACGACATTGTCGTCGAAGTCCTGCAGGATCGCCGACCAGCGGTCCATCGAGGCCTCGAAGTTGTCGGCCGTGATGCCGCCCGTCAGTTCGACATCCATCTCGATCACCGGCTTGCCGTCGTCGCGCAGGTACACCCGGCCGAAGCGGTTGGCCCGGTTCCACGCGTTGATCGCGTCTGCCGGCACGTCGGCGCGGTCGAAATAGGCGGACAGGCCGATCGAGCCGCAGTTCGCGCCGTCAGCGTCGCAGTCGTAGAAGAAGGCGCTGAAGCCGTTGCCGTTGATCCGGCCACGGATCATCGGGTTGCCGTCCTGCCCCTTGTCGGGCCGCGCCGAGCCGTAGCCGCGCATCAGTTCCATGACCACCGCCGGATCGGTGCCGTCGACGAGGGCGGGCGCGGCGGCAAGGGCGGGCGCCGTCGCCAGGATCGCGGCGAGCGGCAGCCAGCGGCACATCGAGAAGGCCATGCCAGAACTCCCGTCGCGGCAGGTGAAGGTCGGGGGTTCTCTTACACAGGCGCGCTGCGCGTGGAAACGGACTTCAGGCCGCAACCTGCGCACGGAACGCGGCCGAAAGGAGCTGCGACAGCGCCTGACGCTCCTCCTCGCTGCGCGCCATCAGTTCGGAATAGTCGCCCGCCATCACCATGCGGATGTGCCGGCAGTCGGGCCGGAAGCGCGATCCCGGGCAGGAGCACTGCAGAACGGGCGCCGCGCGCGAGGAGGCGCGCAGCGCCATGTCGTAGGGCGTGCCCTTGGAGCCGCGCATCAGGAAGCGCAGCGTTCCCTCCGAGGCCGAGGCGCGCACCGTGCGCGCCCGCATGGCGCGGGCCGCGATGCCCCCGCTCGCCCGGGCCGGCCGCGCTGCGACGGGCCGCACGAGCCCCATCTCCTCGGCTAGGTCCTCGACGGTGTTGAGGCCCGCCTCGCGCGCGCCCTCCAGCGCGATCGCCGCGCAGGCGAAGGCATCCTCGCCGGCATGGTGATGGGTGAAGCCGATCTTGAAGTGGCGGGCGAGCGCGGACAGCTTGCGGCTCGCCATCTCGGGCCAGAGCCGGCGAGACATGGACACCGTGCAGAAGGAGCGCATCGGCGGAATGGCGAGACCGTAGTGCCCGAGCGTCGCGCCGAGAACGCGCATGTCGAACGAGGCGTTGTGGGCCACCAGCAGCGCGCCGGACAGCTCGGGCGCGATCTCGCGCCAGATCTCGGGAAATTCCGGCGCGTCCACCACGTCCTGCGAACGGATGCCGTGGATGCGGATGTTGCCGGGATCGAAGGCGAGCTCGGGCGGGCGCACCAGCGTATAGAGGCGGCGCGTGATCTCCGCCCCTTCCACGAAGGCGAGGCCGAGGGCGCAGGGGCTGGCGGGATCGCTGTTCGCGGTTTCGAAGTCGATGGCGACGACGGTCATCAGGGTCCTTTCGGCAAGGCCGGAGAGAATCACTCCGCTCCGGCCATGTCCAGCCATTCCGCTTCCGTCACGACCCGCACGCCGTGGCGTTTCGCCTCGTCGAGCTTCGATCCCGCGCCCGGCCCAGCCACTACGAGGTCGGTCTTCTTGCTGACCGATCCCGAAACCTTGGCGCCCAGCGCCTCGGCGCGGCTCTTCGCCTCGGAGCGCGTCATGCGCTCCAGCGTGCCAGTGAAGACCACGGTCTTGCCCCGGAAGGGCGAGTCGGACGGCGGCGGGGCGGCGCGCGCGTTGGTGGTCGTCACACCCTCGCCGATCAGTGCCTCGACGGCCGCGCGGTTGTGCGCCTCGCCGAAGAAGTGGAGAAGCGAGAGCGTCGCGACGGTCCCGATATCGGTGTCGCGCGTGAGGTCGAGGAACAGGGCGCCCGGCGCCCCCTCCCTCGCGCGGGCCAGCGCCTCGCGCAGCGGCGCGTCGCCCTCGCCGTAGCGACCGCGCAGGATCACGCGCTGGTTGGAACGCAACGCCAGATCCGCGTCTCGATAGGGATCCCATTCGGGGTCGGCGAGACGCTCCGGCGCGACCGCCATCAGGCGCTCGAACGTGCCGCCACCGATCGACTGAAGGGCGCTGAGCTCGGCCCAGTCCTCGCCGGGCTGCTCCCTTTCCGCCTGTTCCATGCCCCGCATCAGCGCCGGCATGTCGTCGAAGTGTCGGGCGAGCGCCTTGGACGAGCTCTCCCCGATTTCGGGAATGCCGAGCGCGAAGATGAAGCGCTCCAGCGCCACCTCGCGCCGCGCCGCGATGCCGGCCAGGATGTTCTCCGCCGACTTCGTGTAGTCGTAGGTCTTGGGCTTGCCGCGCGTCTTCGGCTCGCCGCCGGCCGCACGAACCGCCGCGTCCTCGGCCGCCTCGCGCTCCTGGCGCTGCTGGAGGGCGCGCGCGGCCAGAAGCTCGCGCAGGGGTTCCAGCTGAAGGCGGAAGATGTCGGCGGGCTGATGCACGAGGCCGGCGTCGAACAGCGCCTCGATCAACGTCTCGCCCAGCCCGTCGATGTCGAAGGCGTTGCGCGAGACGAAGTGCTTCAGCCCCTCCTTCGCCTGCGCGGGGCAGGTCAGGCCGGCCGTGCAGCGGCGCACCGAGTCGAGCCGACCGGTGCGCGGGTTGATCTCGCGCTCGGCGCGGGAGCCGCAGATCGGGCAATGGTCGGGATAGCGGAACGGCTCCGCGCCCGCCGGACGCTTGTCGATCTCGACGTCCAGCACCTGCGGGATCACGTCGCCCGCGCGCTGGATCACCACCGTGTCGCCGACGCGGATGTCGCGCCCGCCCCGGATCGGCCCGCCGTCGGCGTCGCGGCCGGCGATGTAGTCCTCGTTGTGGAGCGTGGCGTTGGAAACCACGACGCCGCCCACCGTCACCGGGCGCAGCTTGGCGAGCGGGGCGAGCTTGCCGGTACGCCCGACGTTGATGACGATCTCCTCGACCACCGTGGAGGCGCGCTCGGCCGAGAACTTGTGTGCGATCGCCCAGCGCGGCGCGCGCGACACGAAGCCGAGCTCGCGCTGCTGGTCGAGGTCGTCGACCTTGTAGACGACGCCGTCGATGTCGTAGCCGAGCGAGGCGCGGCGCGCCTCGATCATCCGGTAGTGCTCGAGCAGTCCCTCGACGCCCGTCAGACGCTGCATGAGCGGCTCGCCTCCCCCCTCCGGCGGCTGGAGGTTGGTCGCGAACCCCATGCGGCCGAGCGCCTCGACCACCTCGGTCTGGGTCGTGCCGGGCACCTCGCTCGCCTCGCCCCAGGCATAGGCGAAGAAGCGCAAGGGGCGCGAGCGGGTGACCTCCGGGTCCTTCTGGCGCAGCGACCCGGCGGCGGCGTTGCGTGGGTTGGCGAACTGGCGGACCTTCGCGCCGGCGGCAGCGGGCGCGGCCTCCTCGCCCTCTCCGTCCTCGCCTTCGGTCGCGCCGAGCGCGCCGGCCGTCGCCAGGCGCCGGTTCAGCGCGGCGAAGTCGTCGTGGCGCATGTAGACCTCGCCGCGCACCTCGAAGACCGCCGGACGGAAACCCGAGAGGCGATGCGGAATATCGGGAATTGTGAGCGCGTTGCGCGTCACGTCCTCGCCCACCGCGCCGTCGCCGCGCGTTGCGGCCGAGACGAGATGCCCGTCCTCGTAGCGCAGCGACAGGGAGAGGCCGTCGATCTTGGGCTCGGCGGTGATCGCCAGCGTATCGTCCGGCCCGAGGCCCAGGAAGCGCCGCACTCGGCGCGCGAAGTCGGCGACGTCCTCGTCGGAAAAGGCGTTGTCGAGCGACAGCATCGGCAGCGCATGGGTGATCTTTGCAAAGCGCGAGGACGGGGCCGAGCCGACGCGCGCCGAGGGCGAGTCGGTCCGGACGAGCTGCGGAAAGCGCCGCTCGATCTCGGCGTTGCGCCGCCGCAGGGCGTCGTAGTCCGCGTCCGAGATCGTCGGCGCGTCCCTCTCGTGGTAGCGCCGGTCGTGCTCGGCGATTTCGCGCGCGAGGCGCTCCAGCTCGCCGGCGGCCTCGGTCTCGGTCAAGGCGTCGACGGCGGAAGCATCGGGCATGGCGTTCGTCTCGGGTGAGGTCGGCGAAGGGGCTCGGGTTCAGGCGGCGCCGATGAGGCGCGCGGCGGCGGCGCGGGCCTCGTCGGTGATGCTCTCGCCCGCGAGCATGCGGGCGATCTCCTCGCGGCGGGCGGAAATGTCGATGGTCGCGACGCGGGTCGCCACGCGCTCCTCGCCCGGCTGCACTTCCGCCTTGGAGATCAGGAGATGGGTCGTCGCGCGGGCGGCGACCTGGGGCGCGTGCGTGACGGAGAGAACCTGGACACGCCCCGCAAGCCGCGCGAGCCGGCGCCCGATCGCGTCCGCCACGGCGCCGCCGACGCCCGTGTCGATCTCGTCGAAGACGAGCGTCGGCGCCGAGCCCTTGTCGGCGAGCGCCACCTTCAGCGCCAGCAGGAAGCGCGACAGCTCGCCGCCCGACGCGACCTTCATCATCGGTCCGGCCCGCGTGCCGGGATTGGTGCGCACGAAGAACTCGGCGGTGTCGATGCCGGCCGCCGTGCGCGTCTCGGGATCGCTCGTCATCTCGACGATGAAGGCGGCGCGCTCGAGCTTCATGTCGGGCAGCTCGGCCATCACGGCAGCCGCCAGCTGACCCGAGGCGGCATGGCGCTTGGCCGAGAGCGACAAGGCCAGGGCGTCGAAGGCGTCGCGCGCGGCGGTGACCTCGGCCGTCAGCTTGGCCAGGCGCTCCTCGCCGGCATCGAGATCGGCGAGGTCGGCGGTCATGCGCACGGCGAGCGCCGGCAGGTCGGTGACGGGAACGGCGTATTTCCGGCTCGCGGCGCGCAGGGCGAAGAGGCGCTCCTCGCAGGTCTCCAGCGCGCGCGGGTCGAACTCCAGCGCGCGCAGCGCCTTCTCCAGCCCGGTCTGCGCCTCCGACAGGGCGTCGAGCGCGCTGTCGAGGCGAGCGAGCGGCTCGTCGAGAAGCCCCGGCAGCTCGTCGCGCTTGCGGTCGAGCCGGCGCAGGAGGCTGGCCAGACCCGGGATCGGCGAGGCCGGGCCGCTCAGTTCCTCGTTGGCGTCGTTGACGTCGCTCGCGATCTTCTCGGAGCGCATCATGCGCTGCCGGCTCTCGGCCAGCTCCTCCTCCTCGCCCTCCTGCGGGCTGAGCGCGGTCAGCTCCTCGGCGCTGGCGCGCAGGTAGTCGGCCTCGCGCGCGGCGGCCTCGACGCGGGCGCGCAGCTTGGCAAGGTCGCCCTCGAGGCGCCGCCAGGCCATGAAGCTTTCCGCGACCGCCAGCGCCTCGCCCGACAGGCCCGCATAGGCGTCGAGAAGCTGGCGATGAGCCTGCGGATCGACCAGCGCCCGGTCGTCGTGCTGGCCGTGGATCTCCACGAGGTTGGTGCCGATCTCGCGCATGAGAGCGACCGAGGCCGGACGGTCGTTGACGAAGACGCGCGTGCGCCCGTCGGCGCTCTGCACGCGGCGCAGGATCAGGTCGCCGTCGTCCTCGAAGCCGTTCAGGGTCAGGAGCTTTCGGGCGGCGTGCTCGGCCGGCAGGTCGAAGACCGCCGTCACCTCGCCCTGCCGCGCGCCATGGCGCACCAGCCCGCCGTCGCCGCGCCCGCCCAGCGCCAGCGAAAGCGCGTCGAGCAGGATGGACTTGCCGGCTCCCGTCTCGCCGGTCAGCACCGACAACCCCTCGTTCAGGGTGAGGTCGAGCCGGTCGATAAGGACGATGTCGCGGATCGAAAGGTGAACAAGCATGCCGGAACAGCGCTAGACCGGGTGGAACGAAACATCAACGGCGAAGCGCAGAGATAGGCCGCGGATCGGGTCGCCGAAAGGGCGCCGGACATGCAAAGGGCCGGCGCGAGGGCCGGCCCTTCGAAAAAGAACGCGCGTGTCGCTCAGGCGCCGCGCGGCGGGCGCGACTCGAGAGCGCTGGGCGCGGTGTCGGCGGTGGTCACCGGGTCGCTCGCGCCCGTCAGGCGGCGCGCGGCGTTGGAGAACCAGGATCCGGCCCCGCCGCCGCGACCGGCACTGGGCTGCAGCCCCTGCGTTTGGAGAAGGGCGTAGGAGTCCTTGTACCAGGGCGAGTCGGGGAAGTTCTGCCCGAGCACGGAGGCCGCGGCCTGGGCCTCCTGCGTGAGGCCCATCGCGTAGTAGGCCTCGGTCAGGCGCGCCAGCGCCTCTTCCACGTGGCGCGTCTTCGGAAAGACGTCGACCACGCTCTTGAAGCGGTTGATCGCGGCGATGTACTCGCGGCGCTCCAGATAGTAGCGCCCGACCTGCATCTCCTTGCCGGCCAGCTGGTCGGAGCCGACGCGGATCTTGGTGCGCGCGTCCTCGGCGTATTCCGAGTTCGGGTAGCGATCCACGACCTCCTGCATGGCCTGGACGGCCTTGGCGGTGTCGGTCTGGTCGCGCGTGATGTCGGGCATCTGCCGGAAGTAGGACAGGCCGATGATGTACTGCGCGTAGGCCGCGTCCTCGGAGCCGGGGTAGAGCGCGAGGTAGCGCTTGGCCGACCCTTCCGCCTCGTCGTAGTCGCCCGAGCGATAGGAGGCGAAGGCGCGCATGATCAGCGCCTTGCGGGCGAATTCCGAATAGGGGTGCTGCTTGTCGATGGCCTCGAACTTCTTGGCCGCCTCGCCCAGCCGTCCGCCCTCGAGATTGGCGAGACCCTGGTTGTAGAGGACGTCAGCCGGCTCGGTCTGGGAGGCCAGCGCCAGCGCGTCGATGTCGGTGTCCTTGCTCGACATGCAGCCGGCGAGCGGCAGCGTCGACACGGCGGCCAGAAGAGCCAGCGCGGCGGCCGGACGGCGCGCCCTCAGTGGCGAGTGTGCCATCGGATGTGTTCCCCTCAAGGCTTCCCCCGGAAAGCGGACGGCGATTCCGGTCCCGGCAGCCGTTAACGCTTCCCTACACCGCTTCAAGACCGTTCAACCAGCCTTTTTTAAGGCGCGGGGGACGGCGCTTCCGGCTTCGCCGCCGTCAGAGGATCTGCGGGCCGAAGGCCGGCGCGGCGGCACCCAGCGAGGGCACCGCGGCGGCGCGGGCGCTGGAGCGACGCAGGGTCTCGGGCCAGCGCGCGGGCAGCTCGACCAGTTCGAAGGCAGACGGGTCGGCCGTCAGCGCCGCGAGCGCCATGGCGTTGAGCCGGTGACCGCCGCGATAGGAGCGGTAGCAGCCGAGGATCCGCGATCCGGCCAGGGCCTGGTCGCCCACAGCGTCCAGCGTCTTGTGGCGCACGAACTCGTCGGTGAAGCGCAGGCCAGCCGGATTGATCACGCGCTCGTCGTCGCCGATCACCACGGAGTTGTCGAGAGAGGAGCCGAGCGCGTGGCCCGACGCCCAGAGCTTCTCGACGTCCTTCATGAAGCCAAAGGTGCGCGCTTCCGCCAGCTCGTCCCGGAACAGGGTGGCCGACAGATCCGCCGCGAAGCACTGGCGGCCGATGGCGCGGCTGGCGAAGTCGATCTCGACCTCGAAGCGCGTTCCCTCGTAGGGGCGATACTCGGCGTATCCGCCGTTGAGCTCGACGCGGACCGTCTTGCGGACGCGCAGGAAGCGGCGGCGCGCGCGCTGCATCACGAGTCCCGCGCCCTCGATGCCGCGAACGAACTCGGCCGAGCCGCCGCCGAGAATGGGAACCTCGTTGCCGTCGATCTGGACGATGACGTTGTCGACGTCGGTCGCGTAGAGCGCGGCCATGATGTGCTCGATCGTGGCGACGTGCGCCCCTTTACGATCGCCGACGATCGTGGAAAGGTCGGTCGACAAGACATTGGCCGAGACGGCCGCGATCTCGTGGATGAGGCCGGAGGCCTCGAAGACGTGGAAGACGATGCCGGTGTCGGGCTCGGCCGGATGCAGCGTCATCTCCACGGGGGCGCCGCCGTGGACGCCGACACCCCTGAAGATGACCGGTGCTCCGATCGTGTGCTGCTGGTTGACCACGCGGCGCGTTCCTTCACTCTACTCGGCCGGTGTCTCGAGACTCACGAGGGTCTTCCAGAGTTCCAGCATTCCCGTCCGATCCCCTCCCCGCTCGACTTCGAACGGAACGCGAGGCGATCGTTTCTTCGAATGCAAAACTATGGCGGGCCCCGATTGTGTCCAAATCACGCTTTCTTACCCAGTGTTACCGCAGGAGCACTTAACGAAAGCTTTAATCCAATGATTACAGGGTCTTGAACGAAAACGGCCCGCTCCGTGAGGAGCGGGCCGCTGTTGCAATGCGACTATCTTGTGAAGGCTGGAGAGCTTCGCTCCAGCCTGGCCGGCGCGATCAGTTGGACTGGCGGCGCAGGAAGGCGGGAATCTCCAGCTGGTCCTCCTCGCCGGCCGCACGCGGCGGACGGGCGGCGGAGTCGGCGGCCTGTCGGCGCGGAGCATAGGGGTTGTGCTCGGGCTGGCGGGCGGCCGGACGGGCGGCCGGGCGAACCGGATCAGCCAGGATGCCCTCGTCCTCCTCGCGCCGGGACAGGCCCGTCGTGAGGCGGCGTAGGAGACCCATCGGGCCGCCCTCGCTGGCCGCGACCTCGCCGCCGCCGGAGCGGCGCTCGATCTCGGCCTGGACCACCGGCGGGAAGTCCTCGACGCGCGGCATGCGGGCCTGGGCAGGCTGCGGCGCGGGCTGGCGAGGCGCCGGGGCGCGCGGGGTGACCTGCGCGATCTCGGCCTCGAGGGCGGCGGTGAAGTCGTCCTCGATGTCGCCCATGGCGGCGGCGGGAGCCGGCTCGTAGGCGGGGGCCGACGGCTGGACCGGAGCCTGCTGCGCGGCCGGCTGGGGCGCTGCGGCGCGCAGAGCCGGCGCGGGGGCGGCGACGGGCGCGGGCTGGGGCGCCTGCGCGGCCACGGGGGCTGCCGCCGTGTTGCGGTTGTAGACCTCCATGGCCGACTTATCGATGCCGGTGGCGACAACCGACACGCGGATCACGCCTTCCAGGCTCTCGTCGAACGTGGCGCCCAGGATGATGTTGGCGTCCTGGTCGACCTCCTCGCGGATGCGCGTCGCCGCCTCGTCCACCTCGAAGAGGGTAAGGTCGCGGCCGCCCGTGATCGAGATCAGGAGGCCCTTGGCGCCCTTCATCGAGGTCTCGTCGAGGAGCGGGTTGGCGATCGCGGCCTCGGCGGCGGCCATCGCGCGGCCCTCGCCGGACGCCTCGCCCGTGCCCATCATCGCCTTGCCCATCTCGCGCATCACGGAGCGTACGTCCGCGAAGTCGAGGTTGATGAGGCCTTCCTTAACCATGAGGTCGGTGATGCAGGCGACGCCCGAGTAGAGCACCTGGTCGGCCATGCCGAAGGCGTCGGCGAAGGTCGTCTTGTCGTTCGCGATCCGGAACAGGTTCTGGTTCGGGATGACGATCAGCGTGTCGACGTTCTTCTGCAGCTCCTCGATGCCCTGCTCGGCGATGCGCAGGCGCCGCTGGCCCTCGAAGTGGAAGGGCTTGGTGACGACGCCGACCGTCAGGATGCCCTTCTCGCGGGCGGCGCGCGCCACGACGGGCGCTGCGCCCGTGCCCGTGCCGCCGCCCATGCCGGCGGTGACGAAGCACATGTGCGAGCCGAGCAGGTGGTCGCAGATCTCGTCGAGCGACTCCTCGGCGGCCGCGCGGCCGACCTCGGGCTGCGAGCCGGCGCCCAGGCCCTCGGTGACGGCCACGCCCATCTGGATGATGCGCTCGGCGCGCGAGGAGCGGAGCGCCTGCGCATCGGTGTTGGCGATCACGAACTCGACGCCCTCGAGCCCGGCGTTGATCATGTTGTTGACGGCGTTGCAGCCGCCGCCGCCCACGCCGAACACCGTGATGCGGGGCTTGAGCTCGGTGATGTCGGGCCTCTGCAAGGTGATGCTCATCTCTGGTGTTTCCTCGAAAAGCTGTCGGCCGTCTCGCCGCGCCGGCCTTGGGTCTTAAGGTTCACGCGTGCGCGGCGCGCAGCGTCGGGTGGGCGGCGGGCGAACCCGCCGCGATGGGGTCAGAAACTTCGCCGCAGCCAGGAGCCGAAGCGTCCGACGCGCGTGCGCCGGTCGAAGGCGAAGTCCAGTCGGGACTGGTCGGGAACGTGCTCGACGGCCGCCACCTGGGGATAGATCAGGAGGCCGACGGCGGTGGCGAAGGCAGGGCTCTTGTTGCTGGCCGAAAGGCCCGCGACGCCGAGCGGCCGGCCGAGCCGGACGTTGCGGTGCAGGATGAGCCGCGCCGCCTCGTTGAGGCCCGAGAGCTGGCTCGCGCCGCCGGTCAGGACGACGCGCTTGCCGATGACGTGCCCGAGATTGGAGGCGTTGAGCCGGTCCCGGATGAGTTCCAGCGTCTCCTCGACGCGTGGACGGATGATACGCGCCACAAGGTTGCGCGAAACGTTGATCGGCTGCTCGCCGCTGTCGTCGCCGAGCGGGGCGACGGCCACCGTCTCGTTGTCGGCTCCCATGCCCGGCAGGGCATTGCCGTGCATGACCTTCAGCCGTTCGGCCTGCTCGGGCCGGATCGAGAGGCCGCGCGCCAGATCCATCGTGATGTGATGGCCGCCGAGCGCCACGGCGTCGGCATAGGCGAAGTGGCCGTTCTGGAAGATCGAGATCGTGGTCGCGCCCGCGCCCATGTCGATGCAGGCCGAGCCCATCAGCGCCTCGTCGTCGACCAAGGTCGACAGGCCGCTGGCGTAGGGCGTCGCGACGAAGGCCTCGACCACCAGATGCGCCCGGTTGATCGCGGTCTCGAGGTTGCGCAGAGGCGTTTCCTCGGCGGAAAGGATGTGCAGCTCCGCGCCGAGTTCCGAGCCCGTCATGCCGACCGGGTTCTCGAGGCCCGTCTCGCCGTCGAGGCTGAGGTCGAAGGGTACGCGGTGGAGCGCGAGGCGCCCCTCCCGCATCGGCGTGCGGCCGGCGGCCGCCAGTGCCTCGGCGAGATCCTCGGCCGTCACCTCGCCGCTCTCGATGGCGAGACGCGACGAGCCGCGCAGGCTCTTGAGGCGACCGGCCGTCACCGACACGATCAGGGACTCGATGGTGAGGCCCGCCATGCGCTCGGCCGCGTCGACGCAGTGCCGGATCGAGGCCTCGGCGGCTTCGAGATCCACCACGACGCCGCTCTTGACGCCGCGCGAGCGCTGGTGGCCGATGCCGACCACCTCGACCACGTGCGTGCGGCCCGGCAGGACCTCGCTCTCGGGGCGCGGCTTCAGCTTTGCGATCAGGCACGTGACCTTGGACGAGCCGATGTCGAGCACCGAGATCGTGCGCACGCGCCGATCCGACGGCTTCTTCAGCCGCGGCAGCTCATCGCCCTTGCGGGAGAAGATCGTCATGCCGGCTTCTCCTTTCTCGACTGCTTCACCAGCTTGTCCCGCTCCTTGAGCGCCTTGTCGCGCCGTTCCTTGGCGGCGGGCGTCAGCTTCACCACGATCCGGTCCTCGAGCCGGAGGTCCACCGCCGCGATGTCGCGCGACAGAAGCTGCTCCTCGCGGTCGAGCCGCATGAGCCGGGCGGCGGCCTCGATGGGCTCCAGTTCCGGCAGGCGAACCACGACGCCGTTGTCGAGACGCAGGTCCCAGCGGCGGTCGCCCACCCTCACATACGACCTGATCCTTGTGCCAAGCTCCGGTACCAGAGCCATCTTGTCCAAGATGTCGGTCGCCTCGCGCGCGGCGCCCGGCCCCACCACGAAGGGCAGCTCGGTGAAGCGCGTGGTGGCGTAGGGCACGATCTCGCGCCCGTCGCGGTCCACGATCCAGAGATCCTTTTCGCGCTGCCAGAGGGCGAAGGGCTTGCGCTCGTTGAGCCGCACCCGGACGGTTCCCGGATACTGCTTCTCGACGGTGGCGCTCTCCACCCAGGGCATCGCTTCGATGGCCTTGCGCGCGGTGTCGACGTCGAGCGAGGGCAGCGAGTGCGAGCCCGACGCCCAGAGCGTCTGGAGGATGTCGATCTCGCTCGTCTCTGCATAGCCCTGCACGTCGATCGTCTCGATCGACAGGCCGAGCGGATCGGCGATCGCGTCGATCACCGCGATGGAATGGCCGCCGAGCAGCATGCCGTAGAGGCCCGTCGCACCGATCACGCCGACCGCGATCGCGCCGAAGCGCGGCAGGTTCTCGGGCCGGGCATGGCGGATCCGGCCCACGATGCGGCGGCCGAAGCGGTGGATCTGCAGCACGAACGGGCTGACGCGGCTCCAGTCGGGCATGGGCAGCGAGGCGCGAGAGGTCAGCGACGGCATGAGGCGTCCCTCACCATCCAGGACAGGAGTTCACCGAAGGAATGGCCGCTGGCGCGCGCGATATCGGGCACGAGCGAGGTCGGGGTCATGCCGGGCTGGGTGTTGATCTCCAGCCAGACGAGCTCGCCGCGCTCCCCGCCCCGGTCGTCGAAGCGGAAGTCCGAGCGCGTCACGCCCCGGCAGCCGATGGCCTTGTGGGCGGCGAGCGAGGCTTCCTGCACGCGCTTGGCGACGGAGCCCGGAATCTCGGCCGGGATGACGTGGCGCGAGCCGCCCGGCAGGTACTTGGAATCGTAGTCGTAGAAGGCGTGGCCTTCCGTCGTGATCTCGCAGACCGGCAGCGCGACGTCGCCCATCACCGCGCAGGTCAGCTCGCGGCCCGGCACGAAGCGCTCGATCATGACCTCCTCGCCGAAGCTCCAGTCGCTGGCATGGAGCTGCTGTGGCGGGTGCGCCTGGTCCTCGCGCACGATCAGGACGCCGAAGGACGAGCCTTCCGCGATGGGCTTCACGACGTAAGGGGTGGGAATGACGTGGGCGCGCGCGGCCTCGCGGCGCAGAACGACGCGCGTGTCGAGCACGGGAACGCCAGCGGCCTTGGCGACCAGCTTCGCCTTGACCTTGTTCATGGCGAGCGCCGAGGCGAGCACGCCCGAATGCGTGTAGGGGATCTCGAGGAACTCCAGCACGCCCTGGATGGTACCGTCCTCGCCGAAGGGCCCGTGCAGCGCGTTGAAGGCGACGTCCGGCCGCAGATCGGCCAGCACGCTCGCGATGTCGCGACCGACGTCGACGCGGGTGACCCGGAAGCCCTCGGCCTCCAGTGCGTCCGCGCAGGCGTTGCCCGAGGACAGGCTCACCGGCCTTTCCGAGGACAACCCGCCCAGCAGCACTGCGACATGCACACTCATCGAACCTGCGGTCCCGCTCCTGTTCAGCGAAGACCATTCATGCGGGTCCGATGGTTAAGCAGTGGTTAACCGTGTCGCGGGCCGGCAAGAAAATCGTAACGGCGTTGCGGAACCGGGCGTTAACCAGCCCGGCTCAGTCCGCCCAGCGCGGATCGGCGGTGAAGGCGATCGTCAGCCAGCGGTCGTCCGGCCGACCGCCGACCGCCGCGCCGATCTCGGTGCGGATCGCATCGTAGTCGCGGATCGACCGGGCGGCGTGATCGGGCGGCAGGATGAAGTGCATCTCGATCATCTCGGACCGACCGCTCTTGGCGACATAGGTGCGCGCGTCTAGAAAGCCGTGGCGCGCGACGATCTCGCGGGCGACCTCGGCGGCCCGCCGATCGAGCTCGGGCGGAGCGACGAGGGCGATGTCCTTGAGCGCCGAGACGACGGTGCGCAGCGGCACCGGGATCAGCACCAAGGTCAGGACGGCGAGAACGGCGGGGTCGACATAGGGCGTCCAGGGCTCCAGCGGACCGCCCTGCAGGAGGGCGGCGATCGCGAAGGCCGCCAGGAGCGCCGCCGTGATCAGGCCGGACATGGCCCACCCCTTCACGTCGAGCGCCAGAAAATCAGAGTTGATCTCGCGGTTGCGCCGCCGCCCGTAGAGGAACATCGCCGCGCAGATGGCGACCACGATCGAGGCATAGCCGATCGCCCAGTCGAACACGAGCTCGCGACCGCCCGACAGGAGCGCCTCGACCGCGTTCACGAAGGCATAGACCGAGAGGAGCGCGAGCAGACCGCCGTTGAAGGCCAGCACCATCGGCTCGATGTGCCAGAAGCCCATCTGGAAGCGGCGGCTCGGGCGGCCCGCGATCAACCGCGCGACGAGAAGGGCGAGCGCGGTCATCGAGGCATCGACCATCGAGAACATGCCGTCGAAGGCGATCGAGAGAGAACCCGACAGGATGCCGAAGACGACACCGAAGGCGCCGACCAGGATCGTCGCGGCGATGGAGCGGCGCAGGACGCGCTGCTCGGCGGCGCTGCGCTCGTCCGTGTTCACGGCTGGAAGCCCCGGACCTCCTGCCCGGCTGCGAAGCGACCGATGCGGCGGATCTCCCATTCGAGGAGGATGCCGCTCGTCTCGAAGACGCGGCGGCGCACCTCCTCGCCGAGCGCTTCCAGATCGTGGCCGGTGGCCGCGCCCCGGTTGATCATGAAGTTGCAGTGCATGGCCGACATCTCGGCGTCGCCGATCGAGAAGCCCCGGCAGCCGGCCCGATCCACCTCGCGCCAGGCCGACGTTCCCTGCGGGTTCTTGAAGGTCGAGCCGCCGGTCTTCTCGCGCACGGGCTGCGTCGTCTCGCGGTGGTGCTCGACGTCGGCCATCGCCTGCCGGATCGCGTCGCGATCGGTCTGCGGGCCCTCGAACAGCGCCGAGACGAAGATCAGGTCCTCGGGCGCCTCGGCATGGCGGTAGGTGAAGCCCATGTCGGCATGGGTGAGCGCGCGCAGCGCGCCCGAGCGGTCGAGGGCGCGGGCCTCGACCAGCCGGTCCGAGGTCTCGACGCCGTTCGCGCCGCCGTTCATGCGGATGGCGCCGCCGACCGAGCCCGGAATGCCGTGCAGGAAATGGAAGCCGCCGAGCCCCGCCTCCAGCGCGACCGCCGCCAGCCGCTTGTCGGACGCCGCGGCACCCGCCCGGATCCGCCCCTCACCCAGCGCCGACACCTCGCCGAAGCCCTTCGTCGCCAGCCGCACGACGACGCCCTCGACGCCGCCGTCGCGCACCAGAAGGTTCGACCCGATGCCGACCACCGTCAGCGGCACGCCGGGGGGCAGAAGTTCCAGGAAACGGGCGAGGTCCTCCTCGTCGGCGGGCTGGAACAGGAGATCGGCCGGCCCGCCCGTGCGAAACCACGTGACCTTGGCGAGATCCGCGTTCGGCGTCAGCTTGCCGCGCAGCGCCCGCGCCGGGTCGCCGAGATGGGCGAGAAGGTCGGCCTCCATGTCAGCTCAGCGGGCCCAGCGCATCGAGCTCGCGCGGCAAGGCGTAGGCCCACTGCGTGATCGACCCGGCGCCAAGGCAAACGACCATGTCGCCGGACTTCGCGAGACGATGCACCAGCGGGGCCAGCTCGTCGGGCCCATTGATCAGGCGCGCGTCGCGATGGCCGCCGAGCTTCAGGCGCTCCACGAGCATCTCGGAGTTCACGAACTCGATCGGCTCCTCGCCGGCGGCGTAGACCGGGGCGAGGATCACCGTGTCGGCATCGTTGAAGCAGGCCGCGAAGTCGGAGAAGAGCGACTGGAGGCGCGTGTAGCGGTGGGGCTGGACGACGGCGATGACGCGTCCGCCGGCGGCCGAGCGCGCGGCCGAGAGCACCGCGCGGATCTCGACCGGATGGTGGCCGTAGTCGTCGTAGACGTCGACGCCGAGCGCTTGTCCCGTATGGGTGAAGCGGCGCTTCACGCCACTGAACGAGCCGAGGCCGCGCCGGATTCCGTCCTCGGAGATGCCGATGCGGTGCGCCACCGCGATCGCGGCGGTGGCGTTCGAGACGTTGTGGCGCCCCGGCATGGGAAGCGACAGGCCGTTGATCTTGGTGGTCTCGCCCGACACGCGGTCGCGGATCGTCACGTCGAAGGAGGATCGCGCGCCCTCGGCCCGGACGTTCGAGAAGCGGGCGTCGGCCTGCAGGTTCTCGCCATAGGTGATGATGCGCCGGTCCTCGATCTCGGAGACCAGCGTCTGCACCTCGGGGTGGTCGAGGCACATCACGGCGAAGCCGTAGAAGGGCACGTTCTCGACGAAGGCGCGGAAGGCGGCGCGCACCTTCTCGAACGTGCCGTAATGGTCGAGGTGCTCGGGATCGATATTGGTGACCACCGCGACGTCGGCCGGCAGCTTCAGGAAGGTGCCGTCGCTCTCGTCGGCCTCCACCACCATCCAGTCGCCCGCGCCCATGCGCGCGTTGGTGCCGTAGGCGTTGATGATGCCGCCGTTGACCACGGTCGGGTCGAAGCCGCCCGCATCGAGGAGCGCGGCCACCATCGAGGTCGTCGTGGTCTTGCCGTGCGTGCCGCCGATGGCGATCGCCTGGCGGAAGCGCATCAGCTCGGCCAGCATCTCGGCGCGGCGCACGATCGGCAGCAGGCGCTCGCGCGCGGCGGCAAGCTCCGGGTTCGAGCGCTTGATCGCGGTCGAGACCACCACGACCTCGGCCCGGCCGAGGTTCTCGGCGGCATGGCCGACATGCACCGTCACGCCCTTGTCGCGCAGGCGCTGGACGTTGGCGTTCTCGGAGGCATCCGAGCCCTGCACGGTGTAGCCAAGGTTCACCAGAACCTCGGCGATGCCGCTCATGCCGATGCCGCCGATGCCGATGAAATGCACCGGGCCGATATTGGGCGGCATCTTCATGAGAACTGATCCTTCAAGCGGTTTTGCGGTTCGGCATAGCTTCCACGAGGTCGGCAAGCAACCGCGCCGCATCGGGCAACCCCTGCGCCCGCGCCGCCGCCGCCATCGCGGCGGCCTTGGCCGGATCGTCGGCGACCTCGCGGATGAGCGCGGCGAGCCGCTCGCCGGTGAACTCGGCCTGGCGCACCACCGTCGTCGCGCCCGACGCCTCCAGCCGCGCCGCGTTCGCGGCCTGGTCATGGTCCAGCGCATAAGGGTAGGGCACGAGCACGGACGGGCGGCCGACGACCGCGAGCTCCGAGACGGTCGAGGCGCCCGATCGGCTCACCACGAGGTGGGCCTTGGCCAGGCGGTCCGCCATGTCGCGGAAGAAGGGAGCGACCTCGGCCGGAATGCCCTCGCGGTCGTAGAACTCCGAGACCCCAGCCTCGTCCTCGGCGCGCGCCTGCTGGGTCACGCGCAGCCGCGCGCGCAGTTCGGGCGGCAGAAGCCGCACGGCCTCGGGCAGGACGGTGGCGAAGACGCTCGCCCCCTGGCTGCCGCCGAACACCACGAGGTTGAAGGGCTCGCCCGCCCCGCTCGGGGCATAAGGAGTCCTCGCGGCCTCCAGCACGGCCGGTCGCACGGGGTTGCCGGTCAGCGTCGTCTTGGCGGCGTGCGCGGCGTCGGCCCCGTTCTGGGCGATCCCGGCGGCAATGGCGCGAACGCGGCTCGCGAGGAACCGGTTCGCCCGGCCCATCACCGCGTTCTGCTCGTGGATCAGCGTCGCCTGTCCCGTTTGCACGGCGCCCATCATCGGGGGAATGGTCGGATAGCCGCCGAAGCCGACCACCGCCGCGGGCTTCAGCCGCTTCATCAGGGCGATGGACTGGCGGTATCCGCGCCAGAGCTTCAGCCCCGAACGCAGAACCGCAAGCGGGTTACGCGAGCCGAAGGTCGCGGACGGCACGATATGGACCGCCTCGGCGGGAAAGCTCGCGGCGTAGCGGTCGGCCCGCTCGTCGGTCACGAGATGCACCTCGCGGCCGCGCGACTTCAGCTCGTGCGCCAGCGCCTCGGCGGGAAAGAGATGACCGCCGGTGCCGCCGGCGCAGAGAAGGATGGGGGCGGTCATGACAAGGAAACCTGCATCGTGTGGTCGATTCCAAGATTGCTGCCTTAATCGACACGGCAGCAAACCAAAAGCGTCGCGGCTTCGCCGGAGAACATCCGAAAACTGTGCCGAAAGCGACACCGGGCGCCGTCGGTAAACGGCATGATCGGCTCCATAAGGTCACGAACGGGAGAACGCGCATGTCCAGAGTTGGAACCGAAACCTCGACAGCGTCCGCGATGCGCGCCTCGTTCAATTCAACTCAAGGTACGGGCCACGCTCAGGCAACGGCGCCTGCCGTCGGCAACGCTGCCAACGCGCCGGGCACGTCCCGGTCTTTCGCGCAAGGCTTCCAGTCGTTCCGCAACACGATCTCAAATGCCTTCTCCTCCTTCAAGACGACGGTTGGAGAGGGGGTGGCTTCCCTGAAGCAGGCGCATGCCGACTGGAAGGCGGAACGGGCTCATCAGCAGAACAACACGCGCCTCGATCGTGCGGACCGCATGGCCATAGAGGCAATGCCGGAACGCCACCGGCCCAAGCCGGTCGGCATCAACGTTTCGGACTGCACGAAGGCCTTCAAGCCGACGACAGACGGACAGCCGCTGACGAAGGCTCATGTCAGCTACGTGAGCGAGGGCTTTATCGCAGCCATTGCAAGGGATTCCAAGGAATCGGGCATACCGCGCGATGCCAAGCAGACCGAAATGGTCGGCAAACTGATGAGTCAGGCGTCTGCCGATACGCTTCGCACGCTGGATGCGGATGCTTTGGAAAGGATCGCGGGTGAATTCCGCCAGGAGGGCCGGACGGAGAAGGCCGATTTCGCCAAGGCTCTCGCCGACGGAGTGCGACTGGCCCGAACCCCCGAGGGGGCGCGTGCAAACTTTCTCGCGGCCGCCAGAAAAGAAATGGCGCAATCGGGTACGTCCGAAACCTTCCTGCGCGGCACGCAGGGCGGATCGGGAAGCGCCGCGGTCCGCAAGCTCCTCGACGGGAGCGGCCTGCCAGCCTACGAGCAGGGTCTAAGGACCGCTGCGGCCGGTCTGCGCGACCTGCCCGACGTAGATGTCCTGTCGCAGGAGCTTGCGGACCTTGGCATCAAGAGCTTGGCGAACGACACGATCCCGCGGGACCTGGCCGATCGTTTGATGGTCCTTGCGGGCAACATGTTCGACCACATGGCCGCTGTTCCGGTGCCGGATGATGTCCGAAACGTGTTCACGGATCTGTCGGGCGAACTTGCAAAGCACCAGGGCGCCCGAACCGACGAGATGTCTCGTGTCCTCTACAGCGACGGCTTCGTCCTCAAGGGTATCAACCCCTCGATCGTCAAAGAGCAGAACTTGCCGCTCGCCTTGAAGCTTGCGTCGCAGCTGGAGCAGGTCGTTGCCAACGGGGCGCGTGACAAGTCGAACTATCAACCCGAGACGCTTGCGGCCTTCAAGGCAGGCGCCCCGGTCGTTCATGACAAGATCCAAACCTTCCTGGTCGCAAACGGCATGCCTCAGTCCGCACGTACAACCTGGTAGGAACGAACGCGCGCCAGCCAGCAGGAGCTTGGCACTGTCCTACTTGATCTCAGAGAAAAGCGCCTACGATGCAAGATATCAATCACGCCCTCTCCGTTATCGCCGACAAGCTTTCTCTGGCGAACCTTTCGCTCAACACGAACGGACAAGCCGAGATCGTTTTTGGTGACGGTCTTTCGATCTACGTTACCAGAGTCGAGCCTGCCGTTGCCGAACTCAGCTTCCGTTTGCCCCATCTGGATTTCGCCGACCCTCCCATGATGCGGGCCATGCTCGAGGCAAATTGCCTCGGAGCGGGGACGGGGCCGGGACGCCTCGGTGTCGACGCCGACAGGGGAGAATGCATCTACAGCGAGCGTTGGGAAATCTCGGACCTCAGCGCGGCTCGCGTGGAGGCCAAGCTCGCGTCATTGATCCAATATGGGGTCTTCTGGCGGACGAAGGGAACCGACCTCCTCCTGTCCGAAGCGGAGAAGCATCGCCAAAGCGACGAAGGCGACGCCCCTCTCGTCGAACAGCACGACGAGCAACCTATGATTCTGCGAGTGTGAAGCTCGCAGCCGGAAACGCCTGGAATAGATTTGCCAGCGGCGCACGCGGCGGTGGCAAGAAACGCGTCCTGGAATGCCCGATTTCGGTTCAAGGTGCCGGATCGCAGGCATCACGGCGCCGTCACCCCTGCACGCACGGCGCTGCAGCGGCACCACCCGGCTCCTTGCGTCGAGCGTCGGACCACACAACCAGTCCGCTCGCCCGGCACGGTCTGGCGGGCGCCCTCAGGCCGCCTGCGCCGCCATCGTCCGTTCCATCAGCCGATCGGTCTGCGAGACGTTGTCGGCGCGGCGGCGCGTGAGCGCGAGCACGAAGCCGGCCGTGATCGCGACCGCCAGCATGGACGAGCCGCCATAGCTGATGAAGGGCAGCGTCATGCCCTTGGCGGGCATGAGGTGGAGGTTCACCGCCATGTTGATGATCGACTGGAGGCCGAACAGCATCACGAGGCCGGTGATGGCAAGCCGGTTGAACGTGTCGCGCTGGGCGAACGCCACGTTGAGGCCCCGGATCACGATGAAGGCGAAGACCGCCGTCAGCGCCATGCAGGAGATGATGCCGAACTCCTCGGCGATCACCGAATAGGCGAAGTCGGTGTGGCTATCGGGCAGGAGGCGCTTCACGATGCCCTCGCCCGGCCCCTGGCCGAACCAGCCGCCGCGCAGGATCGCCTCGCGCGCCGTATCGGTCTGGAACGTGTCGCCCTCGCCCGTGAGGAAGCGGTCGAAGCGGGAGGCCACGTGCGGGAAGACGACGTAGGCGCCGAGGATGCCGAAGCCGCCGAGGCCGCCCAGCATCACGATCCAGAGCCACGGCAGCCCGGCCATGAAGAAGAGGCCGCCCCAGACCGAGGTCGTCAGGATGGTCTGGCCGAGGTCGGGCTGGGCGACGAGCAGCGCCACGACCGTTCCGAGCAGCATGATCGAGAAGAGGTTGCCGGGGATGTCGGAGCGGCGCGAACGCTCGGCGAAGAGCCAGGCGCAGACCACGACGAAGGCCGGCTTCATGAACTCGGAGGGCTGGATCGTCAGCGGTCCGGCGCCCACCCAGCGCCGCGCGCCCTTGACCTCCATGCCGAAGAACAGGGCCGCGACCATCAGGACGATCGCCACGCCCAGCATGATGATCGACATGCGTCGGATGCCGCGCGGGGTCAGCAGCGAGGTCGCCAGCATGGCGGCGATCGAAGGCAGCAGGAAGAGCGCGTGCCGCTTCACGAAGTGGAAGGGCTCCAGGCCGATCTTCTCGGCGACCGGCGGGCTGGCGGCGAAGCTCAGCACCATGCCGCCGATCATCAGGATCAGGAAGGCCGCCAGGAACCAGCGGTCGATCGACCACCACCAGTCGGTGATCACACCCTTCTTGGCGCGGCTGGCGGCCATGACGCTCATGTCCTCACGATAGGCGCGGCGCCCGGCAACGCGTTCACCAACTGGCGGAACGTGTCGCCTCGCACCTCGAAGTTCCGGAACTGGTCGAAGGAGGCGCAGGCCGGCGAAAGGAGGACGATCTCCTCGCGGCCGCTGGTGCCCGCCTCGCGCGCGGCGTTCTCGACCGCGACCTGGAGACTACCCGAGATTTCGTAAGGAATTCGTTCACCAAGAGTGGCGGCGAAGGCGGGCGCCGCCTCGCCGATCAGGTAAGCTTTGGCGACGCGGGGAAACAGCGGCTCGAGCGAGGCGATGCCGCCCTCCTTGGGCAGGCCGCCGGCGATCCAGTGGATGCGCGGGAAGCTGCCGAGCGCGGGCGCGGCGGCATCGGCATTGGTCGCCTTGGAATCGTTGACGAAGAGCACCGTGCCGACGCGCGCGACCTCTTCCATGCGATGGGCGAGCCCGGGAAAGGATCGCAGGCCCGCCTCGATCTCCTCGAAGGAGAGACCGAGCGCGCGAAGGGCCGCGACGGCGGCCGCCGCGTTCTGGCCGTTATGCGCACCCCGCAGCGAGCCGATGCCGCCGAGCGCGATGCGCCGCTCGGCCTCGCCGCCACGCATGACGTGGAGGGTCCCGTCGCGGAAGAAGATGCCATCAGTGAGCTCGCGCGAGCGCGATATGCGCACGAGCGGGCGTCCCTCGCCCTCGTGCCAGTCGGCGATGCCGGCGCACCACTCGTCGTCGACGCCCACCACCGCCGTGCCCGCCTCCTTCAGGAGCCGCGCCTTGATGGCCGCGTAGTTCTCCATCGTGCCGTGGCGGTCGAGATGGTCGGGCGAGAGGTTGAGAAGGAGGCCGACGGTGGGGGCGATCGAGGGTGCGAGGTCGATCTGGTAGGAGGAACACTCGACCACGTAGAAGCGGTCGGCGCGTGGCGGCTCGAGCGTCAGCACCGGCACGCCGATATTGCCGCCGAGCTGCGTGTCGCGGCCCGAATGGCGCAGGACGTGCGCGATCAGCGCCGTGGTCGTGCTCTTGCCGTTGGTTCCGGTGATGGCGACGAAGGGCGCCTCGCCCCCCAGCCGCGCGCGCTCGCGGGCGAATATCTCGATGTCGCCGATGACGGGCACGCCGTTGGCTGCGGCGAGCTCCACCGCCCAATGCGGCTTGGGATGGGTCAGCGGCACGCCGGGCGAGAGCACCAGCGCGGCCAGGCCGCTCCAGTCGAGCGCATGGAGATCGCCGGTGGAAAGCCCCTCGCCCGCCGCCGTCTCGACCGAGCGCGGGTTGTCGTCGAAGGCGGTCAGCTTCGCGCCGCCCGCCTGGAGCGAGCGGGCCGTGGCGAGCCCCGACCCGCCGAGGCCGAACAGGGCGACCGGCTGCCCGCGGAAGGTCTCGGCTGCGATCATGTGGGCGTCCCCTAGCGGAGCTTCAGCGTCGACAGGCCGACGAAGGCGAGAAGCAGCGCGATGATCCAGAAGCGCACCACGACCTGGCTCTCGGTCCAGCCGAGCTTCTCGAAATGGTGGTGGATCGGCGCCATCAGGAAGACGCGCTTGCCGGTGAGCTTGAACGAGGCGACCTGAATGATCACCGAGAGCGCCTCGATCACGAAGAGGCCGCCGATCACGGCGAGCACCAGTTCGTGCTTGGTGGCGACCGCGACCGTGCCGACGAGGCCGCCCAGCGCCAGCGAACCCGTGTCGCCCATGAAGATCGCGGCCGGCGGGGCGTTGAACCACAGGAAGCCGAGGCCCGCGCCGATCAGCGCGCCGCAGATCACGGAAAGTTCGCCCGTGCCCGCGACGTAGTGGATCTGCAGGTAGTTCGAGAAGTTCGTGTTGCCCGCGAGATAGGCGATCAGGCCGAAGGCGGCGGCCGCGATCATGATTGGCATGATCGCCAACCCGTCGAGGCCGTCCGTGAGGTTCACCGCGTTGCCCGCGCCCACGATCACGACGGCGGCGAAGGCGGCGTAGAACCAGCCGAGGTCGATCAGGAGCTGCTTGAAGAAGGGGATCGACAGCGAGGTCGCGAAGGAGCCCGTCTGCGCGAGGATGATGAGGACGCCGGCGGCCAGCGCGATGGCGAACTCGATGGCGAGCCGCGCCTTGCCGGAGAAGCCGAGGTGGCTCTGCTTCGTGACCTTCAGATAGTCGTCGTAGAAGCCGATGGCGCCGAAGCCGACAGTCACCAACAGCACCGTCCAGACGTAGAGGTTGGATAGGTCGGCCCAGAGCAGCGTCGAGGCCAGGAGACCCGCGAGGATCATGAGGCCGCCCATCGTGGGCGTGCCGGCCTTCTTGAAATGGGTCTGCGGCCCGTCGGCGCGGATCGGCTGCCCCCGCCCCTGCCGAACGCGCAGGTTCGCGATGATCGCCGGTCCGAACAGGAAGACCGTGATGAAGGACGTGATCAGAGCCCCGCCGGTGCGGAAGGTGATGTAGCGGAAGACGTTGAAGGCCTGGACGTCCGCGGCGAGCGCGGCAAGATAGCTGAGCATCGGTCGTTCAAGCGTCCTGGGCCATCGTGGTGGGGCGGAGCGACGCCTCGTGCGCCCCGGCGGGCGTGCCGAGACGAGCGACGAGGTTCTCCACGAGACGGCTGAAGCCGATGCTCTTGGACGCCTTGGCCATGACGACGTCGCCGGGGCGAAGATGACCGGCCAAGCTTTCCTCAAGCTCCCCGGCGGAGCCGAACCACTGCGCCTCGATCCCGCGCTCGCGCAGCGCGAGGTAGAGCGTGCGCATCTCCGCGCCCGCCAGAAGAACGAGGTCGCAACCGGCTTCGGCGACGGGCTCCACCAGGGTCTCGTGCAGGTCGCGCGAGAAGGACCCGAGCTCCAGCATGTCGCCCAGAAGCGCGATGCGCCGCCCGCCCGGGCCGGGCTGCATCGCGCCCAGAAGACCGAGCGCGGCGCGCATCGAGGCCGGGTTGGCGTTGTAGCTCTCGTCGATCAGCGTCAGCATGCCGGAGCCGACAGCGAGCCGGTGGCGCGCGCCGCGGCCCGTGCCCGCGCGCCAGGAGGAAAGCGCGGCGGCGGCCAGCGCGACGTCGGCGCCGAGGAGGTCGGCCGCGCCGAGCACGGCCAGCGTGTTCTGGACGAGGTGTCGGCCGCCGGACGGCAGCTGGAACTCGACCGGAGTTCCGTCGATCAAGGCGCTCGCGTGCGAGCCCTCCTCGAGCGGGGCGAAGCCCGTCAGGCGGTAGTCCGCCCCGTCCGCCTCGCCGAAGGTGGTGATGCGGGTGACGCCGGCCGCGAGCGCGATCTCGCGCAGGGCCGCGCTCTCGGGATCGTCGGCGTTGATCACGGCCGTGCCGCCGGGCGTCAGCCCCTCGAAGATCTCGCCCTTGGCGCGCGTGATCGCGCGCAGGTTCTCGAAATGGCCGAGATGGGCCGGGGCGATCAGCGTGACGATCGCCACATGCGGACGCACGATCTTGACCAGCGGCCGGATCTCGTCCGGATGGTTCATGCCGATCTCGAACACGGCAAAGCGCGTGTCGGCCGGCAGGCGCGCGAGCGAGAGCGGCACGCCCCAATGATTGTTGAAGGAGGCCTCCGAGGCGTGGACCGTGCCTTCCGCGCCGAGCGCGTGGCGCAGCGCCTCCTTGGTGGTGGTCTTGCCGACGCTGCCCGTCACCGCGACGATGCGGGCCTGCGCACGGGCGCGGGCGGCAACGGCCAGACGCTCCATCGCCTTCAGCACGTCGTCCACCACGAGCAGCGGCACGGGCAGGCTGCCGAGGGCCGGCAGCTTCTCCTTGGAGACGACGAGAAGCGCCGCGCCGGCGGCGATCGCGGGCCGTAGGAACTGGTGACCGTCGACCCGGTCGCCGCGGATCGCGAAGAAGACGTCGCCCGGCTCCAGCGAGCGCGTGTCGATCGAGACGCCGCCGATCGCGGGCGGCATGGTTCCGACCGGGCGACCGCCGGTCGCCTCGGCGATCGCGGCGCCGGTCCAGAGCGGTTCCGTCATCGTGCCGCCTCCCCGACCGCGCGGCGGACCTCCTCGTGATCGCTGAAAGGCAGCGTCACGGTGCCGACCGTCTGGCCGTTCTCGTGCCCCTTGCCGGCGACCACCACCGTGTCGCCGCTGCGCGCCATCATGACGGCATGACGGATCGCCTCGCGCCGGTCGGCGATCTCCTCGGCCTTGGGCGCGTCCTCGAGGATCGCCGCGCGGATCGTGGCCGGCTCCTCGGAGCGCGGATTGTCGTCGGTGACGATCACGACGTCGGCAAGACGCTCGGCGATCGCGCCCATGATCGGGCGCTTGCCCCGGTCGCGGTCGCCGCCGCAGCCGATCACCGCGATCACGCGGCCCGTCGTGAACGGACGGACCGCCGCGAGAACGTTCTCTAGGGCCTCCGGTTTGTGGGCGTAGTCCACGAAGACCGGCGCGCCCTCCGCTGTCGTGGCGGCGAGGTCGAGGCGGCCGGGCGCGCCCCGGAGCGTTTCCAGCGCCGGCAGGACATCGTCGACATTGACCCCGCCCGCGACCGCAAGGCCCGCGGCGACCAGGGCGTTGGACATCTGGAACTCACCCGCCAGCGGCAGCACGATGCGGTGCAGCCGGCCGGCTGCGTCGATCTCCGCGACCTGCCGGTTGCGCTCGTGCTCCAGGCGCTTGAGCTTCAGGAACCCGCCGTCGCGCCCGACCGTCATCACGGTCATGCCGGCGCGCTGCGCGGCCTCGACGGCGGCGCCCGACCAGCGGTCGTCGGCGAAGATCACGGCCGGCGAGCCCTTGGGCAGGAGCGTGTCGAAGAGGCGCATCTTGGCCGCGAAATACTCCTCGACCGTCGCGTGGTAGTCCATGTGGTCGCGGCCGAGATTGCTGAAGCCCGCCGCGCGCAGACGCACGCCGTCGAGGCGGCGCTGCTCGAGCCCGTGGCTCGACGCCTCCATCGCGGCGTGGGTCACGCCCTCGTCGGCGAGTTCACGCATGAGGAGGCTGAGCGCCACGGGGTCCGGCGTCGTCAGCGTGCCGTAGTCGTCGCGCGTCGGCGAGACGACGCCGGTCGTTCCGATCGAGGCGGCCTTGAGGCCGAGCGTCGTCCAGATCTGGCGCGTGAAGGCGGCGATCGAGGTCTTGCCGCTGGTGCCCGTCACCGCCACGACATGCTCGGGCTGCGCGCCGTGGAAGCGGGCGGCCATGAGGGCGAGGGCGCGGCGCGCGTCCGGCGCGCGCAGGACAGCGCCCCCCGCCTGCGGCGCCGGCGCGTCGAGCGGCAGGAGAACGGCGGCGGCGCCCTTGGCGCGCGCTTCCGCGACATAGCTCGCGCCGTCGCCCTTCGTGCCGGGCAGCGCGGCGAAGAGGTCGCCGGGCTTCACGGCGCGGGAGTCGGCGGTGAGGCCGCGTATCTCCACGCTCGCGAGGTCGTCGCCCGTTGCGATGTCGGCGGCGAGGTCGGAGAGTTTCATCAACGGCGTTCCCGTGTCCGTCTATCGGCCGGTGGCCGGGGTCGGCGGTCGGCTTAGGACAAGTCGACCGCCGATAGAAGCGTTTTCGAATCGCTCAGTAGGAGACGAGGAGCTGGCGCCCCGTGTCGCCGAAGTCCGGCTTGACGTTGAGGAAGGTCGCGGCGCGGCGCACGATGTTGCCGACCATGACGCCCGCGTTGAAGCCGGCGGTCGCGTTCGGGTCCTTCTCGAAGCGCTTGGGCTCGTCGATGATCGTGACCACGAGATAGCGGGGCTTCTCGATCGGGAAGGCCCCGACATAGGCGTTGAAGCGCGAGTCCTTGGAGTAGCGTCCGTTGACGACCTTCTCGGCCGTGCCGGTCTTGCCGCCGACATGATAGCCCGGCGGGTTGGCCCGCTTGCCAGAGCCCTGTTCGCCGTTGAGGCGGAAGATGCCGCGCATGTCGTCGGACGTGTGCTGCGCGACGACGCGGACCTTGATCTTGTCGGCCTCCTCCTTCGTGCGCGGCAGGAAGGTCGGGGGAATGTACCAGCCGCCGTTGGCGATGGCGGCGGCGGCGACCGCCGTGTTCAGGGGTGTGGTGGACACGCCGTGACCGAAGGCGATGGTCATGGAGTTGATCTTCTTCCAGACCTTGGGCTGGGTCGGCATGGCGACCTCGGGCAGCTCGGTCTTGACCTTCGACAAAAGGCCCATGCGCGTCAGGAACTCCTTGTGGCCGTCGATGCCGATGAGGTCGGCCTCGCGGGCCGAGCCGACGTTCGAGGAGTATTCGAAAATCTCGGGCACCGAGAGCGGCCGGCCCTTGCCGTGGAACTCCTTGATCGTGAAGCCCGCGACGCGGAAGGGCGTCGTGTCGAAGATGTCGGTGACCTTCACCTTGCCGGAGTCGAGCGCCATGGCGGTCGTGAAGATCTTGAACGTGGAGCCCATCTCGAACGTGCCGGCCGAGACGCGGTTCAGGTTCTCCTTCTTCAAGGCGTCGCCGGGCGTGTTGGGGTCGTAGTCGGGCACCGAGGCCATGGCGATGATCTCGCCGGTCTCGACGTCCATCACGAGTCCGCCCGCCGCGATCGCCTTGTAGCGCTCGACGCCCGCCACGAGTTCGTCGCGCACGATGTGCTGGACGCGCAGGTCGAGCGACAGCTTCACCGGCTCGAGGTCGCCGTTCGAGGCGAAGCCCGACGACTGAAGGGCGCGGAAGCCCGAGTCGTCGACATACTTCTCCATGCCGGCGATGCCCTGGTTGTCGATGTTCACCGCGCCCAGGACGTGCGCCGCCGTCGGTCCTCCGGGGTAGAAGCGCTTCTTCTCGTTGCGGAAGCCGATGCCCGGAATGCCGAGCGCCAGGATCTCCTGCTGCTGGCGCGGCGTCAGCTCGCGGCGCAGCCAGGCGAAGCCCGCCTTGGAGGACAGGCGCGCATGGACGACCTTCGGGTTGAGGTCGGGCAGCACCGTCATGAGCGCCTCGGTCGCCTCGTCGGCGTCCACGATGCGGCGCGGCTCGGCAAAAAGCGAGGCGGTCTTGATGTCGGTCGCCAGCACCTCGCCGTTGCGGTCGACGAGGTCGGGCCGCGTGATGGGTCCGCCGATGCCGGAGGTCTGGAACGGGTCGGTCGGGTCCGAGATCGCGCCCCAGACGACGAGGCGCGCGCCGATCACGCCGTAGATCGCGCAGAACAGGCCGACGGCGATCAGGAAGCGCGGGCGGTTGCGCGGAGGCTCAGCGCGGCGCGGGCGCAGCGACCGGCGCGTCCCGGATGCATCCGACGGGGAGACGGGGGCCAGGAAACGGCGCAACGGCGTGCGGCGCAGGAGCGGGGCGATCATCGGGCACGGCCCTTCGAGGCGTCGGCGAAGGTGCGCCCCTTGGCGTCCTTCTCCGGCTCGGGCGGAAGCGGGGCGGAGGGCAGCTCGTCGGGACGCACGATCTGCTCGGGCGCGATCGGAACGAGCTGCAGGTCGGCGTTGAAGGCCTGGGCGAGAGCCTCCATGCGGCGCGGCTGGTTCAGAAGGCTCCAGTCGGCTTCGAGAAGCTGGATCGTCTCGCGCTCGAGCGCGATCTTGCGGTCGAGCGCGATGACCTGGCTCTCCAGCGCCTCGACCTGGTACTTGTTGCCGAAGGTCCAGGCGGCGGCGCCGAGCATCAGCACGATCAGAAGAACGTCGAGCGTCTTCAACATGAACAGGTCAAGCTCCGGCGGCGGGCAGATCGGCCAGGTCCGGCAGATCCGCGAAGGCATGGGCCTCCCTCCCCTCGCGCGCGGGTGCTCGGGTGCGGGTGGCGGATCGCAGCTTGGCCGATCGGGCGCGCGGGTTCAGGGCGACCTCGCCCTCCTCGCCCACGACCGGCCGATTGCGCGACTCGAATGTTGGGGCTTTATGCTGAACATCGGGTAAATGGCGCGAGCCTGACGCCGCCTCCGAGCGGTCGCGCAGGAAGCGCTTCACGATGCGATCCTCCAGCGAATGGAAGGTCACGACCGAGAGCCGCCCGCCCGGCCGAAGCACGCGCTCGGCCGCCAGAAGTGCCCGCACGAGCTCGCCCAGCTCGTCGTTGACGAAGATGCGCAGCGCCTGAAAGGTCCGCGTCGCCGGATCGATGCGGTCCTTCGGGTTGCGCCCGATCGTGCGGGCCACGAGGTTGGCCAGATCGAGCGTGCGCTCGAAGGGCCGCTCGGCACGGCGCGCCTCGATGGCGCGTGCGATGCGCCCCGCCTGCCGCTCCTCGCCGAGGAAGTTCAGGACGCGCGCGAGATCGCCGACCTTGAGACGGTTCACGACGTCGGCCGCGGAAGGACCCGCGCCGCTCATGCGCATGTCGAGCGGCCCGTCCTTCTGGAACGAGAAGCCGCGCTCCGCCTCGTCGATCTGCATGGACGACACGCCGATGTCGAGGACGACGCCGTCGACCTCGTCGATCCCTTCCGCCGAAAGGATCGCCTCCATGTCGCCGAAGCGCCCCTCGCGCAGCCGAAGGCCGGGAAATTCGTCGAGGAACGGCCGGGCACCGGCGATGGCGCTCGGGTCTCGGTCGATGCCGAGCACCCGGTATCCACGACGAAGAAGGGCGGCCGAATAGCCGCCCGCGCCAAAGGTCCCGTCGACGATCAGGCTTCCCGGAGGAAGGTCGAGCGAGGCCGCGACGGGCGCGAGAAGCACCGGAATGTGACGAACCGGTCCGCCATCGGCGGGATCCTCGGTCCCGCCGAGATCCGTCATCATTCCGGTGATCTCTCGCGCTCGTCGCGCGACGAGCGCTTGGCGAGGAGCCGCGCGCGCGCCTCGGCCCGGTGGGCCTCGAACGCGGCAGGCTCCCAGAGCTGGAAGAAATGCGAGCGACCCACGAAGGCCACTCGATCGCCGATGCCGGTATGGCTTCGCACGAAGTCCGTGACGCCGACACGCCCCTCGGCGTCGAGCTTCAGGAAGGCGCCGTCGCCATAGGCGAAAAGCGACATGTCCGCGTAGTCCTCGCCGAACGGATCTTCCTGAGCCATGCGCGCCTCGTAGCGCTCGAGGAGATCGAGCCCGCCGACATCGATGGCGGGCTGGCCGATCGCCTGTAGCGCGTAGAGCTCGCGCTCGCCGCGCGAGGCCAGGATCTGACGAAAAGGTGCCGGCACGGAGACTCGCCCCTTCGCGTCCACGTTGTTGATCCAATTGGACAGGAAGCGCATCCGCGACAGACCCGTTTCCATCCGGCGAAGCGTTCGATGAGCCTTCCGCGCCGAAACCGACCCCTCGCGCTGCCGACACCCGGAAGCAGGCACACGCCGTCCCGGCGCGAGCCCTCACGAGCCCGCCGCACAACCTCGACACGATGGAATCGGATCGACTGGAAGGCATCGAACCGTGGAATTTGGGATATCATGGGACCCCATGGGGGTCAATGGGAACAACCCCTCCGATGCCGCCGAAGGGGCGCCGCGCACGGTGCGGAACAAATCAAAAACATGCAGCGATAACAGTGGTTTGAGGCGCGTGGTCCACCGCATCATGAAGGGCCGGCGTGGCGCCGATGCATCGCCGGCGGGCTGATGCGCCAGCTCCGGCTTGCCTCGCGAGCGCACCGCTCCAGGCGCCGGTGGGGCGCCGTCCCATGATACGCCCCAGCCGTCGCGCCACGGGTGCTCGCGCGCATGTCGAAGCCAGCCGTCGAGCGCGAGATTTGGGAGCGAGATGCCAGTCGGCCTGTAAGCCGGGTTCTGTCCGGCAGCCCGAAAGCTGCCTTGGGCGACCATTCCTCTGGGACGACGCTCGCGCGCCGCCTCAAGCAACCCACCCGAACGACCGGCCCGGAGAGGGCTGACGGTTTCCCGCCGCGTCGTTCCTATTCGGTCTTGCTCCCGGTGGGGTTTACCATGCCGCTTCCGTTGCCGGTCGCGCGGTGGGCTCTTACCCCACCGTTTCACCCTTACCTCCCGTTGGCCCGAAGGTCGTGGAGGCGGTCTGTTCTCTGTGGCACTGTCCCTGGGGTCGCCCCCGCCGGGCGTTACCCGGCACCGTTTCTCCGTGGAGCCCGGACTTTCCTCCCCCGCGGCCTTTCGGCCCTTGCGGCAGCGGTCGCCCAGCCGACTGGCGGCTTCTTAAGGGGGTCCGGGGCGCCGCGTGTCAAGCGCCGGCGGGTCAGATGCCGGGATCGCGCGAGCGGTCGGAGTCGAGGCTGGCGAGAACGAGCTTGACCTTCTGGCAGTAGCGAGCCGAGGTCGGGTTCATGCGGCGTGAGTAATGGCCGGCATTGTACTTCAGGATCGTGCCGCAGAGCGTTCCGCCGCCGCGCCGCTCGGCACCGGCCAGATACTTCATCCCGTAGCGGATGTTGACGATCGGGTTGTAGAGATCGGTCGCCGCGCCCTCGAAGCCCATGTCGCGAGCGGTGGCAGGCTTGATCTGCATCAGCCCGATCTCGCCGGCGCGGCCGGTGACGTCGATGCGGTAGCGGCTTTCCACCGATACGATGGCATGGGCCAGTTCGACGGAAACGCCATTGGCGCGGGCCTCGCGCTCGATGATGTCGGCGAAGGGGCGCGCGGCGAGCGTGGAATCGGTCGGCTCGGCAGCGGCAGCGGCCACCTGGGGGGTCTCGATGTCGGCGGGCTTGAGCGGCGCCGTGGATGTGGACGAAGCGGAATCGGCGAAGGCAACGGAAATCTGGGCAAGCGAAAGCGTCACGGCGCAAGCCATGGCAGGCAGTTTCGTCATTTCGGTCCTGTGGTACGGATCGTCGGTCCCGCCCCGCCCCAAAACCCGGCGTGCGGACCATCCCCTCTCTGCCGCGATGCTCAGCGGCGGTGACGGGGCCGGTTATGGCGGCGAACCGGACCGTCAATGTGACGGCGCGGTAACACAATATTTCAGAGTGATACAAACACGGCGCACCGATTCGGCCCGGTCCAGCCTCGGGTCAGCTACGGACGGGTCGCGAGCAGCCTGTGCAGGGTCGCGACGGTCGAGGCATCGGCGCACCCGTCGACCTTCGCTTGGCGGAAGTGCCGCTGAAACGCCAAGGTGCAGAAATGCGTTGTGTCGTCGAAGGTTCCGTTGATGTCGCAGGGGTATCCGTAGCTCGCGAGCATTTCCTGCCAGGCCGCGACCGGGGGGCCCGCGTCACCGCGCAGGAGGAAGCGCCCGCTCCGCATCTCGACCGGCGCCACGAAGTGGCCGACGCCCGCTGCCCAAAGTTGATTCCAAGGGAAGAATTCGCCGGGATCTTCCTTGCGAGCCGGGGCGACATCCGAGTGGGCCACGACCTGATCGCCCGCGATCGACCAACGATCGACACAATCTCGGCACAATTGGACGACGGTGGCGATCTGTTCGGAAGGGAACGCGCGGTAGCCGTGTTCGTGGCCGGGATTGACGATCTCGATCCCGATCGAGCGCGAGTTGACGTCGTCCCGCCCCTTCCAGCGCGAGAGTCCCGCGTGCCAGGCCCGGCGCGCCTCGGGCACCAGCTGGACCAGCGTCCCGTCCTCGTCCACGAGGTAATGGGCCGACACCTCGGCGGCCGGGTCGCGCAGCCGTGCGAGCGCGGAAGCCGCGTCCCGCATGCCGGTGTAGTGAAGAACGAGCATGTCGGGCCCGGCGCCGCCCGCCCGCTCGTTGTGGTTGGCCGAAGGCTCCAGCCGCGACACCAGCGCGCTGTCGGCCTGCCAGACCGCCTCCGTCGCCATCAGGACACCGCCACCCGCCCGACCATGGCCCAGGCGGCGTTGATCGCTTTCATGCGCTCCGTGGCGATCGCCATGAACTCCGCCGGGACCCCTCGCGCGGCGAGGCGATCGGGGTGGTTCTCGCGTACGAGATGGAGGTAGCGGCGGCGCATTTCCTCGTGGCTGGCGTTCGGATCGACGCCCAGCACGGCGAAGGCCCCGGCTTCGCCGCCGTCGACATGGCGAGCACGGATGCGCTCGAACTGCGCGGCGGTCAGCCCGAAGCGCTCCGCGACGGCCGCGAGGAAGTCGAGCTCGCGCTCGTGCACCACGCCATCGGCACCGGCGATGTGGAACAGGCCGTCGAGGACGTCGACGAGCAGCGCACAGCCCTCCTCACCGTCCGCCGGCGGCTCCTCGCAGAGCGCGCGCATGCGCGAGGCGTAGATCTCGAAGCCCGCCGTGTCCTGCTGCGCGATGGAATAGAGACGGAAGACGTTCTGAAGTTCGTCGGGCGGGATCAGGAAGATGCGACGGAAGGCGCTGATCTCGGCCGGCGTCACGACGCCGTCGGCACGCGCCATCTTGGCCGACAGCGCGATCATCGCGACCGAGAAGGCGACGCGGCGCCGCGTCTCGCGGTCGCCCGAAAAAGCGGTGCGAACGCGCTCCACCAAGGTCTCGACGACCGAGCCGCCCTGCTGCGCGAGGTCCCTCAGGAGCTGCCCGAGGGTGGAAAAGATCGACATGCCGTCCGTCCGAGGACCGGGAGAATCCCCGGCGCCTTTCCTATCGTGTCGCGGCGACCGCGAAAAGACGGCCGTGCGCGAGGCGCCTCCCGACAAGCGAACGGCCGGCTCGAAGAGCCGGCCGCCGCCCTCTCGCCGAGGCGATGAGGATCAGTTCGTGGTCGTGGAGGTCGTGGAGCCGCCGGTCGCCGGCGCCATCGTGCCGCCGGTGGCCGGCGTCGTGGTCGTCGTGGTGGCGCCAGGCGTCGCGCCCGTGCCGGTGGTGGCGGGGGCGGTCGTCGTCGAGCTCGAGGTGGTCGACGGCGTCTTGGAGCTGTTGTCGGAGCAGGCCGACAGGGCCAGAAGGGCGGCGACGCCAGCGGCGAGCGTGATGGTCTTCATGAGTGTCGGATCCTTTTGCGACGATGTACCTTCGGGACCCCCAACGCGGGTGCGACCAAATGGTTCTCCCGCATCAGATCACGCATTCTTTTATCCCGACACACGGTCGCGGGTGCTCCCCAGCGCGGATGCGTCAGCCTCGCGTCAGGCGCCGCCGCGAACGTGCGCGCCGTTGCGATCGGGCGGACCCCAAGGTGTCCGCGTCCTTAATGGAGACGCGAGACCCATGGCCGACACCGGCTCCCACGCCATTCGCCCCAGCCGCGGCCGCGCCCGTCGCCTCGTTCTCACCGGCCTCTTCTGCGCGCTCGCCGCCCTCGGCGCCTGCCGCTCGGCCTCGCTCGACCCCGGCGATCTCGGCCTCTCCGGCATCAACGGCTCGACCCCGGAACACTATCCGGTCCACGGCATCGACGTGTCGAAGTACCAGGGCGAGATCGACTGGGACGCGGCGCGGCGCGGCGGCGTCGCCTTCGCCTTCCTGAAGTCGACGGAAGGCGGAGACCGCGTCGATTCCGCCTTCCTGCGCAACTGGAAGGCGGCCGCCGCCGCCGGCGTGCCGCGCGGGGCCTACCACTTCTTCTACTGGTGCCGGCCCGGCATCGAGCAGGCCGCCTGGTTCATCGCCAACGTGCCGCGCGACCCGCAGGCCCTGCCCCCGGTGCTCGACGTCGAGTGGAACCCGGACTCGCCCACCTGCACGCGCCGCCCGCCGCGCGACGAGGTGGTGCGCGAGATGACGGCCTTCCTCGACGCGGTCGAGAAGCACTACGGCGTGCGACCCATCATCTACGCCCCAATCGACATCCACCGCGACCGCCTCGTCGGAACCTTTCCCAAGCATCAGTTCTGGCTGCGCGGCGTGAAGGACCACCCGACCGCGAACTATCCCGACCGCGATTTCCGCTTCTGGCAGTGGACGGCGACGGGCACCGTGCCGGGCGTCGACGGCCTCGTGGACCGCAACGCCTTTTCGGGCACGCGCGAGGACTGGCGCGCCTGGCTCGCCGCCCATCGTCCGTCGAGCTGACGGTCAGGCCACGCTCGCGCCGCAGTTTGCGGCTTCAGCAGCCTCATCCCGATTTCCAGACCACAAGGATGCCTCCCCGATGTCCCATGCCCCGCGACGCCTCGCGATTCTCGCCGCCGCCCTTCTGGCTACCACCGGAGGAGCCCTGGCGCAGGGCGCGCAGTGCGGCGGCGACTTCGGCGCCTTCCTCGATGGCGTGCGGACGGAAGCGCGGGCGAAGGGCCTGTCGGAGGCCGGCATCGAGCGGGCGCTCGCCAACGTGCGCCCGGACCCGAAGGTGCTCTCGCGTGATCGCGGCCAGGGCGTGTTCCAGCAGGCCTGGACGCAGTTCCAGGGCCGCATGGTCAACAAGGACCGGCTCGCGCGCGGCCAGGCGAACCTGCGCAAATACGCCTCGACCTTCGCCGAGGTCGAGCGCCAGACCGGCGTGCCCGGTCCGGTGATCGCCTCGTTCTGGGGCCTCGAGACGGACTACGGCGCGGTTCTCGGCGACTTCGACACGCTGTCGGCGCTGGCGACGCTCGCCCACGACTGCCGCCGTCCCGAGATCTTCCGCCCGCATCTCATCGGCGCGATCGAGCTCGTGGATCGCGGATACCTGCGCCCCGACCAGATGCGCGGCGCCTGGGCCGGAGAGCTCGGCCAGACCCAGATCCTGCCGGAAGATTACCTCGCCTACGGGACGGACCAGGACGGCAACGGCACGATCAACCTCCTGACCGACGTGCCGGACGTCCTGATGACCACCGGCAAGTTCATCCAGTCCATGGGCTACCGTCGCGGCGAGCCTTGGCTGGAGGCCGTGCGCATTCCCGCGAACTTCCCCTTCGACCGCGCGGCGCTCGTCTCCAAGGAGCCGCGCTCGGAGTTCGCCAAGCTCGGCGTCACCAAGGCCGATGGCTCGCCGCTGGAAAGCGACGGCATGATGGCCTCGGTCGTCCTGCCCCAGGGCGCGGGCGGCCCGGCCTTCCTGGCCTTCCCGAACTTCGACATCTACCTGACCTGGAACAACTCGCTGACCTACTCGCTGACCGCCGCCTATTTCGGCACGCGCCTGGCGGGCGGGCCGGCGGCCGACATGGGCAACCCGCAGCCGGGCCTCGACGGCGAGCAGATGAAGGTGCTGCAGCAGCGCCTCGCCACCATGGGCTATGACGTCGGCAAGATCGACGGAATCCTGGGCGCCAACACGCGCGCCGCCGTGCGCGAGGAGCAGATGAAGCACGGCCTGCCCGCCGACGGCTGGCCGACCGCGCGCCTTCTCACCGCGCTCAACTGAGCGTCAGTACCCGATCGTGAAGCGACCCCGCACGTGGCGGGGCTGCTCCAGCTCGTCCACCAGCGCGATCGCGTAGTCCTCGAACGAGATCGAGGAGCCCTGGTCGTTCGCGATCAGCGCATCCTCTCCGAGGCGAAAGCGGCCCGTGCGCTCACCGGGCACGAACATCGCGGCGGGCGAGAAGAACGTCCAGTCGAGGTCGTCCTCCGCACGCAGCCGGTCGAGATAGTTGGCCCCCGCGCTCGCCTCCGCCTTGTAGGCGTCCGGAAAGCCCGGCGCGTCGAGAAGGCGCTGGCCGGGCGCGACCTCCAGGCTCCCCGCACCGCCAACGACCAGATAGCGCTTCACCCCACTCGCCCGGACCGCCGCGATCAGCGTCTCGGCGTCGAAGGCGAGAAAGTGGACCGAACTCACCACCGCGTCGTGTCCGCTGAGGATCGAGGCCAGCGCGTCGGCATCGGCGACGTCGCCGCGCACCGGCGTGACGCCCGCCAGCACCTCGATGCGCTTGGGGTTGCGCGCGATCGCCGTCACCGCATGCCCCCGGTTCGAGAGTTCGCGCAGGATGCGGGAGCCCGCCTGACCCGAAGCTCCGATCAATGCCACCTTCATGATTCGTCCTTCTTTTGGTAACCAACGGATACCAGATGCCACCTGGCGACCGGCCTGAAAAGAAGGCACCGGATGCGCACGAGGTCACCGCGAGGAAACCCATGGACCTGACGCCCAACGTCTACGATCCCGCCTGCCCGACGCGGCTCGTGCTCGATCGCATCGCCGACAAGTGGACGACGCTTCTCCTGACGCTGCTCGCCAAGGGTCCACGCCGCTTCAACGAGCTGCGACGGATGATCGGCGGCATCTCGCAGAAGATGCTGTCGCAGACCCTAAAGAGCCTCGAGCGCGACGGACTGGTGGCACGCGAGGTCCTGCCCACGATGCCGGTCAGCGTCACCTACTCGATCACGCCGCTCGGGTTGACGCTCGCGACCGAAATCCAGGGGCTGACGACCTGGGCGCAAAGGCATATCGGTGCGGTTCTCGCCGCCCAGTCGCGCTTCGACGCGCGATAGGGCTCGCGCGGGGTTCAGGGAGGACCGCCCACATGGAATATCGCTCGCTCGGACGCTCGGGGCTGAAGGTCTCGACGCTCACCATGGGAACCATGACCTTCGGGGGGCGCGGCAACTTCGGCGCCACCGGCGCGGTCGAGGTCGACGACGCCCGCCGGCTGGTGGACCTGTGCATCGACCAGGGCGTGAACCTCATCGATACGGCCAACGTCTATTCCGGCGGACGGTCCGAGGAGATCGTCGGCGAGGTGCTGGGCGGCAAGCGGCCGGGCGACGTCCTGATCGCCTCGAAGGTCCGCTTTCCGATGGGCGCGGGTCCGAACGAGCAAGGCCTGTCGCGCCTCCACATCATCCGCGAGTGCGAGGCGAGCCTCAAGCGCCTGCGCACCGACCGGATCGACGTCTATCTCGTTCACCAGTGGGACGGGCAGACGCCGCTGGAGGAGACGATGGCGGCGCTCGACACGCTCGTCCAGCACGGCATGGTCCGCTACGTCGGCTGCTCGAACTTCTCGGCCTGGCACCTCATGAAGGCGCTCGGCATCTCGGAGCGCCACAACCTCTCGCGCTTCGTCACGCAGCAGATCCACTACACGCTCGAAGCGCGCGAGGCGGAATACGAGCTTCTCCCGGTCGCGCTCGACCAGGGCGTCGGCGTCATGGCGTGGAGCCCGC